>DBOB01000004.1 GCA_002299885.1 Sediminibacterium sp. UBA657
TAGGCGTTAACAAATAGGGTTAAGGGTGCAAAGTTATAAAAACCTGCTGAATTCACCCAATTAAATAGGATAAGAAAGCCAAATTTGTCAAAAAATATTGAAAATCAACCATTTATAAAAAAGACAGAGGGCGATTATCTTCTCATCCCTGGCATTTTGCTAGCCATTGCAGCACCTGCAGGACCGCTCATCATCTTCATCATTTGTTTCATTTGGTCAAACTGCTTGATAAAGGCATTGATTTCTGCCAAGTCTTTTCCGGCACCTTTCGCAATTCTTGCTTTTCTACTTGGCGTTAAAATATCTGGATTTCTTCGCTCAATTAAAGTCATGGATTGAATGATGGACTCAACTCCTTTGAAAGCATCTTCTTTGATGTCTATATCTTTGATACTTTTTCCAACACCTGGAATCATTCCCATTAAATCTTTCAGGTTGCCCATTTTTTTGATCTGCTGAATCTGGGTTAAAAAATCCTCAAAATCAAATTGATTTTTTCTAATTTTCTTCTCTAATTTTTTTGCTTCGGCTTCATCAAATTGAGCTTGTGCTTTTTCAACTAAAGAAGTAATATCACCCATCCCTAAAATCCTTTGCGCCATCCTCTCTGGATAAAAAATATCCAAAGTATCCATCTTCTCTCCACTACTCATGAACTTGATTGGCTTGTTCACAGTATACTTGATGGACAAAGCAGCACCACCTCTTGTATCGCCATCTAACTTTGTTAAAACAACTCCAGTAAAATCTAATCGATCGTTGAAAGTCTTTGCAGTATTGACTGCATCCTGCCCTGTCATTGAATCTACCACAAATAAAATTTCTTGTGGTTGAATGGCAGATTTAATATTTGCCACTTCATTCATCATCATTTCGTCTACTGCAAGACGACCTGCAGTATCGATGATAATGACATTTTTATTATTTTGTTTTGCATATGCAATTGCATTTTGTGCAATTGAAACAGCATCTTTATTTTCGCGCTCTACAAAAATATCTACCCCAATTTGTTCAGCTAAAACAGTCAACTGGTCCATGGCTGCAGGACGATAAATATCAGCAGCTACCAATAGTGGAGATTTTTTTTGTGCTTTGAGGTAGGTTGCCAATTTACCAGAGAAAGTGGTCTTACCACTACCCTGCAAACCTGCAACTAAAATGATGGTTGGATTTTTTGAAGTATCTAATAAACTTGCTTCTGAACCCATTAATGCCGTCAATTCATCCTGCACAATTTTAACCATCAATTGACCAGGACTAATGGCATTGATTACTTTTTCACCGACAGCTTTTTCTTTAATACTATCTGTAAATTCCTTGGCAATCTTAAAGTTCACATCGGCATCCAACAAAGCTTTTCTGATATCTTTAAGGGTATTGGCCACATTCAATTCATTGATGCGGGATTGGCCTTTTAGATGTTTAAACGCTGATTCTAATTTTTCGCTAAGTGCATTGAACATAGGACTGTCTTTATAGTTTGCAAAGATAAGTCATCAAAGGCACTGAAAATCAGGTCATTTTAAGTTCAATTTTTTCCAAAATAACCCAATGAAGCAAATTTACAACATGATTTAAAATATTGATAATCAGTATAAATAGAGTAGAAAATAAGCTAATATTTGAAGTCTTTACAGTTTGTTAACGAATTAAGTGATTAAAATACTTGGAGGCATGCTTTTATTTAATATTATTGCATCAAACGAGCCCTTTTTGGGTATAATGATATTATGAGTAAAAAATTACTATTTACACTTGAGTTTCCGGTTAGATGTTCACCTGCAATCTTATTTGAATTCCTCTCCACTGCGTCTGGTTTACAAGAATGGTTTGCAGATAAAGTGGATGAATGGGAGAATGTGTTCAGTTTTTCATGGAATGGTGGTACACCAGATAAGGCAGAGATTTTAGATCAAGAAGAAAATAAATTCATTCGATTTAGATGGTTACACAGCGAAAAAAATGAATACTTTGAATTCAGTATCGAAAAAACAGAAATTTCAAACCAAACGGTTTTGATCATCAAGGATTTTGCTGAGAAAAATGAAATCAAAGACCAGAGTCAACTTTGGGGTTATCAAATCAAAGAGCTATTTTATAGAATAGGTAGCTAGCACTACAATTTTGTTCAAAAAATTAGACATACTAATTCTCAGGGCATTTATAGGACCCTTTTTGGCAGCATTGACTATTTCTATATTCGTGCTGACCATGCAATTCTTTTGGCTTTACATAGACGACTTAGTTGGAAAGGGATTGGATACTTTCATTATTTTAAAATTAGTTGGACTCGTATCTATTAGTATGTTGACCACTGCCATCCCATTGGCATTGCTGTTCTCATCAATCATGACCTTTGGAAATCTGGGTGAAAGTTTTGAACTCATTGCCATTAAGTCTGCAGGTATTCCACTGATTCGTTTCATGCGTCCACTCTTTATTTTTGCCATTGGTCTTGCAGGTATCGCTTTTTTATTGGCGAATAATATTATTCCTGTCTCTCAAATGCGGCTTACCACTTTGAAATATGAAATCATTGTTTCAAAGCCTGCTATTGATTTAAAAGAAGGTGTTTTTTACGATAAAATTGATGGATATGTAATCAAATTAGGTAAGAAAGAATCCAATGATAGTGTGATCAATGACATTGTTATTTTTGAGAAAAGATTTGGATTACAAGACAATATGATTATGGCAAAGTCAGGCGTGATGCGCGTTACACCTGATAAAAAGTTTTTAGAATTTATTTTATACAATGGCTGGCGTTATCAAGAAAAAGGTTATCGGGCCACAACCAATACAGAATTTACTAGACTTAATTTTAAAGAATACAAAAAAGTGTTTGACCTGAAAAGTTTTCAGATGAATAAAACAGTGGATGTATTTTATGATCCCAAAATGTTAAGTGTAAGGCAATTAGGGAAAGCAATTGATTCCATACAATCAATGGATAGTTTTTTTATCAAGAAAGCAACGATTGAAATCTACCCCTATTTAAAATTCATGTTGTTGAAGGACAGTAATGAACTTTATAAAAAAGTAAAGGTAGCTGATACCAAAAATTTTAAAGCATTGATTCCGGCAGAAGAAAAGATGTCGGTCGTAGAATCTGCAGGATACCAATTTCAGTCGCTTCAAAATAATTTAGCAAGTTTAGTAAATCTATACAAGGAACAGCAACATGCCGAAACAATGCACGCTATTGAATGGCATCGAAAGTTCACCCTCTCTTTTGCTTGTATTGTGCTGTTTTTAATTGGGGCTCCATTGGGTGCAATTATAAGAAAAGGAGGCTTGGGCGCTCCAATGGTTTCGGCGATTGCGTTTTTTGTGGTCTTTTTCCTACTTAATAATTTTGGTGAAAAACTAGCAAAGTCTGGGCAATGGTCGGTGTATGCTGGTATGTGGTTATCTAGTCTTTTTTTAATACCTGTGGGCCTATTCTTAACCTATAAGGCCATGCGTGATTCACAGTTGTTTAACCAAGAATTTTACTACCGTTTTTTACAGCCAATTAAGGTAACTTTACAGAAGTACTTTAAAAAATAATCCTATGTCTTCTTCAATTAATAGCCGTCGTCAGTTTATCAAACAAACCGGCAAAGCAAGCATTGCGATGGCAAGTATGCCGCTAATGCACACACTAGGTGTATTGCCAATAAATCAGGAGATCAATTTTCAACAAATTCCTTTGCCCTATGCCTACAATGCTTTAGAGCCATTTATAGATGCAATGACAATGGAAATTCATCACACAAAGCACGCGGCAGGTTATACAAAAAATTTAAACGATGCTTGTGTTGCAGAAAAGGTAGATGTAAAAACCACATCCATCACGAGTTTAATAGCATCCATCTCAAAGTATTCTACAAAAATGCGCAACAATGCAGGCGGCCACTATAACCACGAATTATTTTGGCAATCGATGCAACCTGCACCAGCTTCAATGCCAACAGGCAGTTTAGCAAATGCGATTGAAAAATCATTTGGAACTTTTGCAGATTTTCAAAAAGCATTTTCAGAAGCAGCAAAGAATAGATTCGGAAGTGGTTGGGCTTGGTTGATTGTGAATGATAAAGGTGGACTTTCAATATGTACTACCCCAAACCAAGATAACCCACTGATGGATATTGCTGAAGTTAAAGGATATCCACTATTAGGATTAGACGTTTGGGAGCACGCTTATTATTTAAAATACCAGAATAAAAGAGCAGACTATATCAACAATTGGTGGAATCTTGTGAATTGGAAATTTGTAGAAGAAAGATACAACGCAAACAAATTCTAAGTCAATTAAAACTTCATCCCCTTGCAAGCAGCTAAACAGAATTTAAAAATACAGTTTTATGTCACTTTCTTAAGTGTCATTCTGTTTGTATTGAAGTTTGTGGCCTATTTTATGACACACTCTCTTTCTGTATTGTCCGATGCACTAGAGAGTATTGTGAATGTATTGGCCGGTGCCATTGGACTATACAGTTTATATGTGGCCTCTAAGCCCAAAGACAAAGAGCATCCTTATGGTCATGGGAAGGCAGAATTTATTTCTGCTGCCTTTGAAGGAAGTTTAATCATTGCAGCTGGTTTAATTATTTTTTACGAATCGATCAGTGCGATTTTTAAACCTAGCGAATTACATAGTCTAGACAATGGCTTATGGGTTTTGTTAGTCACCGCTTTTTTAAATTTATTTGCCGGCTTGATTGCAAAAAGAATGGGCACTAAAAATAAATCACTTGCATTGGTTTCAAGTGGACAACATTTGATTTTAGATAGCTTTACCACATTTGCAGTATCCATTGGCATTGGTATTGTACTATTGACCAATATCACCGGCATTGATGCGATACTCGCCATCTTAATGAGCTTCTGGATAATATACAATGGCTATAAAATTATTAGAGCTTCCTTAGCTGGTATCATGGACGAAGCAGACCTTGCTTTATTAGAGGAAGTAGTGAGCGAACTGAATAAAAACAGAAATGTGCAGTGGGTTGATTTGCATAATTTAAGAGTGATTAAGTATGGTAGCTTAATGCATATAGACTGCCACCTTACTGTGCCTTGGTTTTTAAATGTAAACGAAGCGCATCAGGTAGTAGAGGAATTTACAAATTTAATCAAGAACAAATTTGGTGTAAGTATTGAATTTTTTGTGCACACCGATGGATGTATGTCCTACAGTTGCCCGATTTGTTTGGCAGAAAATTGTGCGCAAAGAAAGGCACCTTTTGAACAAAAACTAGATTGGACCATTGAAAATGTATTATCTGATTTAAAACATCAATTAGCATAAATAAGCATCATAAAATTTTCAAAAAAAATTATAGAATATGAACGCATGGAAGGAATTTCAAGAAGTAAATAAGGATCGTTTTTTACAAGAATTGTTGGACTTATTACGCATACCAAGTGTGAGTGCAAAATCAGAACACAATGATGACATGCAAGCATGTGCAAAAGCAGTGGCAAAATCATTAACAGATGCTGGAGCGCAAATTGCAACCATTTATGAAACAGAAGGACACCCTATTGTTTATGGAGAAATTATTGTTGACCCAAGTTTCCCAACAGTTTTAGTATACGGACATTACGATGTGCAACCTGCTGATCCTCTGGAATTATGGCATAGTGGCCCATTTGAACCAACAATTATTGATGGGAAAATTTTTGCAAGAGGTGCTTGTGACGACAAAGGACAATTTTATATGCATGTAAAGGCATTGGAGATCATGACCAAGACCAATAGTATGTGCACTAATATTAAATTTGTCATAGAAGGTGAGGAAGAAATTGGAAGTCCTAATTTGGCCACCTTTGTAAAAGCAAATAAGGATTTATTAAAAGCAGATGTCATCTTAATTAGCGACACTGCAATGATTAGTATGGACAATCCTTCAATCGATATTGGAGTGCGCGGATTAAGCTATATCGAAATAGAAGTAACAGGACCAAACAGAGATTTACATAGTGGCGTGTATGGTGGCGCGGTAGCCAATCCAATTACAATATTGTCTAAAATGATTGCAGCATGTCATGATGAAAATAACCATATCACTATCCCTGGATTTTATGATGATGTGATTGAATCGACAGATGCTGAACGAGCAAAAATGGCTGAAGCACCTTTTGATTTAAATGAGTTTAAGCAAGACTTAGGTATAGCGAATGTTTGGGGCGAAAAAGGATATAGCACCAATGAAAGAACAGGTATCAGACCAACACTAGAAGTGAATGGTATCTGGGGCGGATATACAGGAGAAGGCGCAAAAACAGTTTTACCATCTAAAGCATTTGCTAAAATTTCATGTAGGTTAGTACCAAATCAATCTTCTACTGTCATTACTGAAAAAGTATTGAATTACTTTAAATCTATCGCACCTGATAATGTGACTGTATCTGCTTTTGAGCATCATGGTGGCGAACCCTATATCACACCAATTGATTCTCACGAATACCAAAGTGCTGCAAAAGCCATTGCAACCACATTTGGTAAAGAACCAATTCCTGTAAGAGGTGGTGGCAGTATTCCTATTTGTTCACTATTTGAACAGGAACTTGGATTGAAAATTGTATTCATGGGATTTGGTTTGGATAGTGATAATTTGCACAGTCCAAATGAAAAATATGATATCGTGAATTTTTATAAAGGCATTGAAACCATCCCTTATTTCCACCAATTCTTTGCCGAAAAAAAATAAGGATACATGTCTGCGCCAGAACTAAAGAAAGAAAAATTAAGACTCGATAAATACTTGTGGTCTATCCGCGTGTTTAAGTCAAGAAGTATGGCGACTGAAGCGATTGATAAAGGGCGTGTGAAATTAAATGGCGAAAACGTAAAAGCTTCTCGCAATGTGGTCATTGGCGATGTCTATGAAGCAAGAACAGAACATAAGAATTGGGTATTGAAAGTAACTCAATTATTAGATGGCCGAGTGGCCTATGCTGAAGCTATTAAGCATTATGAAGACCTTACACCAATAGAAGAATTAGAGCGCGTGAGGCAGGTTGCAGCAACATTTCAAACTGGAAAACGCTTGAGTAAGATTGGGCGACCAACCAAAAAGAACCGTCGAGATTTAGGCGATTTTTTGGACTAATCTCAATTATCTTTGTAGCATGACCATTGAAATTCTAACAGTCCTTCCGGAACTTCTTGAAAGTCCTTTTGCACATAGCATCATGAAGCGTGCACAAGAACGCGGGCATCTTCATATCAAGATGCATCAATTAAGAAACTGGGCCATTAATAAACATGGACAGGTGGATGACTATCAATATGGAGGCGGCGCAGGCATGGTGATCATGTGTGAGCCATTGGCCAATGCGATTGACGATTTACAAAAAGAAGGCGGCGCATATGATGAAATCATTTTTGTTACACCTGATGGCAAAAGATTCGATCAAAAAGACGCCAACACTTTATCCTTAAAAAATAGAATTCTTATTATTTGCGGTCACTATAAAGGCATTGATCAAAGAATTCGAGACTTATACGTAACACAAGAAATATCTATTGGTGATTATGTGCTGAGTGGAGGAGAATTAGCCGCTGCAGTCATTGTAGATGCAGTAGGCAGATTGATTCCTGGTGTATTAAATGACGAAACCTCTGCACTGACCGATTCTTTTCAAGATAATTTATTGGCACCCCCCGTATTTTCTAGGCCAGCCGACTTTCGTGGATTAGCTGTCCCTGAAGTACTGTTACAAGGTGATCCAAAAAAGGTGGATCAATGGAGATCTGAGCAGGCATTGATTAGGACCAAGCAAAGACGACCAGACATACTTGACCGTGATTAAACTATAATCATACCCAATAGAGCACCAAAAGATCATTAAAACTTCTTATTTTCCACTTATAACAATCCTTATTGATCTATCTTTAAATCATTGGATATTTGCTGTCCAACATGATTGAATGAATAGATTATCGCTCATCCCGCTTCTACTTGCTTTGAACCTCTTTTGCCTTGATGGCAAAACGCAAACCAATGCGACTATTCAGGAGTCCTTTCAGTTGACGATTCAACCTACAAAGGGACCCATTAAATTAGATGGTATTTTGGATGAACCTGCTTGGAATACGGTGCAGGCAGTAAGTCAATTTAATAAGAAGTTTCCCAATGATATTGGCGCCCCAAAAAAACAAACCGAGGTTAAATATTTGTTCGATGATAAAAATTTATACTTTGCTTTCAAAGTATATGATAGCGGCACGGCCATTATCAGAAGTTTAAAAAGAGATATTGGGCATGATGGCAACGATGGTGTTGCAGTTGTTCTAGATCCTTTGAATCAAAAGACAAACGGATTTTATTTTGTTGTTAGTGCACTGAATGTTCAATCAGAAGATCAGCTAACTGGTAGTAGTGATGGGGGAATTAGTTATAGCTGGGATACCAAGTGGTTTTCGATGACCAAAGATTATGGTAATTACTGGATTGCTGAAATTGCCATCCCTTTAAAGTCCATTCGTTATAATTCAGAAAATAAAAATTGGGGCGTTAACTTTGTACGAATCGACGCTAAAAATTTTGAGTACAGTACATGGACTAGGATTGGGCCAAATTTTAAATCATACGACTTAGGATATACAGGATTAATGAAGTGGCCAACCAACCCACCAGCAAGTAATAATAATGTAATTCTGTTACCCTATTTAACTGGCGGTATTAGCGAAGATAAATCAACCAGCAAGACAGAAACCACTGGTAATGTTGGCTTTGATGCTAAAATTGCTTTGAACTCTTCTTTGAATTTAGACTTAACAGTGAATCCAGATTTCTCACAAGTAGAGGTAGATAACCAAGTGACCAACCTAACCAGGTTTAATATTTTCTTACCGGAGCGAAGGGCATTCTTTTTAGAAAATGCAGATCTATTTGCTGGATTTGGTATCCCACCAATTCGTCCATTCTATTCGAGAACGATTGGCTTAGATAAAGAAGGCAATAAAATTCCGATCCTATTTGGTGCAAGGCTCTCTGGTAATTTATCCCCTGATGTAAGGATTGGCGCAATGAATATGCAAACAGGAAGGAAAGGCAATTATGCACCCGAAAATTTCTCCGCTTTTACATGGCAGAAAAGGGTGTTAAAAAGATCTATGGTCAAGGGCTATTTTTTGAATAGAGAAAATTTCATTTCTGTGGAGGAAGAAAAAAAGAATCCACTGGACAAATATGGACGTAATGCTGGGATTACATTTGAGTACTCCAATCCAGCTGGAAGTTTTAGTTATTGGGCCAACTACAATCAATCCATAAAACCTACTATTAAAAACTTAAATAACTATGCAGAAGCTGGAGTAAGTTATAATGGAAGAAATTTTGGTTTTGTACTTGACCTTGCAAATGTTGGCAAGAACTACTATACGGATATGGGATTCGTGCAAAGGATAAGCAATTACGATGCAGAGAGGGATACAAGCATTCGTATTGGATTCAAACATGTTTTTTCTGAAATCAGTTATACATTGATGCCAGCGAAAGGCAAGATTGGTAAGTCGGAACTAACTGCTCAAAACTATGTGGTATTAAATCCCGATAATAGTTTCAATGAATTAGAAAGTTCATTGCAATTAAAAACTGATTTTAAAAACGCATCTAGTTTTAATCTTAGCTTAAGTAATAATATCACTAATTTACTCTTTCCAACGAGCTTTACTGACGGAATACCTCTGCCTGCAAAGCAATACCAATATGGCCAATTTAGATTCAATTATGTATCCGATACTAGAAAACTATTTGGATGGGTTTCTGAAATTACGGTTGGTCAATTTTACAATGGCCAAGTTGAAGGATTTGGACTTGGTATCAATTGGAGGCACCAGCCGCACCTAAACCTTCGATTGAATGCACAATTTAACCAAATAAGGTTGCCTGGAAATTATGGCAGCACTAGATTGGTCTTAATCGCGCCAAGAATTGAATACAATTTTAGTACCCAATTATTTTGGACCACCTTTATACAGTACAACACACAGAGTAATAATTTCAATATCAATAGCAGATTACAATACCGCTATAAGCCAATGAGTGATTTCTTTTTAGTGTATACGGATAACTATTTTACAGACCCTTTATTCAAAAGTAAAAATAGAGCCCTTATCTTTAAGTTGAGTTACTGGTTTTAATTCACAACACGAAGCAACACTAAGCAATACCATGCAAACAAATACCATTCATGGGCAATACGTTGATATTTTACAAAAGCGTATTTATCCAGCAACCGTATTCATTCAAGAAGGCATGATTTTATCCATCACTGAATGTGATGAAGCGCCGAATCAATTTATCTTACCAGGTTTTATTGACAGTCATGTGCACATTGAAAGTAGTATGCTTGTACCAAGCTCTTTTGCAAGAATGGCCGTGGTGCATGGCACGATTGGCACTATTAGTGACCCGCATGAGATTGCGAATGTGTGTGGATTAGAGGGGGTGCAATACATGATTGACAATGGCAAGAAAGTCCCCTTTCATTTTTTCTTTGGCGCACCAAGTTGCGTACCTGCAACCGCATTTGAAACAGCAGGTGCAGCGATTGATAGTATCGCTACTGCAAAGCTCTTAGCTTCTCCTGATATTTATTATTTAAGTGAAATGATGAACTTCCCTGGCGTTTTACACCAGGATACAGAAGTCATGCAAAAAATAAAAGCAGCTCATGCCATAGGTAAACCTGTTGATGGACATGCACCAGGACTAATGGGTGAACTAGCAAAACAATATATAGAGGCAGGCATTAGCACCGACCACGAATGTTTCACGATGGAAGAAGCGATAGATAAATTAAGTTTTGGAATGCATATTTTAATTCGGGAAGGAAGTGCTGCTAAAAATTTTGAAGCATTGTACGAATTAATAGACGACCATCCCAAAAAAATCATGTTGTGCAGCGACGATAAACATCCTGATAGTTTATTAGAAGGTCATATCAATCAATTATGTGCAAGAGCCATCGCTAAAGGAATCAATATATTCAATGTGTTGAGGGCTGCATGTATTAATCCAGTATTACATTATAAATTACCAACAGGATACGCAAGGGTAAATGATCCCGCAAACTTAATATTGGTAGAAGACCTTATCCATTTTAAAGTCCTTGAAACATATATTGATGGGCAATTAGTTGCAAAAGATGGTCTTTCATTGATCGAGCCTGTTCAAGCAACAAGTATCAATCAGTTCAACGCCCATCCAATTACTATATCAGACCTTGAACTACCTATTGCAACTTATCCAAGCAAAGATGGTATGGTTCCAGTAATACATGCTATCGACGGGCAATTGATTACCAATGTAGTTTGGACAAAGCCCACTATCATAGACAACAAGATTGTATCAGATACAGAAAAAGATATTTTAAAAGTGGTGGTATACAATCGCTACCATGCGGCAGTACCAAAAGTTGGACTCATTCAATCATTTGGATTTAAATCCGGCGCTATCGCATCTACCGTAGCACATGATAGTCACAATATCATTGCAGTTGGTGTAGACGACGAAAGTATTTTAAAAGCGATCAACTTAGTAGTGCATGAAAAAGGCGGCATCAGTTGCGTACAAAATGAATTATCAAAAGTCATTGGCCTGCCAGTTGCTGGATTAATGAGTACCGAGGATCCTTACAAGGTTGCTAATGATTATATTGAAATTGATAAAATGGCTAAAGCATTAGGCACAAAACTTGGATCACCCTTTATGACCCTTAGTTTTATGGCATTATTGGTGATTCCACACATAAAAATGAGTGATCTTGGGCTTTTTGATGGAGACCAATTTAAATTATATTAATTTTATAGTATTGAAATTTTAACTGAAACGTAATTAAAAATATATGGTCATAGACTTAAGCAAAAATAATAGTTTACTAAATCATTGGGTAGCAGAATTAAGAGATGTACATGTGCAAAATGATAGAATGCGTTTTAGAAGAAATATAGAACGTATTGGAGAAGTAGCTGCTTATGAATTAAGTAAGACCTTGCAATATAAATCTGCTGAAGTCACTACCCCGTTGGGTATTGCTCCTACTCAATTATTATCTGAACAACCCGTATTGGCGACCATCCTAAGAGCTGGCCTACCATTACACCAGGGCATGTTGAACTATTTTGATAAGGCAGACAATGCCTTTATCTCTGCATACAGAAAACACCACCCAGATGGTAGTTTTGAAATCAGTCTTGAATACTTAAGTTGTCCTAATTTAAATGGCCGTGTTTTAATTTTATGTGATCCTATGCTTGCCACAGGCGCATCTTTGGTGGAGACAATTCAAGCGATACAAAAAACATATACCCCAGTACAAATTCATATTGTAGTGACCATTGCTAGTCAGAAAGGTATTGAACATGTTGAAAAAGAACTAGGCGCAGATACCCCAATTTGGTGTGCTGCAATTGATCCTGTTTTAAATGATAAGAGCTATATCGTGCCGGGCTTAGGTGACGCAGGAGATCTTGCATTTGGTACTAAAATGCAATCATAGGTCCCGGTTCGTTCGTATCTTTATCCCAAATACGAAGCATTGCTTAAAGAACTAATTTTATCCATACGCGCTTACTTTTTAGCCCATCAATTTATTTTAACACATAAATTATGGAAATGGATGGTTGTGCCAGGCATTCTTTACACCAGTTTATTAATCATTGGCATGAACTATTTTGGACAAACTTCAAGTTTCTTCATTGAGTCAATCATTTTAAAAACGGGCCTGAAAGCATTCATTGATAGCTTAAATAGCAATTGGCTTGGATTTTTTATCACTATGGGTAGTTTCTGGCTCTGGTTTACTTTATTACTTTTTTACTTTGCCTTATTCAAGTATCTTTTTTTAATTTTCTTCGCACCGCTATTTGCCTATTTGCATTTACGTATTGTCGCAATACAACAATCAATTCCATTTGTTTTAAATAAGGAAGACTATTTCAAATTAGTCATGAGGTCGGTGGTAGTTAATTTAAATAATATGCTATGGCAGACAGTGTATCTAATTCCTATTGTTTTAGTTTGCACATTGCCTGTTGTTGGATGGTTTACACCATTGTTTACAATTTTAATGGAAAGTTATTTTCTTGGATTTGCCATGATGGATTTTGGATTGGCTACAGAAAAACATAACAGAAATTTTGCCGCTGTATATCTCAATAATCACAAAGGGCTTCCTACAGGGAATGGGATTGTATTTTATCTTTTGCATTTAATACCAATGATTGGATGGATCACTGCTCCTTTTTATGCATTGGTTGCTGCGCATTTGAATACTCAAGAAATTAAAGAAACTGAATCATGAAAGAAGCATTAGGAAAAGTATTATTGTTGCCTATGTTATTGCATGAGGAAGGTTGGGAAGCCATTCCAAAAGATATCGATCAATGGATCAAGTCATGCGATGTATTTTTTGTAGAAAATGAAAAGACAACCAGAAGGTATTTTAAAAAAATATGGAAAGAGATGGTGATCGACAATTACCAGTGGTTTACCATTCACCAAGTAGAAGAAGCGCAGATCAATAATTTTATTCAAATTTTGAAATCAGGAAAAACAATCGGCATTGTCTCAGAAGCAGGTTGTGCAGGGATTGCAGACCCAGGGCAACTATTGGTGAACGCAGCGCAGCAATTAGGCGCTACCGTCAAGCCCTATATGGGACCATCCTCTATCTTATTGTCTTTAATGGCAAGTGGATTTAATGGACAAGGGTTTACATTTAATGGATACCTGCCAATAGATGCAACAGAAAGAAAAAAGAAGATTCAGCAATTGGAACAAATTGTGACAAGCAATGGGATTGCGCAATTATTTATTGAAACACCTTACAGAAATAATCCCTTATTAGAAGCCATCCTTCAAACATGCCATCCTACGACCCAACTATGCATTGGCGTAGACATCACCGGACCCACTGAATCAATCAAGACAGCTACCATACAGTATTGGAAAAACAATAAGCCAGAACTGCATAAGAAATTGGCGATTTTTATTTTAGGGAAATAAGTATTTACCGAAATTTTAGGGCGATGTTTTTGCATTATGATTGTAGATGCAAAATAAATTGATCCTATGGAGGGCGTCCAATCCAATTTTTTTTATTTGTTGTTACTTTTTAATTGGGTTTTTAACGTTTAACGCTACCAAGCAATACTGGCCAATACCAGATGCAACCATATTAATGCTTATTGTTTGTGTAAGCAATATTCTTTTATGCATTACGCATGCATTCCGATACAAAGCAAGCGCTTTTAAACTAGCTCCAACATTGGTATTATTAGTTTGGGGCGCAACTGTTGCACAATACCACGCTTCAAATTCATTTTTGAGTGAACTGGTTTCGGCAGATTGGGTCAATGA
This sequence comes from Sediminibacterium sp. UBA657, assembly GCA_002299885.1. Taxonomy (GTDB): domain Bacteria; phylum Bacteroidota; class Bacteroidia; order Chitinophagales; family Chitinophagaceae; genus Sediminibacterium. Next base: position 14,364 of record DBOB01000004.1, read on the forward strand.
TGCCAGACAATACTTTACTGCAAAATTAGACCATGCATTTACAAACCCCGAATCCAATTCGTTTGCAAAGAGTTTATTGTTTGGCATAAAAACAGAAATGTCTTCTTCTCTAAAAACAGCCTATCAACAACTTGGTATACTGCATATCATCGCCATCAGCGGCATGCATCTAGATATTTTATTTAAACTATTAGAAAAATGTACGCGTTGGTTACCCAATCAACTTTGGGCAAGATGGACAAAATTGATCACCCTACTCTTGCTTGTTTGGTCCTACACGCTTATCGCAAATGCTGGACCATCTGTGGTTAGAGCGAGTTTATTTTTTAGTGCAATATTGATTGGTCGATTTTTTTATCAAAATATTTTTTCCCTTAACACCATTAGTATTGGTATCCTGCTAGTACTGCTGTACAATAGTCAAATTATTTCAAGTATTGGACTTCAGCTCTCTTATGCAGCCGTGGTGGGTATTCATTTCATATATCAACCCCTTGTACAATTAGTACCCATGGACAATAAATTTTTACAAATTGCTTGGAGTAATCTGGCCATCTCTATCGCTGCGCAATTAACCACATTGCCTATTGTGTTGTATTATTTTCATACAAGCTCTAGTTTGTCTATTATTGGTAATTTCCTATTTGTACCCTTAAGCAGCATCCTCTTATATGGTTTATTGGTATTGATGGTCTTACCCAGGATTGCATTTGTACAGGAAATCATTGCAAAAGGAATTAGCTGGTATATTGAAACCATGAATAAAAGCATTGGCCTAGTTTTTCAATTTTTTCAGATGGAGGATCGACAGTACAATTTGGGGATTGCAGGGCTGGTATATTATTATTTCTGCCTCTTTGTAGGCTTATATTGGCTTTTAAACAGAACCCCAAATGCATTGTTAATGCTGCTATTTGGAACCTGTGTTTATAGTGTCATAAAGTTATTCAGTCTTTAACCCATTTTGTGGAAAATCCGAGCCGGACAAAAAAGTAGAAGCTCGTACCTTTACATATGGAAAAGAAAATACAATCAGCATTAATCTCTGTTTTTTACAAGGATGGTTTAGAGCCATTGGCTAGAACACTTCATCAGCAAAATATCACCATCTATTCTACTGGTGGAACTCAAAAATTTTTAGAAGACTTAGGCATCCCCTGTGTGGCTGTTGAGTCTGTAACTGGTTATCCCTCTATTTTAGGTGGCCGTGTAAAAACATTACACCCTTCTGTTTTTGGAGGTATTTTAGGAAGAAGATACGAGGCACAGGATTTAAAAGAAATGGAGGAGTTCAAGATACCAGCCATTGACCTTGTCATTGTTGATTTATATCCATTTGAGGAAACACTAAGGACCACCACAGAAGAAAAAGCCATTATAGAAAAGATTGATATTGGTGGCCCATCTATGATTAGAGCTGCCGCTAAAAACTTTAGAGACTTGACTGTGCTTGCAGCAAAAGACGATTATGCAGTACTTAATAAAATATTGATTGACCAAGCTGGAAGCACAAGCTTAGATCAAAGAAAAGCTTTTGCTGCAAAGGCTTTTGAAGTAGTAATGCATTATGATATTGCGATTAGTAATTATTTTAATCCAACTTTAGGCAAGACATTGCGCTATGGAGAAAACCCACATCAGGTAGCCACTTTCTATGGTGATTTAGATACCTGGTTTACACAATTAAACGGCAAAGAATTATCCTATAATAATTTAGTAGACGTAGACGCTGCCATTGCATTGATCCAAGACTTACCTCAAATAAGCTTTGCCATTATCAAGCATACCAATGTATGTGGTGTGGCGCAAAGAGCTACTGTGTTTGAAAGTTGGGAAGCTGCATTGGCTGGGGATCCTGAAAGTGCGTTTGGAGGTGTATTAGTGACCAATGGCACCATCGACGTTCCAACAGCAGAAGCCATTCAAGAATTATTTTTTGAAGTTTTGATTGCCCCTGCATATGAAGCTGCAGCATTGAACATTTTAACAACTAAGAAAAATAGAATCTTACTTGAAACAAAGCCAGGTGTTCATTTACATCCTACTCAAAAAAAATCAATCCTGAACGGAAGCCTTGAACAAGGCTTAGATACAGGTAATTATACCAATTGGGAGGAAGTAGGTGCAAGGCCTTGCACAGAAAACGAAAAAGCAGATTTAGTTTTTGGTAATATTATTTGCAAGCATTTAAAGAGCAATGCAATTGCCTTAATTAAAAATAAGCAACTGGTTGGTAAAGGCTGCGGACAAACTTCTAGAATAGATGCATTGAGACAAGCCATTGAAAAAGCAAAGCAATTTAATTTTGATCTTAAAGGTGCTAGTCTTGCATCTGATGCTTTTTTCCCATTTGATGATTGTGTAAAAATTGCACAAGAAGCAGGTATCGAGGCATTCATTCAACCAGGAGGTTCTGTAAGAGATAAAGATAGTATTGCATACTGCCAGGCAAATGGCTTAGCAATGGTCATGACAGGTCTTAGACATTTCAAACACTAAGATTGCAAGATGGCCAATCAAAATAAAGCCTACTTAGCGTTAACGGTTACAAGTCTTGTATGGGGTACCACTTGGGTCGCAAGTAAGATGGGTGTAATGCATATGCCCGCTTTTGAGATGGCCAGTATTCGTCAATTTTTAGGCGGCTCATTGTATGTGAGCTTCTTTTTAATCAAAGGTGAAAAGCTGCCCACCAAAAAACAATTTCTTTGGCTACTAGGCATGTCCCTATTGATGTTTGTATCTTCCAATGGTATAGCCACTTATGGTTTAAAATTTATCACAAGTGGACTAGCTGCTTTGATTGCAGCCTTATATCCTTTATCTGTTGTATTGATTGAAAGGTATTACTACAAAGCCATAGAGATTACACCCAAAACCATGATAGGTTTGTTTCTTGGACTATTAGGCATTGGATTTATTTTTTACAAAGACAGTTTAACAGTGCATGGAAGCAATTATATTTTAGGTGTAGTATTATCCTTCTTTGCAATGATCACTTGGAGTATTGGATCCATTATTATCTCAAGAACAAAAATCAAAATCAATGCCTACAATTCAATTGGATGGCAGATGTTGATGAGCGCAATCATGATGGGATTAATCACAATAATTAGTGGAGACTATGTGCCTTTAAATAAAATACCTGCAATATCCTGGGGCGTTATTGTGTATATGGTGATTGGAGGTTCTGTATTTGCATTTATATCCTTCATCTATAGTATGAAGCATTTAAAATCATCTATCGCATCCTTATATGCTTATATCAATCCAATTGTAGCAATTTGGGTGGGCTCTCTTTTGTTAGATGAGCATATGACATGGAATAATATAGTAGGTTCTATTATTACCTTGATTGGTGTCTACTTAGTCAACAAAAGCTTGAAGGATCAAAAGGATCCAGTGCATGCTATTTCAGATGCAGATGGTATGTAAAAAAACTGAGGGCTTAGCGGGAAGGATTACTTTTTATTTTTTTCTTTCCAAAGTTGATTGAATGTCTTTGTAGGAAACTGTAAAGGCGATCTTTGCTTGGCCCAACCTTTAAATATTTTATTAACTACCCAATTTTTAATGGTGGCATTGCCTTGATTCATCAACAATCGATTCATGGATGCTTGTTTCCAGATCTTCCAAGCAAACTCTTCAGAAAAATTACTTTCACCAGCAACCACAGACTCCCTTCTGTTTTCTAGCAATAGTTCATGCAAATTAATTTTAACAGGACATACTGCAGTGCAGTTGCCGCACAAACTAGATGCAAAACTCAAATGTTTATAATCATGCATGCCTCTTAAATGAGGGGTAATCACGCTTCCTATTGGGCCACTATAAGTTGTTTCATAAGCGTGTCCACCGATATTCTTATAAATTGGACATGCATTTAAACAAGCGCCGCAACGAATACAATAAAGCGCTTCTCTGCTTTTTGCATTAGCGAGTAAATTCGTTCTGCCGTTGTCTAATAGAATAACATACATATCCTCAGGGCCATCTAATTCATCTGCTTGTTTAGGTCCGGTAATAATACTATTGTACACCGTCACTTGTTGGCCAGTGCCATAAGTAGATAACAAAGGCCAAAGTAATCCTAGGTCCGTCACAGAAGGAATTACTTTTTCAATGCCCACAATAACAATATGTGTTTTTGGGAAAGCTGCAGATAGTCTGGCATTTCCTTCATTTTCAGTTAATGCAATGCCCCCAATATCGGGAAGGATAAAATTAGCACCAGTGACACCAATTTCTGCCTGCACATATTTTTCTCTCAAATTTCTTCTTGCAACCAAGGTCATTTCTTCTGGGGTCATATTGATATCTGTACCCAATTTTTCGGCAAATAATTTAGCAACATCCTCCTTACTTTTATGCATTGCAGGGGTCACAATATGATAAGGTGCTTCACCATCTAGTTGCTGAATATATTCTCCTAAATCGGTTTCAACAGATTCAACCCCGATAGATTCCAAATAGGCATTCAAGTGAATCTCCTCTGTGGCCATGCTCTTGCTTTTCACCAAGGTTTTACATTCTTTTTTCTTGCAGATAGCACCTATAAAATCAAGGGCTTGCTCACTATCTTCTGCCCAAAACACTTTTGCGCCTCGCTTTGTGATCTGTTCTTCGAATTGGGTTAAATATAAATCCAAGTGTTCGACCGCTTCCCATTTAATATTTTTTGCTTGAGATCTTACTTTTTCTAAATCGTTGAATTGCATTTTACCCTTAGGTACAACTGCATTGTATTTACCAATATTGAAATTGATTTTTTTTCTATGATCTCTATCCAGCGCTTTCTGGCTACTTTTTTGATCAAATGAATCTGAGTAAATACTTTCCATAGAATTATTTTTTCGCTAAATGTTTTGCAGAAGCTTCTAATGCCTCGTAAAATTCATCGCCGTATTTTCTAATAATGGATTCTTTCAAAAACACATAAGCAGGTACTTTCAATTTAACACCAAGGCTACAAGCCGCTTGGCATAAGTCTTCTCTTGGCTCATAGTTCATATATTCTATTGATGGATCAGACTTACTTTGTTGTATTTTAATGGGAAATAGATGACAGCTGATTGGCTTTTTCCAAGAAATTTTACCATCATTATAGGCTTGCTCGAAAGCACATTTGATGATATTTTTTTCATCCTTATAACCATAAGCACAAATGCCGCCATTGATGGTAGGTGTCACCCAACCAAATTCTCTATCATATAAATATGGACCCACAGTTTCAACTTCTTTGATACCCTGCTTGGTCATATAAGGTTTTACAATTTCGTAAAACTCCTTCACGTATTCTTTTTCTTGATTATCCAAAGGAGCACCTGCATCACCGTCTTCACAGCAGCCTCCCTTACACTTTGTCAAATCACAAACAAACTGTTCCTCGATTACTTGGTCGCTTACTAAAACCTGGTCAATTATTATCATACTAAAAGGTTAAAACAAAGGTATTACTAATTGATTAAGATTTCCAATGAAAGGTCTTCACAAGTTGTTTTAAATCCTGGTATAAAAAATCAATCACTGGTGCTAAAGAATCTGCATTTGGTGTGGTATCAAAATAAAGGGCCCCTCTTAAAAAGTGACGACTAGAATCTGTGATAAAGAATTGGTAAGGACTTGCTACATCTCCGCCCAAGTGAAAAAATACACCCTGAAGGCCTATTGGATTTTCAAATGCAGAGTCTTCTATAAAACTTGCCTTATTGGAGTGGTTATTGGCAAAATTGTAGGCATCACGAACCAATACATCCAACTGGTTTTTTTGGATCGCATTGTAACTAATATATAAAGTTGCATTCAGGGTAGGAAATTGCAGGTTCATCCAGCCTGTTTTTTGTTGATCTACTTCCCTGTACGCCACAGATTTATCCACGACTGCATAAGTTGGGATATCAAAAGCATAAGGGAGGCCAGTGACCGCACCAGTTAGGTATGTTTTATTAGGCAATGTTAATGCTGGATAGCCCGTCTCTTTTGGAGTAAATTTTGAATTACAAGCAGTAAAGCCAAGTGTAAAGCATATAAGTACAATGAAAAAGAATTTATACATTTTCCTGGCTAATAGAAGTGATAGGGGTGATGATGGATTGTATTTTATGGATACGATTTTTCTGGATATCTAGCGCAGTAAAACTGAATTGCTTGTATTTTACCACTTGTTGAACCGTTGGGAATTCACCAGCCAATTCTAATATCAATCCAGCAACAGTATCACTCTCTCCCTTCACTGCATCAAAGAAATTAGTAGGAATATCTATAAAATTACAAAAATCAATGATCGCAGTTTTACCTTCAATGATATAATGAAAATCATCAATTTTTTTGATCATTGATTCCTCTTCATCAAACTCATCTTTAATATCCCCAACAATCTCTTCTAAGATATCTTCTAAAGTAATGATTCCACTTGTTCCACCAAATTCATCCACTACAATAGCAAAGTGAATACGCTTAGATTGAAATTCCTTTAATAAATCTTCGATCATTTTTTGTTCATGTACAAACAAAACAGGACGAATTAATTTTTGCCATGCATAATCAGCTTCTTCTTGCAAATGCGGAATCAAATCCTTGGTATGTATGATACCAACAATCGTATCTAAGTCCTCCTTATACACAGGGAAACGGCTATAATTATGCTCTTTAACACTTTCTAATAATTCATTATAGGTGATATTGTCTTCTACGCCATACACGTCTAGCCTAGTTTTCATGATTTGACGAACAGTGATGTTGCCAAATTTGACAATCCCTTTTAAGATTTTCTTTTCGCTATCCAAATGATTAGGCGAAGTTGTTAGTTCAATAGCATGATCTAATTCCTCCATACTGTAAGTATTGCCTGTGTCTTTTTGTGCTAATTTTTTTTCGATCAAATTTGTGTACTTCACCATCATGCCACTCATTCTAGAAAAAATAAAATACACTCCTTGAATGATACCGCCAAAGTCTTGTGCAAATCGAATATTGTTTTGAGTCGCCATCACTTTTGGCATGATTTCTCCAAAAAATAAAAGCATTAATGTAACAGCTAAAACCTTAATAATAAACTCAAAACCCGGAATAGGTATTTGGTCAAAAATAAAAAGATGGTCAATCAGAATATTAGCTACTAGGATGATACATATATTAATAAAGCTATTTGCAATTAACATAGAAGTTAAAAGCTTTTTTGGATCTTCCAATAAGTCTACAATTCTCTTGAGTGGTTTATGATTTTTTGTTTTTAAAACTTGGATGTCCTTATACGACAAAGAAAAAAATGCCACTTCTGATCCTGCAATGGCAAAAGATAAAAAAAGTAAGATAAAAAGTAATAAAAGCAAACCAGCATCTTGTTGCATTTTTGAAACATCAAAATAAGTGGCTGCTAAAAATATAAACTTACTCGAGTGCGCTTCCATGGTGGAAAGTTACTAAAAAATCATTAATGATTTTTGGAAATGCATATTTTGACAATTGCTTAGGCTTTACCCACAAAGCATTTTGAAGCATTTTAGGCATTTTAGATAACTGGATGCAAATAAATCTAGCTTCGATGGTTTGATGCGTTAAAACTTGTTTAAACAATTGGGGTTGTTTATTGGCGCCAATGTATTTCCATTGTTTTTGAGACAGTCCAAATTGATGCTTTAAAACAGTCTCTAAATAATTGTCAGTAAAATCAGGCATACGATCCTGTTCCAATACATAAAACTGAAATAAACCATTCCACACATCCCCTTCGCCCCTTTGTTGTAACATCCAAGTGCCATTCAAATTGAAGCAAAAGAAATCAAAATATCTTTTCTTTTTAGTGATGCGTTTTAGCTTAACAGGTAATTGATTGACTTTATTTACGTTAAAGGCCACACACTTGGATGACAAATTACAAGCAACACAATCTGGATTGCTTGGCGTACATACAGTGGCCCCAAAATCCATGATAGCTTGATTGTACAAAGCTGGTTGCTTTTTTGCAAGGCTTTGATTAGCAAGTGTATTAAATATTTCAATGCCCTCTTTAGTATCCGTTGGTGTTGAGATACCATGAAATCTAGAAAGCACTCTAAAAACATTTCCATCCACAACAGCATAAGGTAAATTAAATGCAAAAGAAGCAATTGCCGAAGCAGTATAAGGTCCAATTCCTTTTAGCTGGAGCAGTCCCTCATAGGTGTTTGGAAAAATTCCTTTTAAATGATTTGTGATAAATCTTGCAGTGTGCAATAAGTTTCTGCACCTGTTATAATAACCCAAGCCTTCCCATAATTTAAAAACTTTCTCGTCCTTTGCTTTTGCTAAATCTTGTATGGTTGGATAGGCAAGAACGAACTTTTCGTAGTAGGCCCTGCCTTGATCCACCCTTGTTTGTTGCAGGATGATTTCACTAAGCCAAATTTTATAGGGATCTTTCTCTCCTTTCCAAGGCATTGCACGATGGTTCATTGTTTGATTCCATTGAAGCAGCTGTTGGTTAAAATAGATAGACATTAGGCACAAAATTGCCTAAAAATAGGCAGTTATCCCATTGTTTATTGAGAAAATAAGCAAGTATAATAGTCGTAATTAATTATATTTATTTTTTTATAATATATACGAGCTTAAAAATATGTCTATAAATGCATAAAAAAAAAGGACTTATCGTTGTAAAAAGTTAAAATTTCTTATATTTAGTGTACAAAAACCCCAAAACCAAATTTCATGAGAAAATCTGATCTCATCAATCAAATCTCTGAGAAAACGGGAATTCCTAAAGTTGACGTTTTAGTCACTTTAGAAACCATGTTCAAAGAAGTAAAAGAAAGTTTAGCAAATGGCCAGAATATCTATATTCGTGGCTTTGGCAGCTTTATTACTAAAAAAAGAGCCGCGAAAATTGGTAGAAATATCAAAAAGAATATTGCGGTAGAAATTCCTGAACATTTTATTCCTGCTTTTAAACCAGCAAAAGAATTCGTAAACGAGGTGAAAAGCAAACGTAAGTAGTTAACTTTGCAAAAATCTTTTTGCATTGAGAAAACCACAGCTTATACTCATCTTGTCAGGGCTACTACTATTTAGTGTGCTCTACTTTTTTACCCCTAGATTTACTGCCAAAGAAGCCAACGCTCCTAGTCAATCAGCTGAAAATCAAGTTGTTACAACCGAATCGATTCTAAATACGGCTAAATTAGCCCTTTCGGAAAGTCAAAAGATATCGTTGTTATCCATTGAAAATCAATTGATTAAAGCAAAAAATGCCCAGGATAGTTTGAAGTCCTACAAGGCATTGACTAAGTTCTGGGCCGATTCAGCTCAAAAACTAGCTCCCTATTTATATTTCAGTTACAGTGCTGCTTTGTTGGAAAATTCTGAAAAAAGCCTCACTTTTGCAGCCCAGCTGTTGGTAGACAATCTACTGACGCCGGATGCACCTCCAGCACTCCTTCCTTGGATCGCTGGAAATGCAAAAGTTCTTTTAGAGAAAGCATTGGTAATCAATCCAAAAAATGACTCAGCAAAAATTAATTTAGGTGCCTGTTATTTGTTTGGCAACCTATCTGACAATCCTATGCAAGGGATCACAAAGATCAAAGAAGTGGTAGACAAAGATTCAACCAATGCTTATGGTCAGTTTATCCTAGCACTTGGAGGTAAAAAATCAGGACAATATGATAAAGCAATTGAGCGCTTTTTAACGGTGATCAATATTCAGCCTAATCAAATTGAAGCGATGATTCATTTAGCAGAATGTTACGAATTGACGGACCAAAAAGCTTTAGCCATTGAATGGTATACAAAAGTTAGCAATAGCGTGAATATTCCAGAAGCCAAAGAAGCCATCTCCAAAAGAATAAAAGAATTAAAGAAATAATATTTTATAACAGAAAAAGTATCGAACATGCCTTGTGGGAAAAAAAGAAAGCGTCATAAAATTGCGACGCACAAAAGAAAAAAACGTTTAAGAAAAAACCGTCATAAGAAGAAGAACAAATAGTTCTAATTCAATACAAGCATTTTTCGATTGAAAAATGCTTGTATTCTTTTCCATTGCACGCCACTTCTCTACCTAGCAACTTTACTTTACCTTTTACCTTCCTTTGTAAAGTGGCCGTGTCTTCAAAAAACATAAAGCATTCTCCCGCTATTAGGCGAGTTGTATGTTTTATTAAAAGTTGCTATTCGTGAACAAAGAATTAATTATTAATAGTTCTCCTGATGGGGTTGAAATTGCCCTTTTAGAAGAAAAGAAATTGGTAGAAATTCACAATGAAAAGATTGATGCCCGCTTTGCTGTAGGTGATCTATATCTTGGAAAAGTGAAAAAGATCATACCAGGATTGAATGCCGCATTTGTAGATGTGGGATTCGATAAAGATGCATTTCTACATTACACCGACCTTAGCCCTTATATCAAATCCATTATCAAGTTCACGCATGATGCGATGAACGATCAACATAATCAATTTGATTTTGCTAAGTTTGAGTCGGCACCTGAGATTGTAAAAACAGGTAAAATCAGCGAAGTCTTAAATGGTAAGCCAAATATATTGGTGCAGATTTTAAAAGAACCTATTGCAGCAAAAGGACCAAGATTGACTTGTGAAATTTCACTAGCCGGTCGTTTTGTTGTGCTCACACCATTCAATGAAATTGTTGCTGTATCTAAAAAAATTCATTCCTCTGATGAACGTAAGCGTCTTCAGAAAATGATGGAGTCTATCCGTCCAAAAAACTTTGGCGTGATAGTAAGAACAGCTGCCGAAGGTAAGACCACAGCAGAACTGCATGAGGATTTACGCACATTAGAAGCCAACTGGAAAAATATCCAGTCCAACTTAAAGGGTGCAGCAGCTCCTACGCGTATCATGAATGAAGAAAGTAAAACCACAAGTATCTTAAGAGACCTTTTAAGCGAAGATTTCAACAAGATTGTAGTCAATGACAAAAAGATTTATGATATCACCTTAAGCTACTTACAAAGAATTGCCCCACATAAATCAAATATCATCAGTTTACATACTGGAGATATTGGGATCTTTGACCAATATGCAATCACCAAACAAGTAAAATCCTCTTTTGGAAAAACCATTAATTTAAATAGTGGTGCTTATTTGATCATTGAACATACAGAAGCTTTGCATGTAGTAGATGTAAATAGCGGATTTAAGAGCGTTAGTAACAACCAAGAGGAAAATGCTTTACAAACGAATTTAGAGGCCGCAGAAGAGATCGCAAGACAACTAAGACTAAGAGATATTGGCGGAATTATTGTCATTGATTTTATTGACATGAAATTGCCAGAAAATAGAAAAAAGGTACAAGAAGCCTTAGAAGGTTTCATGAAAACAGATAGGGCTAGACACTCTATCCTACCGATTTCGAAATTTGGCTTATTGCAAGCTACCAGACAAAGAATCCGACCAGAAGTCAATATCAATACATCAGAAGACTGTCCTGCTTGTTCAGGCACTGGTACAATCACAGCCTCTTTATTATTGGAAGATGAGATGGAGAAGAAGCTAGCTTACTTGGCCACACATGGTCACAATAAACTGACGATACTAGTACACCCTATCATTCACTCACACTTGACAAAGGGGATCTTTAATAGCATCATTAAGCGCTGGAAAAAGAAGTACAAATTAAAACTACAGTCTCAGGCTTCCAATACAAGTCACTTGGTGGAATACAAATTCCTAGACGACCAAATGGAAGAAATTAAATTGTAAAAATCAATATTTAATATTCCCCATAAAAAGTTTAAAGTAGACATAAAAAAAAAGACCCCGAAAATTCGGGGTCTTTTTTTTTATGTCATCCTAGTTGGATTAATAACCTTCGTTTTGAACCAATTGCTTGTTCACATCCATCTCTCTTTGAGGGATAGGCATGATTAACTTTGGAGAGTTCCAAGCCAATGCACCAACTGAAGTTTGTAATCTTTTAACATCAGGTAAGAATTGTCCTTCGAAAGCCAATTCTAATCTTCTTTCTTTTAAGATATCTGCTAATGTCACTGCAGTTAAAGCAGGTAAACCAGCTCTAGTGCGAATTGCATTCACATCACTTAATGGAGTAGCACCAACAGCAGTTGTGTTTCTTTGGTTTGCTTCTGCTCTTGTTAAATACATTTCAGATAAACGTATTACAGGTACATCACCAAAACGATCTAAATGCTTCAAGGTATAATAGTTACCACCAGATAAAACAAAATAGTCTTTTCTCTTATCTCCAGTTTCATATTGCGTGAAATGTGCTGGTCTAATTTTACAATCACTACGTCCAGCAGAACCTGGATAAGCACTGATTGTTCTACCAAAGTAGGTATTCAACGCATTGGTTCCATCTTGTGAAGTCACTTTCATAGAGAATAAATATTCTCCTGGTGTAGATCCACCATTGTTAATGAATGTAAACCAGTTTTTACCAATTTCAGACGCTAAAGATTTACCACTACCTGTGATTACACGGTTAGCAGCAGCACCCGCTTCTGTATAGTTTTTCAATGCTAAATGCACTCTAGATAATTGAGCAGCAGCAGACCACTTGGTTGCGTAGATTGTATTAGATGAAGGCAATAATGATTCAGCTTTTGTTAAATCTGCAATTACTTGATCATATACTGCTTTCACAGTTGCTCTTGCTTTGTAATCTGCTTCAGTTACGTTACCAGTTGGTGTTAATACCAATGGCACACCTGGATTGGTATTAAAGTCGCCATCGCCTACTGGCTTAGCAAATAATTTTACCAATTCAAAGTAAAGAGAACCTCTTAAAAACAAGGCTTCCCCTTCTACTGTATTTTTTCTTGTAGCAGAAGATGTTACTTTACTTACTGCAGACAATACATTGTTGATACGGTTGATAGAACTGTATGAAGCAGCCCAAGTACCCGTCGCATTACCATTGTTTGAAACCATCTGTGCTCTATACGCATCAGACAAGCCAGCGAAAGTACCAGTAAAGTTGATATCAACTGAATTACCGATTAACTCGTTCAATACCATGATATCACCACCGTATACTGTTGCAGCCTGTGCACCATCATAGGCACCTATTAAAGTTACATTTACGTCACCTTCAGACAACAAGGCTTTATCGTCTGCGATACTTTGGTACGGGAAAACGTCTAGACGCTTTTCGCAAGCCGTAGCAAGTACACTTGTAAACAAAATAGCAGCTAAGTATTTGTTTATTGTTTTGTTATATATTTTCATAAAATGCTTTATTAACGAATTAGAAATTAATGTTTACGCCAAACAAGATTGTTCTTGGTTGTGGCGGTGTGTAGAAGTCACTACCTTTTGCAATATTTGAATCAAAATCATCGGCGTTAACTTCTGGATCCCAATAAGGATACTTTGTGAAAGTCAATAAGTTTTGACCAGATACATACACTCTTACTTTTTCAAGTTTAAGTTTGTTTAATTTCTTAGAATCAAAAGTGTAACCAAGTGAAGCTGTTCTTAAACGGATGTAAGAACCATCCACGATATAACGGCTACTAATTTGAGCACCATTATTATAATACAATCTAGCTTGTGGTACATTGGTGATATCACCAGGCTTTTGCCAACGTGCCATTTGATCATAAGTTTGGTTGTCTTCGTAACGCATATTTGCAGAAGAATAACGACCCATACCGTAGATATTGTTTTGGTTACCTGCAACACCGTTAAAGAAGATCGTTGCATCAAATCCTTTGTAAGAGAAGTTATTTGTTAAACCAAAAATTACATCTGGATTCGGATCACCAGTTACAATTCTCGTTGCTTGACTGAATACACTAGTTTTAGTACGATCGATTGTTCCGTCTGCTAACTTTGTATTCTTATACCATAAGGCGTTACCATTTGCAGGGTCTACACCAGCCCACTCTGCAGTAAAGAATACACCAATTGCACTTCCTTCTTGAACACGGTTCATGCTACCAACACCACCTTCAATCACTTGACCTTGGATATTGGTTACTTTACCTTGGTTCAGTGCTACGTTAAAGCTTGTATTCCATTTGAATGCACCAACTGTATTTTGCGTATTCAATACAAACTCATAACCTCTGTTTTCTAACTCACCAATATTCTTAACCATGCTAGAGAAACCAGTTGTAGCAGGAATATTTACATTTAATAATAAACCAGTTGTGCTCTTTACGTAGTAATCGATTTCTCCAGAAATTCTGTTATTGAATAATCCGAAATCAATACCCGCATCAATTTGAGCAGTTGTTTCCCACTGTAAGTTATCATTTCTTAATTGAGAAGGTCTTTGTCCTGCAGCACCTGCGTAACCTGCATCACCAGTAAACAAGCCCAATTGAGGGAAGTTACCAATTTCAGAGTTACCCACGATACCATAAGAAGCTCTTGCCTTTAAGAAGCTAATTACTTTATTATCCATTAAGAAATCTTCGTTAGATAAGATCCAACCAGCAGAAACCGCTGGGAAGAAACCTGTTCTTGAATTCTTACCGAATCTAGAAGAGGCATCAATACGTCCACTTGCAGAAACGATATACTTCTCATTGAAAGTATAATTAGATCTTAAGAAATAAGATAAGAATCTGAAATCTGTTTGAGATGAACTACCACCAGACTTAGTAGCCGCACTTGCAATCTTTTGATAAGAATCAGAAGGGAAACCAATACCAGTTGTACTGTTGTATTTCGCTTGAGATTGTTGGTATTGCATACCTAAAGTAGCAGCAAAATTATGCTTACCAGCTACTTTATTATAGTTGAAATAACTGTTGGTGTTGTAGTTAGTAATGAACGCACCAGTATTGGTACCTTCACCAGTTGGAGCACTTGTATTTCTAACAGCTTGTGTTTGATAATAACGCTCTTCGTTTTGGCTTAAGAAGTCTAAACCAAATTCAGATTGGAAAGTCAAACCTGGTAATAATTTTACTTTGAAGTAAGTATTACCAAAAGTTCTGTATACATCTTGTACGTATCTAGCGTAGTCAATTTGAATTCTAGGGTTGAAATATATACCCACATTCACATCACCTGGAGGTGTTCCAGTTGGTAAACCAGTTGAAGGATCCAAGAATGGAGACATTGGCAATAATGCCGCAGATTGTAATGGATTAGAGAATGCATTATCTCCTGGCAAACGACGGTTAAATGTTCTAGATAAACTTAAAGAAACACCTAAATCTAACCAGCTATTTGCTTGTTGGTCCACATTCAAACGACCTGTTGTTCTGCTTATATTGTTTCCTACGATTGTACCACCTTGGTCTAAATGTTGGAAAGAAGAGAAAAACTTAGTTTTATCATTACCACCTCTGATTTGTAGATCAGCTTGACGGTATTCACCTTTTTGGAAGGCTTGATCCTGCCAATCGTAAGTTGTGCTCTTATCTTTATCCCAAAGTCCAAAGCTATTATAGCTCATTACATCTTTCATGTATTGAGTATAACTGTATGGATCGTCGTAAGGCGTACCATCTTGGTCATCAGAATATTTTGCAGCTTCTAGTGCTAACTCATTGTACTCAGTTGAGTTCAACATTCTTACTCTCTTAGTTGCTTCTGATTGACCAGTTTGCAAGTTGAAAGTAATTTGAGTTCTTCCAGCTTTACCTCTTTTAGTTGTAATCAAAACCACACCATTCGCAGCACGAGATCCGTAGATCGCACCTGCAGAGGCATCTTTTAAAACTTCGATTGATTCGATATCATTCGGGTTCAAATCTGTTAAAGGGTTCATGTCACCACCATAAGTAGATTGGTCTTGAGATGTAACTGGGATACCATCTAATACATATAAAGGTTGGCTAGATGCAGAGATAGAAGAGTTACCTCTTACACGCACTGTTACTGCCTGACCTAATTTACCAGATTGGCTATTTACGAATACACCCGCAGCTTTACCTTGTAATGCCGCATCCACACTTGGTGTTGGCATGTACTCGATATCTTTACCTTTTACGCGGGCAATATTACCAGTTAATTCTTTTTTAATCAATGATCCACCGAAACCAGTTACAACCACTTCAGAAAGTGATCTTACATCCTGTTTCAGTACAATTAAAAGAGATTTTGTATTGGTAGAAACCTGACGGCTTTCGTAACCAACTGCAACTACTTCTAATACTTTGTTTGCTTGAACTGCAATAGTGAAATTACCTTGAGCATCAGAGTTAACCCCTGTTTTAGTTCCTTTTACAAGTACACTCGCACCTGCAATTGGAGCACCTGATTCGTCGGTAACCTTACCACTGACTGTTGTGTTTTGAGCTATTGCTACTCCAATCATAAGAAAGGACGCAAGGAAACTCAATAGAAAAAATTTTTTCATCATAGAATTTATTTTTTTGAAAAAACCATATTGGATTGAGAGGCAATTTAACAAAAATTTAATACAATTTTAAGCTTTTATTAAAAAATCTTTAAATTTATTAATAAGTTTTATGAATATTATAATATTAATTTATAGTATTGATTTTTTGTATTTACTTTTTTGACAATAAAATCCTCGGTTTTCGGCAATTACTTAGTAAAAAAATGAGAATCCAGGTATCTTTACTGCATGAGTAAGTCAAAATCTGCCTTTTTTTGTACCAATTGCGGCTATGAATCCGCAAAATGGGTCGGCAAATGCCCAGCCTGTAATGAATGGAATACTTTCACCGAGGAAGTCATTGACAAAGGCAAGGGGAACACCCAAACTTGGGAGGATTATGCCCTGACTCAAAAAGGGACCGAAGTCATTGCAATCAATGAAGTGCAAAGTCAATCAGAAAAAAGAATAGATAGCTCTGATCCAGAATTAAACCGCGTTTTAGGTGGTGGTATTGTACTAGGTTCCATTGTACTTGTTGCAGGAGAACCAGGTATTGGAAAAAGTACTTTGTTTTTACAACAAGGTTTAATGATGAAGGATCAAACAGTTTTATACATCAGTGGAGAGGAAAGTATTCAGCAAATTAAAATGCGTGCAGATAGATTAAGCTTGGAAAATGATCATTTTTATTTATTGACCGAAACACATACACAAGCGATTTTTAAAGCGATAAAAAAATTAAAACCAACTGTGGTGATTATAGATTCAATTCAAACACTTGAATCTAATTTAATTGATGCAGCAGCTGGAAGTATTTCACAAATAAAACAAACTGCTGCAGAGTTTCAAAGATTTGCAAAGGAAACAGGCACACCTGTTTTTTTAATTGGCCATATTACTAAAGAGGGTTCTATTGCTGGACCAAAAATTTTAGAACATATGGTGGACACTGTTTTGCAATTTGAAGGTGATCGTCATTATGCATATAGAATGTTGCGTACTTTAAAAAATAGATTTGGTAGCACAAGCGAATTAGGTATTTATGAGATGACTGGAACAGGCATGAAAGTGGTAACGAATCCGTCTGCATTTTTAATTGCACAAAGAAACGATTCCTTAAGTGGAAGTACCATTGCAGCTGCGATGGAAGGCATGCGTCCATTGTTGATTGAAGTACAAGCTTTAGTTACACAAAGTGTGTATGGCACACCTCAAAGAACGGTCACTGGATTTGATTTAAGAAGATTACAATTATTATTAGCGGTGTTGGAAAAGCGCGGTGGGTTTGCGTTTGGGATGAAAGATGTTTTTGTAAATATTGCAGGCGGACTTAAAATAGAAGACCCTTCATTGGATCTTGCAGTAATTCTTGCATTACTTTCTTCTTACGAAGACATTCCATTACCACAGGGTATTTGTTTTGCAGGAGAAGTAGGATTGAATGGCGAAATTCGCGCGGTGAATAGAATTCAACAACGCATTGCAGAAGCAGAAAAATTAGGATTTGAAAAAATAATTATTTCTGGATTTAACACAAAGGGGATTGATACAAAAAAACATAGTATCGAAATTATTCCAGTAGAAAGAGTCGACGAAGCCTATCGTTTATTTTTCTGATCTTGAAAATTTTTGAAGGTATACGAAACTATCTAAATGCTTTTTTGCATTTATTGTATCCACAGATTTGTTTTGGATGCGGCACAGATCAAATTGAAAAAGATATGCCTTTGTGTCCCAAGTGTATCCAAAATTTACCCTTGACTGATTTTTTTAGTATCAATGAAAATCCAATTGAAAAAATATTTTGGGGCAGGGCCGATATTCAAAATGCTGGTGCATTATTATTTTTTACAAAAGACAGTTTGGTTCAAACATTGATTACCCAATTAAAATACCATCACAACAAAAAAGTGGGTATTTTATTTGGACGACTAATGGGTGAAGCGATTGCAGCAGAAGAAAAATATAAGCAGGTTGATATCATTATTCCTATTCCAATAAGTGCTTCCAAAATCAATAGTAGAGGCTTTAATCAAAGTGAAGTGATTGCAATTGGGATGCAACAGGTTTTGAATAAGCCCATAATAAGCGATGGTTTAATCAAAAGAAGCTGGTCCAATTCACAAACAAAGAAAAACAGGAAAGCAAGGCTACAACAATTGCCCGACCTGTTTTTTTTACAAAAACCTACTACTATTGAAGGGAAACATATTTTACTAGTAGACGATGTTTTAACCACTGGAGCCACTTTAGAAGCGGCAGTTGCTAGTTTGATGACTGGTTCGCCTGCATCCGTTTCGATTGCGGCGGCGGCTTATACACTTTAGGCAAAGCATTGATGGATTATTCATTCAATATAGAGTCAACTTTTTGATTGATTTCTTGTTATATTTAATACTTCAAACATTCAAAATTCTCTTTTATGAAAACGATATTAAGTTTCTTATTTATTGCCTGCAGCTTATTTACAAATGCGCAAAGCATCCATAGTTTTAAAGTTAAAAGCATTGACGGCGGTCAGATAGATTTGTCAAAATACAAAGGCAAAAAAATCATGGTAGTGAACACAGCTAGTCAATGTGGTTATACGCCTCAATATGCCTCATTACAAAAAGTATATAGTCAATACAAAGACAAATTAGTGATCATTGGTTTTCCTTGTAATCAATTTGGTGGACAAGAACCAGGCACGAATGCTGAAATCGTGGAATTCTGCGAAAAAAATTATGGCGTTACTTTCCCACTAGCCGATAAAGTAGATGTGAAAGGCGGTACACAATCTCCGATCTACCAATGGTTAACACAAAAGACAAAAAATGGCGTTTTAGATGCGACGATTGGTTGGAATTTTAATAAATTTTTATTGGATGAAAATGGGAAAATGTTGGCTTATTTTCCAAGCAATGTAAAACCAGATAGCGACGCAATTTTGACTTACTTAAATAAGTAGCTTACCCTAGGAAGTCCTATCTTCGCTGCATGTTATTGCGCGATATTATTGGTCAAGAAAAATTAAAGCAACAGTTAGTAGAGATGGTTCAACACCAAAGATTGAGCCATGCATTATTATTTGTTGGACCAGAAGGATCCGGCGCATTGCCCCTTGCCATTGCATTTGCACAATATTTAGTGAGCTCCCCTGCAACTACCAACCAAGTCTTGGATATGTTTGCAGACCCAGATGCACTTGCAAAACAAGTCCATACTTACAATGAGCCCGATGCCATTTCAGACTTGCCTGCTTACCAGCGAGCGAGTCAGTTAATGCACCCCGATCTGCATTTTTCTTTTCCAACTATTACAGAAAAACCTGGACAAAAAAATATCAGTGCCAATTTCATGGAGCAGTGGAGGGAATTTGTTCAGGGCTATCCTTATGGCAATGTATTTGACTGGTTGCAATTCATCAAAGCAGAAAATAAACAAGGCAATATTAGTGCAGATGAATGTGCTGAAATAATTAAAAAGCTAAATTTCAAAAGTTTTGAAAGTCCTTTCAAAGTGCTAGTGATGTGGATGCCAGAATACTTAGGCAAAGAGGGTAATAAATTATTGAAACTTATTGAAGAACCTCCAGCAGATACCATCTTTTTATTGGTCGCCAATTCAGAGGAACAAATACTTCCAACCATACTCAGTCGATGTCAATTTATTCGTGTACCAAGATTAACGAATGCAGACATTGCAGGTGCATTGGAGGAAAGGGCAAAATTAAGCCCAGAAAAAGCACAGCTCATAGCTGCGATGTCGGATGGTAATTACAGAGAAGCACTTCATTTAATTCAGCATAGCGATAGCGATTTTATAGACCAGATTAGGGACTGGCTCAATGCCATCCTTAAAAATGGCCCATTGGCCCAAATGAAGTGGGTGGACGAAGTGAGTAAATTGGGCAGGGAGCAGCAAAAACAATTCCTAAAATACTTTAATCACCTGCTTGAACAGAGTATTCGGATCAAAGTATTGGGTGCAGACCTCCCTTTAGACCCAGATTTAAAGGATTTTGCAATTAGAATCAATAAAATTGCTGGGGTCGGGCAATTAGAGGCCATTTTACAAGAATTGGACAAAGCGGTCTATTATATAGAGCGAAATGCCAATGCCAAGATGTTATTTATGGCAATGGGCATCAAGTTCTATCATATCATTCGGAACAAAACCTTAATTTTGACATAGACCCCAATCGAGTGAACAGGGATATGAAGAAACGCGGGGTCGGGTATTTCAATTTATAACAGTTAGAACTTAGAATATATGGGATGTGGATCATGCGGCACGGGTACGCCCAATGGCTGCAAAAGTAATGGAGGCTGTAGTACTGGTGGATGTAATAGATTAAATGTACATGACTGGTTACGTGACTTACCTGTTGATGATGCAGAAAGTCAATGTAGGGTGGTAGAAGTAAGCTTTAAACAAGGAAGCCGAAAAGATTTTTTTAGAAACCCTACTTTCCAAGTTTTTGAAAAAGGAGATTATGTAACAGTGGAAGGCGTGAACGGCTTCGACGTTGGAGAAGTTTCTTTGACTGGAGAATTGGTACGTTTACAATTGAAGAAAAGCGGCACGGATGAATTCCACCCAGACATCAAAAAAATTCTTAGAGCAAGTACGGATAAAGATATCGAGACCTTTAAAATAAGTAAAAGTAGAGAATCAGACATGTTGGCTCGAAGCAGGGCGCATGCAAGAGACTTGAAATTACAAATGAAATTAAGTGAGATAGAATTACAGGCCGATGGAAAAAAAGGCACCTTCTTCTATACAGCCGACGATCGTATTGACTTTAGAGAACTCATCCGCATTTTTGCAGGAGAGTTTAAAGTAAAAGTTGAAATGCGTCAAATTGGTATTCGTCAAGAAGCCGCTAAAGTGGGTGGTATTGGAAGCTGTGGTCGTGAACTTTGTTGTAGCACTTGGTTACACGATTTCAAGAGTGTTAACACTACTGCTGCTCGTTACCAAAATTTATCTATCAACCAAACGAAATTAAGTGGTCAATGCGGCCGTTTAAAATGTTGTTTGAATTTTGAATTAGATACTTATTTAGATGCGTTACAAGCTTTTCCTGATTATGCAGACAATTTGCAAACAGCAATGGGCACTGCGTTTTTAATCAAGAAAGATATTTTCAAAAATTTAATGTGGTATACCCTTCCAAATAATACCAAACATTATCCGCTCACAATAGAACGCGTAAAAGAAATTAAAAGACTGAATCAACAAGGTGTTGCAGTAGAAGAATTAGAAGCGGTAGAAATCACTAGTAAAAACAAAGAAGTAGAACCAGAATTTGTAGAGCTAGTAGGTCAGATAAGTTTACGTTCATTAGAAAAGAACGATCGACGCAGAAGAGATCAACAAAGAAATTATAGAGAGCCACAAGGACCGAACGGACCTCGTCCTCAAGGACCGAACCAAAATGGGCCAAATGGGCCTCGTCCTAATAATGGTCCTCGTCCAAACAATGGTCCTCGTCCACAAGGACCTAACCAGAATAGACCAAATGGTCCTCGTCCTAATAACGGACCTCGTCCAAACAATGGTCCAAGACCAAATAACGGTCCAAAACCAGAAAATGGAAACAACGCATAAAAAAAAGACCTCGAAACATCGAGGTCTTTTTTTTGCTACCACCTTCAATAGCAATTTATTTTTTTGTTGGCTTTTTTAATTTTACCAAGACAATTCCATGTTTATACTTTGCGCCAAATTTTGCAATGGCGTCAGGGCCTTTGTATACATCCATAGAGGCAATGAGTGCAGTATTGATTTTAACCACTTTAGCATAAGGTGTTTCCACGCCATCCACTAAATAAATTGGCATCACAGGATCTGATTTTCCAGTAGGTGCAGTGCTAGGTTTTTGTGCTGCAACAACAAATGTAAACATGCTCAATAAAATTACAGTAGCAATTTTTTTCATCGTCTTCATTTTTTTAAATTTAGTGATATAATTTTTCAAGTTCTTGATTGGTGAATTCCATTAAATTTTTCACATACACTGGTGAGAAGTTAAATTCCAAACCAGCAGTTTGATACAATTCAGGTAAGGTCTTTGTACCCCCTAAAGCTAAAGCATTCATATAATTTTCTAATGCTTGTTTAGGATCTTTTTGATACTGCATCCACATACCAATCGCACCCAATTGTGCAATACCATACTCGATATAATAAAAAGGCACTTCAAATAAATGTAATTGTCTTTGCCATCCTATTGCTCTAAATTCCTTTAAACCAGACTGATTCAAGGTTTTAGATGAAAATTCTTTTACAATATTTTGCCATTCATTGGTTCTTTGTTCAATAGTATGTGCTGGATTTGTATACACCCAATGTTGAAATTTATCGATAATGGCAATCCATGGGAAAATAGTAATTGTTCTTTCAAGTTGATGTTCAATCGCCCTGTTTAAGTCCGCCTCATTATCAAAAAATGGCTGCCAATGCTGCATGCTAAATAATTCCATAGCCATACTTGCCACTTCTGCAATTTCCATTGGATACTCTTTAAATGCGCTCAACGATAAAGGATGTGCTAAAAAAGAATGCACTGCATGTCCACCCTCGTGAACCATCGTTGTCACATCACTCATCTGTCCTGCAGCGTTCATGAAAATAAAAGGTGCGCCTGATTCTGCTAAAGGACAATTGTATCCTCCTGGTGCTTTGCCTTTTCTGCTCTCAAGGTCAAAATGTTTAAGCTCATTCATTTTTCTTAAACAATCTGCAAAGAAAGGATGCACTTGTTCAAAACAGGCTACAGATTTTTCATATAAATCTTTTCCGTCTGTAAATGGACGCAAAGGCTTTGTTCCAGCTGGTTCTGCCTCAAGATCCCAAGGCTTCAAAGCGTCAACGCCTAGTTTTTCTTTTTTGCGTGTATAAATTTTTTCGATCAAGGGCATCACGTGTAACTTAACTGCCTCATGAAATTGAAAGCAATCTTCCTTGGTGTAATCAAAACGTCCTAGTTCTGCAAACTTATAATCACGATAGTTTTCAAAACCAGCATTCAGAGCCACTTGATGTCTTTTTTGTATTAAGCTTGTAAACAAGTCGTGCATTGCCTCCTGGTCTTGTAGTCTTCTAGTCTGAATTTTTCTATAGACTTCCTCTCTAAATGCACGGTCTTCGTTTTCTAGAAATTGTGCGGCTTGTTGTAAAGTATATTCTTTACCGCCTACTTCAATGGTCATCTTGCCTGCAATGACACCATATTGTTGTTGTAAAACACTTAACTCTGCTTGAATAGGAATATTTTCGGTTCTGAATAATTCAATACTTTTTTGAACTGATCTTAAATAAGTATGGTACTTCGCTTGATCTAACAATGCAGTATAAGGAGATTGAATCAATTTCTTATTCAATGCATCTGCATATGGTTGCATCTTGGGTTGAATTTCCATACAGAAAAAAGTAAACGCATCTTCTAAACTTTTATCTGTGGTATCACAGGTCATTTTGATTTGTCTCCAACAAGCATCTTCACTAATACATGCCTCTAATTCACTCAAATCTGTCAACCATGCCTCTAATGCTTCTACAGAAGAGATCGGGCGGTCATTTAATTCTTTAAAGAAAGGCTCCAAACTTGCCCAATCCGTTACCACAAAGTCTGTTGGAAGGTATTTATGGCTTAATTTTTGGATGTCCGCTGTTCTCTGCATAAGGTTCGTTATTAAGACGCAAATTTACTACTTTTACACACTTTAAAATAGTTAATTAAGTGTCCGAAACAATTCATTTACTGCCAGATCATATTGCCAATCAAATTGCGGCAGGTGAGGTCATACAAAGACCCGCCAGTGCTGTCAAGGAATTATTGGAAAATGCAGTAGATGCTGAGGCCACAGAAATTCGATTGATTATCAATGAAGCGGGAAAATCCTTGATTCAGGTGATTGACAATGGCAAAGGCATGTCCGAAAAAGATGCTCAAAATGCATTTGCTAGGCATGCGACTAGTAAAATAAGTGTCATCGAAGACTTATTTGAAATTCGCACGATGGGATTCCGAGGAGAGGCCTTAGCTTCTATTGCTGCGGTGGCACAAGTGCAATTAAAAACGAAAAGACCAGAAGACGAGGTTGGTACAGAAGTATCTATTGAAAATAGTAAAGTGATTTCGACTGCTCCAGTTGCTACACCTGTAGGCACGAGCATTAGCATGAAAAATTTATTCTTCAATGTACCAGCCAGAAGAAATTTTTTAAAAAGTAATTCTGCTGAACTTAAACATATACTAGAGGAATTTACAAGGGTGGCATTGGCTTTTCCTGAGATCTATTTTAATTTACATAACAATGGTCAAGAAGTGTATCATTGGGATGCAGGCAGTTTTAAGCAAAGAGCCATTCAGGTTTTAGGCAACAATTATCAGAGTAAATTAGTGACCGTAGGAGAACATACCGACTACTTAACTATCTCTGGATTTGTTGGCAAGCCTGAAACAGCAAAAAAAACAAGAAGTGATCAATACTTTTTTGTGAACAGAAGATTCATTAAGAGCGCCTATTTGCATCATGCGATTGCCAATGCCTTTGAAGGCCTCATTGCTAAAGATAGTTTTCCGAGTTATATTTTATACATCGACGTAGACCCTTCTAAAGTGGATATCAATGTGCATCCAACTAAACAGGAAATTAAATTCGAAGATGATAAAATTATTTACGCTTTTGTTCAAGCAGCTGTAAAGCATGCACTGGCTCAATTTAGTATTGCACCCTCTTTAGATTTTTCTTTAGATGCCGATACTCAACAATTAGATGCAATTCAAAAACCTTTTTCGGAAAGTCAGGTTCATGAGACTTCTAGAAAATCATTGTACGAAGGGTTTACACAAAAAAACCAAGCTCATTTTATACCAAGATCATCTCAGGGTGGACAGCAGGATTGGAAGGACTTTTTTACTGAACTACCAACTGCAAATCAAGAATTCATAGTGAAGCCCTCTTCCATGGGTTTATATAAAGAAGATGAATCATTGTCTGTTCCTGAAGATGCATTTTTGATGCAGCTCCATCAAACTTATATTATTGCCCCAACTAAGAGTGGCTTAATTATTATCCATCAACAATTAGCGCACGAAAGGGTCTTATACGAAAAGTATCAAAAAGCAAGTGCTCAACCGCATGCAACACAAAAAAGTTTATTTCCAGTTGTATTAGAATTGAGTGCGAGTGATGCTGTATTGCTCCAAGAAATGGTGGAAGACTTAGCTAATATAGGATATGAAATAGAAGCCTTTGGTCAAAATAGTTTTATCATTCAGGGTATCCCTGCAGACGTACTTGCGGGTAATGAAAAAAATGCCATCGAACTTTTATTAGAACAGTTCAAACATTTTAGTGCTGATTTAAAATTTAGCAAGAGAGAAAAATTAATCCGATGTTTGGCAAGACAAATGGCCATCAAAGCAGGACAAAATTTAGGACAAAAGGAAATGCATAGCTTGATTGAATCACTCAGCGAGTGTGATATTCCTAATACCACAGCGTCTGGTGCACCTACCTTCATTGAATTCAATGAGGCTTATTTAGATCGATTGTTTAGTAAGTAAAACGAATTACATCCCTTTCGTCACCTTGGTTAAATAAGTTTCAACCGCTCTTCTAACTTGAGTACTTGATAGACTCATATGGTTCGCAACCAATACCGAAAAATATAATTTTTGTTGCTTAGGTGTGTAAATAAATCCACTCAATGCAACCTGTCCACCCAAGGTCCCTGTCTTAGCATACATGGTGCCTGGGAAGTTTTTATAGTAAGCCGAAATGGTACCTTCTCCTCCTTTTTCAAAAATATTTTTTACACGCGCTTCTCCGAACTTAGCTTGCATCTGTTGTAAAATAGCAATATAGTTTTCGGGGGTATTTAAATTATAACGACTTAAACCACTCCCGTCTGCCCAACGCATTTTTTGTGGCAAATCTGCAAAAAATAATTTCTTAGTACTGTCAAGCAATGCTGCATCATCCATCTTGCCAAACAATTGTTCACTCGCCATTAAGACTATTTGGTCTGCATAAAAATTATCGCTACGCAGCATCATGATCTTTAATAAGCTATCTGTTGCAACCGTTTTTACGATCTTATAGCTGGTTACTGGCAATGTTGATTGTTTCTGAAAGCTGATTTTTTTGCCTAAGGTGTCATTTAATAATTCAAGTGCTTTTACCATTGGCATATCTTCTTGGCTAAATGGGACTTGAAAATATTTGCTTTTATTATTTTCGTTCGTTGTAAAAAAGCGATTCCCAGTCCTACTTCTTGACCAGTTTTTTTCTTCCACCTTGCCTAAGTCAACAATATCTTTAAAAAAATAGAAAGGCTTAATGGCTTCTAATTTTTTATTGCTTTGGTAAAAATGTACCACATTGCCATAAATAGGCATTCTGCTTCTTTCTGGCTGATAATCTTCGGCATAATCAGCCCAGGACCAACCACTTCCAAATATTTCAAATTGATCTTGATTGTTGCCAACTATGACAACCTGCTTATTGGTATTTTTTATGATGTCCACCACAGGTTGATACTTAAACTCTGGGTGCATAAAACTAGGATCCCCCAATGGCATCAAAAATAAAGTATCCGCATTTTCTGCCATCTTCCATCCTGGCAAAGAATCTCCTAAAAATTGCAAGCCTAAATAAGTAGCTAAAATTTTGACATTGCTCGCAGGAGTAAAATAATGATCGCTCTGGTATTTAGACAGCCACTGCCCTTTTGTATCATTGTAAATAGCGATGCCAACATGTGCACCTTTAACTCCTTCGGAACTAAGCAATGTTTTTTGAGCTTGACGAACCGAACATGCACTTAAAATCATTACTGTTGCTACTGCGATGAATAACAACTTTAATAAATTTTCAAACTTAAATGGGTTTATTCTCTCTCTAATGCTCTTAGCCATCTTTCTGGGATTTCGTTATTGGAAGCTACTAAATAATCCTTATAACTACAAGGCATCCATTCCTCATTATGTAATTTCATCCACCACCTTCCAGTACTTTTACTTTGTAAAAATTGTGTGTCGATATCTGAAAAAGCAATATGAAATTCTTTAAAACGATCAAGCGCTGTGAGTGGTGCTTCTTTTTTACCGCGATGTACACCGTCAATAATATACCAGATCATTTGTGCCATCTGTATAGCTGTTAACCCATGATGATCTAATTCTGCTTGGTATCCAAACAAACCTATTGTGCTAGTTTTCCAACTCATACCTGCGTATTGCATCAATACACATGCTTCTTCTCCGTTAAAACCATTGGAGGTAATAATATTAGCTGGTGCTTGTGCATGTTGAATAGCGCTTATATCAAAACTCATCATATGACTATCTCTAATGACTGGCTCCATTTCTTCGATACTTTCGCGCACTACACCCAATCTAAAACAATCAAACCTTAATTTATCAATTGTTTCAAGCATATGCGGATGCATAAAATAACTTTGAAAACCGATATGTGCATAATGGTTTAAATGATTCGGCAAACCTGTAAATAATTCTTCTAAAAAATGATCTGATGGTAAACGCGCCTCTAAATCTAGATCGATTTTAGCATCTGCTACCACTGCATTCACTAAAGTAGGAATCGCTGTGTACGCATGGTATTGTGGCAAAGTGAGGTCATGAGAACCACCCATGATCACCACTTTTTTATTTTGTAAAATCAATTCTGCAATCACTGTTCTTAATGCAGCATAACTATCTTGAATAGTTTGTCCAATTTTTACGTTTCCAATATCTGCTATTGTGACTTGTGCATGCCAATAATATAAATTGTATAAAGCTGCTCTAACCGCATTGGCTGCTTCAAAACCATTCAATGCAAACCCTGCTCCCCTGCATTCTCCTGCACCAATTAATACGATATCCGCATCCTTGATGTCTGGCAGTTGATTTTCATAAGATTTAATATGCTTTCCAAGCTGGGTATCACGATAACCTTCGTCTTTTGATAAAAAGGACAGGTTAATTGGTTCTACAAAGTCTTGGATAGAGGACAATGACATGGGCTAAAATTATCTATAAATACTAACGCAAAATTTGCCCAAACATTGCGTAAAGGGGGATTAATCTTGGAATTTATAGCCTACACCACGCATAGAAATAAAGTGTTTTGGGTGCTTGGGGTCTATTTCGAAGTACTTTCTAAAATTCAATATGAAATTATCGATGGTTCTGGTATTAGGGAATACTTGGTAGCCCCAGACCAATTGTAGGATTTTTTCCCTTGTGACCACCGTATTTTTTTGTTCAATAAGTAATTTTAGCAATAACAATTCTCTTTTAGTAAGGTTGATTTTTTGCCCAGAAGCAAGCAATACCTCAGAAGCATTGAAATCGATACTATGTCCTTTAAATTGGTAGCAATCTACTTGAGGGGTGGTCTTTGCCTGTTGCGCCTGCTTCTGAATCAGTTTTGCAACCCTTAAAAGCAACTCTTCTAAATTAAATGGCTTTGTTAAGTAGTCATCGGCTCCCAGTTTCAATCCCTGCACCCTATTCGAACTTGTATTTTTTGCACTTAAAATTAAAATAGGCGTTTGGTTATTATTCAAACGCATACGTTCTGTTATGCTAAACCCATCCAGGGAAGGCAACATGATATCCAAAATGATTAAATCATAATGCGCAGACTGAATTTGTTTTAAAGCCTCCCCGCCATCATATGCAGAGTCTACCTCATAGCCTTCCATCTCTAAATTTAGCTTCAAAGCCTCATGAAGATGCTCTTCGTCTTCCACCAATAAGATGCTATGTTTTTGCATGATTAATCTGCCTTAAATTGGACCACAAAAATACTTCCTTTAGGTTGATTTGGCTTGACGAAAATAGTGCCAGCGTGGAATGTGACAATTTTTTTACATAAATACAAACCCAATCCTGTTCCCTTTGTAGTTCTGGTTTGTTCTGCCCCCACTCTATAAAATTTATCAAATACTTTTGACCTTTCCTCTAACGCAATACCGATGCCTTGATCTTTAACGGTCAGCTCAATGTCTTTTCCTACTATATGTAAGTCTATTAAAATATCAGTCTCGGGTGCTGCATATTTATTAGCGTTATCCAATAAATTATTAATCATCAACTGCAATAATAATGGTTCGCCTTGAAGTTGAATAGCCGCATCAATTGAACCAATACATTTTCTATTGGAATATCGTTCTTCAAAAGATTGTATACATTGAACAGCAATCGTCGAAAGGTCTACCAGTTGTTTGCTGTTTTCAAATTGGCCCATTTCAAATTGGGATGCTAATAAAATATTATTACAGAGTGCGTCTAATCGTCTTGTCTCTTTAAGCGTATTCTGAATTAAATGCTGTTGCTGTTCGGGTTGTAAATCTCTTTTTACAATCGTTTCTAAATTTAATTGAGTGACTGCAATGGGCGTCTTGAGCTCATGCGTGACTGCCATCATAAAATTTTGTTGCAGTGTCGAATATTTTAATTGCTTTAATAAAGAACGGTATACATAGATGGCACCTAAAAGAAAAAGCAATAAAAAAGTCAAACCCTCTCCAATATATTGTTTGGTTTTTCTGGCAGCAAATGCCTCAATGTTTGCAATATGCTGTTGATCAATTTGTCCTTTTGCGGTAAGGGTTTCAATTTTTGTAGCCGTCAACAATTCGTTTTGTTGAACGAGCGCTACATACCACCAAATAAAGGCAGCGACCATATAAGTTAGGAATAACCAATAAATGATTCTGACCCATACTAATTTTGATATGGAAAATGGCATGCGCATATTATAAAGCAGCTTTTTCTATTCGAATGCCTGTAGATAAAATATTTTGTAGCGGGTCCTCGCGCATCGTATGCTTGATGGTAAAAGTATGTATGCCATAATTCAATTTAACGGGCTTTGAGTATAAAGGGATGCGTTGGTCATAAATATCATCCATGCCAGTACCTAGCCAACCTTTTTGATCATCGGCTAAATTTAAATTGAAGGTTTCTGTTTGCGCTTTTTCACCCGCACTACTATGGCTTAACTCAACCCAAATATTTTTATAATGATAGGCATTGTGGTGCCTAATGACAAAGGCAATTTTATACAACTGATTAGTGTCAGTGACATTGAATAGGTATTTTTCTGGCTTTGTGCTATTCCATTGATGGTCTGGATGTATTGTATTTTGTTCAGACAAGGGTATTGTTTGACAAGCATTTATGCTCGTTAATAAACAGATACCAAACAGGATACGATAAAACTTCCCCATTTATAATACGTTTAAGATTTGTTCTTTCGCTTTTTCTAATTCATCCTTCATCACAATTACTGCTTTTTGAATATCTACATCATTGGCCTTAGACCCAGTGGTATTAATCTCTCTGCCCATTTCTTGTAAAACAAAGGATAATTTTTTTCCTTTATTGGGATCTTTTTCGGCAAGGATAGATTTAAAATAGGCGCAATGGTTTGTTAAACGAACACGCTCTTCGGAAATATCAATTTTTTCGATATAGTAAATCAATTCTTGTTCTAAGCGATTGTTGTCATACTTGTCTGGTCCTACGTTTTGTTCTAATAATTTAATCAAGCCCTCTTTTATTTTTGTTCTTCTATTTGGCTCAAGTATAGCAATCGCAGCTTGCTGCGCTTCAATACCTGCAACACGTTCTAATAAATCTGATTCAATTGATTTCCCCTCCTCTTGTCTATGAATGTTCAATAAATCAATGGCTTGTTTTAATAAATTAAATATGGCCTGCTTTTCTTCATCTGATAAAACTTCGTTGGTAGAAGAAACCACATCTGGCATTTTCAACAAAGTACTTAAAATGTTTTCCTTGCCAATGCCTAATTCGTCCGCTAATTCGACAATTGGTTGGTAATAGGACTTTGCTAACTCTTTATTGATATTCACCGGCTTTGAAGCGCCATTCGATCTAACGGCAATAGAACACTCTACACTACCTCTAAATAAGTGTTCATTTAATGTATTTCTGATTTCAACTTCAATTGGTTTTAAAATGGATGGAATATTTAAACGAACATCGAATTGCTTTCCGTTTAAAGACTTCACTTCCACCAAGAGTGTTTTGTCATTGAATGCCATTTCTGCCCTTCCGTAACCCGTCATTGAATACAACATAAGTATACCATTATTTAGTACATAAAGGTATTAAATAATGAGCTTGCAAGCGCTAAAGTTTGTACTTTAGCAAAGATTTTCACCCATGTACGACAAAGCACAAATACAAGCATTACAACAAACTACAAAGCAGTTTTTAGCGACGCCTTTAAGCATTGATTTAACGACTTTAAAAAAGGTATTACAGTTTCATGAATACCAATATTATGTAGTCAATGAATCCTTAATAAGTGATTGTGAATATGACCAGCTCTATCAGGCCCTTTTAGCGATAGAAGCTTCGGATCCTTCTTGTATTACCCCTGACTCACCAAGTCAAAGAGTAGGTAATAGTTTAAATAGCAATTTTGAAACGGTACCTCATTTATTACCCATGTTGAGTTTAGAGAATAGCTATAATGCAGAGGACCTCATTGATTTTGACCGTAAAGCGAGAGAAAGTGCTAACCTAGACGCGATTACTTATTGCGTTGAGCCAAAATTTGACGGGGCAAGCATTTCTTTAATCTATGAAAACGATCTTTTAGTTCGTGCATGTACCAGAGGAGATGGCGTTGAAGGAGAAGACATCACCAATAATATCAAACAAATTAGATCTATTCCTTTACAGATTCCACTTGCAGCAAATGGCATTCAACAAATTGAAATTCGTGGCGAAGTCATTATGACAAAAAAGGCTTTCAATGACTTTAATGAAAAATTAAAATCCAAGCATCAATCGCCCCTTGCTAATCCGAGAAATGCTGCATCGGGTAGTTTAAGAATGAAAGATCCAAAGGAAGTGGCAGAAAGAAATTTAGATGCATTTATTTATCATGTGAGTTATATTTTGCCTATCCCTGGAAAAACAGTGAACCCACTTTTAAAAACACATAGCGGCAGCTTAGACTTTTTATGGAATATGGGTTTTAGGTCACCTCAAAAAGAAAAACAGGTTGTGACTAAGATGCAAGATGTCATTGATTATTGTGCTATTGCAGCAGCTGGAAGAGACGATCTACCTTATGAGATAGACGGATTAGTGGTTAAAGTGAATGACCTGGCATTGCAAGAAAAATTAGGCATGACATCCCACCATCCAAGATGGGCGATTGCTTATAAATTTAAAGCAAGACAAGCAACCACTATTTTAGAACATGTAGAATTTCAAGTTGGTAGAACTGGCGCAGTCACACCCGTAGCTAAATTAAAACCAGTAGCCATTGGTGGTGTAACCGTTTCGAGTATCTCCATTCACAACGAAGAATATATTATTGAAAAAGATTTGCTTTTAGGAGACACGGTGATCATAGAACGCGCAGGCGATGTGATACCTCAGATCGTCCATTCCATTGCAAGCCTTAGAACTGGTAACGAAAAAAAGATTCAGTTTCCAACCCATTGTCCTGTTTGTGCTACAGCCTTGGTAAAAGAAATTACAGAAGCAGTTTGGAGATGTACCAACATCAATTGTAGTGCACAAATTGTTGAGCGCATTGCACATTTTGTGAGTAAGGACGCCATGGATATTAAAAATTTAGGCGAGGCTAATATTAAAAAGTTTTTTGAACTTGGTTTATTAAAGGCTATTCCTGGAATTTACACACTCGACTTTGAAAAAATTGGGCAATTAGAAGGATTTGGAAAAAAGAGCGTGGATAATTTAACAAGCTCTATAGAAGCCTCTAAACAACAACCATTGCATCGACTCATCTATGCTTTAGGCATTCGATTTGTTGGAGAAACAACAGCTAAAACAATTGCAAGCAGGATCAATCACTTACTTGACTTAACGCGTATCACAGAGGAACAATTATTAGAATTCGAAGATATAGGAGTTAAAGTAGCAAGTAGTATTGTCCAGTTTTTCCACGACCCAAATCAGCTGAACATGATTGAGTCGCTTATGCAATTAGGATTGAATGTGGAACAAACTACGCATCAAGCAACGGATGGCTCACTTACAGGATTGAACTTTTTATTTACAGGCACCTTAACCCAACTCAAACGATCCGATGCAGAAGCCATGGTAGAAGCAAAAGGTGGACATATCCTAAGCGGTGTAAGTAGTAAATTAAATTACTTGATTGTTGGAGAAGATGCTGGTAGCAAATTAGAAAAAGCTAAAAAAATAGCCTCCATAAAAATAATGACTGAAGCTGAATTTATTGAATTAATCAATAGCGATTCGACATCCTAGTTGTTCGATCAAAATTGAATTTCTAAATTACTATTTATAAAAATTAGAAATCCTTTTCTAAATAATTCCTTTGGAAACCAAATATTCAGCTATTTGAACTGCATTGGTAGCTGCACCTTTACGAAGGTTATCACTTACAATCCACATATTTAAAGTCTTTGCTTGCGTTTCGTCTCTACGCAATCTACCTACAAATACATCGTCTTTATCATGAGCCCATAATGGCATTGGGTAAAATTGTGCTGCGTCATCTTGTTGCACCACTACGCCTGGCGCTTTAGCCAATAAAGCAGTTAATTCATTTAAATCAAATTCATTTTCAAATTCAACATTCACGCTTTCGCTATGACCACCCACTACTGGGACACGCACAGTCGTGGCAGTTACTTTGATCGAGTCGTCTTGCATAATTTTACAAGTCTCTTTGATCATTTTCATTTCTTCCTTGGTATAACCATTCTCTAAAAAAACATCAATCTGTGGAATTACATTTAAATCGATTGGATATTTATAAGCCATTTGGTCGGGTGATAAATTTGCTCCGCTACGCTCATTGAACAATTGGTCTACAGCATTTTTCCCGGTGCCAGTGACACTTTGATAAGTACTTACTACTACTCTCTTAATCGTATATTTTTGATGTAAAGGTTGTAATGCTACCACCATTTGAATAGTGGAACAATTAGGATTCGCAATAATATAATCTTCTGCGGTTAAAACAGAAGCGTTTACTTCTGGCACCACTAATTTTTTGGTTGGATCCATTCTCCATGCAGAAGAATTATCAATCACACGAACACCAGCAGCAGCAAATTTTGGAGCCCATTCTAAAGATGTTGTTCCTCCTGCAGAAAAAATGGCGACAGCAGGTTTTGCTGCAATGCCATCTTCCATGCTCACAACTTTATATTGTTTGCCATTGAAGCTTACCTCCTTGCCAACAGAACGTGCAGATGCAACTGGAATTAACTCAGTTACAGGGAAATGACGCTCTGCAAGTATTTGTAAGATTTTTGTGCCTACTAAACCTGTGGCACCAACTACTGCAACTCTCATATTTTCAATTAAAAAAATTGAATGTTAAACCAACTCAATATCAAAGTTCACTAGCTGAACAAAAGAAGCAACACGTGCTTTGATATCTTCTGCATTGATTTCTGTCAAACGCTGTGTACCAAATTTCTCTACACAAAAACTTGCCATCGCACTACCTAAAATGATTGCAGTCTTCATATTCTCAAATGAAATATCTTTTGTTTTTGCTAAATGTGCTACAAATCCACCAGCAAAAGTATCACCAGCACCAGTTGGATCAAATACTTCCTCTAATGGCAATGCTGGAGCAAAGAATACTTGGTTTTCATGGAACAATAAAGCACCATGCTCACCCTTCTTGATGATCACATACTTTGGACCCATTTCCATAATTTTTTTCGCTGCTTTTACCAAGCTGTACTCACCACTCAATTGTCTTGCTTCACTATCATTCACTAATAAAACGTCTACTAAGCTAATGGTATGTTTTAAGTCATCCATCATAATTTCCATCCAAAAATTCATCGTATCCATTACGATTAATTTTGGTCTATTTCTCATTTGTTTGATGACACTGCTTTGTACAGATGGCACCAAATTTCCCAACATTAAAATTTCACAATCCTGATAACTTTCTGGAACAACTGGTTGGAAGTTTTCCAACACATTTAATTGAGTGTCCAAAGTATCACGCGTGTTCATATCTAAATGATATTTACCACTCCAGAAAAAAGTCTTTTCGTCTTTTTTAATTTGTACCCCTTCCAATGTCACTCCTCTAGCAGTCAAAGCATCTAATTCTGATTGAGGAAAATCTCCCCCAACAACTGAAATTTGCTTTACTGGAGTAAAATTAGAAGCGCACCAAGCAATATAAGTTGCAGCACCACCAATAATTTTATCACTTTTCCCAAAAGGGGTTTCAATGGCATCAAAAGCCATAGATCCAACGACTACTAAAGACATGTTTAAATTTTTGATTTTCAGCTGCGAAACTACGATTTTTAAGACATCCTTCCCAAAGCAATCTAAATAGACGTAATTCTACGAGCGCAACTACTTGATTACCAAAAAACTAACAAAATTGAGGGAATTAATCAAAAATTAACCAAAACCTTGGCTTTTATTCGATAATTTTGCGCTACGAAACGCTCAAAATATCATTATGGCAAGAATCAAAACAGAAAAAAACGGGTCCAGAAAAGACGTCATTGTACGTAAAGCAGCCACCCTTTTTAGAGAAAAGGGATATAAAGCGGCAAGTATGCGCGATTTAGCAGAAGCTGTTGGGGTTGAGGCTGCAAGCTTGTACAACCATATTAAATCAAAAAGTGAGTTATTGCATGAATTGGTTTTCAATGTAGCCAATCGTTTTGTTTTAAAAATTGATGAGATCGAGTCTGAACAAATTAGTTCATTGAAGAAAATGGAGAAGATCCTACGATTCCATATTGTAGAAATGATACATCATTACGAAGAAGTATATGTAAGCGATAGAGAATGGAAGCATCTTTCTGATCCTTACTTATCCAATTACCAAAATCAAAGAAGGGTATATCGTAAAAGATTGGCTGCTATCATTGAAGAAGGGATTAGGAATAAGGAAATCAAGCCAATTGATG
This sequence comes from Sediminibacterium sp. UBA657, assembly GCA_002299885.1. Classification (GTDB taxonomy): domain Bacteria; phylum Bacteroidota; class Bacteroidia; order Chitinophagales; family Chitinophagaceae; genus Sediminibacterium. The sequence continues at coordinate 50,577 of DBOB01000004.1, forward strand.
CACCTACTGTGGTCCTTATATTTTTGCATGCTGTAAGTGGCATAGAAAGCTGGCACCGTTCAACTAAAAAAATTAGTGCAGAGGAACTAGAGCAAAACATGATTGCCATTTTAATTGATGGCTTAAAAGCAACTAGTTAATCTAGTAAAAATAAACCCGTCCTAAACAAAATAGACAAAAGCCTTCTCCAAAAGAGAAGGCTTTTTATTAAATTAAATTACCGCTTGATTGTAGTAACTTTGTAGCTTATAAAAAGAACTAGTGTCAGAAAGAAATAATTTTATTGATTACATCCGAATTTTTGCCCATAGTGGTCATGGCGGAGCTGGTTGCAGGCATTTTCTTAGAAATAAATTAACTGCCAAGGGTGGACCTGATGGTGGTGATGGAGGAAGAGGTGGACATGTTATCCTAAGAGGTAATGCACAGCTTTGGACTTTATTGCATTTACGATATCATAAAAATGTATTAGCTAAGGATGGAGAGAATGGCTCTAAAAATAAATGTACTGGAAAGGATGGTGAAGATATTATCATTGAAGTGCCGTTGGGTACCATTGCAAGAGACGAAGAAACTGGTGAAATTGAAGCAGAGATTTTACATGATGGACAAGAAATAGTTTGGTTGAAAGGTGGGCGAGGTGGATTGGGTAATTGTAATTTTGCTACTCCAACACAACAAGTGCCTGAATACGCACAACCTGGAGAAGAAGGGATAGAAGGATGGAAACAAATTGAATTAAAAGTACTTGCAGATGTTGGATTGGTAGGATTCCCAAATGCTGGAAAGTCCACACTCTTGTCGGCCATCACCGCAGCAAAACCAAAAATTGCCAACTACGCTTTTACCACATTGACACCTCAGTTAGGTATGGTTGAATACAGAAACAATCGATCCTTTTGTATTGCAGATTTACCCGGAATTATTGAAGGGGCTGCCGAAGGAAAGGGTTTAGGGCACAGATTCTTAAGACATATCGAAAGAAACGCAGTATTGCTTTTCTTAATTCCTGCAGATTCTAATGACCACAAAAAAGAATTCGAAATTTTAAAGAATGAATTGAATGAATTCAATCCTGAATTATTACAAAAGGATTTCATCATTGCAATTAGCAAAACAGATTTGTTAGATCAAGAATTAATGGATGCAATCGAAAAAGAATTACCAGAAAATATTCCGCATATTTTTATCTCTTCTGCAATTTCTAAAAACCTGATGGAACTAAAAGACTTATTGTGGCAAACACTCAATAAACCAGTAAACGCTTAAGCACTAAAATTATTTGATACGATTAGATTGATCGAATACATTATTAGATAAATAGATGGTATAAAAAAAGAGTCTCAATGTTCATTGAGACTCTTTTTTTATACTTCAAGCGTAATGCTTATTGTGCAGACTGTTTTGTTGCTTTGCTACGCTCATTCTCGTCCAATAAAGACTTACGCATACGAACCGACTTTGGTGTTACCTCGATACACTCGTCAAATTGAATATACTCCATACACTCTTCTAAAGTGTATTGTACTTTTGGTGTGATACGAACACTATCATCACTTCCGCTCGCACGGTGGTTCGTTAATTTTTTCATTTCCACCGCGTTGATATTCAAATCACCTGGCTTAATGTGTTCTGCTAATACTTGACCAGCATATACTTCTTCACCTGGCTCAATAAAGAAACGACCTCTATCTTGTAATTTATCAATTGAATACGCAGTGGTGGTACCGCCTGTTTTTGCAATCAAAACTCCATTGCTTCTTCCAGGAATTGGTCCTTTCCAAGGCTTGTATTCATTGAAACGGTGCGCCATTACAGCTTCACCTGCTGTTTGTGTTAACATCTGAGAACGTAATCCAATCAATCCTCTAGAAGGAATATCAAATTCTAAGTGTTGCATAGTTCCCTTCGATTCCATGATCAACATTTCACCTTTCTTTTGTGTTACTAAGTCGATTACTTTACCGCTATAATCGGAAGGCACATCTACTACTAATATTTCAAATGGCTCATGTTTCTTTCCATCTATATCTTTTACCAAAACCTGAGGATTACCTACAGTTAATTCATAACCTTCACGACGCATTGTCTCTACTAGTACACCTAAGTGTAAGATACCACGACCATACACCAAGAAGCTATCCGCACTATCTGTTTCTTCTACACGTAATGCTAAATTCTTTTCGGTTTCTTTGATCAAACGATCACGGATATGTCGGGAAGTAACAAACTTTCCTTCCTTACCAAAGAATGGTGAGTTGTTAATACTAAAAGTCATACTCATTGTAGGTTCATCTACACTGATCACTGGTAATGCTTCAGGATTTTCTGGATCAGCTATAGTATCACCAATGTTGAATTCTTCTAAACCAACCACAGCACATAAGTCACCAGAAACTACTTCTGTTACTTTACGCTTACCCATTCCTTCAAATACGTATAATTCTTTTACTTTATTTTTTTTGATGCTACCATCTGCTTGCACCAAAACAATATTTTGGTTTTCTTTGATGGTACCTCTTTCTACTTTTCCAATTGCAATACGACCTAAGAAGGTAGAATAATCTAATGAAGTGATTTGCATTTGTGTATGTCCTTCCTTCACATCTGGACCTGGAACATATTTTAAGATACCATCCATTAAAGGTGTGATATCTTCACATTGCGTCAATGATTCATTGAACCAACCATTTTTTCCACTACCATAAAAAGTAGGGAAGTTCAATTGCTCCTCGGTTGCATCTAAGTTGAAGAATAATTCAAATACTGCATCATGTACTTCATCAGGACGACAGTTTTCTTTATCTACTTTATTGATAATTACAATTGGTTTTAAATTCAATTGCAATGCTTTTTGTAATACAAAACGAGTTTGTGGCATTGGTCCTTCAAAAGCATCCACCAACAAACAAACACCGTCTGCCATCTTCAAAACACGCTCTACCTCACCACCAAAGTCAGAGTGACCTGGAGTATCGATTACGTTAATTTTTACACCTTTATAGGTTACCGAAGCGTTCTTACTCAAGATAGTGATACCTCTTTCACGCTCCAACTCGTTGCTATCCATGATTAAGTCACCAGTCTCCTGGTTGTCTCTGAATACTTTAGTTGCGTGTAAAATTTTGTCTACCAAGGTTGTTTTACCGTGGTCAACGTGCGCGATAATCGCAATGTTTCTTATTTCCATGTGCTGTTTTGAGGCTGCAAAGGTACGCCGTTTACAGTCCTAAAAAAAACTATTGGGGAAAAAGGATTATTAAGCTTTAGATACGAATATATATTCTAAATTTATCTAATACATAACCCAATAACCAGCAAAGCAACATGAAGGAAATGGCAAAGAAAAGAGATCCCCAATAAGGGTTAAATTGAGTGAACCCTAGCTGATACAACCAGTCAAATGCAGTTGTATAACCTGAAGGTCCTTTAATTAAATTCAAACTAATGAGCAAAATCTCTGAAAAAAGGTAGATCACAAGCGGATTTTTTCCAAAAATTCCAAAAAATCTAGAAAATTGATGTTGACGATTTATGTCTACCCTGTAAATGATGGTAGCCAAAATGATCATGTTTATTCCAATTGTTAGCACTACAAAAGAGCTGGTCCAAAGTTTTTTGTTGATGGGAAATAAAAAATCCCACATAAAGGCTAAAAATACGAAGCCAGCACCCCACATAAATAAGTGTGTTAACCCTTCATAGGTTTTCCCGTTTGTTTTTACAAAGTTGCCAATGATAAAGCCCACTAAAATATTTACAATCGATGGCAAAGTGCTAAGCAATCCTTCTGGATCAAAAGCGATGCCCTCTCCTTGGTATAAATGGTTTGGTCCAAGCAAGTAAAGATCTAACCTTAAAACGGCATTTCCAGTTAAACTAAAAGGATCTCCTGATTGGCCAAAACGAACAGCAAGATACCAATAGGTTAATAAAAGCACAGCAGTCAATACCTTGACCACTCTTTCATGCATAAAATGTACAATCAAAGCAGCAAAAAAGTATGCAAGTGCAATACGTTGTAAAACACCAAAAATTCTAGTATCCTGTATGTCCCCGGTGAATGGAAACCAGTACATTAAAAAGCCTAGGACAAATAAAATAATACTGCGTTTGAAAATGGTAAGCAGCACTTTTGCTCTGCCCGTTTTTTCTATATTGGGTAAAACAAAACTTAGTGAGTTACCTATTGCAAATAAAAAGGATGGAAAAACTAAATCGGCAGGTGTGAAACCATGCCAGCTAGCATGTCTAAAAGGTGCAAAAGTATGTAATGCATCCCCAGGAGTATTAACAATGATCATCAAACAAATTGTCATACCTCGAAAAACATCCAATGATAAAAACCTTTCTTTATTCATGTCTGCAATTTAGTGGATTTAGATCAGCAAAATATTTTTTTAAGGCCATCAAAATAACTAGCTTTAAAAAAAATAACCAAATGCGTATATTAAAAATAGTCATTCTTTGCTTTTTTGCTTTAATTGTTATTTATTTTTTAGGCCCCAAGCCTTCAGAGCCTGTATTGAGCGAAGCATTGCCACCAGTGGCAAGTATCAATACCCTTGATGCTTATATCACAGCAATGGAAGCTCCATATAAGATTAAGCCCAACAATGAAGCAAAAATTATTTGGGCAGACAGTAGTAAATCACAAACAGAATATGCCATTGTTTATTTACATGGATTTAGTGCAAGCCAAATGGAAGGCGACCCAGTGCATCAAAATATTGCCAAACAATTTAATTGTAATTTATACTTAGCAAGACTAGCAGAACATGGTATTGATACCACCGAAGACCTCGTGAATCTAACTGCAGATCAATATTGGGAATCTGCAAAATTAGCCTATGCTATTGGAAAACAAATTGGAAAGAAAGTGATTTTAATGAGCACTTCTACTGGTGGCACTTTAGCATTGCAATTAGCAGCAACTTATCCTGAAATTGCAGGCTTAATTTTGTATTCGCCAAATATTGAGGTATTCAATCCATCTGCACCATTACTTGATAACCCATGGGGATTGCAGATTGGTAGAGCCGTTTTAAAAAGTAATTATGTGGATATAAAATACAAAGACTCCTCTTACCCAAAATATTGGAATAGCCATTATAGAATAGAAGGAGTTGTCGCATTGCAAAATTTATTAGAAGCAACAATGACAGAAGCTACTTTTAAAAAGATTCATCAACCTACGCTAGCATTGTATTATTATAAGGATGAAGCTCATCAGGACAATGTTGTTAAAGTGAGTGCCATTCAAAAAATGATGCAACAAATTGCTACTCCAGGTAATTTAAAAATGGAAATGGCCATACCAAATGCAGGGAATCATGTAATTGCATCACCAATCGTTTCAAAAGATATTGTAAGTGTGGAGCAAGCCACAGCAAAATTTATGAAAGAGGTGATCATAAAAGAATAGCTAATTAATGATCAGAAGCAAGTGCTACAGCAATTTTAGAATCGGCTGTGCCATAGTATAAATACCATTGAGTTTTATAGTACACTAAGCCTTCTACAAAACATACATTATTGACCTCTCCTTTTAATTCATAAGGTTTATCAGGTTGAATGAAAGGCTTAACTGCTCTATCTATAAGCTTATAAGGTGCAGCGGTATCAAATAAAGCCTGTGCAGCTGCATAAGTAAATTTTGGACTAGTTGGATCGTTGTTATTCGCTGCATTGCTGCTATTGTAAATAAGTACAATACCTTTTGGAGTATACAATGCATAAGGACCAGGCTCTACCAAACGACTATCAAAATAACCAGGCCTTGGGGTAAGCACCGAGACAAGTTTTTTACTTTCTTCGTTTTCCAAAACCTCCCAATGTAATAAATCGCTAGAGTAAGCCATGAATAAATCGGTGTCACCAAAATACATCCAGTATTTATTATTGATTTTCTTAGCAACTATTTTTTCACCAATGCGCTCTGCAACAATTGCACCCGACTTGGACCAAGTATTGATGTATTTAGGATGCGTTAATACAGGACCTTGTTTTTGAAAATAAATTAAATCCTTTGAAGTAGCAAAACATAAACGAGCTGTTTTACCATCATAAGCAGTATAAGTTAAAATATATCCTCCTGCTGGATTTTCTACAATTCTTGGATCTTCAATACCGCCCTTACCTTCATATATAGCAAAGCTATCTTTAGCAGGATAAAAAATAGGTTGCGCTTGCCTTTTAAAATAAATGCCATCCTCACTAATGGCAAGGCCTATGCGAGAAGTCATCGCACTGTCTTGTGCGCGGTATAATAAATATACTTTTCCATCCTTGACAAGTGCTGTGGGATTTAAAACATTTTTAGCTTCCCATTGTACGGTATCGTTTTGCAAAGGGCAGAAAAAACGACTGCTAGTATCCGGTACTAAAATTGGATTGACTATGTCTACTTTATTAAAACTAGGTGCCCAGTCGGTGATGTTCTTATTTTCATTCTTATCATCGTTAGGGCTACTCGTACAAGCAGCTAATAAAATCAAAAAACACAATAAAGAATTTTGTTTCATATTTACTTATTAGTCTACAACGCGTTTATGTTTAGAAGACAGATAAGTATATACTGCAGGTATTACAAATAAAGTTAAAATTAAAGAGAACATTAGACCTCCTACAATAACTGTACCTAAAGGTTTTCTACTTGTTGCAGCAGCACCTAAGCTAATAGCAATAGGCAATGCACCCAATGCTGTTGCTAAGCTGGTCATTAAAATTGGTCTTAGACGTTGTGCCGCAGCTTCTAAAACAGCTTCCTTAATTGATAAGCCCGCCTCTCTTTTCTTATTAGCGAATTCCACAATTAAGATGCCATTCTTGGTCACCAAGCCTATCAACATAATAATACCAATTTGCGAGAATATATTTAATGTTTGATCCAACATCCATAAGGAAATCAATGCGCCCGCTATAGCCAATGGTACAGTAATCATGATGATGAAAGGATCTGTGAAACTTTCAAACTGTGCTGCAAGTACCAAGTAAATCAAAATCAATGCCAATAATAAAGCATAAGAAGTATTTGAAGCACTTTCTTTAAAGTCTCTAGAAGGACCGCCCAAAGCAGTTTGGAAACTTTCATCTAATTTCTCTTTTGCAATACGCTCCATGGCATTCACACCGTCACCAATTGTTTTCCCCTCTGCTAAAGAAGCAGAAATGGTAGCTGAATTAAAACGATTATAGTGGTAAAGATTTGGAGGATTACTATTCTCTTCAATTGTCAATACACTTGAAATAGGAATACTTTCGCCACGACTATTTCTAATATATATTTTACTGATATCCGTAGGTGTGTTACGATCCGATTTAGGCACCTGTGTAATCACTTCATATTGACGATCGTTCATGATGAAATATGCTGAACGTGCGCCACTAAATGCAGATTGTAATGCCTGAGATATATCTGCTGTGGATAAGCCAAGATCCTTGGCACGCATACGATCAATTGTCAAATCTAATTCTGGTTTATTGAATTTTAGATTCACATCCACATTTTGGAAAGTTTTATCTTTTCTTGCTGCTTCTAAAAACTCAGGAATCACTTTTCTGATTTTCTGGAAATCTAAGTTTTGAATGATGAACTGCACTGGCAAAGAACCACGAGACATCATACCTACAGAAATAGTTTGTTCTTCTATAGAGAAAATACGAACGTTTTTAAAGCGTTTAAATTTCTTATTTAAATCTGCAGCAATTTCAGATTGTGTTCTAGTTCTTTCTGTTACATCCACCATACCTAGTCTACCAGATGCTCCAGTGCTTCCACCTCCCCATGCAGGCACGCTACCCCAAGTGAAAGCTTGTTCAGGAATAGAATCTTGCATAATTCGAATGGCTTTGAATAATTCTGCTCTTAGGTCCTCATAACTGGTTCCTTCCGCTGCTGACATAGAAAAACGAACAGAACTTTTATCTTCCATAGGCGCTAGCTCTGACTGAATATTTTTTCCAATAAGAATAATCAATACAAAACAAATGCCCACAATCACCCATGCCATCCATCTAATTTGTAAAAATTTCGCAAGTCCATTTTTATATCCTAATTCCATTCCTTTAAAGAATGGCTCGGTGCGTTCGTAGAATTTCCCATGTTCTCCGCCATTTCTGTTCAAGTACACATTCAACACTGGCGTAATGGTTAGGGATACAAATGCTGAAACTAAAACAGCACCTGCAACCACCACACCAAATTCTTTAAATAACGAACCTACAAAACCTTGTAAGAAGATAACAGGTAAGAATACAACTGCCAAGGTGATAGAAGTAGATACGACTGCAAAGAAAATTTCCTTACTGCCCTCTCTGGCAGCCTCTTTGATAGGAAGTCCTTCCTCTAGTTTTCTGAAAATATTTTCGGTGACCACAATTCCATCGTCCACTACAAGGCCAGTTGCTAATACGATCGCCAATAAAGTCAATACATTAATTGAGAAACCTGCCAAATACATAATAAAGAAAGTAGCAATCAAAGAAATTGGAATATCAATTAATGGTCTAATCGCAATCAGCCAATTTCTGAAGAAGAAGAAGATAACCAATACCACCAGTGTAAATGAAATTACAATGGTTTCTTTTACTTCCGACAATGCTCGACGTACATTCTTGGTATTGTCAATAGGTATTGCAAATTCAATATCTGATTTATTTTGTGCTTTTACTTCTTCTAATCTTTTATAAAATTCGTCAGCAATATTAATTTGATTGGCACCAGGTTGAGGAGAGATCGTTAACATCACCACAGGCACACCGTTAAAATATGTGCCCTGATCTTCTTGCTCTGGACCAAGCTCCACTTTTGCAATATCCCCTAGTCTTACAATACCGTCAGCATCTTCTTTGATAATAATATTTCTAAAGTCTGCTTCGGTAGACAATCTTCCTAATGTACGAATGATAAATTCTGATTTATTGCCATAAATACGGCCAGAAGGCAATTCTACGTTTTCTTTATTGAGTGCCGTTTGAATATCATTGAATGCGATTCCAAATGCATTTAATAAATCTGTATTTGGAAAAATACGCATCGATAAACGCTTCCCACGAACTCCAACACTAGTCACTTCGTCAATTGTCTGAAACCTTTGTTGCAAGACATTCTCAGCATATTCAGTTAATTCCAATAATCCTTTTGTCTTACTTCTTAAAGTAAGCATTAAAATAAAGTCTCCACTTGCATCTGCTTTTGAAACTACTGGAGGATTATTAATATCTTCTGGTAAACTTCTCGTAGCCTGTGATACTTTATCTCTTACATCATTCGCTGCTGTCTCTAAATTCACACCTAAATTAAACTCGACAGTAATATTTGAATTACCTACAGAACTTGAAGAATTGATTGTACGAATTCCAGGGATACCATTAATAGCTTTCTCCAATGGTTCTGTAATTTGACTTTGAATCACTTCGGAGTTCGCACCTGTATAGGAGGTTTGCACCGAAATGATAGGTGGGTCAATCGCAGGATATTCTCTTAATGCTAAAAAAGAATAACCAACCAAACCAAAAATGATAATCGCAATATTCATCACAGTGGCTAACACTGGACGTTTTAACGAGAGTTCCGATATATTCATCTCAATAATGTATTAATTGTGAGCCTACTTAATGATGTCAACAAGTGGCAATGTCTTCCCGATTTTTAAATCACTTCCGTCTCTTACAAAAAGCATCCCTGCAACAATCAAGCTATCGCCTACTTGTACACCAGATGTAATTTCAACACCAGAAGCTGTGCGATACCCTGTCTCCACATTGATAAATTTTGCTTTACCATTTTTAACTACAACTAGTTGCTTTACTTTAGAATCAGGAATAATGATATTAGAAGGAACCAATATACTTGGCTTTTGTTGATTTTCTCCAAGGAATACTTTTGTATAAGCACCTGGTAGCAACTTGCCTTGTAAATTAGCACGTACTTTAATATTACGAGATGTAGCAATAATTTGAGGTTCAATTGCAGCAATCGTCGCTATCATTTTAACGCCCGGATTAGCAATGCTTTCCACCGTTACCTTCTTGCCTACTTTAATATAATTTTGATAGATTTCTGGAAGGGTAAAGTCTACTTTCAGTTGGTCAACTTTTTGTAAGGTAACAATTGTTGTTGCTGTGCTGATATAAGCCCCAAGACTTACTTGCTTCAATCCCATCTGACCAGCAAAAGGCGCTTTAATCACCGTTTTATCAATTAAAGATTGGGTATAAGCCATGTCTGCTTTCAAACTATTTACTTGTTGTAAGCTAATATCATAATCACTTTGATTGATTCCTTTAGCTTGTACTAATTTGTAATTTCTTTGTTCAGTGATTGTTGCTAATGCTAATTGTACTTTTATTTTTTGCATTTGAGCTTGCAAATCTGCATCATTTAACTTGGCGAGCACTGTACCTGCAGCCACCATTTTACCTTCAGGAATTTGTAAAAAAACAATACGGCCATTGGTTTCTGGACGTATATCTACAAATTCACTAGCCACCACTGAACCATTTACTTCAATGACTTTATCAATGACTTGCGTAGCAGCAATTGCTATATCCACAGATACTGGTGCATTCGCATTGAATTTATCAGTTGGCTTTGTTTTTTCCTTACAAGCAACCAATCCTAAGATCAGGATGAAGGCAACATAATTTAACTTTCTCAAATTGGTCTAATTTTAGTGCTTAAAGATAGCTAAAATGACATGTTTTTGGAAAGAAAATAGATGAATGGTTGAATTATCGGCCTTGTTTAAATTGGATGAATTTCTGTTGAATAAAGTAGCCTAGCTCCAGGTCGTTCAATAATGCTAGGGTTGGATAGGATGGTTTACAGTATTCCATAAACACTTCTAGCCTTGGACCATCTAATTTAGTTAGTTTTTGGACAAAGCGCTTAGTAAAGCGATAGTTAATGTACTTTTCCTGTTCCTGGTATATTAGCCTATTTTGCAAAAATTGGGAGTTTCGGTTCTGCTTGAAACTGAACATTTTGATTATTTCATTCAGGTCAAATCCAATGCTTATCCCACCATTACCAAAAATATTTTGTTGGGGACTAAACCTTAAGCCAGGTTGATTGAAATTAAAGTATTTAGCATAATCCATCCGATTCAAAATTGAATCATACCTATAATAACTATTGCGCACGGTCACATCGGGCAGATCTATGCCATTCAGGTGAATCATGATATTAAAATTACTCAGGTCTTCAATTTCATCTAGTCCATATTTTTGAGTGTTTTTCCCGAATAAAGAAAATGATATAGAGTCTTTGGCCTGCATGGTGATTAAGTAACGACCTAAGGAATCGGTTTGTGTTCTACTATATTTTGAATAAACCATTACTGCTTCAATAGGACTTCTCCCAGAAATATCATAGACCACACCACTAACGGTGCGCATCTGAGCCTTAACCGAGGAAAAGGCAAAACAAGTCAATAAAAAAAATAGTAGGACAGGTTGTTTCATGAATGGCTGTAAAAATAAACAATTCAAGTCTATATGGATGTTAAAATATAGTTGGCCAAAGCGATAGCAATGCGCCTAGAAGGATGTTCCCTAGAACGACCCATTGTGGGGCTACTTTGTATCGCACTAGCACAATGGCTGTTGTACAAAAAACAAATAGATAGACCCCTATATTCATGCCAGTCATGATGCCTAAATCAAAGACAATATCTTTTAATAAAAATAAGGTTGCTCCTAGCATAATACCCACCACAGCTGCATAGATACCTTCCAATGACCGATAAAATAAAGCATACTTTTTTAGTTTCTGCCAAATAGGGAAAAAGAACAGGACAATTAAAAAGCTTGGTAAAAAAACGCCGATACTAGCCACCACTGCGCCTATTATCTGACCTCCAATTCCTTTTTCTTCTAAAGCCAATGCGCCTGTAAAGCTTGCAATAGAAAAGATTGGACCAGGAATGGCCCTTACAATTCCAGAACCTGTTAAAAAAGCTGCACTATTTATTTTTAACACATCCCTTTTGCTTTCTTTGACATGTTCAGTGTTTGGACGAGTTACATATTGTTCATACATCATTGGAATTAAAACATCACCCCCACCAAATACAAAACTTCCAAATCTGTAATTGTTTTCAAATAGATTATACACTTTACGGTGCTCCCAATTTTGACGAGTTGCTTGTTCAGATACAAAACCTGCAATAAGAAAAAACAAAACAAATAAATGTAAATGCACCCATTTAATTTGTTTAGGTGCAGCACCTTGATCTGGAATTCTTTTATTGCTAAAATTAGTTACAATACCAGCTATAACAATGACAACAGGTATCGTCCAAGGTGTTTTAAACCCAACTAAAGTAAGGACGCACGCAAAGCCAAAAACAAAAAGGGTAATCGTATTATTAATGGCTTTTTTATATAAAAGATAGGTGGCACTGGCGATAAAACCAATCACCATTGGTTGTAACAAATGCAAAGTTTTCAGAACAGGTTGTAAATCAAAATGGGTATAGGCAATAGCAAGACTCGCCATAAAACTCGTTGCTGGTAAAATCCAAATGAGCAAAGTGATTAAGGCCAAAGAGAAACCACCTCTTTTAAAAGCAATTAAAACAATTGTTTGTGTAGAAGATGCCCCAGGTAGTAATTGACAAAAAGCATTGTATTCCATCAACTCCTCCGAAGTAATATCTTTCCTTTTTTCTACAAAACGATGTTGAAGTAAGCCAATATGCACTTGAGGACCACCAAAAGCGGTTAAGCTATGTTGGAAAACAGCTTTTAAAAATGGTATATGTCTTAAGAGGTACAATCAGATTGGTTTATGTAAAAATAAAATAATTTATTTGCATCCAAAGCATTTTATAATTTATCAGTAAAGTATACAAATACAGAACAATGATAATTTGTATCTTTGCACTATGAGAAACTTGTTTTTATTAAGTGTTTTGTTCATGGCTCTTGGATGTGGCAAAAGCAACTATGCAACTTACCAACCCGTTTATGCTACTATCAATTGGGAGGAACAACCAGACTACAGTCAATTAAAGAACTGGGCTGCACATCCACTCAAGCTGGACCCTTCCGACAGCGTACCAGCAAGTATTCTTAAAAATTACAAGCCCAAACAATTAGCGGATGTATTTTTTGTGCATCCAACAACTTATTTAGATCCTGTTATGCCCAATGGCTGGTCTGCCTCTTTAAAAGACATTGCTTTGAATATTAATACGGACTATACTACTATCTTAAATCAAGCAAGTATTTTTAATGAAGTAGGTCCTGTTTATGCACCAAGGTATCGACAAGCACATATCAAAAGTTATTACCCAGATAATAAAGTAGATACCTTAAATGCATTGGCGGCTTTCGAACTAGCCTACCAGGATGTAAAAAAGGCATTTGATTTTTATATGGCCAATTATAATCAAGGTAAGCCAATCATTATTGCATCACATAGTCAGGGAAGCACACATACAAAAAGATTGCTAAAAGAATATTTTGATGGAAAACAATTGAGCAAGCAATTGGTGTCTGCCTATATTGTAGGCATGGCGATTGACCCTGCTGAATTTATAAATTTAAAGGCTTGCGCTACACCAACGGAAACAGGTTGCATTTGTGCTTGGAGAACTTACAAAGAAGGATACACGCCTCCATTTGTTGCAATTGAAAAATTCACTTCTATTGTGACCAACCCATTAACATGGAGTAGCAATCAAACAGCAGTTGATAGAAAATCGAATGAAGGATCCGTTTTGTACAACTTTACAAAAGTCATACCAAATGTGGCTGGAGCTACTAATTACAAAGGAATTTTATGGACACCGAGACCAAAGTTTTTTGGTAGTATACTATACACTACTCCTAATTATCATATTGCAGATTATAATTTGTATTATATGAGTGTGCGAAAAAATGCGACAGATAGGGCTTTGCAATTCTCAAATCAATCTTCGAATTAAAGTCAATCATCAAACACTGGCTTAATTTCCTACAACGCTTAAAAATTTAATGCGCATTATTTTTAGTTGCTCCCAAGTGTAATCATTTTCACTTAATTCTTGTTGAGCAATTTGTAATGAAGAGGTTTCGCAACTTTTGAAATATTCTAAGATTTCTTCTTGATCATACTCGTCAAGCCATTCATCAATGGCATAATCTAAATTCAATTTTGTACCACTTGCCGCAATGGTTTCCATTTCCTCCAATAAACTATCTAATCTTAGGTCTTTATTTTTTGCAATAGTTTCTAAAGGAATTTTTTTGTCAACATTTTGAATGATATAAATCTTATTACTTGATTTATTCGCCACGGATTTCATCACAAAATCATCTGGCTTTTCAATATTGTAATCAATTACATATTGTTCAATCAGCTTGATAAAAGCTTCACCATATTTAAGGGATTTGCCCTTACTCACACCTTGACAACGCTCCAATTCTGTAAAAGTGGTAGGATACAGTGTGGCCATATCCTGTAATGAAGTCTCCAGAAAAATGACGAATGGCGGCAATCCAATTTTTTTAGCGACCACTTGTCTTAGATCTTTCAATAACTCAAATAAACGATCGTCTGTGGTAACAGCATCTTCGCCCACTTCACTTTCTTCGTCCTCCCCCAATTCGGCGGCAAAAACATTTTGCAATACCACTAAAAATGAACTAGGTTTTTTCAAGAATTTTTGACCTTTGGCTGTCAGTTTTAAGAGGCCATATTCTTCAATGTCTTTTTCAATTAATTCTTCAAGCATCGCCTGACGTATCAAACTATTCCAAAACAACTCATCATGGGATTTTCCAATACCAAAAACAGGTAATTTTTCGTGACGATATAAGCCAATCTGAGGGGTATAATGTCCTATAATAATTTGTACAACATAAGCTGCAACAAATCTTTCATCCAATGCTTGTATTGTTTGTAATAATTGTACTAATTCTGATTTGGCTTGGAATTGTTCTTTAGGATGTAGGCAATTATCACATTTGCCACAATTTTTATCGGGCCATGATTCTCCAAAATAATGTAACAAACTTCTTCTTCTACAAACACCACTCTCAGCGAATGCCACAGTTTCGTCAATCAATTGAGCACCCACTTCTCTTTCACTCAAGGGCTTATCTCTTAAAAAATGCTCCAACTTAGAGACGTCCTTTTGTGAATAATATAAAATACAATTTCCCTCTAAACCATCTCTACCAGCCCTACCTGTCTCTTGATAATAATTCTCGATAGATTTAGGGATATTATAATGAATGACAAATCGAATATCTGGTTTATCAATGCCCATACCAAATGCAATAGTAGCAACAATCACCTGCACATCTTCGTTTAAAAATTGATCTTGTCTTTCTGCACGCAATTTTTGATCTAGCCCAGCATGATATGCAACTGCTTTAATATTATTTGCTTTTAATAGATCTGCAAGTTCTTCTGTTGTTTTTCTGTTGAGGGTATAAATGATACCGCTTTTCTTTTTATGCTTTGTAATATATTTTACAATGCTTTTAACGGTCTGATCCTTTTTAATTTTAGGCTGCACTTCGTAATAGAGATTGTCCCTATTAAAAGATGAAATTAAAATTTCTGGATTATTAAGTGATAAGTTTTTTACGATATCACTTTGTACTTTAGGTGTAGCCGTTGCAGTCAATGCAATAATGGGTGCAGAAGGATTGATCTCTTCCATCATCTCTTTTAAACGACGGTATTCAGGTCTAAAGTCATGCCCCCATTCAGAAATACAATGCGCCTCGTCCACTGCAAAAAAAGATACTTTCAAGTCGCTAAAAAAATCTAAGTTCTCTTGTTTTGTCAAAGTCTCTGGCGCCACATATAATAATTTAGTCTTGCCACTTAAAAGGTCCTCTTTGACTACTTTGACTTGCCCTTTATTTAAAGAAGAATTTAAAAAATGGGCAACTTCGTCGTGTTCACTATATCCTCTAACAAGATCAACTTGATTCTTCATTAAGGCAATCAAAGGGGATACAACGATGGCGCAACCTTCTAACATCATCGCTGGCAATTGATAGCACAAACTCTTACCGCCACCAGTTGGCATAATCACAAAAGTATCCCGGCCACTTAATAGGGATAGGATGGCTTGTTCTTGGGTACCCTTGAACTCGGAGAAACCAAAATATTGCTCTAAAGCCGCTAGAATCTCCTTATTTTGAGGCGTAGCAGTCTTTTTAATCGTTTTTTTAGGCGTGGGCATCTTAATAAGCTTAAAATCAACCGTTTACTATCTAAATCTAGTCTTAAGTTAACGCATTTTGTTGAACAAAAGTTCACTAAAAAGGATAATTTTTTAAAATAAACCTTTTAACAAAGGATAGATTAAAAAACGACTATAAAGTTAACGAAGTATTACCTTTGCTCCATCTATATAATGCCTATGTCATCTGAGATTAAGTCCATTGCCAAAAACGCTTTAATGATTGAAACAAAAGCGGTAGCAGGATTGGAAAATTTTATAAACGATCAATTTGTTGCAGCAGTTCAAGCGGTGATAGCATCCAAAGGTCGTTTTATAGTGAGTGGCATTGGTAAAAGTGCCATTATCGCACAAAAGATTGTAGCCACTTGTAATTCTACAGGAACCCCTTCAATGTACTTGCATGCTGCGGATGCCATTCATGGAGATTCGGGTATGATTGGACCAGATGATGTGGTAATGATTATTAGTAAGAGTGGCGAGAGTCCTGAAATAAAATTATTAGTTGATTTAGTAGCCCATTTTGGCAACCCATTAATTGCAATGGTTGGTAATGTAGATAGTTATTTAGGCAAAGCGACTCCCCTTGTTGTGAATACTACAGTAGATCAAGAGGCATGTATTCATAATTTAGCACCCACCTCCTCTACCACTGCGCAAATGGTGATGGGCGATTTAATGGCCATATCATTTATGGAATTAAAGGGTTTCAATTCCAAAGATTTTGCAAAATTTCATCCAGGCGGTAATCTTGGTAAAAGATTAACCTTAACAACGGGTGCCATTGCAAAACAAAATACCCAACCAAGTGTAAAAGCTTCCACTAGTTTAAAAGAAGTCATTAACGTTATTTCAAAAAGCAGGATGGGTGCAACAGTTGTATTAGACGACACTGACGCAATTATTGGCATGATTACAGATGGCGATATTCGCAGAATGCTAGAACAACATAATAGTATTCAAGATCTTACTGCCGCTGATATTTTTCATAAAAAGCCAATTACAATTTCCTCCGACACTTTGGCTATTGAAGCATTTGACTTAATGAAAGCACATGATATAAGTCAATTGATTGTGGCCGATGAAGCTCATTATAAAGGAATGATACACATGCACGATTTAATGAAAGAGGGGATTTTATAAAACATATCTATGCAAAACAAAAATCACTATGTAGCCATTATGGCTGGAGGTATTGGAAGTCGTTTTTGGCCAATGAGTAGGACTGCGCTCCCTAAACAATTTTTAGATGTATTGAATACAGGTAAGACATTGGTGCAATGGACTTATGAACGTTATGCAAAATTTATTCCTGCCGAAAATATTTTTATTGTTACATCGGAAGAGTATGTTGACATTGTTAAAACACAATTGCCAATGCTACCGCTTGAAAATATTTTAGCAGAACCTAGCAAAAAAAATACAGCGCCATGTATTGCCTATATCTCCTTTAAATTGGCGCAGATGAATCCAGATGCAAAATGTATCGTTGCGCCAAGTGACCATTTGATTTTAGAAGAGGAACGCTTTCAGTCTATTGCATTACAAGCTTTAGATTTTGTAGATAATATTAAAGCATTGGTTACTTTAGGGATTCAGCCTACACACCCAAACACGGGCTATGGTTATATCCAATATGAAGGATTAGAAGTGGCTAAGGATGTCTATAAAGTAAAAACCTTTACCGAGAAACCAGATTTAGAAATTGCGAAATCCTTTTTAGCAAGTGGTGATTTTTTATGGAACGCAGGAATTTTTGCTTGGAAAATAAGTAACATCTTAGCTGCTTTCGAAAAGTACCAACCAGAAATGTTTGAATTGTTTGAACAAGAGAAGCAACATTTTAATACGCCCGAGGAACATGGCGCAATTCAAAGAATTTATCCGCTTTGTACCAATATTTCAATCGACATTGCGATCATGGAAAAGGCGAGTAACGTATATGTAATGCCAGCATCGTTTGGATGGAGTGATCTTGGAACATGGAACAGTGCGTATGAGAATATGGAGAAAGATTATTTAGGCAATGCTGTTGCATCTGATAATGTAATTGTAATTGATGCTACAAAATGTATGATCAATTCACCAAAAGACAAACTAGTGTTAGTTCAGGGATTAGATGATTTTATTGTGATAGACACAAAAGATGTTTTATTGATTTGTAGTAGAGATAAAGAACAATCCATTAAAGAATATGTAGCTGAAGTTAAGCGGAACAAAGGCGATAAATATATTTAAATTGCCTAACTTAGAGTGGTTGGGATTATGCTAATCAAAAAAATACCCCCTCTATGGCAACCATTATAACAGGCACAGGTAGTATTATACCACACCATATTAAGTCCAATCATGATTTTGTTGAAAATACTTTTTATGATGAGCAAAGTGAATTGATCAAAACCCCTAACCAAGAAATCGTAGAAAAATTTAAAGGGATCACAGGCATCATGGAAAGAAGGTATGCGGATGTGCATGTCAATACTTCTGACCTAGCTGCTGCCGCAGCTAAATTAGCAATTGAAGATGCTGGAATAGATCCAGAAACTATAGACCAAATTATTGTAGCACATAATTTTGGTGATGTACAAAATGGCACCATTCAATCAGACGCCATTCCTGCAATTGCATCTAGAGTAAAACATCATTTAGGAATTGTCAATCCAAGCTGTGTAGCCTACGATATTTTATTTGGCTGTCCTGGTTGGATACAAGGTGTCATTCAAGCAGATTCTTTTATTAAATCGGGTATGGCAAAAAGATGTTTAGTGATTGGTGCAGAGACACTAAGCAGGGTCATAGATCAGCACGATAGAGATAGTATGATTTTTAGTGATGGTGCAGGTGCATGTATTGTGGAGCATAGTGATGATCCTAATCAGGGTATTTTATCCTTTAGTGTACAAAGCCATTGCAATGAAGAAGCTTATTATTTATACTTGGGTAAATCAAATCATCCCCAAGCAGATGATGCAACAAGGTATATAAAAATGAAAGGCCGAAAAGTCTATGAGTATGCCATTAAGAATGTGCCCATTGCGATGAAGGCCTGTATTGAAAAAGCTGGTGTGGATATACATGAAGTGAAAAAATTCTTCTTGCACCAAGCCAATGAAAAAATGGATGAAGGCTTTATTAAAGCATTGTATAAATTATATGATATCAAAGAGATCCCAGCAGATATCATGCCTATGAGCATTCATGAATTAGGTAATAGTTCTGTAGCAACTATTCCAACTTTATATGATTTAGTTGTTAAAGAAAAGTATGCTGAGCATAAATTAGAAAAAGGTGATGTGGTCATTTTTGCATCTGTTGGAGCGGGGATGAACATCAATGCGATATGCTATAGACTTTAATAACCTCTTTGGTCATTTCCTTCGATATAGTTGGTATATGCTTTATTACAAACTTTGTTGCCTCCAGGTGTAGGATAATTACCAGTAAAATACCAGTCACCCGAATTGGTAGGGCAACATGCATGCAATCCTTCAACAGTTTGATAAATCACTTCGACAGGTATTTGTATATTATCTGGTGTGATGAGTTGGGCAATTTTATCTGAAATTTCTTCTGTTGTAAAAGGCTCGTAAAGTTCACGTACAACATTTTGGGTATGTAGTTCGTTCTTTGCTTCAAGTGCTTTAATCTTTTGATAGACATCATTCATGATCTGCTCCATACCTCTTTCTTTCAACAAGGCAATAGCGGCTTTGAACGCAATAAAATCGCCCATCTTACTCATATCAATTCCATAGCAATCCGGATACCTAATTTGAGGTGCAGAAGAAACAACTATGATCTTTTTAGGAGAAAGTCTGGATAGCATTCTAACGATACTTTCTTTTAAAGTCGTCCCTCTAACAATACTATCATCTATGACTACCAAGCTATCTTCATTTTTACGCACTGTACCATAAGTGATATCATACACATGCTGCACCATCTCATTTCGGTTCGCATCTTCAGTGATGAATGTTCTTAATTTGACATCTTTAATGGCAATCTTTTCTTGGCGAATTTTTCGATTCACCATTTCATTTAATTTCTCCGCGTCTACATCTTTACCCCAACTTAAAATACGTTCCACTTTTATTGCATTCAAGTATTCTTCCATCCCTTTTATCAATCCATAAAATGCTACTTCGGCCGTATTTGGGATATAAGAGAAGATCGTATTCTTTAAGTCCTTTTCGATTCTATCTAAAACAATTTTACTTAAGTAATGTCCGAGGGCGATACGCTCTCTATAAATTTTCTCATCTCCACCTCTAGAAAAATAAATTCGCTCAAAAGAACAAGCCCTTCTTTCTTTTGGTTCAATAATTTGTTCTATGGTGTAACCACCCTTATCGTCAATAATTAAAGCATTACCTGGCATTAATTCATGTACTTCATTCTCGCCTACATTGAATGTAGTGCGAATTGCAGCTCTTTCACTAGCAGCTACAATCACTTCTCCGTCTATATAATAGTAAGCTGGACGAATACCATGTGCATCACGCATAATAAAACTATATCCATTGCCAACCAGTCCACCAATGGTGAAGCCACCATCAAACATTGGGACAGCTTGCTTTAATACTTCGGAAATATTTGGACAATTAGGATTTTTACTTTCTTCTATCACTAAGAAGTGGTGAATCACTTCCATCATGGCTGCTAAGTCACTTTGTTTTTCAAAAGGACCTGGTTCATGTTGGATTTGTTTGAACAATTCATCTGTATTCACCAAATTGAAATTACCTGCTAATGCAAGATTTTTTCCTGGTGCTAAGTTTTTCTTAATAAATGGATGGCAAAATTCAATATTGTTTTTGCCTTGTGTGCCATACCTTAAATGCCCTAGTAGCAACTCACCCATAAATGGCAAATGCCCTTTCATTAATCCTGGATGTTGGGTAATATCTGGCTGTAATTTTTCTAGTTCTTGTATTTCTTGGCCCACTTTATAAAAAATATCTGCAATGGGTTGCTGTGCACTACTTCTTAATCTATATAAAAAAGGATTGCCTGGTTCTATATCAAGTTTAACAGTTGCAATACCTGCGCCATCTTGACCACGATTGTGTTGCTTCTCCATCAAAAGGTACAACTTATTTAGACCGTAGGTTACTGACCCCCTATTTTGCAAATAGTAGGACAATGGTTTTCTTAACCTAATGAATGCTAAGCCACATTCGTGTTTGATTTCGTCGCTCATGATGAAATTTCTAGTATGTTTTTTCCTTTACTATTGCATTTGCCACTTTTGTCCAATCTGTCAATTCTTTACAAGCTTGGAAATCGTTGTCTATAAATACATAGTAATTAGGTACTTTATCTTTAAACCATGATTCTAGCACTTTTGCTTTCTTCTCTTCAAGTGCTCTTACTGAAACACGGTTGTAATCTTCTCTTAAATTCTCCTTATGTGGCTCTGTTCTTTCTTTGTAATAAATAATTCGAACGGTTTTTCTACCTCTGTCGTCTACATATAATTGTGGTTCGGAAATGTCTCCTGGCTTCATGTTCTGAATCAAAACCACCATCTCTTTATCCAATTGGTCAAAATTAATATAAGTAGACCCATCACGTCCTGTTACTGCGCCTCCGCTAAACTTACTAGATTCGTCGTCACTGAATTTATTTACTGCTTCACCAAAACTAGTTTTGTTTTCTAAAATTGCTTTTCTAACACTGTCTAATATATGTTTTGTCTCATTGATCTCGTCATTTGTAATTGGAGGGATTCTTAATATATGCTTTACCACAGCATCATCACCAGATCTAGAAATCAATTGGATGATATGGTATCCAAATTTTGATTTCACTGGAGCAGAAATTTGACCTTCTTTTAATCTGAAAGATGCCGCCATAAACGCAGGATCAAATTCTCTTACGTTTCTATTTAAACTAAACTGACCTAAGTTTTCTTTTGAACTAGGATCTTCTGAATACAATTTTACCAATTGTTCAAACTTATTCACGCCACCTTCTACTTGCTTTCTGTATTCCAACATTTGTTGAATCACATATTCTTCGATATCACGGTTCGCTTTTGGATGCATGATGATTTCTGAAATCTGCACTTCACTTTCATATAAAGGCAAACTATCTACAGGAATTTTTGCATAAAAAGCTTTTACCTCATTAGGGGTGATCTTAACTTTTTCAATAATTTTATTCTGCATTTCCTCCGCCAAACGTTGTTCTCTAATTAGAAGTCTAAAGTCATCTTTCAATTGAAAGATAGACCTTCCAGCAACTTCTTCTAATACTTCCTTAGAACCAAATTGTTGAATGAAATTTCTAATACGACCATCAATAGCCACTTCAACTTCTTCATCTGTAATTAAAATAGAATCTTTTTCGGCTTGTAATACTAAAGCCTTACGAATTAGCTGCCCTTCGATCACCTGACAAGAAGATGGTAATTCAATATTTTCTTGACCCTGTGCTTGTCTCTTATAATCCGCAAGCGCATTGTCTACATCGGATCGTAGAATATATTTATCGCCCACTGTAGCAATAATTTTATCTGCTAAAACTTTTTTGATTTGAGCTGTTGCTGCACTAGCAATAACAATTAAGCCTAAGGCAAATACAATGCGAACTATTTTCATCAAATATAAATTAAGGGGCTAAGTTCCGATAGCCGGAGCATTGCTCCAACTATCAAATCTTAATTTTTTTATAAAGTACGTTTAACTTCTTCTTCCTCAAATGCTTCAACGATATCACCTGGTTTAAGGTCGATAAAGTTTTTGATGGTCAAACCACATTCCATATTAGAAACCACTTCTTTCACGTCATCTTTGAAACGCTTTAAGCTTCCTAATTCTGCTGCTTGTCCTTCGCCTCTTGGGAACTCAACGATACCGTCACGAATAATACGAATCTTACTGTTTCTGCTCAACTTGCCATCCAATACATAACATCCGGCAACAGTTGCTTTATCAAACTTGTAGACTTCTCTAACCTCCACATTCGCAACAATTTTCTCTTGGATTTTTGGCTCCAACATACCTTCCATCGCGCTCTTGATTTCATCAATTGCGTTGTAGATGATTGAGTACATTTTAATTTCAACTCCTTCTGTTTCTGCTAAGCGACTTGCTTGCATACTAGGACGAACGTTGAAACCAATGATGATAGCATCAGATGCAGCAGAAAGCAATACATCAGATTCAGAAATCTGACCCACCCCTTTCAATACCACTCTAATCGCAATTTCCTCGGTAGATAATTTTTGTAATGAATCACTCAAGGCTTCTACAGAACCATCCACGTCACCTTTGATGATGATATTTAATTCTTTAAAGTTACCTAAAGCCAAACGACGACCAATCTCGTCTAATGTAATATGTTTTCTAGTTCTCAAGCCTTGCTCTCTTAATAATTGAGAACGCTTGGTTGCAAGTTCTTTAGCTTCCGATTCGTCGTCATATACTTTGAATTTCTCACCAGCTTGTGGTGCACCATTCAAACCTAGAATCACAACAGGTGTAGATGGAGGCGCCACTTCGATACGTTGGTTACGTTCGTTGAACATGGCTTTAACACGACCATAAAACTGTCCTGATAAAATCAAATCTCCCTGACGTAATGTTCCGTTTTGTACAAGTATTGTAGCAACGAAGCCACGACCTTTATCCAAAGAGGCCTCGATAATTGTACCGGTTCCTTCTCTGTTTGGATTGGCTTTTAAATCTAATAATTCAGATTCTAATAATACTTTCTCTAATAAAGTATCTACGTTCAAACCTTGTTTAGCAGATAATTCTTGGTTTTGGAATTTACCACCCCAAGCTTCTACTAAAATATTCATTTGAGACAATTGCTCATATATTTTTTGCGGCTGTGCACCGTCTTTATCTATCTTATTCACTGCAAAAATCATAGGCACATTCGCTGCTTGAGAGTGACTAATGGCCTCTTTTGTTTGCGGCATCACTGCATCGTCTGCAGCAACCACGATAATTGCAATATCTGTTACTTTAGCACCACGCGCACGCATCGCTGTAAAGGCTTCGTGACCTGGTGTATCCAAGAAAGTGATGGCTTTACCATTTGGCAAAGTCACTTCGTATGCACCAATATGTTGCGTGATACCACCGGCCTCACCTGCAACCACATTCGCGTTACGTATATAATCCAATAAAGATGTTTTACCGTGATCTACGTGACCCATGATGGTTACGATAGGAGGACGCTCAACTAAATTTGCTTGATCTTCTGCTTCCTCTTCCTCATCCATTTCTACGACATCTTCCAATCCAACAAATTCAACTTCGAATCCAAATTCACTTGCAACCAATTCAATTACCTCCGCATCTAAACGTTGGTTGATTGAAACCATGATACCCAAGTTCATACACTTGCTAATGATATCTGCAAAGCTTACATCCATCAAGCTCGATAACTCACTCACGGTAACAAATTCAGTTACCTGTAATTTATTATCTTCTCTTTGTTCATTATTTTCATTTTCAGCAGCTTCTTCTCTTCTTTGACGACGATACTTAGATTTTGTGCCCTTACCACGACCACCTTGGCCAGATAGTTTAGCTTGCGTTTCCTTGATCTTATCCTGAATTGCTTTCTGATCGATTTCTTTTTGTTCAGCAGTTTGCGGCATATTTCTTCCGCGTGCACCACCTTGTCCTGGACGAGTGCCATTATTAGGACGATTGCCTTGATAACCACCACCTTGTCCGCCTTGTGGACGATTGCCTTGGTAACCGCCTCCTTGTGGACGATTGCCTTGATAGCCGCCGCTACTTTGAGTTTGGCCACCTTGTCCTGTTTGACCTGGTTGATTTGGTCTACCTTGAACAGGGATACGCTTACGTACACGTTTTTCTTCCTGGGTTAAAGGTTTTGGTCTAGTATCACTATTAATTGGCAAGTCAATCTTACCTAAAATTGTTGGACCTGTTAACTTATCTGCTTGGATGTTTGTAATTGCACCATGCACATTTTCAGGCGCGATAGAATGGTCTACCGGCGGCGCTTTTGGAGCTGGTGCTGGATCTGCTTTTTTAGCAGCCGCTTTTGCAGCCGGTGCTTTTGGAGCAGTTGCTTTAGGTGCAGGCTCTTCTGTTTTTTTAGCGGTCTTTTTTGGTCTAGTAGAAGAGTCAATGGCAGAAAGATCTATCTTATTCACCACCTTCGGTGCTTCCACCTCTGGTGTTTCTACTTTAATTGTAGCAGGCGCTACTTCAGCAACTGGTGCTGGTTTTGGAGTTTCCACAACTGGCGTTTCAGCAACAACTGCTTTTTTAGCTGGAGCAATTTCTTCCTCCGCTTTTTTGCCTTTGTCTGCTATTGCATTTTTTGGCAATTCCACATGGTCTGCCTTGTTCTTGGCAACCTTGTCGCTTTGGAATTCTGCCTGCAAAGCATAGTACTGACTTTCAGTTAATTTGGCTGTTGGCTTAAGGTCATCCTTAGGAAAACCTTTTGTACTAAGGAATTCAATCAAGGTATCTTGACCGATGTTGAATTCTTTAGCAGCTGCTAACAGTCTTGGTAGTTTCAATTCTGACATTTGAATGTTTTTTGTCCCTTTTTTTTGAACAGTGACGCGTTCCTTTTACAAATATACTTCTATTTAAAGGTTATTCACCTTTAGCAAACTCTTCTGTCAAGACACGGCGAACTTCCGCAATGGTCTCCACTTCTAAGTCTGTTCTTTTTTCTAATTCTTCTGCGCTTAGCTTTAATACACTTCTTCCTGTATCACAACCAACACGCTTAAACTCATCGATAATCCATGCTTCAATTTCATCACTAAATTCATCTAAATCGATATCGAATTCGTCTACAATTTCTTCGTCCTCACGGTACACATCTAATTCATAGCCTGTTAATTCAGACGCTAATTTAATGTTCACCCCACGACGACCAATTGCTAAAGAAACTTGATCTGATTGTAAATAAACTTCGGCACGCTTACGTTCAGCATCAATGTTCATATAGCTGATTTTTGAAGGTGTCAATGAACGTTGAATTAATAATTGTGTATTCGTTGTAAAATTAATTACATCGATATTTTCATTTTTTAATTCTCTTACAATACCATGAATACGTGATCCTTTCATACCCACACAAGCACCTACTGGATCGATACGATCATCGAATGATTCAACAGCCACTTTTGCACGCTCACCTGGCTCACGCACAATTTTCTTAATAGTAATTAAACCATCAAAAATTTCTGGCACTTCTATTTCTAATAATTTTGCTAAGAATAATGGGCTTGTTCTTGATAAAATAATCACTGGTGAATTATTTTTCATGTCCACTCTAGCAATCACCGCTCTGATTGTTTCACCTTTCTTAAAAAAGTCTTGAGGGATTTGTTCTGTTTTTGGAAGAATCAATTCGTTGCCTTCTTCGTCTAACAATAAAACTTCCTTCTTCCAAACCTGATAGATTTCAGCATTGATAATTTCACCAATTCTATCAGAATATTTTTTAACTAAAACGTTTTTCTTTAAGTCATTGATACGAGAAGCTAAGGTCTGCTTTGCAGCAAGGATAGCCCTTCTACCAAAATCGTAGATATTCACTTCCTCTAATAATTCTTCACCAATTTCAAAATCTGGCTCGATTTTGATGGCATCAGAATAAGAAACTTCAGCTAAAGGATTGTCTACATCATCATCCGGTCTAATTTCACGACGACGGATAATTTCCAAGTCACCTTTTTCTGCGTTTACGATTACATCGAAGTTTTCATCGCTACCATATTTTTTTCTCAATAAGGTTTTGAATACATCTTCTACTACTTTCATCATCGTAGGACGATCTATATTTTCAGCGTCTTTAAACTCCGCGAAAGCTTCAATCAAATTAATACTTGCCATAACATCATTTTTTTATCAAGCGGTCTAGCTTGAGTTTTGTTAAAATTGAATTTGAACTATAGTTGATTTTATATTTTCAAATGGAATAAGCATGGTTTCTTGGGTCGCTTTTTTACCCTTGCCAGCAGTCCATTCGATTAAAATATCTTTATCAGTGACTTCTTTCATTACGCCCGTAAAAACAGATTCATCGTTCAATAGCACTTCTACGGTGCGTCCAATATTTTTTACATATTGCCTGTTTAAAATCAAAGGCTCTTCTACTCCAGGTGAAGAAACTTCCAATGCAAAATCACCTTCTGGGAACCATGCAGCTTCTTCGATGGCCTTATACAACCTTCTATTAAATGAAGTACATTGTTTGATAGGCAAACCTTGGTCGCCATCTATATATACTTTTATTATGTGCCCAGGCTTTACTTTGATGTGCACCAAAAAATAGCTTGGATCCTCTTGTAAAAAAGGCTCTAATAAGGTATAAACCCTGTCTTTTAATTCGTTTACTTCCATACTTAAAAAAGAAGAAGGGAACGATTTCGTTCCCTTCATTTCTCTGCATATTCTAGACCAAAGGTAATAAAAGAGGATGAAATCACCCAATTTTATTCAATCTGACCGTATTTTTGTGGTATGACCAAGCTATTGATTTACGGATTCCTTATCTATCTTTTGTATAAATTGATCTTTAATGTGGTACTTCCTGTACGCAAAGGGGTTAAGACTGTTCGCCAAAATATGGAAGAAATGCAACGTAAAATGGCCGAAGCACAAGGTCAAAACACCAATTATGGTGGATTTACAAGCAAAAATGCGCCTAATGAGGCCCCAAAAGTGCCTAAGGATTCGGCAAAAAAAGACGCCGATTACATTGATTTTGAAGAAGTTAAGTAAAATTTTAAGCCTTTTTAGACCCTTATTTAAACTAAAGGAGACTATTACCCTAAAATTTTAGGCAATTCCGTTTCAATGAACATGCCTGGTTGTAAATACAATACTTGCAATCCCACCGAGGCAGCGCCCTTAACGTTGGGTTCATTGTCGTCAATGAATATAGTTTCATCAGCCTTAAGCCCTTCCTGATCTAAAATATATTGAAAAGAGGCAGGGTCTGGCTTGCGCATCCCCATATGATGAGAATAATATGGCTTTTTAAAAAGCTGCTCGAAATTCCCACCTATCTCCCTTTCAAATTGAGGAAGCACATAATCACAATGGATCTGATTGGTATTGGAGTATAAAAACATGGGGTATTTTTCTTGATTAGCTTTAATCCAATCCATGCTCTCTTTTCTGAATCCAATAAGCAAGGAGTTCCATGCGGAAATTATTTGATGATGACTCAGTGATAAATTAAACAATTGATTAAAGCCCTGGCAAAATTCGGTCTCGCTGATTAAGCCTTTTTCAATATTATAAAATAATTGATCACATTGATTGAGTGTAAAATAGTTTTGAAAATTAGGGATACCTAATTGGTCAAATTCATTGTACATTTTTGTAAAATCAATGTCATACAACACATTACCAAGGTCAAAGATGATATTTTTAATAGGAGTCATAAATTATATACAATTATAAGTATTAGAATAAATCGAGTGTTGTTATATTTACAAATAATATTTTAAAAGAAAAAAATATTTATCGCTTCATAGCTGCTGCCATATACTTGCAAGCAGCGTCTCCATTGTTTAGTTCATTTTGAATATTTGTATGTGATGCTTCGTCTCTGTTTTGACTTAGCTTAAAGACATGCTGCAAATCATTTACAACAATATCAAAGGAATAAATAGCTTTCATATTTTGTTCCATGTATTCCTTTGATAAATTTTTTACTTGCGTTGGTGCATCTGCATCTTTTTCAAAATGTAAAGTCAATTCCGTTAGTAAATTTCTTAAATGTGTTTGGTCTTTTATTTCTAATTGTCCTCTGGCGTGCACCGTTTGATAATTCCATGTACTCCCCATATCTTTTGTAGTATACCAATTGGCGCTCACAAATGCAGAAGGTGCAGAAAAAATAACCAATACATTTTTATTAACTTCAAAAGCATTGCTATGATCCTGCTTGCGCATGATATGACCACTAATTGTAATGATATCATTTTCTACTTTCATTAACACAGGAATATGCGTTGCAACAGGTAAGCCATTCGCATCTACACCACAAATGGTTACAAAAGGATTCGCCTGCATAAAATCAATTACTTGTTGATGATTGCTCGCTTTAAAATGAGGAATATTGTACATAGTTAAAAAGTTGAGTAGTAAAAATTAAATTCAAATAATTTATAATTGAATTGTAAAAAATGATTTTAAAAGTATATAACTTATAAAGGCAATGCAGTCGTTGTTTTAATCTCATCCATCACAAATAAACTATTAATGTGCGCCACCATTGGAAGCACTGCTAGTTTTTCTTGGTAAAATTGATTGTAGGTTTCTACATCCTTGGTCACCACTTTTAAATAATAGTCAAAGCTACCAGAAACCAAACTGCAGGAAATGATTTCGTCAAATTGTAAAATGATTTGTTCAAACTCCGCGAAATTATTTTTTGTTTGCTTGTCTAATGTAACATGACAAAATACAACCATGCCCAAATCAATTTTTTTACGATTGATTAAAGCCACGTAATTGGCAATCACACCATCTGCCTCTAATCTTTTGATGCGGTCATGGGTTGGACTTACTGAAAGATTGATTTCTGCGCTAATATCTTTCAAAGTAGCCAATGCATTTTTTTGTAAAATGCCTAAAATGGCAAGATCAATTGGGTCTAAGTTCATAAACTTCTATTTTTATAAGCGTAAGAATTTCGGTGAAAAGGCTAATTCTAACTCGAATTTACTGCTAATTTCTATTTATATTAAATTTTAAAGCATTTTTTACTGTATTATTTCATTTAATTAATAATATTTTCTTTTTACAGAACTTTATACAGAAATAAAACTAATACTATGATTATTGGCGTTCCTAAAGAAATTAAGATCCAGGAGTACCGTGTAGGTTTAACTCCTGAAGGTGTGGATGCGTTGTCAAGACAAGGCCATACTGTGTACATTGAAACCAATGCTGGTGCTGGATCAGGATTTTCTGACGATGCATATATAGCAGTGGGTGCTCAAATTTTACCTACTGCAGCCGAAGTGTATGCAATTGCAGAAATGATTGTGAAAGTAAAAGAGCCTTTGGCTGCTGAATATGGATTGATCAAGTCGGGTCAAATTTTATTTACTTATTTCCACTTTGCTGCTTCTAAAGAATTAACAGAAGCGATGATGAAAACGCATGCTGTATGTATTGCATACGAAACTGTTGAATTACCAGATGGCTCATTGCCATTGTTAGTTCCAATGTCAGAAGTGGCAGGAAGAATGGCAATCAATGTTGGTGCTTACTACTTAGGTAAACCATTTGGTGGCAAAGGAAAATTATTAGGTGGTGTACCAGGTGTGAAGCCAGCAGAAGTATTGGTGATTGGTGGTGGTATCGTGGGAACACAAGCTGCTAAGATGGCTGCAGGATTAGGGGCACAAGTAACAATCATGGATACCAACTTAGCTAGATTAAGGTACTTATCGGATGTGATGCCAGCGAATGTAGTGACTCAATATTCTACTTTATTAGCGATCAAAGAAAAATTACCTACAGTTGATTTATTAGTTGGTGCTGTTTTATTACATGGTGCTAAAGCGCCGCATTTAGTAAAACAAGCCGATTTGAAATTAATGGAAGCAGGATCTGTGATAGTGGATGTAGCCGTGGATCAAGGTGGATGTATTGAAACTTGTAAGCCAACTACACACGAAAATCCAGTATTCACTATTGATGGTATTACACACTATTGCGTAGCAAATATGCCAGGTGCAGTTCCTCAAACTAGTACAAGAGCTTTAACACAAGCAACTTTACCATACGCACTTGCGATTGCAAATAAAGGATGGGAAATTGCATGTGCCGAGAATCAAGCATTGGCAAAAGGTTTAAATATTAGAGCTGGAAAGATTTTACACAAGGGTGTATCTGAAGCTTTTAATGGATAAGATAAGTTTCAAAAACTTTTGAAGACTTCAAAAAAAATACCCTCGCATTTTGCGAGGGTATTTTTATATCTATCTATTTTTTAAATACAATTACTATTTCCAAACTGTCCAACCTTTCCACCATGTTTGGTTTGTTCCAGATGTAGCAACTGCACCTCTAAATGCTACTTTCTCAAAGAATGCATTTTGTAATTTTGAATCTGTGAATGCACCATTCTTAGTGAAGTTCACATGATCCCAAATTCCTAATGTTCCCCAAGCAGATGTCAAAGGATCTGTAGATGGAGTTGAAGGAGTTGTAGAAGGAGTTGAGTTATTTGCAAATGGTGTAAAATCTGGATTTAAATAATTGAATGGCTGAATTAATTTCAATCTATCTCCAGTTGCAAGAGTTAAAATTGTATTACCAAATGCTGGAGTTGAGAACCAAGTAGTTAAGCCTGCAATACCATCATTATTAGAAGCATATGTTGCAGATGTTCCTGTAGAACGAACATAATCAATGTTTACAGTGTTACCTGCTAAAGTTGTATTCTTGATTCTAATTGTACTGTCAGTTACATTTTTATCAACTGGAACACCAGATGAAGCGTCAAATTGAAATCCTCTGTTCCATCCTGCAAAGATTGAATTCATGATAGAGATACCAGTATTTCTTCTGATATGCGCACCAGCTCTGTACAAGCTATTACCCTTACCATATGTTGGATCAATTCTTGGTCCAATTGCTGTAATATTTGAAAATACTGCAGTTGTTTGGAAAGTTGTAGCAGTACCACCACTATTATTGTCTGATTCAAATGCTTCTGA
The DNA here is from genome assembly GCA_002299885.1 of Sediminibacterium sp. UBA657. Lineage (GTDB taxonomy): Bacteria > Bacteroidota > Bacteroidia > Chitinophagales > Chitinophagaceae > Sediminibacterium. Next base: position 82,470 of record DBOB01000004.1, read on the forward strand.
AGTTGAGATATCGGCAATTACTGAATCTCTTAAAATGATACCAAACTGAACGTTACCATTGTAACCATTGTCAGTATCAAAATCATCATCCTGTGTTTTGTAAGCAATCAAATACTTACAGTTTACTGTACCACCGAACCACTCAAATGCATCATCCTTTGCATAAGTCACTTGAATATGACTAATAGTAGTTCCGCTTCCAACAGCAGCCATTGTTAAACTATTCAATTCATTATCTGGTTGGTAAGCATAACCAGCATATTCAATTCTTACATATTGCATTACTCCTGAATTATCTGCATCATTTCCTGTAGGGAAAGCTGCGTCACCAGAACCAGCTAAGCCTAATCCTAAATCTGCATCATTCACACCACCTTCTACTGAAGTTAATCCAGTTACAGCAGTTCCTTTCCAAGTAAGTGTTGTGTTCACTCTAGCTGTACCTAACAAAACTATACCACCCCAGTCACCTGATGCAGGATTCTGTGCTGCTGAAGTAAATACGATAGGTTTATCAGCAGTACCTCTTGCGATAATTTTAGCACCACGAGTAATTACTAATGCAGCTACGTCGGCACCAGATGATTTACCCATTACTTTTGCACCTTCTTGAATTGTCAAAGTAACACCCTTCATAACATAAACGATACCAGAAAGGTAGTTTACATCCTTCGCAAATAGAGTTGTGTCTTTAGTGATTCTTCCAGATAAAGTAACGGTATTGGATACCACACCTACTGGAGCAACTTCCTTCGTTACTACGAAGATTTCTTTTTCGCCGTCTGTTTCGATCTTTCTACAACCAGTAATGGCTAAAAAAGCGAGAGATAAAATAAATAATTGTTTCATTGTTGTTGTATTTAAAAAAAGTGTTTAATTGTTTATTATAATGAGTAGTTAAGTGTTACGCCAAAAGTGGTACCAAACTTTCTTGAGAATCTAATTGCATCTGATCCTGCACTGTAATCCGAATTGCTATTGTTATTTTGGTAGAAAATTTGTCTTTGATTTAAGATATCTGAAATAGTGAATCTAATTTCTGCTTTATTTTCTGCAAACTTTTTACTGATTTGGAAATCCACTAATGCTCTTGGATTTTCAAATACATCTGGAGTAGCAGCACCAGCTTGAAGATCACCCACTAAATAAATTCTTTTACCAACTTGGTTGAACAATACTGTCATGTTGAATCCTTTTTCAACTACATCATATAGTAATCCCGTATTGATCAAGTAAGGAGATTGTCCTTGAAGCGGTCTGTCTACATTTAAAGCAGCATCTTTGGTTTTTGAATTGATGTATGAACCATTTGCTTGTAAAGTAAATCTAGATGTTAGTTTTTTACGACCTTCTACTTCAAAACCAAAAGCAGTTGCTTTAGAAACGTTTTGGAAAGAGAATAAACTTGCTCCACCAGAGCCTTCATTAAAAATACTCTCAATCGGATTTTCAAAATTCTTATAGAAAACACCAACTGTAAATAACTCACCAGCACCAGGGTATAATTCATACCTTAAATCAGTATTGGTTATTTTAGTACGCTTTAAAGATGGATTACCCGCAACTGATGCGTTTAATTCAAAATCATAAATATTTAAAGCAGATAATTCTCTTAATTCTGGACGAATCACAGTCTGAGAAGCAGTTAATCTTAAGTTCGCTTTTGGAGTTAATTTAAGTGTAGCGTTCACACCTGGTAAGAAGTCAGTCACTTTTGAATAAGTGTGTCTAGGATCCCACTTCTTCACCGAACCCACTAACTGATCAAAATCTTCTACTCTTAATCCCCAAACTACTCTTAAACCATCCGATAATTTATTATCAAATTGAACATAACCAGCATTTAAAATGGTGTTGGCCATGTATCGGAAATTTCTATTTCTAATTGCGTCGAAAGCGAATTTATCATCAGAACCATTACCATAGTTTTGAGGTACAAAAGCAGAAGCAGCATCTAATTGTCTTAAAGCAGCGTTGTCTCTTGCTAAGTATACTGCAAATAATTGTGCATCATACATACGATCTTTAATTTGCAACATATAACCAGCTTTAATGGTTTGTTGCTTTACTTTCAAAGTCAAATCACCACCACCCGTATAGATATAATCAGATAATGTTTGGAATACACGACTACCAGATTGTTGTGATAAAGTATTCGAAATATTCAACACAAAAGGATCTACTCCATTTGCACTCTTTGTATATAAAATTCTTCTTTGATCAGGTGTGTAAGCATCTAAAATATTAAATGCACCATACCAATTGAACTTTAATTTTTGAGATAAGCTATGTTCACCATTTAATTGATTGGTAAAAAATACATTTTGACCAAAAACAAATTCATTACCCTTTACAAGGTCTTGTCTACTATAATCTGTACCAGTTCTTGAACTGTAAGCATTCGCGGTTTTAACGTTGATGATAGCTTTATAACTAATCTTATTTAAAGGGTTCAAAAACATGGATAAACCAGCAATCGCGCCCAAATTAATATCTTCAATATATTTTTTATCATTCAGCTTAGTGACAGGGAAGAAACTTCCATCTGTAAAGCCATTTTGATTATTGGAATTATCCAAAAGACGAAATGAATTTGCATAGTTTACTCCAATGATTCCACCAACTTTTTTACCCAAAAACGTTCCTGAAAATCCACCGTTCATTTGTAAACTCGTATTTGGTTTTGCGGTAACCATTACTGGTGCCCAGTTATTGGACATTTGTTTTCCAATACCAATTTTTGTTGCAGCGCTTGCAGTGTCAAAATTAGATTTTGTAGAATAACCAGAAGGCAATGATCTTGTTCCATCATCAATACCTAACCAGTCTGTCTTTCCGCCAACATCTTTTAAGAAATCTTTACCTGTAACTTGAGAATTCGCACTAGTTCCAATTTGTATATTAAAGAAATTCTTAGTAGGAATATCTTTAGTATTCACTTGAATTAAACCTCCAGCCCACTCACCTGGTAATTCTGGAACGAATGCTTTATTGATAATAATGTTATCGATAATTTGAGATGGGAATATATCGAATGAGAAAGTTTTTCTGTCTGGCTCTGTACTAGTTAACAAGATACCATTCAACATTGCTTGGTTGTAACGATCCGCCAAACCTCTTACAATAATATATTTACCTTCTTGGATAGATGCTCCTGGAGTTCTTTTTAAAATTTCCGCAGTGTTTCTATCTGGACTTCTTCTAATAGATTCCGCAGAAATCACAGAAGCCACTGTATTGGTATTTCTTTGAAAAGCAATCAATGCATTATCTGTAGCACCTTTATTGGTAGATCTAGTAGCAGAAACCACTACATCTGTCAAATTTTTTCCAGCTTCATCTAGCAATACATCCAAAACAATCTCTTCGTTAGCAGTTGTTGCGCCAGTGACATCGATAGATTTTGCTTTGTAACCAACATAAGATAAATCTAGAGTATATGCTTTATTGATATCGATATTAAAACTGAATCGACCTTCGATATCTGTTTTTGAAACTTGGCTCTTGTCCGATTTTAAAGTTAGTGTAACCCCAACTAAAACATCATTTTTTACGTTTGTAACCTTACCTGTCAATTTTGCTTTTTGCGCTTGAACCGAAATAGCTGCAACGAAACAAATTATAAATAGTAGTATCCTTTTCACGATATGATTTTATTTGTATCGCAAATATCAAACAGTCATGTTACCAAATTGTTAAGCCAATATGAACTTAATATTAACTAATAGAAACAGGCATAAAAAAAGGCACTTTTATAAGTGCCTTTTTTTAACTATAATCTATTGTTAATCAAGATGATACACATTATGTAAGTCTTTGGGACAGGTGAAGTTCACCCCTAAATCATTGATCAATCCATCGTGAATATCATAGACCCATCCATGTAAGTGAAGAGGCTGGTTTCTTTTCCAAGCATTTTGAACAATAGATGTCTTTCCAAGATCATGTACTTGTTCTTGCACATTGACTTCTACAAACCTTCTTGCCCTTAAAGTTTCATCTTCAATCGCGTCTAATTCTTTATGGTGATAACGATAGACATCTTTAATATGTCTTAACCAGTTGTCAATTAAGCCAAACTGCTGGTTTTTCATGGCAGCCATGACACCACCACAGCCATAATGCCCACAAACAATCACGTGTTTAACTTTGAGCACTTCTACTGCATAAGATAATACACTTAGCATATTCATGTCACTATGTACCACCATATTGGCAATATTTCGATGCACAAACATCTCGCCAGGTTCTGTTCCTGTGATGGACTCTGCAGGCACCCTGCTGTCTGAACAACCAATCCATAAATACTCAGGCGCTTGGCCTTTGGATAAATTTTCAAAAAAACTAGGGTCTAATTGTAATTGTTCCGCAACCCATGTTTTATTATTTTCAATTAATCTTTGGTATGATTTTTCCATTTATAATTTATTTTACTTTTTTAATACTTTTATTAAATACTTTTTGTTGTGACTGATTCAAATTCTACATTATGTGTTACTTAAAAAATCTAATGCCCCGATACTGATACCCTTGAAGGCATATTGACTAAATTGACTTCTATATTTTTCAATTTTGCAGCAATTTGAAAATCATAAATAATTTCAAGTACATCTATATCTATATAATGTGATTTGCTCGCATCTATGGTTACAATTGTATCGTTTTTAATATCTGATAATTTTTTAGCGATACTTCCTTTATTGATAAACGTGACATGTTCATATAGTATTATGTTGATAGCACCACCTTCAGACTTTTTCTCCTGATGTATTTCATAATCACGACGAAAATTGGTTCTTAAAATATAAAATATCGCCACCAGCATACCTAATGCAATGCCTTTTAGTAAATCACTGAATTGTATAGCAACCACTGTTACAATGAATGGAACAAAATGTTCCCAACCTAGCTTATACATTTCTTTAAATAAAGCGACTTTAGCCAATTTATAGCCTACCACTAATAGGACTGCTGCTAAACAAGCCAGTGGAATTTGGTTTAAGATAGGTGCAAAAGCCACTACGCTGATTAATAATAGCAATCCATGAAAAATCGCAGAAAGTTTTGTTTTTGCTCCAGCATTCACATTGGCAGAAGTTCTAACAATCACTGCTGTCATAGGTAAGCCTCCAATCATTCCAGAAATTAAATTACCTAATCCTTGTGCTTTTAATTCTCTGTTAGTTGGTGTCACGCGCTTATATGGATCTAATTTATCGGCTGCTTCTACACTTAATAAAGTTTCTAAACTTGCAATAATTGCAATAGTAATGGCAACCACATAAACCTGATAGTTTCCAAGTGCACTAAAATTAGGTAGCGTAAACTGTCCAATAAATTCCGTGCTATTTTTAGCCACAGGTAATTTTACCAATGCGTCTGCAGACAAAGCCCATGCTGGCATGTTGGCGTTAAAAAATAGATTCAGCGCAACACCAAAAAGTACAGCAATCAATGCGCCAGGTACATATTTAAAAAAGACATACTTTTTTAACATTGGTAGATCCCAAAATAAAATAATTCCAATTGAGATACTTGCAATGATGATGGACCCCATATGGTAAGACTGTGCAATAGCTTTATTGTAGCCAATTGCAATTGGCAATTGTTTTAAAATTAATATGATACCAATTGCAGCGAGCATTCCTTTAATGACACTAGACGGAAAATAATATCCAATCACGCCTGCTTTTAAATAGCCTAAAACAATTTGTAAAACGCCTGCAATTGCAACAGCAACTAAAAATTGATCATAGGATCCTAGTGTGGTTATACCGTTTAAAACAATCACTGTTAACCCTGCAGCTGGACCACTCACGCTCAATGCGGATCCACTTGCAAATGCTACAATAATACCTCCAACAATACCAGCAATAATGCCGGAAAATAAAGGTGCTCCAGATGCTAGTGCAATGCCTAAACATAAGGGTAAAGCGACTAAAAAAACAACTAGTCCAGCCGGTAAATCCTCTTTCAAATATTTGAAACTTAAACCTTGATTTGGTTGATGTAAACTCATTTTTAATAATAAATTGTTAGAGAACCATTCATTCAAATCCTAGTCATATAACTGAGTAGTAATCTATAATGAATATTGAAAATCGTGAATTAAATAACTGTATTGGGAGGAGGGATAAGAATTGGATTATTCCTGTCAATGACTGCACCTAAATGTGCAATAATAGGATACTTGGCACTTAAAAGCATGGATGCTATTTGGTTTTCAAAATACATCGAATGGTTAGACTCCATATTTTTAACCTTGAACTGGATCTCCTCTACTTCCTCTTCTTCCAGTGCCAAAATAGAGGCTGTTGTGGCTTGCGTGTTGGATTGAACTAAATTAGACCAAAAGCGGAACCCATCCACAGGGAAAACCTGGGTTGCTACCACTAAAGTCAATAAAATTCCAATAATCCTTTTTTTCATGCACTACGAATATAAAAGCTAAACCGTTATAAATGCCCTATTATTAATGAATTTACAAAAAATTGACATTATTTCTTATAAACCATATAGACATAGAACGGCACCCCCATCATGAGCATGATGAATCCCCAGTAGACAATTTCCTGTCCAGAACCAATGATCATCCACATAGAAAAAGAGAATGCAATAATGCTAATCACTATTGCTGTTAAGGTTTTTGTCTTTGTATAGGTTGCTGCTTGTTTTGCTCGAACAATCAAATAAGAAACAGTTGTCAATAAATAAGGTAGCAAAGTAAAAAATGTAGAGAGCAGTATGAGTAACTTAAATTGGCCTGCTAAATTTTTGGAGTTGTTCATAAACATCAATAATGTAATGATGATACTAGAAACAATGACACCATTTGCTGGCACACTTTTACGATTTTGTTTTGCAAAAAATGCTGGGAATAATTTGTCCTTTGCCATCGCAAATGACATTTGCCCTTGTACCAATACAAATCCATTCAATGCGCCAAATGCAGCAATAGCAGCACCTGCGCTCACCCAATACTTTGCTCCATGTCCATAAATTTTTTCTGCAGCATCGGCAAATGGCGTAATTGAATTTTGCAATTGACTTGCAGGAATCATCCCCATGATGGCTGCAGTGCTAAAAATATAAATTGCAGCAGCAATCCAGACACCACGCATGGTTGCTTTAGATATATTTTGTCCTGGATCGTCTATACTACTTGATGGAATGGTGGCAGATTCAATTCCTAAAAATGCAAAAAAAGTTAATGTGGTCGTCGCAGTAATTGCTTGCCAGCTGCTCGTGCCACTCATATTAAATGGAAGTAAATTTTGTAGATCTAAAAATAAAATTCCCCCAATCGCTACCAATACAAGTGGCACTATTTTAAGGATAGTAGTCATGAGTATTACTCTACCAGAAGCATATACCCCCAAGGTATTCACCCAAGTCAGCAACCAAAGACAGGCCAACCCCGTTGCTAATGCGATACTTGAATTTTGTGCGAGTATTGGGAAAAAAGTACTCAATGCACTCACCAAAGACACGACAATGGCTGCATTGGTTGTCCAAACAGAAATTAAATAGCCCCATCCCACCAAAAATCCTGCAAAATCGCCTAGTCCTGCTTTTGTAAACGCATAAGGACCGCCATCCGAAGCTGGAATTAATTTGCTAAGGTTGGCAAAAACTTTTGCAATTACAATTGCTCCCAATGCAGAAAATAACCATCCAATTAAACTGATACTACCGAAACTAGCTAAGGCCGAAGGCATTAAAAAAACACCCGCACCAATCATGTTCCCAACAACAAGCGAAGTGCTTGTCCAAATGCCAATTTTTTTATGTTCCGTTTGCATCCTTCAAGATAAGGAAATATTGTTTAAATTCAATTTATGAAAATTACAAAAGCATCCATCGAAGCAGCAGCGATTCGTATCGCACCCTATATCCACAACACGCCAATCATGACTTGTAAAAGTATCAATGCGCTGTATGGATTAGACCTCTATTTCAAGTGTGAGAATTTCCAAAAAATTGGTGCATTCAAAATTAGAGGCGGCATGAATGCGAGTTTACAATTAACCAAAGAACAATTAGAAAAAGGTGTTGCTACACATTCATCTGGTAACCACGCACAGGCATTGGCTTTTGCAGCAAAAATGTTAGGGATCAAAGCTTATATCGTGATGCCAGAATCATCCCCACAAGTAAAAGTAAATGCAGTGAGAGGCTATGGCGCCGAAGTCACTATTTGTGCATCTAATCAAGCAGCAAGAGAGTCCACTTTACAATCGATTGTAGACCAAACTGGCGCGACATTTATTCATCCCTATGACAATGACGAAGTCATTACTGGGCAAGCTACTTGTGTAAAAGAAATTATTGAGGCAATGCCAGATGTAGATATCGTTGTGACTCCTGTTGGTGGTGGTGGATTATTATCAGGCACTTGTTTAGGCGCGCACTATTTTAAACCAGGATTAAAAGTATATGCTGGTGAACCAGAAGGCGCAGCAGATGCAGTGTTAAGTATCCAATCAGGGATAGTAGAAAAAGCACCATTTGTTAATACGATTGCAGATGGCTTATTAACAACCTTAAGTGAACGCACACTTGAAATCATTCAAGCGCATGTTGCTGATATATTGTTGGTGTCAGAAGATGAAATTAAAGCGGCGCTGAGATTGGTGTATGAAAGAATGAAAATTATTATTGAGCCAAGCTGCGCAGTTCCATTAGCTGCTGTATTAAAAAATCCAGACTTATTTAAAGGTAAAAAAGTAGGTATTATTTTAACAGGAGGCAATGTAGACTTGAGTAAATTTAAAGATTGGTTTTAGTGAACTAGCTTTTTAATTACAAATTAAGTGCTTTAAAAAAATATTCCTCGTTCACTTCTTGCACTTCGCCCGGTGCAATAGATTCAACAGTTAAGTCTTCTATAGACCATCTGACTAAACGTATGCATCGGTGGTGCACTGTTGCTACCATTTTTCGTACTTGGTGAAATTTGCCTTCTGTTAATTCAATACGTAACCAATCTGATTGTTGGTTTTCGTGTAAAATAATTCCATTATCCCACAAGTTAACCGGTGGATCAATTATATCTACAGTACAAGGCGCTGTGGTATAGGTTGTAGCATTCGAAGCAGATATTTTAACGCCACTGCGCAACTGTTTTAAAGTGTCTTGGCTCACTTTATTTTTTACTTGTACTAAATAAGTTCTCACATGTGGCCGAATCCCTTGAAATAATAATTTTGTCACTTTTTTATTGGTCGTTAATAGTAACAACCCCTCAGACATTTGATCGAGTCTGCCTATTGCATGCGTACCTTCGGGAAAATTAAAGTCAATATCTGATAGTAGTTGCACCTTGTGCGTGCTCACAAATTGAGACACCATATTCATTGGCTTATTCAATAAAAAGTACCGGTCTACATTCATAGCGGCAAATTACTTAATATTGTGTATGGAACAAACGCATAAAGACCCATTACACGGCAAAACACTCGCCTTTATCGTTGAGGAACTAGTGCGTCATTTTGGATGGGAGGATTTAGGACAACATATCCCAATCAACTGCTTTAATATTGATCCAAGCATTCAATCCAGCTTAAAATTTTTACGCAAAACGCCCTGGGCCAGAAAAAAAGTGGAGGAGTTGTATATTAGAATGGTGAGTTAATGAAATATTTTAAAGCAACACTTCTATTAATGTTTTTTTAGACCATTTTTTTGAAATGGTAATCCAATCAGAAGTATGACTTTTGATATTGCTCAAAATTTCCCAAGCTTCTAACATCAACCCTTTTTTAAGCTCTGGGTCTTTTTTATCTTTATTAGTTTCAATAATACCAATGATATCGCCATTCAATAGGTACACTTTTTGGTCGATTATTTTACCAATCACTTTTGTGTCATTCCCAAAAAAGCAATCACCAATTACTAAGCCAATTACCTTTTCTCTTTTTTTATTCAGAATCATCATATTCTGAATGTACGCGACTGTTTCGCTCTCTTGGTTTAAGATTTTGTACATGTTTAGCTATTTTGGGTTTGTTTGATTAATTGGGCTACAATATCCTTTGTTGAATGGGTTAAATCTAGTTTTACAGGCGCTGTATGATCGATCCAGTCAGTAAATATAGTGTGAAAGTCTTGGTCTATCTGTAATAATACTTTTACGCCTAAATCAGATAGAGCAGCTGCATTCGATAATTGCTCATAATGCTTTGCAATTGGGATGCTTAACACTTTCTTGTTCATATACATTGCTTCTGCTGGTGTTTCAAAACCACCGCCAGTAATAACCGCATGTGACCTAATCATACTTTTTGTAAAACCACTATTGCTAATAGGAAAGTATATAATATTTTTATAATTTCTTATGGATTTGACTTCGGCACTAAACACTTCAAAATGATACTTTGATTGTGCTAAAAAATAGGGCTCCAAATAAGCAATGGAATAATGAGGCAGGTACACCGATATATGCCCATCATCTGTTGGAGTTGCATCAATGATTTCTTGTTTGATAATTGGATTAAAGACAGCATCGTCATAAGCTTTAAAATGTAAGCCCAGGTAATGTGTGCTTTTTACAAAATGCTTTAAAATAAATTCTCCAAAAAAATTATTCGTTTTTGCTCTTGGTGTTTTATTGCTCTGGAAACTAGCTTGATGCCCAAATTGAACGCTCTTTTTGTTTCTAAATAAACAAGCTAAAGAAGTTACAAAGTCAAAATCGTTAATTACTAAGTCATACTTATTGACGGGTAATTTGTAGGCGTCTAAAAAAATCTTAAAAGAAAATGATCTGATAATTTTTAAATAATCTAAGCCACCAGTCGCTTTATAAAAAAGGCTAATCCCTTTACTTCTCCCAACAACTGGTAAATCGGTTTTTAGATCGGCATTAGACCCACTAATGAAGAAGTCAATATTACCATATGTTTTTAAAAATGGATAGAGTTGAATGGCTCTACTAATATGACCATTCCCAGTACCTTGAACTGCGTAAAGAATATTCATTAGATAGATACTTGGAATGCGACCTCGTTTGTTAAAACAGTTAATTCCTCTTGTAAATGTACCACCTTAATGCGTTTTTTGGAATCAATATCTTCAAACTGTTTTGGATCATATTGATACAAACTCCAAGTTTTATCTGCGTATTCTAAGGCTGTTAAGTTTTCAATCCAATCCCCGCTATTTAAATAGGTAACACTACCTTTATCAGTGGTCACAACGCGATGTTGAGGCTGATGAATATGTCCACAAATCACATATTTATACCCATTTTCAATCGCTAATTCTGCAGCTGTTTGCTCAAAATTATTGATCCAAGACACGGCTTTCTTCACCCCATTCTTTACTTGTTTGCTGATACTCATTTTTTCACGTCCAAAAAGGGTACAAAGGAAATTCACAAAACTATTGATCATAATCAATAAATCATATCCATAACCACCCAGCTTTGCTAATAATTTAGCGCCCCCCTTAGTTGTTCTGTCAAATACGTCTCCATGAAATACCCAGTTTTTCTCACCGTTGATTTCAAAAACAATTTTATCGGTCAATTGAATATTGCCCATTTCAAAATGCCCATATTTTCTCAACGCCTCGTCATGATTACCTGTAATGTAAACTACTCTAGTACCCTTACTAGCCATGCTAAATATTCGTTTGATAACAGCCATATGGCTTGCTGGGAAGTAACGCTTGTTAAACTGCCAAATATCAATGATATCGCCGTTTAATATTAAAGTCTTAGGCTCGATACTTTTAAGATAATTTAAGACTTCTTGAGCATGACATCCAAATGTTCCTAAATGGATATCGCTTATTACGCAAACATCTAATTGTCTTTTGTTCATGCGGGCTAGTTTAAACAAAATACGTTTTTCTATATAAACAAATTGTGCCCTAATTATTATTTTAATATTAACTTTTTGTTAAGCAAGTACACGAAAAATACATATATTGTAGATTTACCGATTATTAATCAAGTCCTTATGAAACAAAAGCACATTCCTAGAGATATTAGTTGGCTCAGTTTTAATGCTAGGGTATTACAAGAGGCAAATGATATTTCTGTCCCATTACAAGAAAGAATAAGATTCTTAGGCATTTTCTCTAATAATTTAGATGAGTTTTTTAGAGTCCGCGTTGCGACTTTAAAAAGAATGGTGGAATTGATAGATAAAAAGAAGGGTATAAATATTGATATCATCGATTCACCACAAGTTATTTTAGATGAGATCCAGAGGGTTGTTTTAAGACAGCAAAATGAATTTAGCAGAATCTGGCAGAATATATTAAAAGAGTTGAAGGCGAACAAAATCTTGATAGTTGATAACAAGCAGCTCAATGCAGAACAAAAGGAATTTGTAAAAACCTACTTTGATAACGAAGTAAGACATGACATTATCCCTTTAATGATTGAGAATCTACCTCAATTACCATATTTAAGAGACAAGAGCTTGTATTTAGCAATTGTTATGGGAAATAAAAATGATGCTTACCAACAAAAATTTGCCTTAATCGAAGTACCGTCTAGGTCTGTGGGCAGATTCATCATTTTGCCATCTAAAGCTGGATTTACAACCATTATGCTATTAGAAGATTTAATTGAATTTAATTTACCAATCATCTTCTCTCATTTTAAATTCAATCAGTTTGATGCACATGTATTTAAAATTACAAAAGATGCTGAGATTGATTTAGATCAGGAAGTAGGTTTGAATTTTATTGATAAAATTTCAAAAGGGATTAAAAACAGAAGAAAAGGAAAGCCAGTAAGATTTGTATATGAAAAGGATATGAATCCAGAAATGCTTGAATTTTTAATTAAGAAACTAGGTTTGAACCGAAAAAGTAGCATTATCCCAGGAGGTCATATTCATAATTTCAGGCATTTTATGGATTTTCCAAATGTCATAAAAGAGCCCAATTATAACAGACCAAGGCCGTTCATCCATCCTGCGTTTAAGAAAAAAATCATGGTTTTTGATTTGATCATGCAAAAGGATATCATGTTGCATTTCCCCTACCACGCTTACGATCCGGTGATAGATATGCTACGTGAAGCCGCGATGGATGATACTGTGATCTCCATAAAAATCACCGCCTACCGTTTAGCATCCAATTCAAAAGTGATCAATGCCTTGATCAATGCTGCTAGAAACGGAAAGAAGGTGACGGTGTTTTTGGAATTAAAAGCAAGATTTGATGAAGAGGCAAATTTAGAGTGGAAAACCATCATGGAGGAAGAAGGCATTACCGTGCTTGTAGGTATACCGAATATGAAAGTGCATGCAAAACTATGTGTGATTCAGAAAAGGGTGAAAAATAAGTTAGTGCAGTATGGATTCATTAGCACAGGTAACTTAAATGAGAAGACTGCCAAAATTTATGCAGATCATTGTTTGATGACCAAGAATGTGACTTTAATGAACGAGGCAAACAGAATATTCAATTACTTAGGAAATTGGCAATTAGGTGATAAGCCAATTGTTAAAATGAGGAATTTGCTGATTTCACCAATTAATATGCGTTCTGCCTTATTAGATTTGATTGAAAATGAGATTCAAATTGCAAAAAAAGGTTATGTCGCTTCCATTACGGTCAAATTAAATTCATTGACGGATACTATTTTATTAGATGCTTTATATAAAGCAGTGAAAGCTGGTGTAAAAGTAAATTTAATCATTAGAGGCATTCTAACACTTAAGAATGTGAATGAAAAAAATGCAGGTAAAATAAACGCCATAAGTATAGTAGATCAGTATTTAGAACACGCAAGAGTTATTATTTTTAATAATAAAGGCAACCAAAAAGTGTATATCTCTAGTGCAGACTGGATGGTTAGGAACTTGGACCATAGAATCGAAGTTGCTGTTCCAATTGTTGATCCAATCATTAAAAAAGAATTAATTGACATCATTCACATTCAATTAAAAGACAATCAGAAAGCAAGAATCTTGGATGGCGAATTAAGCAATAAATATGTACCTTCGGCCAAAGCAACTCGATTCAAATCACAGGAGGAAACATACAAATTTTTAAAAGGTAAAAGATAAAATAAATTGATTTTAGCAGCAATAGATATTGGCAGTAACGCTGCAAGGTTACTAATATGTGAGGTCGTTAAACTTGATAAAGAAGTTGAGTTTAATAAATTAAATCTAATTCGTATTCCACTTAGACTGGGCTTTGATGTATTTGAAAAAGGCTCTATTGGATTTAAGAAAAAAAAGATGCTCATAAATACCATTAATGCATTTAGCGCATTAATGAAAGTGTATGAAGTGGACCATTATATTGCTTGCGCAACGAGTGCTATGAGGGACGCTAGCAATTCAAAGGAAATCATCAGAGAAATTAAAGCAGAAACTGGTATAAAAGTAGAAGTCATATCAGGTGATTTAGAAGCTGAAATTATTTATGAAAACCATATCGCCGAACTATTAGACACAAATAAGAGCTATTTATACATTGACGTTGGTGGTGGTAGTACAGAAGTAACCCTATTTCACAAGTCTGCAGTCGCATTTCAAAAATCATTCAATATTGGTACTGTTCGTATTTTGACCAATAAAGTAGAAGATGCAACTTGGGAAGATCTAAAGCAAACATTAAAAGAGATTGGAAGAACCTACCCAAAATTAGTGGCCATTGGGTCTGGAGGCAATATTAATAAAATATACTCCATGATCAATTCAAAGAATCTAAAGAGTATTCCTATAGAGGTGATTAGAGAATTTCATAGAGTTTTAGAACCAATGACTGTAGAAGAAAGAATGCACACTTATCTTTTAAAGAGAGACAGGGCAGATGTAATTGTTCCTGCATTAAACATATATGCATATACCATGAAATGGGCCAATATTGATGAAATTCATGTACCAAAAATTGGCTTGGCAGACGGCTTAATCAATCACCTGTACGAACAAGTGAAATAATTTTGCTCCAGAATAATTTATAGTAAAAAGTTAAATGAAGTGTGTAACTATAAAGATTTAAATGATTGGATCATCTCCATCGCAGTTACTGCAAACTCTTGACCTTTATTCATCTTATCAATAGCAGCTCGCTCGTAAGCTAATGCTTCATTCTGAGTGGTTAAAATTCCAAAGATAACCGGTGTTGTCTTTGTTGCTGCAATGGTTGAAAAGCCTTGGGTCACATATTGACAAACATATTCATAGTGATCCGTATCGCCTTTAATAATCGCACCAATCACCACCACACAGTCATATTGCTTGGTCTCAATAATACGATTTGCAAACACCACCGTCTCGACTGCACCAGCGCATTCAAAAACTTTATAAGCTTCATTCTTAGCGTCTAATTCGTCTGTGCATCCAGCTAATAATAAATCTGTAATGTGGGCATTGAAATTTGCTTTGATAATGGCGATCATACTATAAAGTAATTTTATGATTGGCAATACTTGCCTTGTCTTGTAAATATTTTTTATTTTGTTCCGTCACAAATGGTGGAACAATCATTTGTTCAAATTGAAAACCTGCATTTTGAATGGCGGCTACTTTATCTGGATTGTTAGTGATAAAAGAAAAATCATCTACAGCTAATTGCTTCAAAATTGCAATCGCATCTTGATAGTTTCTGTCATCCTCTGGAAGCCCTAAACTCAAATTTGCTTGGAAAGTATTTTCACCCATATCCTGCAAATGATAAGCCGCTATCTTTTGACCAATACCAATGCCCCTACCTTCATGTCCTTTTAAATAAATTAAGTACCCGTGTTTATTTTTAGCAATCTGTTCTAAAGCATTATTTAATTGGGCTTTACAATCACAACGCACACTTCCAAAAACGTCTCCAGTTAAGCATTCACTATGAAAACGCACAATTGGTTTATTGGATTTTTCACTATCCATTAATAACACAACATGTGATTCATTCGTGCTACTATTTTGAAAAACCAATGATTTAAATAATCCAAATTCAGTTGGTAGTTGCGCTTCTGAAATAAGCGCTATGCTTGCGTCAGAAATCTTAGTTGATTGATGCTGATAAATATCTTGTTTGACTGCATTTATTATTATATCTTTCGCAAAAGTTTTTCTGTACTCAATCAGCTGTTCAATACTGATCATTTTTACTTGATGTGTTTGTGCAAAATCAACTAAACCATTTCTTCTTAGCATATCTCCTTCCTCGTCCATGATTTCACAGATAATTGCAGCAGGTGCCAAATCTGTTAGTAAACATAAATCAACAGCAGCCTCAGTATGCCCTTTTCTTACCAACAACCCACCCTCTTTTGCTACCACCGGAAATAAGTGACCAGGTCTGATAAAATCAGTTGGTTTTGCAGAAGGATTGACCACTTGACGCGCTGTAATAGCTCTTTCTTTTGCAGAGATACCTGTAGTGATACCCAATGCAGGGATTGCATCTATAGAATCATAAAATGCAGTATGAAAAGGATCGGCATGATTTGTATTCACCGGAGCTATGCCAATTTGCTTTGCAACAGATTGATGCATGGCAATGCAAACCAAGCCTCTTGCATATTTTGCGCAAAAATTAATTTTTTCTTGCGTTGCAAAGCTTGCAGGGAAAACAATATCCCCTTCGTTTTCTCTGTCTTCATCATCTACCAATATAATTGGTTCACCTAATTTAAAAGCATTTAAAGCTTCCTGCACAGTATCAAACATTACACATTTCTTTTTAGAAGTAACTGTTCTGTATATTTTGCTAAAATATCAAATTCAATATTGACAATACTTTCAACCGAAAGTTGATTGATATTGGTCTTGTCTAGTGTGGTTGGAATAATACAAAGATCAATCAGCTGATCACGCACCTCATTGATTGTTAGGCTTACTCCATTGATCGCAATAGACCCTTTATAAACAACATATTTTACAAATTGTTCAGGCACTTGAATGGTTAAAAACCAAGCAGTAGGGGTGATCTTGATTTCAGTGACTTTAGCAGTCGCATCCACATGGCCTAGTACATAATGACCCCCTAAGTAGCCGTTTGGTTGCATTGGTAATTCAGTATTCACAGTGTTCCCAACCTTATAATTTCTGATAGTTGTTTTTGCAATCGATTCTGTAGAAACAAAAAAATACATATTATCCTGCTCTACTTTAGTCACAGTTAGACAAGCGCCATCTATCGCCACACTATCACCTAATTGAACAATGGCAGCAAAATCTGTCATAGTAATAGCAAGTTCCCAACCCTCATCTGATGGAGTAATTGCATGTATTTTCCCTTTCTGTACAATGCCTGTAAACATATGCGATAGTTTGAGTAATTTTGGAGTGCAAAGATAACCCTTATGACGCAGAAGGAGGCAATAGAATACACTATAAATTTGGCTAAAAAAGCCAATGAAAATGAAATTAGGCCTAACCCTTTTGTAGGTGCAGTAATAGTAGACCATGAGGATCAGCTAATTGGAGAGGGATACCATCAAAAACTTGGCGGACCCCATGCCGAAGTGTACGCTATAGAGCAAGCCCTAGAAAAAACAACAGACCTTAGTCGGGCCACTCTTTTTGTTAGCTTAGAGCCTTGCTCGCACTTTGGGAAAACACCCCCTTGTGTAGATTTAATCATTCAACATAAAATCAAAAAAGTAGTTATTGCGAGTTTAGACCCCAATCCCAAAGTAGCAAGTGTTGCAAAACTAATGGAACACGGTATTGAAGTGGAAGTGGTGAATGATCTATCAGCTACTTTATTGAACGCTCGATTTTTTACCAATCAAATAAAAAATCGTCCCCACTATATTTTAAAATTAGCTTCTACCATTGATGGTAAAATTGCAGACTATGAAAAAAATAGTCAATGGATTAGTAATGCAGCATCAAGACAATTTGTACACGATCATTTAAGAGCGAATGTGGATGCAATCATGACATCCTACAAAACAGTGATTCAAGATCAAGCAAGCTTAACCATTAGAAAAACTGGAGGAGCTATTCAAGAAACCAATGTGCTTGTTATTGATAAAAATTTAGACTTACTTGAAAAGCAATATGAAAGTTTGCCTATTTTTTATCCCCGTACAAACACAAAAATTATATTTATTACCGCTAATCCTCCAAGTATTCAGTTGCCAGAAAATATAGAATGCATCAATGGAACATTTAATGAGCAAGGGCTTGTGTTTTCATCCATCTCGGCTAAATTACTTGAACTAGGATTTTATAAAATTTTAACAGAAGCCGGAAGCCAATTGAATTCAAGCATGATTCAACAAAACATAGCAGATGAATTGTATTGGTTTATAGCGCCTTCTATTTTAAATGATGTGAATGCACATTCAATGCTTGGATTAGATGAATTCCGTGGATTAGATAAAAAGGTGCAATTGTCTTTAATTGAAACGAAGTTAATTGATGGAGACGTTTTATTACACTACCGTTTTGATTAAAATAGTATAGATTAGATAGGATTAGTCTTAATGAGAGCTGATAAACTTAAATTATATTTTTTCTAAATCTACATTAAAAAAGACGCCTTTATTTTCGGTTTGCGACAAAGCATCTTTGAATAAGATCATTCCAACTTGACAAAGCACATTGTTTTCCCAATCTTCTAGTGTCCAATTTGTTAATATACTAGCTTCATCGTATACCTTCGTCAATTCATTTAAACCAGTTTTTAATCCTGCAGTGGTTTTTTCAATTCCAGCATAATTTGATAAAGTATGCTGCACGAATGCACGATCAATTTTTTTAATTGAAATTGGATTGAAATTAAAATTCAAGTTTGGCAATAGGCCCTCTTCCTTCAAGGCTTCAATCATTTTGGATGCACCCCATTTTGCAAAGACAATCCCTTCAATCAATGAGTTAGATGCTAATCTATTAGCACCATGTAAACCAGTAGAAGCTACTTCGCCAATGGCATAAAGCGCATCAACACCAAGGGCTTTCCCAAATGTATCCACTTGAATACCACCGCAAGCATAATGCTCAACCGGTATGACTGGAATCCATTGTTTGCTTATGTCTATCCCTAATTTCTGCGAACAAGCGAGTTGAATATTTGGAAAATGTTGTTGTATAGTAGATCTACTAAGAACAGTCGCGTCCAGAAAAACATGTTGTATGGTACTTTTTTTAATCTCACTCATAATAGCCCTTGAAACAATATCTCTTGGAGCTAAAGAAGCCCTAGTATCGTATTGAGGCATAAAATCTACCCCTTGTTCATTTCTTAAGATAGCACCTGCCCCTCTTAATGCTTCAGTAATTAAATAAGTGCTGCTTTGATTGGATTCATATAAACCAGTTGGATGAAATTGAACGAATGAAAGGTCTTTTATTCTTGCGCCAAGTTGGTTTGCAAAAAATATACCGTCTCCTGTTGCAATAGATTGGTTGGTTGTTTTTGCATAGACCATACCAAGTCCCCCAGTGGCCAAGACCAAATGCTTGCAATGCATTTGGATTGAATTTTCAGGCGTTAAGTTGATATAAGAGGGGTCTACTCCATTGTTATGAATCGCTTGAATATGAAATATGCTTTCATGGTCCTTTTCTATTTGTACGATGGCCAAATTTTCTTTACAAATAATACATGGAAACTGATTTACTCTATGCATTAATGTTGCTTGTAAAGTATTTCCTGTCATATCTGCCTTATGCCAAATTCTTGAAAATTGGTGTCCCCCTTCTTTCACTAAATCATAAGTCCCATCCTCCTTTTTATCTAAGTCAATTCCCCAACGAATTAAATCTTGCATTGCTTCGGGAGCAGCTTCAATCACCTTACGAACAATTTGTAAATCATTTTGTTCAGCACCGGCATCTAATGTGTCTTCAATATGCGCTTCAAAACTATCTTCATTGGATGCAACAGCAGCAATGCCACCTTGAGCCCAACTCGTATTGGTATCTGACGCACCTGCTTTGGATGCCAATAAAATAGAAATTGGTTGATTCTTTGAAGCTGCAGCTTCTGCTAAATAAATTGCAGTAGCAAGTCCAGCAACACCAGTGCCTATAATTACAACATCATAACAGGTAGAATTAGATTGCATCTGCATTAAATAGATAACATATTTTGAAGTGCTCTCAACGCACCATCCTGAACATGAGGATCAATCGTTACTGTTGGCAATTCATATTCTAATGCATTGTATAATTTCTCCAAGGTATTCATTTTCATATATGGGCATTCAGCACAAGCACAGGTATTGTTTTCAAAGGATGGCGCTGGTATAATTAATTTGCCAGGAGCCGCTTCTCTCATTTTAAATAAAATACCCGCTTCTGTAGCCACAATAAAACATTGGTGATCGGATTTGCTTACATAATCTATTAAAGCTTTTGTAGATCCAATGAAAGCTGCTTTTTCCAAAATAGAACTTGGACATTCTGGATGTGCTATCAACATGGCTTCTGGTCGCAGTGCCATTAATTGTGCAAGTTTTTCATCCGATATATTCACATGCACCATACATGCACCTTCCCAGATATGCATTTTTCTGCCCGTTACTTTTTCTACATATCTTCCTAGGTTGGCATCAGGAGCAAAAATAATTTCTTTATCAAGCGGGATTGCTTTTACCACATCCACCGCATTGGAAGAAGTACAAATATAATCACTCATCGATTTTACTGCCGCGGTACAATTGATATAACTTACTACAACCGCATTTGGATGCAAAGCCTTGAACGCCCTAAAATCAGCCTCTGGCGCAGCATCCGCTAAAGAACAGCCTGCATGTAAGTCTGGTAAAATCACTTTTGCATTTGGATTTAAAATCTTAGCAGTCTCAGCCATAAAGTGTACGCCACAAAAAACAATCATAGAAGCATTGACTTTTTGTGAGTACTGCGCTAATGCATAACTATCGCCAACAAAATCGGCAATCGCTTGAATTTCATCTGCTACATAATAATGCGCTAGTATAACCGCATTTTTTTGCGTCTTTAAAAGCTGAATGGCTTTTACTAAATCCACTCCTTCTGGTAATGGCCTATCTAAAAATCCAACTTTAACTACTTCTTCTTCTAAGGTCATATACATTGAAATTAAATTATTTTTAAAGAGATGTCAACAGATTCAATGTGGTGGGTTAAATCACCAATCGAAATAAAATCTACCCCAGTTGCAGCATACGCTACAATATTGTCTTGATGGATACCACCAGATACTTCCAAAGGTTTTCTTTGTTGGTTGATTAAAATCATTTCTTCCACAGTCGCTGGTGTCATATTATCCAATAAAATTCTTGATACAAAATCAAATTCTAAAGCTTCCTCTAGTTCAGCTTGGTTTTTAACTTCAACGACCACAGGTAGATGCACTTTTTCTTTGGTACAATATTGCTGAGTCGCTTCCAATGCTGAAGTAACACCTCCAGCCGCTTTGATATGATTGTCTTTAATTAAAATCATATCATACAAACCAAATCGGTGATTGACACCTCCACCAATACGCACTGCCCATTTTTCGGCCATTCTAAAATTGGGTGTTGTTTTTCTGGTATCTAAAATTTTAGCCGGATACGCCGCAATCATCGTTTTTAAGTGGTGTACTTTGGTCGCAATCCCACTCATTCTTTGCATACAATTTAGCATGAGTCGCTCTGCCATTAAAATACTATGGATACGCCCTTCTACTTGACCAATCCTTTGATTTTGGGTAACTGCATCCCCGTCTTGAACGGCAAATTGAACTTGTAGATCGGCATCTACTATCTGGGCAATACAGGTGACCATTTCTACACCAGCAATTACACAAGCCTCTTTCACCAAAAAATGTGCAAACCCTTTTTGATCTTTTGGTATGGTCGCCAAAGTAGTGATATCTCCAATTTGGGCGATATCCTCTTTAATGGCTTGTTGAATAAATTGTTTTAAATCTTGATTCATTATTGCTGGTCTATAATTTCGATGGTTGTTTTTTCTAGTTTACTTAACAATGGAGGTAATACAAACGGCGTTCTTTGAAAATAAAATAGGGTAATAAGATTTCGCTTAAGGTCAACCATATAGGCTGTATTGAAAGCACCACCCCAAAAATAAGATCCCACTGAGGCTTTGTTGATTGATTGACCTTTCACAGATGTCAATCCAACACCTAATCCAAATTGATTCAGTGAAGGGAATCCACCAAAAATAAATGTCTTCTCTCCTAACTGATTCGTAAGTAATTGCTCCAATGTGGCTGGTTGTAATAATCTAAATGTACTTTTTGACATTGTTGGATTCAACAAATGATTTAAAAATAAAAAATAATCATTTGTCGTAGAGACCAAACCACCAATAGCCGAAAAATAAGTTGCATTATTTAATAAAGGATAATCTACTGGCATTTTTGTCCTATCTGCTGCAATAAGACGATTGTCTTGCTTGACATAGATTTCTACAAGTCTATTATGTTTTGATTTCGGAAGATAAAAATAAGTGTCCTCCATGCCCAAAGGCTTAAATATATTATCTGCTAAATAATTGGATAAAGATTGCTTAGTGATCAACTCAATCAAACCACCCAATACATTGGTGCTAAGGCCATAACTAAATCTGGCACCTGGCTGATGGGCTAAAGGCATTTTTGCAATTTGTACAATTTCTGCGCTAAGGTTAGGATATTCTTCAAAGCCACTATTACTTAATCCAAATTTTACAAATTCCTTTTGCAAATATGGATATTCATCTGCGGAACTAATGCCAGATTGATGCGTCAGTAAGTCTCTAATAGTGATGGATCTTTTTCGGTCAACAAGTAATAAAGTATCGGCCTGTTTAACGTACACTTTTTGACCAGAAAATGCTGGAAAGTACATTTCAATCGGGTCATCTAAACGGATCTTACTTTGCTCCACTAGCTGAAGCACTGCAACAGAAATAATGGCTTTGGTTTGTGAGGCAATACGAAAAATGGCATTTTCTTGCATTTTAACCGATGCGTCTATATTGGCAAAACCGTATGCTTGATGATGGACTATTTTCCCGTTCTTAGCTATTAGTGCAACTCCTCCAGCAATATTATGTTGTGCTATTTCGGCATTAATGGTACTATCAATTCGGGAAAAAGGCGAAATCTGAGCAAATATTGTAGTATGAAAAAATAACAATATGCCGTAAAAAAAATACTTTTTCATGAGAGAACGTTTCACGAAAATAAGTAAAGTTTTCTAGATAATCTATTTTGCTAAAATTTCTAATAAAGCAGTTAAACTATGTACAATGTAATCTGGTTTAGCTTCCATTAATTGTGTTTCAGTTTGCGCGCCTGTCGTAATGCCTATATTCAACAAACAACCTGCATTTTTCCCTTCTTCAATATCAATACAAGAATCTCCAATTTTAACCATTTGTTTGGTGTCGGCTATTTGCAATTTATCCATTGCATAAAGAATCATATCAGGCATTGGACGATTGTGCAAGACATCTGATGCAGTCACTAATAAATCAATTTGTTCTCCTTCTGCCCATCCTAATTTTTTCAATAAATTTTCTGCAGTGGCTCTATTATAGCCTGTGTTTAAAACTACTTTTACGCCAGTTTGTTTTAATGCAGCAAATACATGTTCTGCACCCGGCATTGGAGTAACATCAAAATTTAGATAAGCATTATCCAATTGTGCTAAAAAATAATTAAAGGCTTCTAATTGCCCTGTTTCATCTAATGTATATGGACTGTTAGAAATGATATCTTTAATAGCTTGGAATTTCTCTTTACCAGCACCATGTAATAAAACATGATTTAAGTCTACAGGAACATTAAAATGATTTAAGGCTGCCTGTAAAGTTTTATAAACAATATTGTCTTCGTTTACGGTTGTTCCAGCCATATCAAAAACGACACATTGAATTTGCATTGGATTTATTTTAAACTGTTTTGAATCATTGAAGCAAAAAAATCGATTGACTCCGTTTTCATTGTTGGATCCTTTGCAATATCATCCCACTTTCTTAGTGTAATAGCATCTTGGTAAAATGGATTTTGTTCAAAATTTGCTACTTCTGTTTCATTCATAATGCCACCTTGAAAAGTTAAACTTGTTTTAGAAGGCGCAGATAAAGTATCGTAATAAGTAGCATCCACCGCACATAAATATCTTTTAGCTGCTACATGTAAATTAACAGGCTCTACCACTGCTGGTACAAAATGTTCAGTTAAATACTTTGCTGCCAATGCTTCATGTACATCATCAATACCATTGTCACTTGCGTCATCTGGTAAATCATGTAATAGATGTCCAATATCATGTAATAATGCGGCTGTAATTAACGCATCAGATGCATTGTTTTCTTTAGCAAATGTAGCAGCTTGTAACGCATGCTCTAACTGTGTTACAGCTTCTCCTCCATACATAGAACCACCATTGGTTTTGAATAAAGTAAGGATTTCTGATACGATAGGATGATGCATAATATATACTTTTAAAATATTAAATAGTTTCGATCATTTCTTCGGCAAATCCAAATGACATAGTCATGCCGTGCCCACCAATACCGTTTAAAATATAGACTCCAGGCTCAGGATTTAAAAATAATTCTGCAGCGCCGTTGGTCATGATTGGATAAATCCCATTCCATGATTGTATCATTTTCCATTGGTCTATGTGCATGAACTTTTTTAAATAAGCAAGAATCATTTCGTTAATTTCTGTTTTATCAAATGGTTCAAAATCTAAAGCGTACTCATGAGAATCGCCTACTGTTAATTCCCCTTCGTTATTTTGAGACACCATCACATGGATACCATATTTTAAGTATTCTGGAATTTCCTCTTCAATTTTTAACCTTAGTTTAGTTAAAGCAGATGACGCATGAAAACTTTTATAATGCAATAAGGATAATCCACCGCAAACAGATGCACCAATTTTATAATTAGGATCTTGATGCTTAAAGCGCATCATTTGTAATTTTGTCTTAATAATTGGTTGTGCTTTAAATTGGTCTGGATACAAGGTCTCAAAATCTTGACCAGAACAAACACAAACTAAGTCTGCCTCGTATTTTGTTTTACCTGCAAAAGCTGCATGACTTGTGACACTCGTGATGGCTGTTCCCCAAATAAAAGAAACGCCATATTTTTGGGTTAAATAGGCAGGCAAATGCTTAATACCTTCTCTTGGATCAATAATGATTTCATCTTCACTTCTTAACGCGCCCAATAATCCGTTTTCATTGATGCCATTGTAATTAGCCAATACAGTGTCTTTATCAATCACTGAAACTGGTCTATTTTTAGATTGAAAAAACTGCGCAATATCTTCCACTACATTCATTTCTTCTGCACTATACGCTAAATGCAAGCTCCCACATGCATTGTAAGGGATATTAGCAGCATCTAGGTATTCTGTCCAAATTTCTTTTGTTCTCACAGATCGATCGTATAAAATACCATCTGGCTGTCCTACAGGCCAAAGCATCCCAAAATTTCTTACGCTAGCGCCTAATGCAAATTGAGACTTTTCAATCACTTTAACTTGATATCCCTTTTCTGACAAAGCTCTTGCAGTTGCTAGGCCTACAATTCCAGCACCAACAACAATTGCCGACTTACTCATATTGTATTGTTTTATATTTTTTTGAAAAATAAATCATATTTAAAATACTAAATAGGATACCCACTAAAGATAGAACAACTAAGCCATTGCTAAAAAATGTTGTCCAACTCAAATTGACATCCATTGTGCCTTTTAGTATAATTACTCCAGCACTTGCTACATAACCGAATGCATCTACTAAGTACATAAAATAGCCCACGTTCGCTTTTAATTTATAACTAGCAATCATGCGATCAAATAGAATTGAATTAAAAGGGATATAACCCATATACAAGCCAAGTCCAACCAATACAATCCAGCTATAACCAGATATATAGTGATTTAAAAACAAGAGCGTACTCAGCCCGCAAATTATAAAGCCAGATAAAATAATTATTTGTGCTAAGAAAAAAGCGAGCTTATTATTTTTGATATAAATCATACTTGCAATCAAAATCAACACACAAATTGCAATTGGAATTTCAGTAGAGGTGAAAATTGACGCGGAATTGCCGTAGCCTAATTCGTTCCAAAGCTCGGCAGCAAAATTGTCTCTAATATCTCTAAATAAAGACAATAACATGTATATAAGGATAAATGAAATGAGTCCAAAACTAAACTGCATGAAAAAACGTTTTCTATCACTATTGTTCAATGGCACACGGATAGACTTATGCACCCTTTCCTCATGAGTAGGGTTGGGAATTTTTTCTAGTAAGTACACTAAAATAATAATAGGAATAATAAAAATGGCCCCAGTATAAAATGGAATCCAGTTTTCGGCAATCAGGTATTGCATTTGTATCCACTTGCCTACTGATTTAACAAAACCAGAAGAAACAATGAAACTCACAGCCATTGTCGCACCTATAAAATCGGTTGATTTTCGACCCTCCACAAATGAAAAGATTAAACCCCAAAGTACCCCCAATGGCAAGCCATTTAAAAAAAGCATGGTCACATTCCAAGGACTATCAATGAGTGGAAATAACAATAAAGGGATCCACGACAAAAGCAATAAAGTTAAAATAGCCCAACCTCTTCCAATATTTTTTAATTCAGAAATATATTTAATACCGCAAAACTTACTAATGGTATAACCAATCACTTGTGCAATGACAAGTATATTTTTATAATCAACACCAAATATTTTTGGTTCATTTAAATACAACCCAATTGTAAATGGTTTTCTAAATGCATAGACACAAGCATAAGTTAAAAAGCAAATGGCTGCGATATACACAGTCATTAGAAAAGCTTGAAACTTTTTTGGTTGCGTCATAGGATTATCAAAAATAAGGAAGAGCAGGTAAAACCTGCCCTTCCGCTAAATAAAACACCAATTCAAATTCAAAAAACGATTACTTAGCAATCCAAATTTTAGTATTGATATCATCAGCACCTTGTCTACTCACTGCAGCATCTCTATTCGTTTTATTTAAAGCTTGTTCAGATAAAGGATAAATAAATCTTACAGGAACTAAATTGTTATTCAAATTATCAGCGCCTGGAACTATTGTTGGCAATCCTGTTCTTCTCCAATCATACCATGCCTCCAAGCCTGTAAACATCAATGCTATCCACTTTTGAAAAGCAATCTTCTCTAACTTTTGTTGACTCGTTCCAGTATAAACAATCGCTGGTTGAGTATAATAGCCAGAAGTTGGAGTTACATTTATACCGTATGCAGCAGGAACAAGCTCTCTATAATAATCAAAGTTTGACTTTATACCTTCATTATAAAAAGTTTCAGCTGTTGTAGTAGATGTTACTAAACCTCTTTCAACTGCTTCGGCAAGAATAAATTGAAGTTCTGAGTAGTTCATAATAATTCCTCTTGCAACGTTAGAAAGTGGTGCAGTTTGTCCTTGATCATTACATACAAGACAAGCATAAGTATAACCAACTCTAGAGACACCTTGTGGTCCAGAATTAAAATTTAAAGCTGCAACGTCACCTAAGCCATTAGGTATACCTTCGATTTTTGGAGCTCCAGCAGCAACAGATTTTTGAGAAGGACGTCCAAATACATTTAAACGAGGATCACTGATTGCATTTAATCTATCGCTAAGTGTTTTGCTCACTCTTATCTCATCAAAAGAACCAACTCTTGATCCATATAAAGGCCACTGATTAGCAGGCACGTCCGCCAAATATTTTAATTCAGCGTTGTCAGCATTTGATGTCATGATTGGATTCAATGTGCTATTACCAATAATTTCTTGCATCTCTGCCTTCACATCTTTCTTCTTAGATAATCTCATTAGAAGTCTTAGTCTAAGTGAATTAGCAAATCTCTTCCATCTAATAACAGAACCATTAAATAAAATGTCACCAGCAATTGGCTCATTTGATGTTCCTAAAATTGTGTTCGCACGCTTTAAGTCAGCTAATAAACCAGTATAAATTTGCTCTTGAGCATCGTATTTTGGTGTATAATTGCTGCTTCTCTTTGCATTAATGGCTTCAGAATAAGGGATATCACCATAGGCATCTGTTGCTAATGAGTATAACCAGCTTTTAAGAATTAGTCCAACTCCAAGATAATTTTGTTGCTTAACTGTTGAATTTGAAGCTAACTCAATCACATTCTCTACGTTTCTCATATTACCATATACATTATTCCAGATACCATTCTTTTCACCCCATAGATATCTATCTTCATTTACGAACTGAATTTTAGCAGTATACTGAACTAGTAAATTACCAGTTCCCCAAGCCTGACCAACTTGTTCATTTACAGCACTTTTTATAACACCAGAAATTAATAAATCCGGTGTCACTGCTGTAGGTACGTTTTTATTCGTATTGATTTCTGCGAAATCTTTTGTACATGCACTCGTTGTAAGAATAAGTGCGAGTGCTAATATTGAATATATTGTTTTCATAATATTGGTATTTAGAATTTAAAATTTAAGGTTTAAATTAATTCCATAACTTCTTGATGAAGGGATTGACATATTTTCAATACCTGGTAAAGCAGTGCCTCCAGTATAGGACATTACTTCAGGGTCTATGTGTGGAACCTCACTCCATAAAGCTAAATTTCTACCTACAAAACTAATTGTAGCGCCTTTGAACGGACCGTTCTTAAGAATTTGTTGTGGTAAATTGAATCCTAATTGTAGCTCTCTTAATTTTACAAATGATGCATCATACATTACACCTTCTGCTATGTTTCTTCCCGCAGTCCATGCAGTATGCCATTCTCTTGCAGTTCTTTTGATATCATTTGGAACAATCTGACCACCTACAATTTTCACACCTTGACCAATAACTCCATTACCTGGTTTTGTTAAGTCATATCCATCAGCTCTACCCTCTAATGATTC
The DNA here is from genome assembly GCA_002299885.1 of Sediminibacterium sp. UBA657. Taxonomy (GTDB): domain Bacteria; phylum Bacteroidota; class Bacteroidia; order Chitinophagales; family Chitinophagaceae; genus Sediminibacterium. Next base: position 111,261 of record DBOB01000004.1, read on the forward strand.
GATAATGATACCACCTTCGCGACCAACTGTTTGAGTTTCAGAATATAATTCGCCACCCATTCTAACATCAAACAAGAAACTTAATTTTAAATTCTTATAGGTAAAAGTATTATTTAAACCTGCTAACCAATCTGGGTTGTAATTACCTAATTTAATTCTGTCAGTAGTTCTTACTGGTCTACCATTGTCAAATACCATTTGACCAACATATTTTCCAGTTGCATCATAATAATTTCCAGTTGGATTGGTATTTTGAACACGTGCAAAACCAATTCCATACATGTCACCCATTCTTTCTCCAACTCTAGCTTCAACAGTAACTCTTCTGCTTGCCATTACTAGATTCTTAAGTCCATCAGAAAGTTCGATAACCTTGCTTCTATTAGTTGAGAAGTTTAAATCAACATTCCATTTGAAACCATTGTTCTTTCCAACAATTGGTACCAAATTTAACATTGCTTCAAAACCATAGTTTTTAATTAGACCTGCATTAATTGATCTGCTATTGTAACCAGACGTTGAAGAAAGTGGTATATTGATAATCTGGTTTTTTGTATTACTTTGATAAAAAGTAAGATCTAATCCAACACGACTCTTAAACATTTTTAATTCAGTTCCAATCTCAAATGCAGTGCTCACCTCTGGTTTCAATGAAAGGTTAGCTAATCTATCTGTTTCTCCATAAATTTGAGCTGATCCATAAGCCGTACTTGGATTATAAGCCTGTGTGAAAGTAAATGGATCTGTATCATTACCTACTTGTGCAACACTACCTCTGATTTTAGAAAAATTAATGAATTCAGGTAGTTGAACCATTTCACTTAAAACAGCACTAATTGCAGCTGAAGAATAGAAAAAAGAGTTCTTTTCATTACCTAATGCTTTTAACTCCTCAGGCAATGTAAGCGCACTACTCCAATCGTTTCTACCAGTCAATTCTAAAAATAGGTAATTCTTATAATCAATTTGTGCAGAGCTATATAAACTGTTTACTTTTTTGCCCGTAATAGTTTGAGCTACGTCCACAGGTACTCTGTTGTTAGTAATTGTGTAGATGCCAGGTATATTCAATTGACCTGCATTTACTTCATTAAAATTACTTTTTTGATTTGTTTGGTTACCACCAAAAGTTCCTGAAATATTAAAGTCAGAATTCAACTTTTTATTTAGTGAAAATAAGAAATCACTGTTTCTTTCTTCTGTAGTAATTCTTGCTTCACGATATTGACCAAATGGGAATCTTTGTGTACTAAATGCTCTTTTGTAAGCTCTAATTTCTGATGCAAAATCAGTTGCAGAACGTAATTGTAAGTTTAACCAATCTGTTAATTCATACTTTAAAATTATATTACCAATGATCCTGTCTAGTTCTTGTCCATTCGTATTCTCGTATACTGTTAAATATGGATTGTCATGGTAATTATAGTTCCAACTAAATTGTCTTCTGTTTTCTAAACCTGGTTGCCATAATCTTTTCATATCATTCATGCTCACAGATCTTGGTAACCAACAATTGAACAAGTACATGATACTTTCTGTACCATAACTAATTGAAGGTCTATTTCCACTATTACTTTTGATATAAGATACAAAAGTACGGGCAGAGAATTTATTGGTTAAATTGTATCCTCCACTAAATGAAATTGTGTTTCTTTTTAAATCTGTATTTGGAACAATACCTGTTTGATCTAAATTAGTATAAGATAATCTAAAGTCTCCGTCCTTATTTCCTCCTACAAGCGCAACGTTATTTGTAAGCGTTCTTCCTGTTTGGAAAAAATTAGCTACCCCATCAATATCAGCTAACCAAGGTGTAGGTGTAATCACGCTTCCAGCAGGCGCATTCAAGTCACCCCCTAAAAAAGGAATTGGCTGACCATTTAATGTTCTAGGTGAATTATATTGTGCATATAACTGTCCATTAAAAGCAGGACCCCATCCCTCATCAGTTCCATCTGTTAAACCACCACCGGCGCCATTCTTGAATTCAAAAGGTCCGCCGTTACCATTTCCTTGACCATATATATTTTGATACTCTGGTAATTTTAGTGCACTCTCAAGAGTTACATTACTATTAAATTCTACACCAATTCCTTTATTACTTTTTCCAGATTTTGTTTTAATTACAATAACACCATTAGCTGCTCTTGAACCGTACAAAGCAGATGCTGCTGGACCTTTTAAAACGTTGATACTTTCAACATCATCTGGGTTAACAAACCCAGCGCCGTTACCAAAATCAACTTCTAAATTACCTCGACCACTTCCACCAACGATTGAATTACTAATTGGCACACCATCAATTACGTATAATGGCTGATTTTTATTTAAATCCACAGATCTTTCACCTCTTATAGTTACTCTAGCAGAACCTCCAATACCAGAATTGCTTCCAACAACAGTAACACCAGCAATCTTTCCAGCTAATTGGTTTACAACGTTTGATTCTCTTGCTACTGTTAAGCTTTCACCTTTCATTTCCTGTGATGCATAACCTAATTTTTTCTTTTCACGCTTAATACCAAGTGCAGTAACAACTACTTCATCTAGTTCAGAACTTAGTTTTACTAATTCAACAACAACTGCATCGTTAGAAGCATTCACTGTTTTAGTAACATAACCAATATAAGAAACTGTAACAGCAGCATTCGCGCTTAAGTTGCTTAAACTGAAAGTACCGTTTGCATCTGTTTTTGTAGCTTGACCTTGTCCTTTAACAGACACAGTAGCAGATTCTAAAGCTTTTTTGGTTTCTGCGTCAACCACTTTTCCTTTAAATTGTATGTTTTGTGCAATTGAGCTTAAACTCAACCCCAATAACATAAGTGGAGTAAGAATCCACTTAGTACATAGTTGTTTTGAAATCATAATTTAATATTTTAAAGTGCAAACCTATTGTGAATCCTTTAACAAAATTGAAAGCGCATGTGAACAATACATGAAGGAATTGTGTCTTAATTGTTAACGAACCTTAGTAGTATTAAATAAAAATAAAATGTGTTAACAATAAATTAATGTTTTGAAAATAATGGAGCGAAATCAAATAATCATAGGTTTGCTGTTCAACTTTATTCAAAATATTTCTATGAAAAAATATCTTTTTTTAGCATTTGCTATCTTGTTTTGTGTGTGCAATTCAATTGGTCAACAAAAACAAACTTTCTTAACAGTTCCTGGTTTTAAAGAATATGCTAAAATCGATACCAACAGTTATTCTATTTTGCCAAGCGGACGTTATGTGCAACCAGTAGGTAAATCAATGAGGATTACCCATGACCCATTTGGATTAAAAATATCCCCAGATGGTGCTGTGGCAATTACTTTACATGAAAATGTTTTTACGCTTATTGACTTACAAACCCAAGTAGCAAAGCGTATTCCAGATTATTTAAAAGCAAGCGAAAGTCCACTTAAAAAGGGATCATTTTTAGGTATCGCTTTTCACCCAACTAAAAAAATAGTGTATCTAAGTGGCGGGGATGAAGGCACTGTTGTAGTGTATGATTATGCGCAATTTAAAAAAATAGATTCCATTAAGTTAGATGGGGTATTCAATGGCACTAATTTCACTGGCAGTTTTACAAGCGATTTAGTGTACCATGAAGCTTCAAATAATTTATTGATTTTAGATAGAGGAAATTTTAGATTGGTTCGTTATAGCCTTGCTAATAATAAAATTGTTGCTTCTATCCCTACAGGTCGTCAACCCTTTGGCTTAGCCATCTCACCAGACCAAAAAACGGTATTGGTTGCGAACGTGGGCATGTATGATTACCCTTTAGTTGGGGGAACAACAAAAGAAAATATTAAAACACAATACATTGGTTGGCATCCATACGGTAATAATACAAAGGAGTCCATTGAAGGCACCGAGATTGATGGAAAAAAAATACCAGGTTTAGGAGATCCTAATGCTAAAGAATCTATGAGCGTTTATTGTATTGATTTAAATTCAAATAAGGTAAAAGCAACATTAAAGACTGGTTTATTATTAGGAGAATTAGTAGAAGATGCCGAAGTCATTGGCGGTGCTAGTCCCAACTCCATTGCAATTGGAAATAAGTATGCATATGTAACCAATGCTACCAATGATAATATCGCAGTCATTGATTATAAAAAAGGAAAGATTGTAAAGCATATCCCTATTAAAGTAGATCCTAAATTAGACCGTTATAGAGGCTTATTACCTTTTGGTATAGCCATTACAAAAGATGAGCGTACATTATTTGTGGCCTTATTAGGATTCAATGCGGTAGCAAAAATTGATTTAAAAACTGCTACGACCACTGGATTAATTCCAACTGGATGGGGCACTACAAGAGTTGCTTTATCTAACGATGAACAAAAAATATATATTACTTCTTGTAGAGGTTTAGGTGCTGGACAAAACGGAGGAAAAAATTTCAAAGCACCAATACAAGGCACTTATGTAGGCGATATTCAATTAGGTGGATTCCAAGAAGTAGCTAATCCAGATCCTACAAAGCTTGCTGCATATACAAAGCAAACACTGGCTCAAACTTATATTGTAAAAGAACAAACAGATAGTTTGCCTTTACCTGTATTACCAGGTAGTAAAATAAGTCCAATCAAACATGTGGTATTTATTACTAAAGAAAACAGAACATTTGACGAAATATATGGTCAAATGCAAAATGTGAAAGGAGATCCAACATTAGCAAGATTTGGTTTAGATGTAAATGTGTTCGGAAAAACAAAAAATGTGAAACATGTAAATGTAGCACCAAACCATATTAAAATTGCAAAGCAGTTTTCGTTGAGTGATAATTTTTATTGTGATAGTGATGCATCCATTCATGGACATCATTGGATGATGGGTGTAATTCCTAATGAATGGGTAGAAGCCAATTCTAGTACAGATAAATCGGCAGATTATTTTTCTACCGCATCTGGTAGAAGATTCCCAGGCTCAACGGGTAGTATGGACCCAGAAGATTATTCAGAAATTGGTGGCTTATGGGAGGCATTGGATAGAAAAAAAATTAGCTACTATAATTTTGGACAAGCCAACGAAACAGCGCATGTAAGAGAAGACTGGTATGATACTGCCACTGGTGCAGGACATATTGTAATGGTACCTATGCAAAAAGGCGTTTGGGAAAGAACTTCACACAATTTTGCTGGATACAATACCAATATTCCAGATCAATTTAGGATGAAACAGTTTGAAGAAGAATTTACAAAGAAATGGTTGAACGGGAAAGATACCTTACCGCAATTATTAACTGTAATGTTACCTAACGACCATACTGCTGGGCCTAGACCAGAAGATGGATATCCCTTTATGCATTCTTATGTTGCCGACAATGATTTAGCCTTAGGTAGAATGATGCAGTTTTTAAGTCAAACGCCTTATTGGAAAGATATGTTAGTGATTGTAACAGAAGATGACCCTCAAGGTGGAGTAGACCATATTGATGCACACAGAAGTGTATTGATGATGGCCGGCCCTTATGTAAAGAAAAATTATGTTTCTAATACGCATGCTAATTTTGGATCTATTTTAAAAGTCATCTATAATGTATTGGGCGTGCCATATGTGAATCAATATGATGTAACCGCTTCCTTGTTAACTGACTTTTTTACCAATGAGCCAGATTTTAGTCCTTATTATTTTGAATTCCCAAGTCAGGAAGTGTTTGATTGGGACAAAGCAATGAAAAAATACAATTATAATTTAGATTGGAGAAAGATCAAGCAAGGGCCCACTATGGATAATGAAAAAGAACAAAGAACGGAACATTATAAAACCTCAGGTACAATTATCCAATAGTATTTAATGTATTCTTAAATTTATTAATCATTAATCAGCAGTTTATGAAAATGAAATTCACCCTTATTTGTTTAGCAGCTAGCTTTAGTCTGGCTATGACAAGTAACGCGCAAATGAAACAAACCGTTTTGCCAAACAATTGGAAATTAAGCCCTATTGGTAAGCAATTACCATTACAAGATTTACCACTGAACATTGTGGTAAGTCCAAATAAAAAGTTTGCCGCTATTACGAATAATGGCCAAAGCACACAAGGCATCCACTTGGTAGATATTGCTAAGCAAACGATATTGGATTATGCTACCACCCCAAAAAGTTGGTATGGTTTAAGCTTTAGTGCAGATAACCAATTTTTATACGCAAGTGGCGGAAATGATAATTGGATTTTAAAATATGCAATTGTATCCAACAAGCTAAAATTAGTTGACTCCATCAAATTGGGAGGAAAGTGGCCTGTAAGAATTTCACCAACAGGATTATGTATCAATGACGCAACAAATACGATGTATGTAGTATCAAAGGAAAATAATAGTTTGTATGAAATTAATTTAACAACCAAAAACTTCGTTGTTTACCCTTTAGGTAGTGAAGCATATACTTGTTTACTTAGTGCTGATAAAAAACAATTGTATATTTCTTTATGGGGGAAGGACCAATTATTAATATGGAATACAGAAACAAAACAAACAACTAAAAAAATAGCCATTGGAGACAATCCAAATGAATTGTTGTTAACTAAAAACGGAAGCTATTTGTATGTGGCGAATGCGAACGACAATAGTGTAGCTGTAGTGGATACAAAAACACTCAATATTGTAGAAGTTTTAAATTGTGCCTTATTTCCAAATGCACCCAATGGCTCAACTACCAATGGACTAGCTTTAAATGAAACTGAATCAAGGTTGTATGTAGCCAATGCCGATAACAATAATTTAGCGGTATTTGATGTTACAAAAAAAGGATTTAGCTCAAGTATTGGATTTATCCCAACAGGTTGGTATCCTACAAATTTAAAAATAGTAGGTAATACCCTATTTGTAACTAATGGTAAAGGATTGAGTTCAAAAGCAAACCCAAATGGCCCAAGTCCAGTACAAAGAAAACAAACCGTAAACTACCAGGCTGGAGATATAAAAGCAAAGCCAGAACCAGTAGAGTATATTGGCGGTTTGTTTAAAGGCACACTTTCTATATTCAAAGAGCCAACATTAACAGAACTAACTAGCTTAACAAAGCAGGTTTATTTAAATACGCCTTATGATAAAAATAAGGAGTTATCTACCTCAGGTATGCAAGGCAATCCAATCCCGAAAAATGTTGGCGATAGTTCTCCTATCAAACATGTGTTTTATATGATCAAAGAGAATAGAACTTATGATCAGGTACTTAGTGATTTACCACAAGGAAACGGAGATAGCAGTTTATTGCTTTTTGGAAGAAATATTACGCCAAATCAACACGCAATTGCAGAACAATTTGTTTTGTTAGATAATTTTTATGTAGATGCGGAAGTAAGTGCAGATGGACATAGTTGGAGTATGGGCGCATACGCGAACGACTACAATGAAAAAACTTGGGTGACAAGTTATGGTGGACGTGGAGGCACTTATGATTATGAAGGACAAAAAAATATAGCTTTCCCTAAAGGTGGATTTTTATGGGATCATGCATTAAAAGCTAGAGTAAGCTTTAGAACTTATGGAGAATTTGCAGATGACTATAAAGCAAACTATCCTACATTACAAGGTAAATTTTGTCCATATTTCACAAGCTGGGATGAAAAAGTAAGAGATACATCAAGGTTCTATCAATGGAAAAGAGATTTTGATTCATTGTATGCCATCAACCAAGTTCCTGCTTTAAATACCATGCGCTTTATCAATGACCATACAGAAGGCACTAGAGTAGGAAGACCGACACCATTTGCGCATGTTGCAGACAACGACTACGCTGTTGGTTTATTTGTAGAATATTTAAGTAAGCATCCAATTTGGGATAAGATAGCCATTTTTATTTTAGAAGATGATGCTCAAAATGGAGCAGACCATGTGGATGCACATCGTTCAACAGCCTATGTTGCAGGAGGTTTTGTTAAAAGAGGTTTTGTAGATCATACCATGTATTCTACTTCGAGTATGCTAAGAACCATGGAATTAATTCTTGGCTTACCTCCAATGAGTCAATATGATGCAGCAGCAGAACCAATGTGGAGATCATTTGATACCAAAGTAAACAAGACACCATTTAACGCGATTGCTCCATTGGTTGATATCAATGAAAGAAATATCAAAGTAGATGCTTTGTCTAAATTGAGCGAAAGTTTAGATTTTAGCAAGGAAGATAAAGTGCCGGATTTATTATTCAATCAAATTCTTTGGAAAGCAATTAAAGGAATTAATAGCGAAATGCCAGCACCTAAAAGAAGTGCATTTATTAAAGTAATTGACTAAAAATGATGGAGCGTAAGCAGTATTTGGAATCTAATAAAATAACTAAGATAGTTTGTATTTTAACTTTCTTATTTTGTCATAGTTATGGTGTTATCAATGTAAATGCAACTACAAAAAGGAATTTCAATGATACAAGCTATAATAATTTAGATTCAATTACAGTTAAAAGCAGATTGGTTCAAAAAAATAAGATCAATCTGCCGTATAGTTTGGTTCAAAAAAATGCTGCTTCGATAAAATTTGGTAATTATAGAACAACCCCCGAGGCCCTAATGGGTAGCTCGGGGGTTTTTGTTCAAAAAACAAATCATGGCGGAGGCTCTGCATTTATTAGAGGTTTAACAGGCAATCAAACCTTATTAATGTTGGACGGTGTTCGTATCAACAATGCCACATTCAGGTATGGACCTAATCAATATTTAAATAATATAGATTTATATACCATCGATCAAATTGAAGTAAGCAAGGGCACAGGATCTGTTGAATATGGTTCTGATGCCATTGGAGGAGTCATTCATTTACATTCAATTACGCCATCATACAATCAAAAAAAGACATGGAGCACCAGCACATCGCTTAAGTATATAAGCCAGGACATGGAAAAATCGAATAGAACCACTGTGCAATATGCTCAAAAGAATTTTGCTATTCAATCAGGTATTACCTTAAGAAATTTTGGCGACCTTGTTGGAGGAAAAAATGTGGGTGTTCAAAGTCCAAGTGGTTATGATGAAACAGGGGTCAATACGATTGCTAAAGTACAATTGAACAAAGCAGGGGAAATAACAATTACATCTCGCTTTTTTATCCAAAAAGATGTCCCTATTTATCATAAAGTCTTATTGGAAAGTTTTAAAATCAATGAAATTGCTAAGCAAGAAAGGAATATCCACTCTATTCAATGGGAAAAAAATTTTTCATCCAAATACCTTTCTAAAATCAAAGTCATTCAGTCATTGCAGTATTCGAATGAGGAAAGAGAAAGTAATAAATTAAATAATGCTATTTATAAATACGAAAGAGATCAAGTGAGCTCTAACGGAACAAGTATTGACCTGTATTCCAATCCAACAAAAAATTGGCAAATCAATTCAGGGGTAGATTATAATGCAGATAAAATTGAGAGTTCCCTAATTGATAAAAATTTAACTACAGGTATTGCTGTCAGTAAAAGAGGACTTTATCCAAATAATAGCAGTTACAAAAGTTTTTCGGTTTTTAATTTGCATAAAATTGATTTGCAAAAGTGGCATATCGAAGCAGGTCTTAGATACAATAGCTTTGGCATTCGATTAACGGATACAAGTATTGGCGAGGTCAATATACATCCATCTGCATTGGTTGGAAATGCAGGTATCTCCTATAAACTGAATACCAACAATATAGTATATGCTTCCCTATCTTCTGGATATCGTGCACCCAATATTGATGATATGGGTACATTAGGTATTGTTGATTTTAGATATGAATTGCCTAGTAATAGTTTAGAACCAGAAAAATCATTACACTATGAATTAGGATATAAATTAAATACAAAAATGGTGCAATTTGATTTAAGTGGATTTTATTTAAATTTAAAAGATATCATTACAAGACAAAAAGTAACAGGAAGTATTATCAACGGTTACCAAGTATACTCTAAACAAAATTCAGACGCTTCCTATATCAAAGGTTTCGAAACTAATTTAGCGTTGCAATTGAATCAACAATTTAAATGGTCAAGTAACTTGACTTATACTTACGGGCAGAATGAAACCAAGAATGAACCAATGAGGCGCATACCTCCTTTGTTTGGTCAACAAGAATTGGCATGGAAAAAAAATAATACACAAATACTTGTACAACATTTATTTGCAGGAAAGCAAGATCGTTTGGCACAGGGTGATAAAGACGATAACCGTATTGGTAAAAATGGAACGCCTAATTGGAATGTATTTAATGTTAGTTTGAATCAACAATTTAAAAACATATTCATTCAATTAGGAGGCATCAACCTATTAAACGAAAACTATAAAACCCATGGCTCAGGCATCTATGCAATGGGACGAACTTATTCTGTGTTAGTGCAATGGTATTTCCATCAATAAAATTTCTGCATCCTTTGTTAACGCCTTCAATTCAAATTGATCAAAGTCAGTTACTCCTAATGCATCCCTTTCGTTTAATGTTTGTCCTGCAAGTTCAAAGCTGCCGTATAACACAAATGCGTACATGCCATTGCCTGCTTTTTTCACATTGTAATTTGTCTTAAAATCAAGATCAAATTTGCCAATATGAAACCAAGCGTCTTGATGAATCCACACACCTGCATCCTCTGGATTTGGAGAAAGTATTTGTTGTAAAGTATTAATTCTATTTGCAGGATCTAATGTAATTTGATCATAACGTGGTGTTACATCCTTTTTATTTGGTATCACCCAAATTTGTAAAAACTTAACTGGCTTGTCCTTATTATAGTTCATCTCACTATGTTTAACACCAGTTCCAGCACTCATCACTTGAATATCACCGTGTTTAATAACAGTTTGATTACCCATGCTATCTTGATGTGCTAAATCACCTTCTAATGGAATAGAAATGATTTCCATATTGTCGTGTGGATGTAATCCAAAACCCATACCAGCAGCTACAAAATCATCATTCAATACACGTAATACACCAAAGTGTATTTTTTCTGGATTGTAATAACTGGCAAAGCTAAAACTGTGTTTGCTCTGTAACCAACCATGGTTGGCATCTCCTCTTGAACCTGCGGTATGTAAAACTGTTTGCATATAAAAGTTTTCAATGTTTGAACATCAAAATTAAGCATTTTCTAGGATAAAAACCAAGGCGCCGGTAATAAATCCAATCAAGGCAATCCAACTAATATTTTTAAGATACCAAAAGAAGTCAATTTTTTCAATCCCCATTACTGCCACCCCAGCAGCAGAGCCAATGATTAAAACCGAACCCCCTGTTCCAGCGGTATAGGCTAAAAATTCCCAAAAATAATGGTCTGTAGGATACATGTCCAAGCTATACATGCTTTGCAGAGCGGCTACCATTGGCACATTATCCACTACGGAGGATAGAAGACCAATGACTATGGCAATGATTTTGATATCACTAAACTCATGATCAAAAAAAGCTGCAAGTCTTGTAAGCAAACCAACTTGTTCTAAAGCAGCAATACTCATTAGAATACCTAAGAAAAATAAAATACTCGGTGTATCAATTTTCCTGAGTGCATGACTTACTGATAAACTACCTTTTTCGTCCGACACTTTCTTATGATGCATGAGCTCTGTTAATACCCACATAATTCCTAAGCTACATAACATGCCCATGTAGGGTGGAAGTGCTGTGATAACTTTAAAAAATGGTACAAATAACAAACAACTTACCCCAATAAAGAAAAATAAGTTTCGATCAAAAGAGGATGAAATTTCATTTTGATTGATTGGCACTTCATCTACCAATAAGATATTCCCTTTGATTCTATAGTTTATGATTAAAGTAGGTATAACCATACAAGTTAAACTTGCTAAAAATGTTTCTTTAATGATATTCAATGGGGTCATTTGATGTCCTATCCAAAGCATGGTTGTTGTTACATCACCAATGGGACTCCAAGCTCCACCTGCATTTGAGGAGATGATCACTAAACCTAGCAAATGCCATTTGACCGTTTTGTCTTTTACTAATTTATTGATAATAGACATCATCACAATGGTACTTGTTAAATTATCAAGTACAGCAGAAAGAAAAAATGTAACAAGTGCAATGGTCCAAACAAATTTTGTCTTATTGTTGGTTTTTATTTTTTCGGTGATATTTTGGAAGCCATCATGTGCATCAATGAGCTCAACAATCGTCATGGCACCTAAAAGAAAAAATACTATTTCTGCCACGCCAGTTAAATGATGTCCAATTGCATTTAATGCTGCATCCTTATTTGCAGGATTCATTACTAAAATAGTCCAACAAAGCACCGCTGTAATCAATGCTATAGCTGCTTTGTTGATATGAATAGCATGTTCTAAGGTGATTAAAAGATATCCAAGAATAAATGTAGCTAACAATAATAGGACCATAAATAGGGTATTTAAACAGGCCTTAATATTTATAAAAAATATAAATATTAACTATAAACAAAACCATATTGATATGCTTATGTCAGGCTGTGTAAATTAACCAAATATGGCTAATTTTGCATTAATTATAGCAAAAACATAGAAAAGGTCCCCTTTTCCGGGATGCACTGAAACAAATGGAAAAAATAAACATATCGAGATCACTTTATAAACTTTTCCGTCTTTTAAGATTAGATGGGAAAGAAATTACAGCCTTGTATTTACTATCAATTCTTTCGGGGTTGATCCAACTCTCATTGCCATTGGGTATTCAGGCCATCATCAATTTTGCCATTGTTGCTACGGGCAGAAAACAACTTCCTGCATCTATGTGGGTATTGATTCTTTTGGTTGTTTTAGGTGTGCTTTTTACAGGGATGTTAAAGATTAATCAAATGAAGATTGTAGAGAAAATTCAACAAAAGATTTTCACCAGATTTTCTTTTGAATTTTCTTATAGAATTCCAAAGCTCAATGTAAAATCCATAGATCAATACCATTTGCCTGAATTGGTAAATCGTTTTTTTGATATTCCTACTTTACAAAAAAGTTTGGCTAAATTATTACTCGATATTCCAACCGCAGTCATTCAGTTATGTTTTGGATTAATCTTATTGGCATTTTATAATTCTGTATTCATTGTATTTGGTATTATTCTACTTGTGGTATTGTACTTGATATTGTATGTCTCATCTCCAAAAGGATTTGAAGCGTCATTAGAAGAAAGTAATTATAAATATGATCTTGGAGGATGGGTACAAGAAATAGCAAGAGGCATAAAAACTTTTAAGTTTTTCAATTCATTCAATCTGCATTTAGAAAAGACAAATCATTTATTAGAGGGCTATTTACATGCAAGAAATAGACATTTCCAAATTTTAAAATTACAATACTGGTCATTGGTTGTTTTTAAAATACTTATCACAGCTGCTATGTTGATTGTGGGTGGTATTTTATTAATTCGTCAGCAAATAAATATTGGACAATTTATTGCAGCCGAAATCATTATTTTAACCATCATGAATGCGGTTGAAAAATTAATTATAAGCTTAGAAACAGTTTATGATCTATTGACTAGTGTAGAAAAAATAAATAAAATTACAGAAAAGCCAATAGACGAAGAGGGCAGTTACGAATTTGTTAAAAAACAAGGCATTGAAATTGAAGCCAAAAATTTAAGTTTCGGGTTTGAGAAAAATGATATCCTTCAAAATATTAGTTTTCACATCAGGCCTGGGCAAAAAGTAGCCATAACAGGTGATGGTGATTCTGGTAAAACAGTTTTATTGAGACTACTTACTGGTGTGTTCCAAGATTTTGAAGGGGACTTAAGTTTTGACCAAGTTCCTATCAATAACTATAACTTAAATACCTTAAGAAATAATATTGGCATCTATATGCAAAAGCAAGATATCTTCTCTGCAAGTTTATGGGAGAATATCACGCTAGGTAATAAGGAAGTTAAAGAACAAGATGTATTGGATACTTTCAAAATCGTTGGTTTAGAAAGCTTTTATAAAAGCTTAAATAAAGGTTTTGATACCCATTTAGAACCAACAGGCAAACAGCTTAGTTCATCAAGTGTTCAAAAGCTATTGATTGCTAGGTCTTTGCTTAATCAACCAGCGTTATTGTTATTAGATGAACCAATGAAGCTATTTGCTGCCGATGATAAACAATATCTGCAGAATTATTTGTTTGGCCTTAAAGATGTAACGATCATTTTTACAACAAATGACCCATCCCTCATCTCTAAATCTGAGATGGTGATTCACCTTGAAAAAGGTTCGATCAAATCTATTCAAAACAAAAATGCTTCAAATTAGTATAGTATGAAAAAAGTGCTTGATAATATTGACGAAGAAACTGGCAAAAAATACTCTGCATATAATTCAATTTATAGTGTAGATATTGAAAGCAGAATTAAGAATATTTTCTGGGGATTATTTTTTGTATTGGTGTTTATTTTATTTGTGCCTTGGACTCAGAATATCAATACCTCTGGTATTGTCACAACACAGTTTCAAGAACAAAGACCTCAACAAATTAATAGTATCATTCCTGGTAAGATTATCAAATGGTGGGTGAAAGAGGGTGATTTTGTTCAAAAAGGAGATACCATTGTTGAATTAGCAGATACCAAAGATGATTATTTGGATCCAAGATTGATTGAAAGAACAAACGATCAGTTAATAGCTAAAAAACAAAAGGTAGATTTTTATGATTCTAAAATCACCAATATCAAAGGACAGATAGTTGCAATTGAAGAAGGCTTCAAGTTAAAGGAATCTGCTATCAGAAATAAAATACAACAATTAGAAAGAAAGATTTTAATTGACAGTGCTGAATTATCTGCTGCTAAAATTGATTTAGAAGTGGGAACCAATCAATATAATCGTGCAGGGAAAATGTTGAACGATGGCATTATCTCTTTGGTAGATTATGAAAGAAGAACACAAAGCTTTAATAAGGCAAAAGCAGGATTTCAAGAAAAGCAACAAAAATTCTTAAATACAAAACAAGATGTATTAATTGCTAGAATCGAGTTGAATACACTTAAGCAAGACGTGAATGATAAACTATTTAAGCTAAAGGGAGATATTGCTAACTCTAATACGGAAAAGAGTACTGTGATTGCTGAGGTAGCAAAAAATGAAAATGAATTAAGTAATTATCGTATTCGTGGTGGTCAAAAATGGTTAGTTGCTCCGCAGACCGGACAAATCATTAAAGCAAAAAAAGCAGGTATCAATGAGATTGTGAAAGAAGGAGAGATGATTGTAGAAATTGTACCAAATAGTTTCAAATATGCTGTAGAATTATTTGTAAAACCAATGGACTTGGCACTAATCAATAAAGGCCAAGATGTACGTTTACAATTTGATGGTTACCCAGCTATTGTATTCTCTGGATGGCCAAATTCTAGTTATGGTACATTTGCAGGAAAAATTAGCGCGATTGAAACCAATAGAAATGAAAATGGTCAGTTTAGAGTATTGATTATTCCAGATATGTCAGTAAAGAATTGGCCATCCAATTTAAAAATTGGAACTGGCGCTCAAGGATTCGCTTTACTTAATGATGTACCAATTTGGTATGAATTATGGCGCCAATTGAATGGATTCCCTCCTGATTTTTATACCCTTGAAGTAAAAGGAAAAGATATAAAAGCAAATGAAAAGAAATAAACTGCTCTTATTTCAAGTCCTTTTATTGGTATCCAATGTATTATTTAGCCAAAATACATTGAGCATTAGCAATACATTTGAATTAATCAATCAATACCACCCTATTGCAAAGCAAGCAGGACTTAAAATTGACCTTTCAAAAGCAAGTCTTTTAAGTACTAGGGGCGCTTTTGATCCGGCTTTTTATGTTGCAAATGATCAGAAAACCTTTGATGGTAAAAACTACTTTTTTTATTCTAACCCAGAATTAAAAATACCAACCTGGTATGGTATTGAAATTAAGGGAGGATTGGAAAATAATTATGGAGATAGATTAAGTGGCGAAAATACCTTTGGTAAAAGTAGTTATGTAGGTATCTCTATCCCACTATTAAAGGACTTGATCATTGATAAAAGAAGGTCAGACTTGGCTCAAAGTAAAATTTTGGTGAATTTAACCCAAGCCGAAAGACAATTAATTGTGAATGATTTGTATTTAGATGGTGCAAGTTCATTTTGGTCTTGGACTTATGCTTATCAAAAACAAAAGTTATTTACCGAAGTTTTAGACAAGACAAAGAATAGACTTGAATTTATTAAGCAATCTTATCAAGCAGGAGACCGAGCTGCAATTGATACTGTGGAAGGGGTAGTACAATATCAAAATATACTCAACCTACAGACACAAGCTATAGCAGACCTTATTGAAGAACAAAGTAAACTAAGTAATTTTTTATGGGATCAGAATGAGCTCCCATATGAATTAACGGACAAGATTCAACCAGATAGTAGTTGGATGATGGCAGATATAGATGCATTTTCTGTACCTACTTTACTTAGCGTGATTGAAGAGGCGAACCAAATACATCCAAAACTTAAAATGTTGGATTTCAAGTCGGATATATTACAAATTGATAAGTTGTACAAAACTCAAAATTTATTACCTACCCTTAGAGTCAATTATAACTTTTTAAATAAAGGATATGAATTCTCAAATCCTTTGAATAGCGGATTGTATCAAAATAATTACAAAGCTGGTTTACAATTTGGATTGCCATTATTTTTAAGACAAGCAAGAGGTGATTTAAAACAAGCTAAGATAAAAATTGACCAACAAAATTTAGAAATAGGACAAACCAGACTTGAAATTGAAAATAAAATTAAAACCTATTATGCTGCTTTAAGTGCATTCAGGAATCAATATAAAATCAATTTAAAGAGTGTTGAAAATACAAAGCGTTTATTAGACGTTGAATTAGAAAGATTCGAAATTGGAGAGAGTAGCCTCTTTTTAGTCAACAATAGAGAAATAAAATATATAGAGGTAGTTTTAAAAGGCTATGAACTCAAAACTAAATTCTTTAAAACACTGATTGCATTGAATTGGGCTAAAGGAAGTATTCTTTAATTGATTCAATATTATATTCTACTGCATCCTCCCATCCTATCATCGCATTGATGCATTTAAATTTCTTGAAATTCGGTAAGTCTTGAACGTACAATGCTTTGGGTAAAAAAACACCCTCCTCTATTAATTTTGCGCGTTGTGTGCCTTCTAATAATGGTGCAGCTGGCGTAAACCAATGCACCCCATCACAAAAAACGATATTGGTATAAGAACAGTCTTTGATCAATCCTCCGTCATGCATTAGCACCTCGTCCTTGCCAGACTGAATAAGCGCTTCATTGATCCAAGCTCTATTCGAAAATTTAAAATCGTAAGATTGCCCCTTTATATCTACCAATGCGAAATTTTGAATCTGCTTTAATTGATATGGCATAAATACTGATTGAAAATGCCCATGAAGATCATAAGAGATTCTTAGTTTAAACAAGCCATCTACAGGTAATACTAATTGGTGCACAATAGATGCTAATTCAATGCTATGACTAGATGCACCAAAAGCCTGCAGGGTTTTATTGACCCTTAATTGATGAAACCCTATGTTTTCAGCAATACCGTCTTTAACGCGGATACTCTCAAAAAACTGGGACATATACTTTATTTATCATTTCTTGGTATTCAGATGCCATGTCACTTTGAAAAGTAATTCCACCGCCGCTATGGTAAACATTGTCTGCAGCTAAATAACGAATTAATACACAACTATCTAAATTAACTCCGTCAAAATAGCCGGCAATGCCTGTATAATAACCTCTGTCAGTTCCTTCAATTGAAGCAATCAATTGGGCTGTTTTCTTTTTGGGTGCACCCGATACAGATCCTGCTGGTAATAAATCATATAGTATGCTACCAATCCTAGATGCATAATCTTTTGGCAACACCCCTTCAATGGAAGAGCTTACTTGACCAATCAATCCGTTTTGAGTTGGTATTTCTTCATAATACCTAAAATTTGTCACCCTCACTTTGGAAGCTACCCTACTTAAATCATTTCTTAATAAA
This sequence comes from Sediminibacterium sp. UBA657, assembly GCA_002299885.1. Taxonomy (GTDB): domain Bacteria; phylum Bacteroidota; class Bacteroidia; order Chitinophagales; family Chitinophagaceae; genus Sediminibacterium. The sequence goes on from DBOB01000004.1 coordinate 129,194, forward strand.
TCTACAATGGTAGCATGTTCTGCATATTCTTTAGGATCATTAAGTAGCAATTCTTTTGCGTTCGGTAAACTTGCATCAATGGTTCCTTTCATGGGGAATGTGGCTATCTTCCCCTCTTCTATTTGTACAAAGGTTTCAGGTGAAAAGGCAATGAACTGCTCTTTTAGCCAAATCACATACTTAGATTTTGCGTGATCAAAGCAACTTTGAAAATCTAGCTTATTTTGGACCGGCGTTGGGATGGTTAAATTCATCAAAAAGCTATCCCCTTTTTGTAATGCATCCATTACTTGATTATACTTATGCTGATAATCGGAGATTGTGATAGGTTGCTTTATAAGTTCGTCTATTGTTGTAGCACACTTAAGCTCCTTCTTTACCGAACTCGCTTTCGTGAATTTAAACTGAAAAGAATCGGGGCAATCATCAACAAGCCAAGCCAGCGGTTTTTTTTGTTCAAAATCAATGAGAAAAACAAAGGGCTTTTTATCATGCCCCCATTGATTTAATTGTTCAACAAAGTCCATTTATAAGGTATTATAGTATTGTACTAATGCTTTTAAATGTGCTTCGTTCTTTAAATTTAATTTTTGATCATCCATGTATTTTGCAATGGCCTCTTTTTTATCTTGAAACAAAACTAGCAAACTAGATTTATCTTTTTTAATTCTTGTCATCGTGCCATCCTTTAATAAGTACATATTTTCATAGGTAGCAAATTCTTTATAGCGTTCACCTGACATATCGTTATTACGTTCCTGAATTACTTTATAAACAGATTTAAGCAAGCTAGCTTTACCGTTTAATAAGATTTGATAAAATGAGATTCTATTTTGATTGTCTATTGGCGGGAATCCACATTGAAATATTTTTGACTGACTAGCATTATTGTCTTCATAAGTAATTTCCGAAGCCATTCCCTTTCCAAGAAAACCCTCTTGACCATTGGATGCAATAAAATTAACTTCATGTTCTAACAGATTAATTCTTGCTTTTACATCATTATACACCCTGCCATCTTTTAAAGTAATTCTAGCTAATTGATATTCTGTTTGATCATACACAGATCCGTTAATCCCATCGTAAATATTAACAAAAGCTTGCCCATTCACATCACTTAAGAAAATTTGTTGTCCCCATTTGCTAGTCGTTGAAATTGAATTTCTTTGAGCAAAGCTAAAAGTGGCAAGAAAAAAAGAGAAACAGGTAAATAAGATTTTCATAAGATTGCTATTATACCTTAAAGTTACTATAGGTACATAAAAAAACAAGACCCCGAGGGGTCTTGTTTCAAAATATTACCTAAAATATAATTATTGCTTAGGATTTCTAGTTGGAGCAGATCCTGCTGCAGCTGGATTGTATGCCAACTCATTGTCTGGTACATCCCAATAGTCTAAGAAACCATATACGATTGTAGCATTTGTACTAACCGCACCAGTCACTGATACTACTGTAGTTCCAGTACGAGACTTGTCTGGAGCAATGATATCCCAACGACGCGCATCATAGAAAGATAAGCCTTTGAATGCTAACGCAATTCTACGCTCTCTTCTTAACTGCTCATAAGCAGCTGCTTGAGTTAAACCAGTACCTAATGGTGCTAATCCAGCACCTTGGTATGTTCTAACAGCATCTATAGATTCAGCACCTTTGTCAATTTGTCCAGTCATAATCAAAGCTTCCGCCTTCATTAATTCGTTTTCTTCGTAAGTACCTGCTAAAGTAATTTCATTTGCACCAATTACGTTATTTGCCCAAGTAATAACACCTGCAGCACCGTTACCGCCATATTTCAAGCTATAACGTGTATTGAAAGAGTTACCACGATCAGAGTTGAATAAACCTACTGAAGCCAAAGTGATTACGTTATTATCTCTACGCTTATCACCTGCAACGAATTCCTGAACCCAACGCTCACTTAACTTGTAAGTATTTGTTGAACCAGTAGTAGCTGCTTGACCAATTTTATCAGCGATACTGATACCAGTACCTAAGAAATCACCATTCGCATCTGAACGTCCAGTAAAGATTAAATCAGTCGCTCTTACACCGTCATTTGCTAAAGTCAAAATTGCACTCCATTGAGAAGCAGACATACTTGATCTCATTGTGTTCACAAGAATGTTACGCGCTTTGATAGTATTGATATTACGTCTCCACATATCGATGGTCAAAATACCACCTTTACCTTTTTGTAAAAAAGCAGGAATTAATCTTCCTAAAGTAGCTGAATAATCAGTTGCAGAAGTTGCAGCAGATAAAGCAGTTACTGCTTTATCAAAATTTGAATTTGCTTCTGTGATGATCGCTTCCTTAGTTACATAGTTACCATTTGTTTTTGCTTCAGATGTTGCAGCATTTTGGATTAAACCAGCATAATAAGTAGAACCGATTCTGCTATATGCATAACCTTTCCACCAATAAGCCCAAGCTTGGAAAGTTGCTTTTTTAGTAGCAGCACCTGTACCAGTGAATGTAGTTTTATCTACAGTCGCAAGGATTTCATTTGCAGCTGCAATCATGTTGTACATGTATGCCCACTCATAAAAAGTAGTATTACTTCCACTTTGAGCATTGTTATTAGCTGCTCTAAGCAATGCATACTGTGTATTTGGCTGACTAGGATTCACAACAACTGTTCCGTTGTCTAAAGTCACTCTATTAGGACAACCAATTTGGTTCATGAACGCGTTCGCTGCTTCCGCACCAATTACGTCACCCATTAATTCGTGGAATCCCATAGCGCCTGGCCAGAAACGACCATAAACACCATCTGAATACTTTAAGTTATGGAAACCATTCAAGTAGATAGTTCCCTGAGCAAATGGATATAATCCATTCTCATTTTGAGCACTCGCCGGAGTTGGCGAGTTTACGTTGGTAATATCAAGATCTTTCTTACAAGCTGTAAAGCTTAAAGTAATCCCTAATAATCCAACCAAAATTTTATTATTCTTCATTACTATAAATTTAAAAAATTAAGGTTTAAAATCCTAAGTTCAAGCCTATTGTGTAAGCTTTCGTGTTAGGAATAGTATTGTGATCTAAACCACGATCAAACGCTGAGTTAGTAGCATAGTTAACTTCCGGATCCATACCAGTGTATGGAGTGAAGGTTAACAAGTTACGACCAGAAACAACCAATTGTAAGCGATTTGTAAATTTGATTTTTGTCAATTTTGCAATATCAACTCCAAAAGAAAGGTTTCTTAAACGCCAGAAAGAAGCATCTTCATAGAAGTAGTTCTTTGTTCCGTTCGCTGCACCACCTGCATAAATACTTCTGTAGAACGCAGTGTAAGCTTGTGTTTCACCATTAATAGTAATAGGCTGATCGTAATCAGAGTGAATACCATCACGGTACATCCACTGCTTAGTTTGGTTGTAAAGGTTATTACCATAAACCCAATCCCATTGCATATTGAATGTGAAGATACCTTTGTACTGTAAGTTGTTGATGAAGCTCATGTTGAACTTAGGGTTAGGATCACCTAGGCTAGATTGACCAGGTAATGCCACCGCTTGTTTAGTTGTTTTATTAACAACCCATCCATTACTAGCCACTTCGAAATTACCTCTTGATGCTTCAGGAATATGTGGTAAACCAGTAAGCGGATTTAATTCCGTTAATGATCTCATCATTTTGAAACCAAAGAACTGACCAATTTTATATCCTTGTTGTAATGTGATACCCACACTACCTGCAGAAGATATTAAAATAACTGGAGGTCCTTTTACATAAGAAATCTCAGAAGCTTGATTCGCATAGTTGGTGATGAAATCCCAATTCCAATCTTTTCCTGAATAAACATTTAAGTTTAAAGAAGCTTGTAAACCACTTGATTTCAATCCAAATGCGTTATCTAATTTTCCACCCACACCTGTAGAAGGTGCAGCGTCTACACTATAGATAGCGTTATCTGTATTTCTGCTCCAATAAGTAGCAGAAATATTTGCAGTTTTAAACCACTCACCTTTACCAAGTGTAAAAGTTAAATCGGTACCAATTTCAGTCTCTTTAGATAACTCCACCGATAAGTTTGGATTTGGGTTGGTAGTAGGGAAAGTAAATACACTAGCACCACCTAAATTCTGAGCACCTAAAATTGTGAAACGTTGGAAGGCACCTGGTTGGATACCTGCCTCACCATAACCAGCTCTAAACTTCACTTCAGATAAAATGTTGGAGATTTTTAAATCCTGCCAGAATTTTAAGTTAGATAAAGTAAAGAAGAAGTCTCCTCTAGGGAAGGTTTGTGCAGTCGCACCAGAACCGAATGCAGATGAGAAGTCACTTCTAACACCTACAGAGAAACCTGTAAAGTTAGAGAACTCAAATCTTTGGTTAGCTAAGAAACCATATGTTACAAATGGCTCTATATAGTCTCTTACAATTCTGTAGTTAGCAGCTTGAGCCATATTCCATGGTGCATAACCTGGACCATCAAAAGCAGCAGCTCTGAAAGATCTGAATTGATTACGACGGTAATCAAATGCAGCTGTTGTGAAAGTCTTTAATGGGATATTGATATTGAAATCCTTTTCAAAATCGGTACGGAAGTTCACAGTACCAATAAAGTTTTGGAAAGTAGTTCTATCAACGTAGTTATCAATCTCACCAGTTGTGAATGCAGTAGGAGCAGGAGACCAGTTATAAGTATAACGGTTTTGTAATACTCTGTTCTTATTATTCCACTGCTCATCATAAGTATAAGTTGTGTTGTTGTTATTATAGTTCAATGCATATTTCGCATCAAATTCTAAGAACTTAGGCAACTTATAGTTTAAGTTAAAGTTTTGGATTACATCCACAGTTGCAATATTAGTACGAGACTCATCATTTGAAGCAAAAGGGTTAGAGTGGTTCACACCAGCTGCTGCTCCAAAAAATGTTGCGTATTTGCCATCTGAATTCTTAACATCAAAAGGAGCAAAAGGACGCGCATTGTTAATTGCAAATACAAAACTACGACCATCTTGATCATTCATTGTATTCTTAGTGTAGATCAATTGTGTTGTTGAAGTAAACTTTAATCCTTTCGCAACTTCAAATCCTATTTTAGAAGTTAAGTTAGAACGAGAGAATGCGCCATTGTTGATGAAGTTTGAATTCTGTTGGTTGTTAGATGCAGAGAATAAGAAATCAACTTTATCTTTTGCACCAGACACAGTTACTGAATTATTCAAAGCATACCCTTGTTGTAAGAACATCTTGTAATGGTCGATGTACTGTAAGTTCTTATTGTATGGTTTGTTTTGGAAACTAGCAACGTTTAATGCATCGTAAACAACGTCACCATTGTAAACTAATGTAGAAGGATCTAAAGACATGATTGCTCCAGAACCAGTTAATACGTTATTGTTTGCATCAGTTTTGAATGCGTGGTTTTTAGCTTTAGATAAACCACCAATGTTTAATAATTCATTGGTTGTAGCGCTTGAGCTAAATTCAATATTTAACTTACCAGCTTTACCTTTTTTAGTAAACAATTGGATAACACCATTCGCACCTTGCGCACCATATAAAGATGCAGCAGCAGCACCTTGTACTACCTCTACTCTTTCGATGATGTTTACGTCAATAGAGTTTAAACTTGTACCACGTGCTTCAATACCATCGATCAAGATCATTGGAGATGTTCCACCTTGTACAGAGTTAATACCTCTTAATAAGATTTGTAAAGGACGACCAGGGCTACCGTTGGTACTGCTAATTTGAGCACCAGCAATTTGACCAACTAATTGTTGACCAACATCACCTGTAGGAACTTTAACTTGGCTAGAAAGGTTTACAGATTCAACTGCAACCCCTAACTTTTTCTTACTTGTTGCAGCACCAACACCCGTAACAACTACCTCGCTCAAAGCCTTCACATCAGAAGTCAATACGATTGTTAAGTTAGTGTTGCTAGCAGATACTTGCTTGCTTTCAAAGCCTAAAGCAGAAACTACTAAAGTAGCGCCTTTTTTTACTGAAATAGTAAATGTACCATCATTACCGGCACTCACACCCTTAGTAGTGCTTTTCTCAAGCACACTTGCTCCGGCAACAGGATCATTCTTTTCATCAATAACCTTACCGGTTATAGTAACTGTTTGTGCGAAACCGACCATGATGGTCATTAAAAAAGCACAAACACTTACAATGATTTTTTTAGTCATGTTGTTTTGTTTTGTAATTAAAATTTTTCTGTAAGGGAAGGATGTTCAAAAACTTATTGTGATAAGCGGTAAAAATCATTCCTTTAGCAGACGAATATAATGAAGAATTAACAATTTCGTAACTAAAAACTAACAAAAAAAAATAAATGAGGCGTAACAAATGTTAGTTTATAAGCCATTTATATAGTCACTATTAAAACTTTTATAGCCTCGTTTTTTATATTAAAATTCTCAATTAAGGGTAAATCAATTGATTTTGAATGATTTATGTCATAATTGGTAAAAAAAGCAACCTTTCTTGAATTAATCTTACTTTTAAACTACAAATCTCCCTAAAATGAAACATTTACTAAAGGCCTTGTTTTTTTGTAGCTTCCTAATTATCAGTCATTTAAGTCAAGCTCAAACTTTAAATAATTTTAGTTTGAAAGATATAGGTCAGTCTGTTATCCTTACAATGGATGGCAATGGTAAAATGGTGAATCTTGGAGCAGATATGGAAAATTATGGATCACCCTATTTTGATCCTGAATTTTTACCAGCGAATATTGTTTTGGCAACAGGTCAACGTTATGAAAATGTATTTATAAAAATTAATTTATTAACGAATGAGGTGATATATAAAACACCCGAGGGAAAAGAACTAGCTGTATTGCCAGCCATCAAACAAGTTGAGTTGAAAAAAAATGGCGAATTACTTTTTTTTGAATATGGATTTCCTGTTTATGAAAAACAAAATCATAAAACAATTTATCAAGTACTTGCAAAAGGAAAAGTTAGTTTGCTAAAATATTTTTTTATTCAAGTGACTGAAGCAAAACCATATAGTAGTGCTACAATGTTAAGAACCATTGAGCAGTTTCCTAGATTATTCTTGTATGATCAATCAATGAGTTTAAAAAAAGCACCAAAGTCAAATGAGGATTTATTAAATCTCTATGAAGCAGATGCAAAAAAGATTTTTAGTATTCTTCAAAAAAATAATTTGAAAATTAAGAAGGAAGAAGACTTTATCAAATGTATTTCTAAATTGAATGAAAACTAGATCAGCCTATTTTAAAATATCTCTAATGATTTTTAAATGGTGTTCGGTATGAATCCCTAGAAATTTGATTGTTTGTTTTTTATTGAGCTGTCCAAAAAATGGATGCATAAAATATTGGTTAGCCTCGCAATCTTTTAAATAAGTAATGGCCTGATAAGTATTTTTTAAGCTCTCTTGTAAAGTCTCTAATGTAATTTCATCAGTTGGAATCACCACTTTAGGTGCTTTAGCTTTTCCTCTTGGAATGGTCTTTGATAAAAAAACAAAGAAACGAGACATATTAAACTTAGACTTGTACAGCTTAGGTTCTGACTGTGCCACAGTCGATGTGATTTGTTTTATCACCAATAAGCAATGTTCTATATGCCAACCAACAGATGCTTCAGAGATTGCTGTTTTGGATTGATTGTACTTAGGAATATAGGTAGCCAATTCAGGCACAATAGCATCTAGATTTTTCATGGTAGATTAGGTAAAATGAAATACAAATTTTAAACTCGAATATACTTCGTTTAATTCATTAAAATTCAATGATGAATCCAATGGTTGGTATTAAAGTGCCTTCTGCATTTTCTAACAAAAAAGGAATTGCATTGCTGCCATTTGTTTGCACAGGTTTGCCATTGGTACTTACGAAACGAGTATTATCGTCTGTTCTTTTAAATGTATACTGAGGAGATCCAGTACTTTTTGTCGCATAAAAATTTTGGATGTCGATGTAAAAATCAAAAGTGGTTTTTTTATAGTTCCATTTTTTATCCAAGCGAAGATCTCCAGCATGAAACGCTTTTAATCTTAAAGTATTTACTTGGTCGTAATCAAATACGCCCGATCCCAGTGTTAAAAAGTTCAATCTACTTTGCTCCAAATTATATGGTGTATATGGTGCAGCTCCTTGGTACCTAAATTTAACACCAAGCTCCCAATTCTTTGGAAGCTTATAGCCAACAGTTGTGCTTATTAAATGTCTGTTGTCCCAACTTGCAGGTTTTAATTTTTTATCGAGTCCCGAAAACTCACTCCAGTATAAAGTATAACTCAATACACCAAAGAATTTTTCTGTCAATTTTTGTTGCGCAAAAAATTCAAACCCATAGGCCCTTCCTGTACCATCCTGTTGAATTGGCTCATTACCGATTGCGCCAAATTCTATCCCTTTGTTCGCTAAACTAATTTCGTCTAATACACTGACTGGATAATTTTTATATCCTTTATAAAATCCTTCAAATGTGAAACGAGTTGTACTCGAAGGCAGGTATTCAAATCCGGCAACATAGTGGTTAGACTGAATGTACTTTCCAGGATTCGTGAATCCATTATTGGAATATGCTAATTGCGTATAACTTGGTAATCGATAATAGGTACCATAGCTTGCACTAAAATTCCATGCATTGCTTAATGCATAACTTAAACTAATTCTTGGGCTTAATTGATCTAAAGGATTTTGACTACTTGATTCAAAACTATTTGCGTCTGCTCTAATCCCTGTGCTAACAGCCAAGCGATCATCGAATAATCTTGTACCCAATTGTACAAATCCACCATATCTTAAAAAGTTAACGCCAGTGTTGGAATTAAAAGTGATTGCATCTTGTATTTTTTTGCCAGCACTGTCTATTAATGCAGGTCTAAAAACTTGGAAAAAGGCATTGTCAAATTGTACATACTGCGCCACTAAACCATAACTCAAACTAATATTATTTATATTTTTTGTAACGTCGAATCTTAATTTATTTTCCGTTTCGTTACTTCTAATTTGATAAGTGCGTGTTGCATCCGAAGGCTTTTCGTTGTCCTCGTATCTATCTGCTTGATTGTCTAAAGTATTTCTGCTAATAGATAAATTCCAATAACCATCTTGAATTAATTTTTTCAATGAAACACCAAGGGTGTAGTTCCATTGATTTACCAAAGGATTATTGTTGATGGCGAATAATTTTTCTGGCGTCGCTTCTTTTGGTGCTGCTAATCTAAATTCATCAATGGCTGCAAGTCCTAACGTAGTCAAAGTGGTTTTATCATTAATTTTTGTAGTGGTCTTAAATTGATAATCCCAATAATTAGGACGTATAGGCAAATCCAATGCTTTGAATAATAATTCTAAATAACTTCTTCGTACGGAAGCTAAAAATGTGGTTCGTTTACTTAAAGGTCCATCTAAAGTGGCAGCCACTTCCGTTCCACTCACTCTAAAATTACCTTGTAATTTATTGGCATTACCATTTTTTTGTTTGAATTGAAAAACACTACTCAATGTATTGTCATACCTCGCATCAAAAGCAGAAGTGCTCAATTTTACGTCCTGAATAAAACTCACATTCAATATCCCCTGAGGACCACCACCACTACCTTGTGTACTAAAGTGATTGATAATTGGGACTTCAATTCCATCTAAATAAAAAACGTTTTCACTTGGTGCACCTCCTCTAATGATAATATCATTTCTAAATGTACCTCCTGCAGCACCTCCACCCACACCCGGTAAAGATTGAATCACTTTACTAATATCAAAGTTTCCCCCTGGATTTGCTTTAATTTCCTCGGCAGTTAATCTTTGAATACTCAATGGGCTTTCTAAAGTGGTTGCTTTTGCTGTATTGCGTCTACTTGAAACTGTCACAGCGTTTAGTTGATTGACAGTAGGTTCGAGTTCAATAGTAAAAGTATTTTCATTACCCGATGTCACAATGACATTGGTTAGTAATTTTTCTTGTATGCCAAGACCAGTAATTTTAATCGCGTAAGTGCCCGGTAAAAGACTTGTAAACCTAAATGCACCATTACTGTCGGAAATCATTTTTTCACCAGATGGTGTTAAGGATACCAAAAGACCAGCTACATTTTGTTGGGTTTTTCTATTCACTAAAACACCGCTAAGCTTACCCGTATTTTGAACTGAACCTTGCGCTACAGCTAAATTTGCAGAAAAAACAAGCAATAAACCTACAAAAACCACTTTAAACCATTGCATATACTTCTATTTTGAATTCAAGTATAAAACAATGGAAGCGTAGTTTTTGTTTAATAAATAATCAAAAAAATCTTAGATCTTTTTAGCAATATGGTCTAAAACCATAAATGCGGTCTCGGCCATGAGATTGCCCTTATTATCGAGTAAAGGATTTACTTCTGTGAATTCAATACAAACAAGTTTGTTGGATAAGAACAATGCGTCAAATATTTGAACAATTTCTTCGGCAAAAAAGCCAATAGGCACCGGAGTACCAGTACCGGTAGAAACGTGATCGCAGTCCATAGAATCCACGTCAAAGGAAATATAAATATGATCACAATCTTGTAATTGTTCTACCGCCTCTTTAACACAAACTTCTAGTCCACGAAATCTTAATTCTTCTACCTTATAACAAGAGATATCTTCTTTTTCAATTACATGTGCTTCGGCTGATTCAAAATCTCTTAAACCAAAATAGATTAAGTCTTGTGCTAATAATTTTTTATCTGGTGTGACAACATTCTTTAAATTATTCCAATGTAATAATGTGGTAGCACTTGGTTCGTTAACCTTACATTCAAGATTATCCTCTTGCAATGCAGCAGCTAAAGGCATACCGTGAATATTTCCAGAGGGAGATGTAAAAGGAGAATGCAAATCCGCATGCGCATCTATCCAAATTACACCCAATCTTTTTTCTGGATTAGCCGCCTTAATACCACTGATAGTGCCTAATGCAGAGGAATGATCCCCAGATAATACAATTGGAAAAAATCCAGTATTGATTGTAGTTCGAACAACATCAGAAACCCTTTGACATTGCTCAACTACATGCTCGATTCTTTTTGCAAAATTATTATTGTTTTTATTGTAGATGGTTTCGTTATGTGTTTTAACGTCTACAAATAAATGGCGGTGAAAGAAATCATTGTTTTGATTGATGGCTGCAATTTCAATAGCATCTATACCTAAATCCGAACCCCTAGTTCCAGCGCCAATATCAGATCTATTTTTTATAATTTTTATCGTCATATAAATAAATTAGCAACAATGAGTAATCGTAAAATTCAATAAGCAAAGCTACTTAAATTCAAGTAGTCTTATTACAAAAAGCATTCACATTTATCGAATATAAATGGTTCTAGAAATACTGTTTAATTTAATGTCATTCCCAATGGCTATTCTGCCTAAACGATAGGGATAATTGGTGCCATCAGAAAATTCGAAAATAAAGTTAAACGCCCCAATAAAGTCATCTACAGAACGCGACTTAAAAGTGAAATTGATTAAACTACTTGTAATGGCTGTTTTATCTATCTTTTTGTCGATTAAATCCATCTGCACTGTTCTCACATCTCCAAGCTCCATGCTACCTAATAGAATATGTGTGGCATACTTTTCGTTTTGCTTAGTTGGTTTTAAGCTAATATCAATCGAAGAAGCAAAAAGTAGTGCGTCTTGAATATCATTGATATCCATTGTGATTCTAGTTAAAACAACTTGTTTTTTAGTTGAGTCTGACTGGGCTAATGCAAAAAGGGATAAAAAAAGGAAGAATATGGTGGTATACAATTTCATAAAGAGGCGTTATACCTTAAAGTTACCCGAAAAATGCATTTAACCTACAATTAGAAGCATTAAATTAGTGGTATGAAAAAACTGTTTACAGCCAATTGCATCTTCATTTTAGTTCTATTAGGCATGCAAGCCTTTGCAGGCAATGTGGATACAATACAAATTCAAAGTAACTATTTAAAAAAAGCGACCAAGTTTGTTGTGATTCAGCCAAGTAATCAAGGTCAACAAAATAATACCCAAGCGCGATATCCAGTGGTGTACCTGCTGAATGGTTATGATGGGAATTACGCCCAATGGACTAAAACTGCGCCGCAATTAGCAAAAACTGCCGATGACTTAAAAATGATTTTTGTGTATCCTGATGGTGGAAAAAGTAGTTGGTACTTTGATAGTCCACTAGATAGTAACATGCAATATGAATCCTATATCATTAAAGAGTTAGTACCCTATGTAGACGCGAATTTCCCAACAAAAGCAAATCCCAAGTCAAGGGCTATTACAGGACTCAGCATGGGTGGACATGGTGGATTGTACCTTGCAATAAGAAATTCGGATGTATTTGGTGCTGCAGGGAGTACTTCGGGTGGTTTTGATTTTAGACCTTTCCCAAAAAGTTGGGATATTAAAAATGCATTAGGCGAATATGAGCAAAATAAAGAAAGATGGTATGAATATACGGTGATGCGCCAAGTTGAATTGCTTACAAATAATCAATTGGCAATCATTTTTGATTGTGGGGTGGATGACATTTTCATTAATGTGAATCGCGCATTGCATGAAAAACTTTTACAATTAAAAATTGATCATGATTATATAGAACGTTCGGGTGGTCACAATCATGCCTATTGGCGAAGTAGTATCGATTTTCAAATCCTTTTCTTTCACCAATTTTTTCAAAAAAAATAAATAGGCGCAAAGCTTTATGCTAGGAATCTATGGCGGATGGATTCGTCAGGTATTCTACAGGTTTCCCTTTTCCCAAATAATATATACCTGTTTTTTGCAACAAGATCATATCCAAAGTCACGAATGAATTTTGGAATAAATTTTAATCCTATAAATAATCTTGGCCAACCATTCATATGTGTTGCTATTTGAATAACTGCATCCGTTTTAGTGTACACTTTATCATTATCAATTAAAATCACTGATGCTGCTGAGGTTTGATTTAACTTAAATTTTTGAAGCACACCGATTCCACCAATAGACTGTGATGCAGCAAACTGAAAATTTGCAGCTTTATCATGTTCTAAAATAATGTTGACAGTTCGGTTACAAAAATTACAAACTCCATCAAATAATATAACTGGCATAGTCATGTTGGATTCATTCAATAAAAAAAGTTTGCCTTATCTTCTTCTTTTAAAACCAGCGTTCTTTCTTTGCTTAGGATTATATTCTGGGGTTGGGCCAAACATTTCGGGTACAGTACCTTTTAATACAGGCGCACCTAATAATTCTTCGATCAATGCAAACTTAGACTGTTCTTTTTCACTCACAAGAGTAAAAGCAGTTCCAGTAGTTGCAGCGCGAGCTGTTCTTCCAATGCGGTGGATATAATCCTCCCCATCATTCGGTACATCATAATTAATCACCAAATCAATGTCTTCAATATCAATCCCCCTGCTTAAAATATCTGTAGCGACTAAAATATTCGTTTTGCCATTTCTGTAGTCTTGTAAGTATTGCTCTCTACTTTTTTGGTCTAAATCTGAATGGATTTCTTCTGCAGCTAATCTTGCCGATTTTAAAATTGCTGTTAGCTCTTTTACGTTTTGTTTTTTAGAACAGAACACAATCACTTTTGAAAAACGTTTAGAACCAAGCATGTCTTTGATGATACCTGCTTTTTGTTGTTCAAAAACAATAAATGCTTTTTGAACAATTTGTTCTGGCGGTTTTGAAATTGCAATATTAATTTCTACTGGATTCTTTAAAATTTTATTGGCAAGAGCGCGCATTTTTTGCGGCATCGTTGCAGAAAATAGTAAGTTCTGTCTTTCGGCTGGTAAGTAAGTAATGATTTTAGCAATGTCATCAGAAAAGCCCATGTCCAACATTCTATCTGCCTCGTCTAACACTAAATATTTCAATCCTTTTAATTTCACATAACCCATATTCAAATGTGCGATCATCCTGCCGGGTGTGCAAACCACAATATCAGCTCCAGAAGTCAATGCTTTTTTCTCTGCTGCAAAGGAATTACCATCACCTCCTCCATATACTGCGATAGAACTTACATCTGTAAAATAAGCAAGCCCTTCTAATCCTTCTGCTATTTGAATGGCCAATTCTCTTGTAGGCACAATCACCAATGCGTTGATATCACCAGCATGGTGCGGAGAAGTCAATAAACGATGTAATAATGGTAATAAAAATGCGGCTGTTTTTCCTGTGCCTGTTTGCGCTGCTGCAATAATATCCTTCCCTTCTAAAATTGGAACCATCACCTGTTGCTGAACTGGCGTTGCTGTTTCATATCCCATTGCGTCAATGCCATCTAAAATGCGCTGATCCAGCCCTAAATCTATAAACTTCAAAATGTATAATTTAAGAACAAAGGTAGCCTATAATTTCTCAAATACTAGGTTCAATATTCTAGGTAATTGGCTTCTATCTGCATCATCAAACTGTTCGTCTAAATGAATCAATTGAAAGCCAGAAGCATTTGCTGCTTGGATAAAATCTGTAACATGATGATTAAAGCAGGTTACAACTTGAGTGCCCGATTCGGTTTCAAATCTTGCTTTAGAGCCCGCATATTGTTTAAAGGGATGCAATTCACCGATATAAACAAGACTACCCACGGCAGTCACCCTTGATACTTTTTGAAAAACAGCATTCAAGTCTTCGATATGCTCGAGCATTAAACTAAAAGTAACAAGGTCATAAGTTTGGTTTGCAAATGTCCAATCCTTTGTAATATCAACTTCAATAAAATTTACTTTATCCGACTGGATTTTATTTTTTGCAATTTCAAGCATGCCTTTAGATAAATCAATGGCAGTGATTTGATCACAGATGCTTAAAAGCCAGGCAGTATTCTTGCCTGTGCCACAACCAATTTCTAAACAATGTTTGAATGATTTTGCTTGAAGTATTTTTTGTAGTGCTAAGGCTTCAAGGTCTCGCGTTTTATTGTCATTGGTATCGTATTGGGATGACCAACTATTGTATGCATTCGCAATATCCATTATTAATTTATTCTAATTATAATAAAGATAATACTATACAGCGTTTAATTCAACTTTGTCGAAATCAACTTATGGAACTAGGTTATTTTTTACAAAGTCTGCACAGTAATCTTTAATCAGATTTCTCACCGAATCAAAAGCGGCTTCAATTTCTTGCTCTGTTCCTGTTGCTTTTGCTGGGTCGGGAAAATTATAATGAAATTTTTGTGCATTGGATGGAAAGTAAGGACAGCGCTCTTTGGCATTATCACATACTGTAATCACATAGTCAAATTCAATACCAGTATATTCTAAGATATTGTTAGAAGTATGATGGCTAATATCAATGCCATCCTTTTGCATGGTGGTAATTGCCTTTGGATTCACCCCATGCGTTTCTACGCCAGCACTATAGACCTTGGCTTTTTCACCTGCAAAATGCTTTAAATACCCCTCTGCTATTTGACTGCGGCAGCTATTGCCTGTACATAATACTAAAATGTTTTTCATAGACTAATGATTTAACAACAACCAGCACCAGGTACACATTTATTTTCTGTCAATGGTTTTTGTGCAAAAACAGTGACACTAAAAATGCCTGTTGATCCAGTTTTAAATTGATTGATTTCGTCTTGAGATAAATAATTGATTAATATATCATCAGGAATCACGATTGGTTTTTCTTTTTGAATTGTTACATTTTCAAATCCATTTGCATGAATCAATTCCATGTAAACTTCTTTTTGAATAGCACCAGCAACACAACCAGCATACATCTCGGCATCCTTTCTTAAACCCTCTGGCAAGGCGCCTACTAAGACAACATCGGAAATACTAAAATGACCGCCAGGCTTAAGTACCCTAAGGATATCCTTTAAAACAGCATCTTTATTTGGTACCAAATTCAATACACAGTTACTCACTACCACATCTGCGGTGTTTGCCATAATAGGCATATGCTCAATATCTCCTTGTCTAAACTCTACATTATTGAAGCCTCTGATCTCTGCATTGGCTCTTGCTTTATCAATCATGGCAGGTGTAAAATCAATACCAATCACTTTACCTGTCTCGCCAGTCTCATGACGTGCAATAAAACAATCATTTCCTGCACCACTTCCTAAGTCAATCACAACATCTCCTTTTTTTATTCTTGCAAACTGTGTTGGCAGGCCGCAACCAAGACCCAAATCGGCATCGGCATTGTATCCTTCTAAAGTTGTATAATCCTCGGACATGATATTGTACACTTCTGTAGAACATCCGCCAGCGCCACAGCAAGAAGCCATATTATCGGCTTTGTCTTGTAGCGCAATTTCACTGTACTTTTGTCTTACGATTTCTTTTAATTGTTCTTCGGTTTGCATAAAATTTATTTTAATTTTTTTGAATTTTTGCTCAACAACATTTGCTGGCAGGCAAAGTCAATTTGTCTAATAACAGCCCTAACTGATTTTTTGCTTTCGTCCATTCTTTTTCGTCAATACAATAACAAACAGAAACGCCCTCAATATCACCTTTAATGAGACCAGCTGCTTTCAATTCTTTTAAATGCTGAGAAACAGTACTTTGAGAAAGCGGAAGCTCATCTACAATATCACCACAAATACAAGACTGGCGTTTTAATAATACATTCAAAATGGCCACCCTAGCAGGATGAGAAAGGGCTTTAGCATATTTTGCAATGCTTAATTCCTGTGCCGAATAGTCTTTGGTTTTAGTGGTTCCCATATTAATCGTAAAATTACGATTAATATGGGAAATGAAAAAATAAACTTAAATTGAAGTATGAAAAAAATAGTTCAAAGCACCCTATTGACTGGCTTTATGATGCTAGTTGCGTTCCATCAATCTTTTGCACAAGCCGAAAAGGCAGAGGCAGAGATTCAACAATTGATGCGAACAACACCTGTAGTGGGATTATCCGTTGCAGTAGTAAAAGATAATAAAGTCATCTACAATCACTCCTTTGGCTTTAAGGATGTAGAAAAGGAGTCGCCCTTGACCAATGAATCTATTTTTAGAATTGCATCCATCTCAAAATCATTCACTACCACTGCTATTATGCAATTGGTTGCAAAGAAGCAAATTAGTTTGGATCAGGATGTGAGTGAGTTGGTTGGGTTTAAAATTAGGAATCCAAAGTTTCCAAATACAGTTATCACCTTAAAAATGTTATTGTCTCATAGGTCTTCTATCAACGATAGTGAAGGATATTTTAGTTTAGATGCCATTGATCCAGCAAAAAATCCAAATTGGGAAAAATCTTATAATGCTTATGAACCGGATAAAGGGTATATGTATTGTAATTTAAATTACAATTTGGCGGGTTCTATACTAGAGAAATTGACTGGTGTTCGTTTTGATAAATACATTCAACAACAAATTTTGGACCCACTTGGACTTTATGGAGGTTATAATGTGAATGCATTAGATAGCAATTTGATTGCAAAAATTTATGAATTCAATAAAGAGACAAAAGGTTTTACTTTATCTCCAAATGCATATGCACCAAGAACCGAGGAGATAAGCAACTATACTATGGGCAGATCAACCCCTATATTTTCACCAACAGGCGGTATGAAGATATCTGCAAATGACCTTGCCAAGTATATGATTATGCATAGTCAATTAGGTAAATATGAAGGAGGAAGAATGATACCTAAAAAGTTATCCCAACAAATGCAGGCAATTATTTCCGAGGAGGAGGGATACGGGATGGCACTAGAAAACACTACACAATTGATTGCAGGAAAAACGATGATCGGTCATACAGGTTCCGCGTATGGCTTATATAGTATGCTATTTTTTGAGCCTAAAGAAAAAATTGGCTTTGTTGTTATAAGCAATGGCTGTGACACTAAAACAATCAATGGATTCAATGCAGTGTTGCATCAAACAGTGAATAGTTTATACAATAATTTAATTCGTTAAATTACTACTGAATTAAAAGAAAAGCATTACTAGCACTAAAACAATACCTGCTAAAGTGAAGTATATTCCTTTTTTGAAAATAGTAGTTCCTGGCATAAACATATAGAAAGAGGAGATTACAAAAAACATCAAAGAAACACCGAAGAATATATTTAAATAATACAATGGATCTTTATGGGTTGCTTTGTGCATCTTAGTCATCTTATTTAACAAGTAGGGCAATTCCATTACTTTAAAATCAGCAACACCAGTTGTTTTATTGTAGGTGCCTTGAGGGAAAGTGATTACATCTAGTGTATCAGAAATTATTTTAAGATTTTTCAATTTAATAGCTGGGCCTAACTCATCCGTTTTAAGACCGGTTGCTATAGTAAGTACTTTATGATTTTCTTTTTTCAAAAAATCAGTATCTCTAAAAATCATAATAATACCACTTACAGAATAAATGGCCATGATGCCTGCTAAAAAAAACCCAAGGTATCTATGGTAAATGCGCATGTTTTTTGATACGTCGCTCATAAGTAAAATTTAAAAGACATCCTGTCTATGATTAATAATGATTTGAATGCTAAATTACGAAATCTAGCTAATACTTATGCATAGGCAGTAAAAGAAGTAACTAGATTCATTCTTTAAGTACGGTGATAGTTACTAAAAGTAGATATATTTGATAGGCAGATAAGCCTTAGTGAATCATTAAGCATTAATAAATACTATGAAACGATTTATACTATCAGGGTTCTTAATTTTAATTGGCCTAGTACAATCTAGTGCACAGCAATCTAAAGTACATATTAACCATACGGCCATTTATGTAGTGGATATTCAAAAAACTAGCTCCTTTTACTCCAATATCATTGGTTTAGACACCGTTCCTGAGCCTTTTCATGATGGTAAACATATCTGGTATAGCACGGGAGCACATACAATGTTGCATGTGATTGCTGGAGCAACAGCTAAAAAGGACTATTATAAAAATCAGCATACTTGTTTTACCGTACCAAATTTTAATCTTTTTATTGAAAAACTAAAGAAACTTAATTGGGCCTATGAAGATGTGGCTGGGAATAAAAATGCTATTACTACAAGGGTAGACGGAGTTCATCAAATTTGGTTACAAGACCCAGATGGATATTGGCTTGAAATTAATGATGATCAATACTAGTTCTAAAAAAGATCTATAATTAAATATACATTACATTATAAATAATGGCATCATGATCATAAAAGAAAAAGCATTTGAATCCTTTACCTGGATAGACATTGAAAATGCGAATAAAAATGAACTAGAAGTAATTGCAAAAAAGCATAATCTTAATTATTTTTTAATAAAAGATGCGCTTGATATTGGTCATTTGCCTAAATATGAGCAACTGCATAAACACGATTTTTTTATTTTCAGGGCTTACACATCTAATATCAATTTGAATATTGATGAGATTGGTGAAATGTCTAATAAAATAGCCTTCTTTATATTTGATGACAAGTTAATTACCATACACCGTGCCTCTTTTTCTTTCTTAAACATACATGAAGAAAAGCATATTAAAATAAGTGAACTATTTTTAAGAATAGTTGGTTTCATGATTGATACTTTCAAAAAACCAATAATCGAAATTTCAAATAAAATATCCGATATTGAAAAAACAATCTTTTTAAAAGACTATAGGATAGTATTAATTGAAGAGCTCTATTATATTAAGACGCAATCAAGAATTTTAAAGAAAATAATTTCAATTACAGAGGCGACTATTCTAAAATCTCAGGATAAATATAAGGTTTCCTATATCTATCAAGACATTCAAGATAATCTTCTAAATCTGCTTACGATCAATGAAGAGTCTGTTGAAAATTCTACACATTTAATGAATACCTATCTTTCTTTAAGTGATCAAAAAAATAATGAAGTCGTTCGATTGTTGACAATATTTTCTGTGTTTTTTCTACCGCTTAATTTCATTGCAGGTATCTATGGAATGAACTTTTCATTTATGCCTGAGTTATCCTGGAAATTAGGATATGCATTTGCTTTATGCATAATGGCAATCGTTGTGATTGTGATCTACCTCTGGTTTAGACGAAAGAAAATACTTTAAACGAACTTGAAAATAAAAGGCATTGCAAAAGTGACAAAGGCGGCCCAAACTGCATAAGCTGGTATAAAAAATGCGATATCCCCTTCTACATCTTGAATAGAGGCTTTACCCTTGAGATTTTTGAATAAGCCATAGGATACGAATAATAAATGAATAAATATCAAAAGGTTCGCGCCTAAAACTGCTAGCCTGTTAGGGGAAAGACCGAATTCAGAAAGTCTAAATGAAATAGCAGAAAGCGCAATCGTATTGGCGATAATTGCTAATATGGCAAGGCCAAAAAGAATGATTAAGTTGAATTTTGAATTTGTATTATTTGTTGCCTCCGTTAAAGAGAATAAGATAATAGCCATGACACCAATTAATACAATATTAAATACCAATAAAAAATTACGGTCATTATATATATCCTTTTGAGTATACATTAAGGTAATTAGAAACACCAATAAGGTTATAAAAACAATTGGGGTAAATATTTTAGCAATTGTAGGAGAAATTTTATTTACAAGCTCTGGATTATTCTGAATTAAATAGGTGGACAGCATTGGCATAGCAGCTAAGGCCCAAACAGCTATTTGTTCAAAGTAAAATGTTTGGATATCCATTTTTAATAACTCGAATAAAGCCATGGTGATGCCGGTAAAAAACATGCCTGAGATTAATATCAATCCAGTCATTACAATAAAATTACCGTTGAATTTTAAAAATGAGATTTTCTTTTGATTATTGTTTAAGTCCCCACCAACAAAAGCGTATCCAAGTATTGCCCATAAAAAAATGGGTAAATGGATGGTAGATAAAATAAAGGTTGAGCTCTTTTCATTATATGGCAAGCTATTCATAAAAATTGCCGAAGCAATAAACAAGATAAGTGGTAAAACCAATTTAGTCATTGACAATTGCTGCTTCCAAATAAAATAACCTGTTAACATAGGGAACACAACGAATCCTATATTCTTAGAAATATACACATCGTAATCTATTCCTAAAAATGAAGGCATTTTTGCGATAAGTCCACCTATAAAAGCAGCTACCACAATAAAAATGATTTCGTTTTTATTACCCCAAGTAATATGTTCGTCTTTAAAGTTTAGTCTCTCATTCCAAGCCTGCGCAGTAGGCTCGTTTGTTAGCTCTTGGTATATATTGTTAAAAGCAATTGTAAAAGCGCCTTTATGATCGCGATACAATTTTTCCAATTGTTTTGGGTTATTGATATTAATTCTTATTTCGTTTTCCATAGCAATCCGATTTAGTATTATTCTTATTCAAGTTAGATTATTCGAAGCTGTAAAAATATGTATAATCACCTCTAAAATTTGTTAAATAAATGTTTTTGTTCCTATCATTGTACCATCAATGCAATATCCATTACAATTAACCCAAATAAGTGCCGAAAAAGCAATTTATGTCCCAGTATATGATGCCGTTAAAGCAATCTATACGGACTTGTTAGCGTTGGACCCTGCTACCCCCTTCCCATACTGGGCTAAGGTTTGGCCCTCGGCAATTGCACTAGTCAAAGTACTTCAAACGCATCCAAGTTTGATAAGGGATAAATCGGTGCTAGAGCTTGGTGCGGGAATTGGATTGCCCTCGTTGTTGATGGCAAGTGAAGCCAAAACAATACAGGTAAGTGATTATGATTCGGAGGCTGTTGAATTGTTGCGAAAGAATATTGCTTATTTACAACTGCAGAATGTACAGGCCTTACAAATGGATTGGAATGATTTGCCAGAAAATATAAACCCCGAGGTAAT
The DNA here is from genome assembly GCA_002299885.1 of Sediminibacterium sp. UBA657. Lineage (GTDB taxonomy): Bacteria > Bacteroidota > Bacteroidia > Chitinophagales > Chitinophagaceae > Sediminibacterium. The sequence goes on from DBOB01000004.1 coordinate 150,898, forward strand.
CATTTTAAGTGACGTCAATTATGATCCTACACAATTTGAAACGCTAACAAAATTGATTCAAAAGTTCATACACCAGGGATGCGCTATTATTTTATCGACACCTCAAAGAATTATGGCGAGTCCTTTTGTACTTACTTTATCAGAATTTATTATTGCAGATTATCTAGAAATGGTGGGTGAAAATGGAGTCACAAAAGAAATAAGTATCTTAGTCCTATCAAAAAACAGTTCATATGGTAAAAAATGATTTTAAAACTGTAGACGAGTACATTCAAAGTTTTCCTAAAAAAACACAGGTTCATTTAAAATCAATTAGAGTAGCAATTAAATCAGTTGCGCCTCAAGCTACTGAGCAGATCTCTTATTGTATGCCTGCATATAAAGTAAATAAAAAACCATTTATTTACTTTGGAGCATATGAAAAACATATTGGATTCTACGCCACACCAAATACCCACGAAAAATTTTCCAAACAATTATCTAAATACAAACAAGGAAAAGGTTCTGTTCAGTTCCCACTTGACGAGGCTTTACCAATTGAATTAATCACAAAAATGATTCAATTTAAATTGAAATGTATGTCTTAAAATGATGGAATTAAACATTACAATATTACAGATCAACGATAGCCATATTGCTGCATTACAGCAAATTGGTCGTCAAACTTTTTCAGAAACTTTTGCCGAAAGTAATAGTGCAGAGAATATGGCTAAATACCTGGATGAGGCATACTCTCATGAAAAGCTAATTGCTGAATTGAATAACCCAAATTCAATTTTCTACTTTGCTATGATGGATCAAAATGTAATTGGTTATTTGAAGCTTAATTTTGGTGCATCACAGACAGAACTCAAAGACAATAATGCACTTGAAATTGAACGTATATATGTGTTAAAGGAATTTCATGGTAAAAAAGTGGGTCAATTCTTATTTGATAAAGCAATCGAAATAGCCAAGGAACATCATGTTGCCTATGTTTGGCTTGGTGTATGGGAAAACAACAAAAGAGCGCTCCAATTTTATACTAAAAATGGTTTTGTTGAATTTGATCAACACATATTTGTACTTGGTGATGAAGCACAAACAGATATTATGATGAAATTAGAATTAAGTAATATATAAAGAATGCATCCAGAAGTAGATTTATATATCGCAAAATCCAAACAATGGCAAGCAGAGGTTGAACTGCTAAGAACTATTTTATTGGCTTGTAATTTAGAAGAAACCATTAAATGGGGACAGCCATGTTATACGATTAATAATAAAAACATTGTGATTATTGCACCATTTAAAGCGCATTGCGATATAGGCTTTTTTAATGGCGCAGCATTGAAAGACGATAAGCAATTATTGGTTGTAGCTGGGAAACACACCCAAGATTCAAGGCAAATGCGTTTTACAAATTTGAAAGAAATTGAGCAATCAAAATCAGTCATTCGTGCATATATAAAAGAAGCAATTGATAATGAAAAGAACGGAGTAAAATCGATCCCAGCAGAAAAAAATGGAATAGTCGTAGAAGAGCTTGAAATCATTTTTAAAAAAGATACCCCTTTTAAAAAAGCATTTGCAGCATTGACACCTGGCAGACAGCGTGCTTACTTAATTCATTTTTCGGGCGCAAAGCAATCCGAGACAAGAATCAATCGCATTAATAATTACAAACAAAGAATTTTATCAGGCATTGGGATTAACGATTGTACATGTGGGCTTTCAAAAAGGATGCCTAGTTGCGATGGATCCCATAAGCAACTAAAAAAATAAAATCATTCATCTTTCATGAATTTGCAAAGCCTTCAGACAAGCTTTCTACTCTGACAATACTGCTTTTTCGATGATTTCAATATCAAACTTCTTCATTTGCATAAAGGCATACATAGCTTTTGGGGCAGTTTTTGGATCACTCATCCATTTACCCAATTGAGCAGGTACAATTTGCCAAGAAATTCCATACTTGTCTTTGCACCAACCGCATTTACCTTCTTCACCATTTGTTGTAAATGCATTCCAGTAATGGTCTATTTCAACTTGATCTTCACAAGGAACAACAAATGACACGCCTTCATTAAAATTATTCTTTTGTGCACCATTAAGCGCCATGTAATATTTGTTATTCAATAAAAAAACGGTAGCCATTGGATTGTTAGATACAATCTTACTATTGGGAAAAATCTGACAATAAAATTCGGCAGCTTCTTTAGCCCCTTCTGAAAACCAGAGGCAAGGATATGGTGCATTATTCATAAGACATGTAATTAAACGTTATTTATCATTCAAGCCAATACCAAATCCAAACATCGCTGCTACTAAAGCAAGGTGAATGATTAACACTGCTTTTTGCCAAGTAGGCCTGTCGTTCCATTTTTGTTCTGGATTAAATGGATCAAATGCCAATCCTATCCCCAAAGATGCTGCTGCTTGCACATAGTCTTTAGAGAAAATAGCTTGGTATAAGCCTAATAGTAAAAACCCAATGTAGAGATACTTGCTGAAAGGTGCGTTCATTTTGAAACTATTTAATTTTGAACGAATTTAGGAAATGTAATTTAAAAAGAAACTATTAACCCTAGAGTTAGCTTAATTTTTATATAAAGAGCTAAATATTACTTCTGAAGTAACGATGTCATAAAGTTATTAATTACCTTTATAAAAATTAATTCATCCTATGAAAAGAGCTTTTGTTGATGTTGAAACATATACATCAAGAAATATGTCTAAGGATAAGAATATTGATTACCAATTTTGGTTTGATAAAACTATTCAAGAAAAATTGGCTGCTTCAGTTGTCATGATTGAACTCTCTTTTAATACCAAGGATTTTGTCAAAAATAAAGTTGATCGTAAACAACTTTCATCTTATAAAAGAGCCTTTTAATGAATATTTTTAATGACGATTTTAAAGACTTCATTTTATATTTAAACCAAAATGAAGTTGAATATATTATTGTAGGAGGATACGCTGTTATTATAAGAGGGTATAGCAGATCAACGGGAGACATTGATATTTGGGTAAATAAAACTGAAGAAAATTTTATTAAACTACAAAAAGCTATTAAGGCATTTGGCCTTCCAGAAATTGCTGTTAAGAAAGAAGAATTTTTTTCTGACAACTTTGACGTTTTTGCTTTTGGCAAACCACCTTATGCAATTGAAATAATGACAGCTGTAAAAGGTTTAGATTTTATTAGCACTTACAATAATTCCACAATTGAACTAGTAAATGATATTCCCGTTAGAATAATACATTTACAAAATTTAATACAAGCTAAAAAAGCGGCTGGTAGAAATAAAGATTTGAATGATATAGAGAATTTACCTTCTGAGTAATATTTTAAAATTTTCACCCCCTAACTCACTGATAGACAAAGAAAAAGCCCTGCAAAATGCAAGGCTTTTTTAGTGCTCCCCTTTTCGACAAAAGATGCAACTATAATGCGATCATTGAGTATGTGACTATTAGGAATTTGAAGGGTTGAACTTCGTATAAAGTTGCAACTAATTGGTCTCAAATAATTTAATCGTGAAATCTAGCAGGTCTTTACCTCCAATTTTTCCGTGACCAGGTATAACAATTTTAACATTCGGATATTGTTGTTTCACTTTCTCAACAGTACTTGACCATTCTCCAACATTGGCATCTCCCAAATACCCTTTTGTGGCCTGTAGTTCTTTTATTAAACAGCCTCCAAATAATATGTTCTCCTTTGGGAAATAACCTACAACGTTATCTTTAGTATGTCCTTGACCAAAATATTTTACAACGGCATATGTATTTCCAACGCTTAATTTAAGGGAATCATTAAATCCATTTTGAGGCACTACAACATTATTTATTTTGGCTAATTCGATGGTACTAAAATTGCCAAACGAAGGGATTTGTAACTTATGAAATGAGGCTAAGCCCCCTAAACAATCATCGTGAAAGTGAGTGGGAACAATCGCATTTATTTTACAATGAAGTTTTTTCATAATAAAATTGATTAATTCTTCAGCACTTTTATTATTTGTTGGTGTATCAAATACAACCACTTCATTACTATTTCGAACTATCATCCCGTTACAGGGAACATTCCCAAAATCATTTGTTTGTAGGTATGAAGTATGCAAAAATGCATTATCAGAAATTTGAATGATAATCAAATCTTCAGAATGATAAACTTCAATAGGCTTAAATTCTTTGGGACTCAACGTGCTTTGGGAATATACATTTCCACAAAGTGAGAAAGTTAGAACCAAAAGAAGTGTTTTCATATGGTAAATATAAGAAAAACTGCAACTAGCCTAACTCATTGGCGGACAATAAAAAAGGCGACATTTCTGTCGCCTTGTGCACTCTTGCTCCCCTTATGCATCAAAGTTGCAAGATTTTCAAAATAGATTGAATTTAGAAAGTTTTCTATTAGTAAACTTATTATCTTTGTCCTGTGTTTAATATTATCACCCGAAGAACGTTATTGGAATATGCTAAAAAGTACCCTTTGGCTAGGATTGCGTTATTTGAGTGGTATCATGAATTAGTAGTATCTGATTTTAAAAGTTTTAATGATCTTAAAAAGGTATATGGAAATGTAAGTTTAGTGAGTGATAATAGGGTTGTATTTAATATCATGGGGAATAAATATAGACTAGTAGTAAGGATTGTGTTTGAGTTTAAAGCGATACAGATCAAATGGTTTGGAACACATAGCGACTATGATAAAATAGATGTAACAACAATACAATATAAAAAGTAAGGATATGGAATTGAAAATTATAAAGACTAAAAAACAGTATGAGCAATTCCTTGATTGGGTAGATGTTCAGTTTGATAAAAAGGTGAAGGCAGACACCCCGCAAGGTGAAAAGCTTCAAGTAGCACTTCTATTAATTAAACAATATGAAGATGCAAACTATCCTATTCCATTACCTGATCCTATTGATGCTATTAAAATCAAGATGGATGAGTTAGGTCTAAAGAATAAGGATCTTGTAGGTAAAGTAGGAAGCAAAGGGTATGTATCTTCTTTACTTAACAAAAGAAAGCCATTAACACTTGAATTAGCCAAGTTGTTTCATCAAGAGCTTAATATCCCAGCTGAGGTCTTATTGTCTTGATTTCTGCTTGAAGTAGCAAATTACGACCACAAGTAAGGAGTTGGCATAAATTGAAAAAGCCCTGCAAAATGCAAGGCTTTTTTTGTGCTCCCCTTTTCGACGAAAGATGCAACTACAATTCGATGATTGAGTATGTGACTATTAGGAAATTGAAGGGTTGAATATCTTTATTTTTTATCTCCCTTCAGTTTCTGAGCGACATCATCATAATACGCTTGAGTTAGTTTATCTGTCCAAATAGTTGGTTTTGAACCATCATATAAAGCTAGATAAGTAACTAAACTTTCTTTACTTGCTGTATGCCAATGCTCTAAATCTTTTGGACATCTAACAACGTCACCCTTCTTAATGATAATTGGTTCTTTACCCTTTTCTTGATAATAGCCTTCTCCTTCCAAAATAATAAGTACTTGAGGTGTGGAGTGTTTGTGCCAATCGAGCGTGGAGTTTTTTCTAAATGTTGCTTTGGTAATATTATAATTCAATTCACTATCCCCTTGAAGTACACTACTTAACCAAGCCTCACCAATATAATGTGTATTAGGAGCCAATGGCCCTTCAGGTAAAAAAGAGGTAACCGTATATTGGGTGTTTTGTGCAAAACCAAGTAATGGTAGAAGCAAAAGTGATAGGAGGGCAATTCTTTTCATTTTTATATTCGTTTGATTATTTAAGTACTGAAGTTAATCAAAGAAAAACAAAAAGATGCAAATACCCTAACTCACTGACGAACAACAAAAAAGGCGACATTTCTGTCGCCTTGTGCACTCTAGCTCCCCTTTTCGACGAAAGATGCGACTATAATGCGATGATTGAGTATGTTACTATTAGGAAATTAAAATAATCTTAATAAGATTTTTTATCGGATGAATTCCAATCCCACAATACAATATCCCACCCAAAACCATCATACATTAATTCGTTGATGACTTGAAATCCTCTTTTCCTGTGCGCTTTGAGGGAACGAGTATTTGCCTGCGCTACATCCGTAACGAGATAAGTAAATTCTTTTGAAAGACAATCCCTAAAATGTCCGTAAATCTTTTGCGCCAAGTCTTGGCCGCGGTATTCTTTAGCTACACATAATTGCCCAACTACTACATAGCTAATATCCCTTAATAATTTACCATTGTATTCGCATTTATCAATGGCGTCAAATAGACCATTAAGAAGGTCGTGCCCATTTCTAATATCTTTTGTTGCAACCAATGCATAGCCAACGACTTTATCGCCATCCTTTGCAATTATGGCAGGGGAAGCAGCATTCATCTCCTGCAAATATTCTATCGTATAGGCAGCAGTAACAAAACCCTGGTCAATGGCCTCATCCGAAGTTATATATTGCTTTAAATTCAATGCTTGTAAATCCCTGATGCCAATTATTTCACTTGGACTTGATACCCTTGTAATCTCAACCTTTGTAATATTCATATGCAAAAATAATAAAAAGATGCAACTAGCCTAACTCACTGATAGACAAAGAAAAAGCCATCATTTCTGATGGCTTGTCCAGTGTGGCTCCCCTTACAGACGAAAGATGCAACTATAATGCGATGATTGAGTATGTGACAATTAAGAAATTAAAAGGTTGAACTTCGTGTCAAGTTGCAGGAAGTTGGCATTCATACTTAGTTTATCTACTTTTATGAAAATGAAAAAAGCTATCATCATAGGAGCAACAAGTGGAATCGGCAAATCATTGGCTGAGTTACTATTGCGCGAAGGTTTTGAAGTGGGAGTAACTGGCAGACGTGAGGAATTATTTCAATCCATAAAGAGACAAGAGAAAAGTAGAATTGTCTTTAAAAAAATGGATGTTCAGGATTTATCAACTTTAGAGGCAATCTGTAATGAATTGGTGAGTCAGATGGGTGGATTGGATTTATTGATTATTTCAGCAGGAATCGGCGAGGAGAATAAAAACTTAAATTTTGATGTTGAGCATAGTGTAATCAAAACGAATATTCAAGGATTTACGTGCATTGCTGATTGGGCTGTACGGTATTTTAAAGAACAAGGTTATGGTCATCTCGTCAACATTAGCTCTATTGCAGGAATCAGGGGAAATGGTATTGCCCCATCATACAATGCGACAAAGGCATATCAAATCAATTACTTGGAGGGATTAAGAATAAATGTAAAGGAATATGGTTCAAGTATCACGATTACTGATGTACGTCCTGGATTTGTTGATACTGCAATGGCGAAAGGTGAAGGTCTCTTTTGGGTAGCTCCTGTTCAAAAAGCTGCTGAACAAATATTTGAAGCCATAAAGGAAAAGAAACAAGTTCTTTATATCACAAAGAGGTGGAAGTTAATTGCCCTTTTACTAAGAATAATACCCTTTTCAATTCTTAAAAGGATTTAAGTTAAAAGGGTCATACTATCAAAGTATAACCCTTTTATCTTTATATCTGCTCCCCCTTCAGGACTTGAAC
>DBOB01000009.1 GCA_002299885.1 Sediminibacterium sp. UBA657
AGATTTACCCCAATTACTAGTAGTAATAATATGATTATCTTATTATACATGACTTATACAAAGGTATAATAAAACAAGATAAAATGAGACATTTATTACATCCTGTTCAATTTAATTGTAATTGTATTTATCTAAAATTAAACAATATTTGACAATTTAATTAAAGAACAAAATCAAACCCCGCATATACATCTGAAATCTCCTCCTTTGTAATTCCTAAATAGCGCCTTGATACCTGCGTGCTTGAATGGTTCAATATCATGGATATTTTCAAAAACACATCTTCTGAGCGGTTGTTCTCATCGTACAAAAACCTAGCTCCCGATTTTCTTAATGAATGCGTGGACACCTGTTTTTTTCTAATTCCAACAAACCTAGAACCAAACTGCAATAACCTATTTGTATGGCGCAGGCTATAATTGAAAATGGTACTTTGTAATTCTGGCTGCTGCATTAGTTCGAAGTATTCAACAAGTAACCCCTTCAATACTGCACCCACTTTAATACTCCTTCTCTTACCTGTTTTCTTTTCATTTAGAACGAGTTCATCTTTGTTTAATACATTTTCCCAAGTGAATCTAGATATGTCAGAATAACGAAGCAGTGTCCTAAATCCAAACTCTATTAATAACGCCATCTGGTAGTTCTGCTCCTTTTGAAAGTACCTATTCAAACGTTTCAATTCGTCAGTGGTTAAATAATCACTGGTTTTTTCAATAGTTGTGGTCATAACATGTGTTTTGGCTAATGTAGAGCCGCAAAGTCGTAAAACCATCCTTTTACCTCATTTTAAGTCATAAAATCGTGCTAAAACTAGACTATCATTGAATATCAACTAGATGCATGTCTCTTAATAGGATTAACGGACATGGGGTTTTACTTAATATCAAGTAGAAATAAAAAAATAAAAATCAAAGAATTTATAAATAAATCAACTGATCACCTTGAATGTTGTTCGGCAAAATCAAATGCATTTAAAATCAATGAGATATAAAATAGCAAGAAATTTATGATCTGTGATCAGATTACTAAAATTGACTGGCATTTAGTCAATTAATTCAATTTTAATCTTTTTACGTTGAAATTGATAGATGCAATCTAGCATAAAAGAAGTCATACTATCAATATCACCATTGAATCCTATACGATTTGATTCAACACCCATGAAGAATGTCAAATCATTAAGATACTCTTTGACAATCATAAAGTCCAATGTTCCCTTATGTTTACTATTTGAACCAATTGATGGTACCAAATAAAACTCTGCACCCTTATCATCTGTTATTTCAATTAGGCTTTTGCTCATATTATCTTGATTTAACTTTGGTTTGTGAATCTGTTATTAATTTATTAGTCAAGCTTCTTACCTGACCCTCATTTAAGATAATTTTAATTCTTCTTTTGGACTGAAGTATATCTTTTATTTTCATAGAATATGTTTAGTAATAAATACCAAGATATTGTATTACAGATCAATTAAAATTTGAAAAAATATGGGTCGGTATTCACGAATAGCTCTATATCCCAAGAGTTCCACAAAGAGCATATTTTGGAGGGAAGTTGGGGTTTTTTAATACAGGAATTGGGGATAGAGTATACTATAAAGGGAACTGGATTGTGAAAACTTGTCGTAAAACAGGTATATGCATACTATTGAAACCTATCAAAGATTTACGACAAAAAATTAAATAAAAATCTGATTGTGACGATCAAGATATTGAATATTATACATGCTTAAATCAGTTATCTGTTCTTTCCCTGTAACACCAATTTTTTGATATGCAGAAAATTCAATTTTTTCAGATAATTGAATTTTCCCATTATTGTCAAATGTTATTAGATGTTTATCAAAGAGTGCATCATATGTAGGAGATAAGAGTAACCCATTATTTACATCTAATCTTTCGTGGTCACTTGCTTTTGACCATGGTACAATATGTGAAGCAATTAGAATATCTAATTTGTTGAAATTAGTAACAGCGCATTTATACTCCCATCTATGTATGATTCTTTTTCTATATGCACCTTGTCCAACTCTTGATGTTACTAATCCGGAACGTTCGGTAACAGTTGGAAGGTTTAATTCTAATATCTTATGTGGATCTTGATTCAATGGAAGTAATGTAAATTGATCAGGGTTTACTGGTATTGATACACCAATTCGTTTAAGAAAGAATCTTATCCCAATTCGATTACTGCCATTCTTATCTGGAGTCTCAAAATAGTCAGCATCGTAGAATTCCAATTCCGAACTAAATTTTACCAATCCACCACCTTCAATCTCAAATAGGAAAACTCTTTTACCTCTGTTAATGTGATCTTTTAAGGCCAGATTACCTTTGATGAATTGCATATCTCCTTCTTGGCCTTCACCTGTATAACTGAAGATATTATGATTATCCCATCCATCTCGGTAACCATATTGAGCTCCAGATTTACCTGAAAAAATAAAGATATATGGAACTTTTGCTGAAGGAGAAATGCCACCTTGTCTATTACCCCCATACTCGTCATGGATCAATGACCTTTTGTAGAGTTGGTTTGGTATAAATGGTGACTGATGCATAGTTATAAACTAAAATAATATTCTCTCATCTTATACGCCATCATCCTCCTCCTTGAAGTTAGAAAATTTTCGTAGTTGTCAATTTTCATACTTATAATTTCTTTAGGTATACAGTTTACAGCTAAATTGTTTTCTAAGTCAACCATATTAGATATACCACTTAAAGTATTTGATTGGTTTTCCATTTCATCAAGTATTTTGCTGAAGTACTCCTCTGGTGGCTTATTACCAACCTTTATATTAATCTCAGATTGCATATAGACGTAGTTAGCAATTTGATTATACATTCCACGTTCTAAACCATTCTTCTTTAGATAATCTTTTGGGAACAAATGATGTATGTCACCTCGTAATTCAATTAGATTGCTGACTAATACATCCTTTGATAGGAAACCTTTATCATTAGCCTTTACCTGTGCAGCTAAATAGACATTGAAATAAGGGCTACTTGCAACTGAAGTATCTAAACTTTGTGGTAACGAAAAATTCCAAAACGCATCAGATAGTTCAGCCTCTTCATATTCAGATAGAATCTGTCCAAAATCTTTATTCGCAATTTGTTTTATATCAAAGTCAAAAGCGGATTCTGGAGAGCTTGAATATCTTCCAGTAAGTATTGAGAATACAAACCATCTTGGTACATAACTTCCAATTTTAACGTCTGAAACACCTAATTCTTTGAGTTTTAGATAAACGATATAAGCAAAATTCAAAGCGTTTTGAGATCTAACTAATTTATTTGAAATGAAACCTGAAGATTTAATAATCATTAAGAATCTTTTGAAATTTGTTTCATTTACAAAGTTCAAAACACCTGTTTTTAATTTAGCATACGACTCTTCAGCGATATGCTCTTCATATGTTCTTGATTCAAAATTTCTTCCTGATAATAAACTAACTAAATCTGACAATTTACCTCTATTGAATTGAGATGTAAATGCTACTTTAATTAGGTCAGTATATTCAGGATCATATAAGTCATCAACCTCTTTTTTTAACCAACTAATTTTATTGAAAAATTCTGTATTCACAAATTCCTTATCATGGTCTTCAATATGTTTATGAAACTCTGGCGAGATTGCCAGATGACAGAAATAATCTATTGCTTTTCTTAATAAATTTCCATCATAAAGGGTATTTGAAGCAATCTTACTCATTGCAAAATCAGCTTGACTTAATACTACACCTTTAGAATTGATTCTAATAAAAATTTCGGTAACAGTCTCTATGTCTAACTCTGATGCTAATTCAATTATACCAATTTGTTTCTTAGGTATATCAGTTAGTATGGTGAATGATTTCTCTACTTGGTCTTCATCAACATCTGGATTTAACTCTAAGTAATGTCTCACTAATTTCAATATACTTTGGGTACCATTAACTGCATCAGATATATCAGGAAGCCAAGTTTTATCTTTTAATATCGCAGGGTTTTGAACTTCAAATTTTTCTGTAATTGGATTAAACGATATTTTAATCTTTATTCTATCATACGTCTTATCAATAACGTATTTTCCTAATAGGGCTGCGGTAAGAGCAGTAACCCTTTGTTGACCATCAATTAATATCTTCTTGCCCTTACTCAAACTACCATCTTTAAGTCTAATATCAGGGTTTTGCCATGCAATTACATACCCGATAGGGAATCCTTGATAAAGGGAATCCATTAAGTCTCTCACTTTTGAACTATCCCATACAAATGGCCTTTGGATTTCTGGTATAGCAATTTCACCTGATTCAACCCAAGAGAGTAGGGTTTGTATTAATTGTTGGTTAACAGAATATTTTTGCATTTATTTTAAATTAATTTTTATTCTTGAAATTTTCAACATGTCCCATTAATTGGTCAAACACTTCATCATTGTGTTGCGGAGGGTAACCATTTTGTACCAAACAGAAGAATATTTTTTGATTCAAGTCGGCTTTTACATTGGTATTGTTGAGCCAGTCAGTAAATGATGATTGCACATCATTTGAGGCTTTGCCTCATATCCTTAAAGAAGGTGCAAGGGCTTTTACCGACAAGCGTAAAAGGGATGTATTCTTTACAGGTGCTATTTCTATTCTTAGCGGTTGTTTGCCAAATGTAACAGGTGTGTATTTTCAAGAAAGAGTTTTTCCTCACTTGTACACTTTCATCATTGCCCCGGCAGCAAGTGGTAAAGGAGTTTTGAAAAATGCAAAGCGATTAGCGGACAAGTACCACCAAAAGATATTGCAGCAAAGCAGGGATGCTCAAAAAGTACATGATAATGAAATGGCTGATTTTAAGCAGTTGGAACGTACCAAGAGCAAAGGAGAGCCAGCACCCGAAAAACCCGAAAAGCCACCTTTCAAAATAGTATTCATTCCAGCCGATTGCAGCAAGGCAAGAATGATAGAATACTTAAAAGCCAATGACGGCAAGGGCATTATTTGCGAAACAGAAGCCGATACAATGAGTGGAGCAAAAAAACAGGATTGGGGCGATTACTCAACCATTCTAAGGGCAGCATTTCACCACGAAACAGTATCAAGTACCCGAAAAACAGATAACCAATACGATGAAATAAACGACCCATGTTTGGCGGTGGCCTTAACAGGCACACCTGCACAAGCCCCCAGGTTATTATCATCCGCAGAAGATGGTTTGTTTAGCCGTTTCTTATTCTATGCTTATAAAAATAAAATTGAATGGCAAGACCCATCACCGCAGAGCAACACCATTGTTTTTAACGACCACTTTGAGGCACTTTCTGAACAGGTTTTAGGCTTGATAAGCCTAATGGAACAATCACACACTACAATTGAATTAACCCCCTCACAATGGCTCACAATTAATACAGAATTTCCTTTAATGCTTTCAGAGGTTGTTACTTTCACAAGTGAAGATGCAGCAGGGGTAGTTTATCGTATGGGTTTAATATTCTTTAGGCTTTGCATGATATTATCAGCATTGAGAAAGTTTGAAAATGGAGAAATGACCGCTACAATTATTTGTACCGATGAAGATTTTAATACTGTCTTACTGATAGTTCAAACCTACTTAGAGCATAGTTTACTAATGTTCAATAACCTACCCAAGCAAAATGAAACCATGCAGTTTCATTCAGGCGATGGCAAACGCAAATTCTTTGAGGCTTTGCCCCAAGAATTTACAAGGAAGGAAGCAACCGAAATAGGCACTAAGTTTAAGCTATCTGCCAGAACGGTTGATGATGTGCTAAAATCTGCAACCGGGTACACCCTTACCAAAATCAAAGCAGGTTCATACCAACGCATTTGAAACTGTTCCTTCGGGGGTTTTTTTTTGCCCCACCAGTTCAAACCCTTCTACACATTGCAGAGTTTGCAGACTTTGAAGACTTTGCAAGTTTTGCAGGTTGGGGGTACAACCTTTCATATTTCTGCTTATATTTGCCGCAATGAAATTTTTTGCCTTCATAATGAGCATTTACCTTTTGGTGCTGTCATGCCTTCCATGCATTGACAGGCAGGAGCGTAATGTAATGGCTGAGCAAAAGATTTCTGCTACTACTCAGCAACAACAACACCAAACTGGTGACGAAGCCTGTACTCCCTTCTGTACTTGTTCCCACTGTCCTGCATCAGCTTTTTATCAGCCTTTGGCATTATACAAAATGCCTAAAATGCTATTTCAATCTGTGAAGTTTCGTTACAAAGTAGATTTTAACTCCTACGACTTCCATTCCATTTGGCAACCGCCTAAGATAGGTTAATCTCCAAATCACAACATTTCGTTTCCTTAATGCTATTCATCAGGCTTTATAGTTTGATGTTATTCATTTTACGTTGTGGTATGCTTCCCGGTTTATAGCCGTGATTAATCATATAAATCAAAAACAAATTGTCCATTTAAAGCAAAAAGAAAAAGCGTAAACCGCTTACTCTATTGCAGGTATTCAAAGCGGTAACGATAGCGATAATATGCATCTTGATGTTGTTGGCTATTGCTGCAAGGATTAACCAATACATAAAATTCATAAACAAATAAAATTTTCAATGTTTCAAAAAATAATTCAGTTCTCAATAAAAAACAAACTTGTAGTGGGGGCTTTTACATTGGCTCTCATTATTTGGGGCGTTATATCCGCTATGCGGTTACC
>DBOB01000002.1:0-69336 GCA_002299885.1 Sediminibacterium sp. UBA657
GAAATACTTAGGTTTAAATCCAACATGGACAGTGGTATGTTTTTACCAGTCCAACTAGCTGCTGCAAAAGCATTGAGTCTAGACGAGCGTTGGTATGAATCCGTGAATAAAATATATACAGCACGTCGCGAAAAAGTATTCGAATTATTAGATGTTTTAAAATGTGCTTATTCAAAACAACAAGTTGGAATGTTTGTTTGGGCAAAAATTCCGGCCACATTCAAAGACGGGTATGCGTTAAGTGATAAAGTGCTTTACGAAGCCAATGTATTTATCACCCCAGGAGGCATTTTTGGTTCTGCTGGTAACGATTATATCCGTGTGAGTTTGTGTGGGTCTTTAGAAAAATTTAGTGAAGCAATTAAAAGAATTGAAGCATGCGTTTAACAGTGGTTGGTATTGGATTAATTGGTGGCTCAATGGCCATGACCCTAAAGCAAAATGGCTTTGTGGAGTATGTCATTGGAGTAGACAACAATCCTTTGCACCAAGATCAAGCATTGCGATTAGGTATTGTTGATGAAATAATGACTTTAGAAGAAGCCATTGTTCACTCAGATCTAATTGTGATTGCAACGCCAATCAATGTTGCAGAAAAATTGCTTTCAACTATTTTAAATTTAATTGACAAGCAGGTTGTATTTGATGTAGGGTCTACTAAGGAAAGTATTGTACAAATCGCGAACGTACATTCTAAGAAGGGAAGATTCGTTCCGACCCACCCAATGTGGGGAACTGAATTTAGTGGTCCAGAAGCGGCTCAACAAGATGCATTTAAAGAAAAAGCAACTGTGATTTGTAATAAAGAACAAATTGACCAAGATGCTTTGACTTTAGTAGAGCAAGTGTATGAGCAATTAGGGATGCATATAGTATACATGGATGCAATGAAGCACGACATCCATGTGGCTTACGTAAGCCATATATCGCATATTACTTCTTTTGCATTGGCGAATACCGTGTTAGAGAAGGAGAAAGAGTCCGATGCTATTTTTGAATTAGCGAGTGGTGGTTTTGAAAGCACAGTGCGATTGGCAAAGTCCAATGCCGCAATGTGGGTTCCCATCTTTATGCAGAATAAGGAAAATGTGTTGGATGTGCTAAATGAGCATATCAGTCAATTGAAAAAGTTTAAGTCATGTCTTGAGAAAGAAAATTTTGACTACTTATCCGACTTGATTGAAAATGCAAATGGTATCAAAAGAATTTTAAAATAAAATTCAATTTAAAAGAAATTTAAAAATTAAAAATGAAGAAGATAGAAGAGATGAATACAACAAATGAATTAATTGAAGCAGTGAAGTCTAAAAAGACTTTTGCTGAATTAGGTGTAAATGAGCAATTGGTAAAATCAGTGACCGAATTAGGCTACACCCATGCAACAGAAATTCAGGAGCGTTCTATTCCCGTTTTAATTAGCGGAACAAAAGATTTTATTGGTTTGGCACAAACAGGTACTGGTAAAACAGCAGCATTTGGTTTGCCTTTGATTCAATTAATCAAAACAGCCGATAAGCATCCACAAGCATTGGTGGTTTGTCCTACACGTGAATTGTGTATGCAAATTGTAAACGAATTGAATTTGTTCAAAAAGCACGTTCCTGGTGTTCAAGTGTTAGCAGTATACGGTGGTACATCCATTGGAATGCAAATAAGAGACTTGAAAAGAGGTGTGCAAATTATTGTAGCTACACCAGGTCGTTTAATTGACTTGATTGAGCGTAAGGCAATCAACCTTGAGCAAATTGAATACGTTGTTTTAGATGAGGCAGACGAAATGTTGAACATGGGATTCCAAGAAGACATTGAGTTTATCTTAAAGAACACACCTAACCGTGAAAGTATTTGGTTATTCAGTGCAACCATGCCAACTGAAATCCGAAAAGTAAGTAAGCGTTACATGAAAGAGCCAGTGGAAGTAACTATTGGTAAAGTGAATGCGACTAATAAAAGTATCGATCACCAATATTATGTTACCTCGGCGCAGTATCGTTATGAGACTTTAAAAAGAATCATCGATTTCAACCCAGGTATTTATGGTATCATCTTTACAAGAACTAAAGCAGATGCGCAAGATGTATCGGCACGTTTAACAAGAGAAGGGTATGATATTGATGCCATCCATGGTGACTTGACACAACAACAACGTGATAGAGTGATGGGCCAGTTCAGAGACAAAACATTGCAATTATTAATTGCAACAGATGTGGCTGCTCGTGGTATTGATGTAAAAGGAATCACGCATGTCATTAACTATGAACTACCAGATGATGTAGAAGTCTACACACACCGTAGTGGTCGTACTGGCCGTGCTGGTAGCCAAGGTATTTGTATATCTATTGTGCATGCAAGAGAATCATACAGACTGCGTCAAATTGAGAACATAAACAAAAGCACTTTCCATAAATTAGATATCCCTAGTGGTAAAGATGTTTGTAGAAAGCAATTCTTCCACGTGATGGATAAATTAATGTCTACCGACGTGAGTCATGGTGATTATGAAACTTATGTTCCAATGTTAGCAGAAAAATTTGCAGACATGACTAAGGAAGAAATTTTGAAGCGCGTTGCTGCTTTGGAGTTTAATCGTTTCTTGGCGTATTACGAAAATGCTGCTGATTTAAATATTCGTGCAGTTGAAAAAGGCCGTCGTGATGTTGGTGGAATGCAGGATCGTAATAGAGAAAGAGGACGTAACGAATACTCAGATCGCAGAAGCGGTGGAGATAGAATGAATAATGACAGCAGAGATCGTGGTGCTGATCGTGGAGATAGAGGCGGTCGAAGCCAATCAAGAGGTACGGCAGGCGCAACTCGATTATTCGTGAATTTAGGAACCAAGGATGGTTTTTATAAAGCTAGTTTTTTACAATTTATTTTAGACATGAGTGATTTGAAAAAAGAAGTCTTAGGTAAAATAGATATGAGAGACATGAACAGCTGGATAGAAATTGAATCGGGTGCTGCTAAAAAAATGATTTCAGCCTTAGATGGTAAAAACTATAAGGGTCGTCGTATTCGTATGAATGATGCAGATAGTGGAGGCCAAAGAGGCAGTAACGAAGGATAATACATCTCTAATTTAAAAATTGGTATACATGGGAATTTTATTAAAGAAAGCACCATTGATTATTTCAGGTCCTTGTAGTGCAGAAACAGAAGAACAAGTGATGCAAACAGCGCAGCGTTTAGCTGCTACTGGTAAAGTAGATATTTTACGTGCAGGCATCTGGAAGCCAAGAACAAGACCTGGTAGTTTCGAAGGTATTGGTACAAAAGGTTTGCCTTGGTTGCAACAAGCAAAAAAGGAAACTGGATTACCAGTGGCTGTAGAAGTTGCCACTGCAAAACAAGTAGAAGATGCATTGCATTTTGGTGTGGATGTACTTTGGATAGGAGCAAGAACCACGGTGAACCCATTTAGTGTGCAAGACATTGCAGATGCATTAAGAGGCGTTAAAGTACCTGTATTGATAAAAAACCCTTTGAATCCCGATTTAGAATTATGGGTGGGTGGCATGGAACGTATAGCCAAAGCAGGTATTGACGAACTTGGATTAATACATAGAGGTTTTAGTTCATATGGAAATACCGAATTCCGTAACGCACCTATGTGGCATTTAGCCATCGAGATGAAGCGTCGTTTCCCAGGTATTCCAATGATCAATGATCCTTCACACATTTGTGGTCGTCGTGATATCTTACAAGAAGTAGCACAACAAGCGATTGACTTAGACTATGATGGTTTAATTATTGAATCACATATCGATCCAGACAATGCATGGAGTGATGCCAAGCAACAAATTACACCAGAAGTATTGAAGGAAATGTTGGAAGCCATTCGTTGGAGAAAAGAAGATATTGCTTCTGTAGAAGTTCATACTGCACTAGAAAAATTACGTCAACAAATCAATCAATTAGATGATGAGTTGTTACAAGTTTTATCTACAAGAATGAAAGTGGCTCAAAAAATTGGTGAATACAAGAAGAACAATGACATTACCATCCTTCAAACCAATCGTTGGAATGAAATTTTAGAAAGAGCGGTTGCGAAAGGGAATAAGATGGGCTTGAGTGACGACTTTATTACTAAATACATGGATGCCGTGCATATGGAAAGTATTCAACAACAAAATAAAATTATGAATAGCTAAGATTGTCTGGTAACTCCAGCAATTTTAGTTATTATAAATTGAATTCAATGAAAAATTGGAAAGTAAAATTCTCAAATAGTATTGTTGAGTTTGTGTTAGATGGCAAATTTGCAAACATTGCTAAAATGGTGGACAAAGCAAATGCTATTTATATCACAGACGAGAATGTGTATGCTTTACATCAACAAATCTTTAAAGGGAAGCCAACGATTGTTATTCCTGCTGGAGAAATACATAAGCAGCAAGCAACAGTCGATTTTATTATTGAAGCCTTATTGAATTTTGGTGCCAATAGGCAGTCTGTATTGATTGGTGTGGGTGGAGGTGTGGTCACGGATATGGTCGGCTATGTGGCTGGTGTATTTATGCGTGGTGTTCAATTTGGATTTGTTCCAACAACCCTATTAGCGATGGTAGATGCTGCTATTGGCGGGAAAAATGGCATCGATGTGGGCGTCTATAAAAATATGGTAGGATTGATACGTCAACCTGCTTTTATTGTTTACGACCACAGCTTCTTAACCACTTTGCCAAGTTACCAATGGGAAAATGGTTTTGCCGAAATCATTAAACATGCTGCCATTAAAGATGCAAGCATGCTAAAGGAATTAAATCAAAACGATTTAGCCTTCTACCAAAAAAATAAAAAAGCATTGGATGCATTGATTCAAAAAAATGTAGAGATCAAAGTGAAAGTAGTTCAGAAAGATGAGTTTGAAAAAGGAGATCGTAAGTTGTTGAACTTTGGACATACATTAGGACATGCGATTGAAAATGAACATGCTTTATTACATGGTCATGCAATCAGTATTGGGATGGTCTATGCGGCTAAAATTTCACAAGTATTATTAGGTTTTACCGGTACAGGTTTATTGGTAGAAACGCTAAAAAAATATGGTTTACCAACTGCCATGCATTTTGATATAGATGCCGCAATGGAACTTATGCAAAAAGACAAAAAGAAAGCCAATGCAGGAATGCAATATGTGCTTTTAAGTAAAATTGGGAAGGGTGTATATGAAACCATACCAATGAAAACTTTACAAAAACTGATTAAACTATATTCTTAAAATGCGCGCGACAGTTTATCCAAATACACTGAGAGGCGAGCAGGTTGCACCGGCTAGTAAAAGTAGTATGCAAAGAGCATGTGCTGCAGCATTACTACATAGAGGTACAACAAGGATATTGAATCCTGGTCATTCCAATGATGATCTGGCTGCAATAGATGTCATTCAAAAACTTGGTGCAATTGTTAAAACCGAGGAAGCGTCTAAAGAAAAAATAAATAGCACTAGTATTATTATTCATTCTAATGGCGTACAACCAATAGGAGATACTATGAATTGTGGAGAAAGCGGATTAGGTATTAGAATGTTTACACCTATCGCTGCATTAAGTGACCAATCTATCACCGTCGAAGGAATAGGCAGTTTATTAAAAAGGCCAATGCATTTTTTTGATACTATTTTTCCAAAACTTGGTATCGAAATACAATCTCAAGCTGGTTATTTGCCTATCCAAATTAAAGGTCCTTTGAAACCTACAAATATTGAAGTAGATGGCTCTTTGAGTTCTCAGTTTTTAACTGGATTGTTAATGGCTTTTGCTGCAACAGAAAATACAAATGCAGTCATTGAAGTGCAGGGTTTAAAAAGTAAACCTTATATCGATCTTACTTTATCTGTTTTAAATACATTTGGATGGAAGGTGCAACATCAAGATTATAAACGTTTTGAATTTTTAGCACATCCACCTTTAGCGGATCATATTGACTATACAGTAGAAGGCGACTGGAGTGGCGCTGCTTTTTTATTGGTGGCAGGTGCTATCGCAGGGCCAATAGTTGTGAAAGGATTACAATTGAACTCAACACAAGCAGATAAAGCAGTGATGCAAGCATTGAAAGATGCTGGAGCATCTATAGACATAAATGAAAATGCAATTCAAATAGGTCCAGCAATAGACAAAGATGGTGTAGTTGGATCTTTAAAAGCCTTTGAGTTTGATGCGACCCATTGTCCAGATTTATTTCCTCCTTTAGTAGCGCTTGCAGCCGTTTGTAATGGAGTTACAATCCTTCATGGGGTAAGTCGTTTAGCACATAAAGAAAGTGACAGGGGCCTCACTTTACAAAAAGAATTTGCGAAATTGGGTATTCGAATAGAATTAAATCAGGATAGGATGATGGTATATGGGGGGACAGGCATAATAGGAGCAGAAGTATTTTCTCAACATGATCACCGCATCGCAATGGCATGTGGCGTAGCTGCTTTATGTGCTCATGGTCCAATTACAATCACCGATGCAGAGGCAGTAAATAAGTCCTACACCGATTTCTTTAAACACCTACAGCATTTAGGGGCTAAAGTTGATTTAGATTAAATTGCTTAACTTGTATACACTATAAAAGTACATTCATGAATAGTTTTGGTACCTTATTTAAAGTTCAAATTTTTGGCGAATCACATGGTGACTGCGTTGGCGTTTTAATAGATGGATGTCCAGCTGGGTTACCATTACAACAGTCTCATTTTGTAGAGGACATGGAACGCAGAAAAGGAGGCAAACAAAAAGGCACTACACCAAGACAAGAAGACGATATTCCTTTTTTTAAAACTGGTGTTTTTAATGATACCACGACGGGTGCTCCATTGATGTTGTTGTTTGAAAATAACAATACAAGAAGTGGTGATTATGAAAAACAAAGAGCGGTGCCTAGACCAGGTCATGCAGATTTTACAGCGCATCAAAAATTTGGTGGCTTTGAAGACTATAGAGGTGGTGGTCATTTTAGCGGCAGATTGACAGCAGGTTTAGTGGGTGCAGGTGTGGTCGCAAAAAAATTATTAAAAGGAATTGAGGTAAAAGCAACAATATTAAGTATTGGCGGGGAAACAGATTTAGAAAAAGGCTTGCAAAATGCGATTGATCAAAAAGATAGCGTAGGCGGTATTGTTGAATGTGTAGTCACAGGCTTGCCAGTTGGATTGGGAGAGCACTTCTTTAATTCAGTGGAGTCTTTAATTAGCCATGCGGTATTTGCAATTCCTGCAATAAGAGGGATTGAATTTGGAACAGGATTTGCTGCAGCTAACATGTTTGGTGTGGAGCACAATGATGCAATTATTGATGCCACGGGTAAAACAAAAACAAACCATGCAGGTGGTGTGGTTGGTGGGTATACCAATGGCAATGATCTAGTATTTAGAATTGCAGTAAAACCTACTTCTTCTACACCAAAGTTGCAACATACTTTGAATTGGGAAACCAATGAACAAGAAGATTTCTCGGTAAAAGGAAGGCATGATTTATGCATCGCATTAAGAGTGCCTGTAGTACTTGAAGCGGTAACAGCGATTGTCCTAGCAGATCTGATGATGATCGATCAGCGTATACCAAAAGTTATTCATCATTAAAATTAAAAAAATGGAAAGCGAATTTATATATCATGTAACAACAGCTAAAGAATGGGAAGAAGCGCAAATAAAACAAAGTTATTTGCCAAAAGATTATGCAAAAGATGGGTTCATTCATTGTTCTATTGAAAGACAAATAGAAGGAGTGCTTGACAGGTTTTATCAAGGGCAAACTGGTTTAGTGAAATTGAAAATCGAAAAAGCCAAAGTGCAAAGACCAGTTTTATTTGAATTGGCAGAGGATTTGAATGAATTGTTCCCACACATATACGGCCCATTGAATTTAGACAGCGTGGTGGCAGTCATAACTATTTAAATCAAAAGTAATTTAAAACGTAGACCCATGAAAAAAATAATCATTCAGTCAATTGTTTGCGTTTATTTATTACTGATTTCTGGTCCTGTTCTTGCACAAAAAATTCATTCTAATACACTCACTACAGAGAATTATTTAGATAGTGTCAATATCAAAAAGTACAAAAACAAAATTGATACCAAAAGAATTAAAATTGAAATCAATCATATACAAGGAATTTCAAGTTTTTATAGTAAAAATTTAGATGGTACAATGACTTCTACAGGGGAGCGTTTTTACAATAATAAGTTCACAGCAGCCTGTAATTTGTACAAGTTAAATACAATCGTAAGGGTCACTAATTTAAGAAATGGAAAGACGGTATTGGTAAGGATTAATGACCGAATGCACCCCAATATGTTGAAAAAGGGCAGGGTCATAGATTTAAGTCAATCTGCAGCTAAACAATTGGTTTTCAGTTCAAAAGGGCTTGTAAAAGTGATGGTAGACGCTATTGGATATTCCAAAAAGAACCCAAAATTAGACGATTAAATAGGAGTAGAAAAATTTCAATAATTCGCTATTAAGGCCTAAATTTGTGAGACATTTAACAAACAATTAATATGAAGAAATTATTATTTTCTCTAATCGCTTTGGGTTTTATTTTCAATGCTCATGCTCAATCTAGCAATAGCGGTCAGAAAAAAACATCTTTAGCTATAAGATTCAATGCATTAGATTTTGGTTCTGCAGAGAGTGTTCAAAATGGTTCAATAGGATCTACTTTAAATGCAAAACAATGGGGTCAATATGCATCTACCACTAAATCATTTGGTGTAAACTACACACGTCAATATACAGACCAAGTAGACATCTTTACTAATTTAGATTTAGGAATTGCACGTTTACCTTTGTATGCACCAAAAGCATTAAGAAGATCAAACGAAGATGTTTTGACTTCTATTGAGTCTGGGGTAAATATCAAAATGTTCAAAGGTGATTTTAGAATAAATCCATATGTAACTGCTGGTTTAGGTGTTCGTTCTTTCGCTTTTAGAACCTATAGCGCATATGCACCAGTTGGTTTAGGTTTGCAGATCAAAACTTGTAAAGGGTCTAATTTGAATATTACTACAACTTATTCAACTAAGATGTCTAAGTCTTTTGTACCTTCTTACAACTATGGAGTTAGCTATAGCTTCTTATTGAACTAATTAAAATAATATGTCAAAAAAAGTAATTGGGGCAACCATTATTTTATTTGCTTCTTTGTTCGCCAATGCACAAGATCAAAAAGTAAATAAAAATAAACCAGCATCGATTGCTTTAAAAGGATCTATACTGAATTTTAAGAAAACCCCTCAAACTGAGGGGTTAACTGTTTCTACCCCTGCTGTAGGTGTACAATTTTTTAAAGGACTTGCACCTCGTTTGGATGCTGTCATAAATTTAGATCTCAGTTCATTAAAGTATCCTTATTATGTTTCTTCTAAGCAGCCAAAAGCAACCAGTAATTCTACTTATGCTGCTGTTGATACGCGCGTCCATTTAAAACTAGGCAATGATGATAAGGCACTGCTTCCTTATGCTATTCTAGGAATTGGGTTAGCAAAAGATGCGGCTAATTTCACCGCCTATGCGCCAATGGGTTTAGGTCTTCAATTTAAAGCCAAGCAAGGATCATTTTTTCATGTATTTGCGACTCACAATGCAGAGGCTTCTAAGTTGACTAAAATGCATCAAAATTATGGCATTAGTTATTCTTTCCCTTTAAAGTTAAAGGAGAAGAAAGCAATCGCATTACCAACTGCTCCAATTCAAGCAGACCAAGATGATGATGGCGTATCCAATGAAAATGATGACTGTCCAGAAAGGAGTGGTCTATTGAAATATAAAGGTTGTCCTGTACCAGACGAAGACGGTGATGGCATCAATGATGAAAATGACAAATGTCCAAATGCAGAAGGTACAGTCCAAT
The DNA here is from genome assembly GCA_002299885.1 of Sediminibacterium sp. UBA657. GTDB lineage: Bacteria > Bacteroidota > Bacteroidia > Chitinophagales > Chitinophagaceae > Sediminibacterium. The sequence goes on from DBOB01000002.1 coordinate 9,847, forward strand.
ACAGAGGCTGTCCGGTGCCAGATACAGACAAAGATGGTATACCAGATGATAAAGATGCATGTCCAACTGTACCTGGATTACCAGCTTACAAAGGCTGTGCCATTCCAGATACAGATAAAGATGGTGTGAATGACGAACTAGATCAATGTCCTACCGTTGCTGGTATTGCTAGCAATAATGGCTGTGAAGACCTTCAGCCTAAGCTCGATAATATTGCAGCTGCTTTAAAATTTGAAACTGGACAAGTTAATATTGCGACTAAATCTTTACAAGGTTTGGATTCATTGTTGCAAATCATGACACAATACCCTGCTACTAAATTATTGATTACTGGCCACACAGATAATACTGGATCTCGAAAAATCAATGATCCATTGTCTTTATCAAGAGCAAAGAAAGTACAAGCTTATTTAGTTAAAAAAGGCCTTGCAATCAATAGAACATCCATACTTGGATTGGCAGATACACAACCTGTTGCAAGTAATGAATCAAATAAGGGAAGAGCTCAGAACAGAAGGGTAGACTTGACTATTCAATACTAATTACATTTTCTAACTTTACTATACATCATCTGACTTTATTTAGTTAGGGTCGATGTCAATGATAATCTGCACAGATTTGTACCTTGGGTGCACTGAAATTAATTGAATAAAATGCAATAGTTGTTTTTTTGCAATTTGTAATTGCTGTGGTTGCTTAGTTATTTTAACACATAGCTCCCAAATATATTTATTCCTTATTCTATTGATAATGGGTTGAGCCGGTCCCATGACGGTTTTTTGAATCATTGGGTCCAATGATTTTAAAAAATGATTTGCAGCTTCTTCTGCAATATGGTTTTCTTTATGTTTAAATAAAATACTCATTAACCTGCTAAAAGGAGGATAAGCAAAGTGTTTTCTATTATTGATCTCAAATTCGTAAAATGCATGGTAGTCGTGGGTATGCACGAATGCCACAATAGGATGATTTGTTTGACTCAATTGCATAATCACTTTACCTTGATCATTTTTTCGACCCGCTCTTCCGCTCACTTGTTCCATCATTTGGAAAGCCCTTTCATTGACCCTATATTGATTGAAGTTTAATAAGCTATCACCGTCCACAATACCCACTAGGTCTACATGTTCAAAGTCTAATCCTTTAACCACCATTTGTGTACCAACCAATACATCAATTTCTCTTCTTTCAAATTGCTGAATTAAATGATCGTGCTCATTTTTTCCTTTAATATTATCGAGGTCCATTCTTGCAATTCGGAGTTGTGGTAAAGCCAAAGCTAATTTTTCTTCAATTTGTTCAGTACCAAAACTTTTTTGTTTGAAACTTTGCTTACCACAGGCTTCACAAGTTTGTACTACTGGATAAGCTGCACCGCAATAATGGCAAGACAACATATTTTTCCCTTTATGCAAGGTCAAGCTAACATCACATTGTTTGCAATGTGGTATCCAACCACAGGTTTCACAAATCATATAAGGCGCGTAACCTCTTTTGTTTTGAAATAAAATGACTTGTTTATTTTTTGCAACTGTAGTTTGTATCGCTTCTAATAATTGTGGCGTTAAAATAGCAGACTGTTCGCTTTGTTTTTTAGTATCCACAACAATCATTTGTGGCAAAGCACCTTCGCTAAATCTTTCTTTTAAATGGTAGTAGCCAAACTTATTTTGCATCGCATTATAATAAGTTTCAATGGACGGCGTAGCAGATCCTAATACCACTTTTGCACCCAACTGATTGGCATAATAAATGGCAGTATCTCTTGCTTGGTATCTTGGTGCAGGGTCTTGTTGTTTATAAGAAGCATCATGCTCCTCGTCTATAATGACTAAGGATAAATTATGGTAGGGCAGGAACAAGGCCGACCTAGCTCCTAATACAATTTTAATTTCACCAGACTTAACTTTATTCCAAATTTCAACTCTTTCATTAGGATTGAATTTAGAATGATAAATTGCAATTTTACCACCAAAATATTGCTTAAGACGTCGAATCATTTGTGCAGTCAATGCAATTTCAGGTAGCATATACAAAGCCTGTTGATTAGACTGAATAGCATTTTCAATTAATGCGGCATAAATCTGCGTTTTGCCACTTCCGGTGATGCCATGTAATAAATTAACCGAATGTGTTTTCATTTGTTCCACAATGGAATCATATGCAAGTTGCTGCGCTGCAGACAATTGGTGTAAGTGGGTATTACCCAAACTTAAATCAACAGCCAAGCGATCTATTTTTCTTTTTTCAACTACAAGGATGCCTTTGTCAATCAATGCTTTTAATTGGGCATTTGCAGCACCTGATTTTTCTAGTAATGCTTTTTGTTGCACCTGTCCTTCTGTTTTTTGTAGATGCAAGAAGGCAAGTAGGAGTGCTAGTTGTTTTGGAGCCCTGGTCCAATCATTCATCAATTGTTCTAATGCGGATTCTGCATGAAAGTCGGGATGTAAATGCAATAAATTTTCTACTTTAATAGTATACTTGTCATGCATTGTTTCCTCTACCGAACAAATGCCTTTTTGGATGAGTTTATTGATGACTGGATAAACCGATTTTTTATCTAATAGTTTTTGTATTTCAACTAAGCTTAATTGTTTTTTTATTTGCAATGCTTCAGAAATAATATATTCTGTATCACTAAGATGAAGACTATCAATCGCTGCATCTTCATTTAAAATAAATATACTTTCACTAGATATTTTTAAATGACTTGGAACTGCCGCTTGCATGACTTCGCCTTCCGTACACATATAATAACTTGCCATCCATTCCCATAATTGCAATTGCGCTGGATATACAATGGGCGCATCATCCAAAATCCCCAATATTGGCTTTGGATTGAATCCATCAGGTTTATCTGCTAGGATTTTTTTAATAATTCCAGCATAACGTTTATTGGAACCCAATACCACTTCTACGCGCATACCAATCATTACACCATCCGAAAATTCAGTGGGGATGGCCCATGTATAGTTTTTTGGAAGGGCTAATGGTATGATGATTTCGGCGTACATAAGGGCTACAAAAATACATTAAGAAGCTGGATACTGGCGATATCTTCTTAATCCGTCATCCATCATTTTGTGTACCTGTTGCTTCAAAATTTCAAGGTCTTCAATCTTATAATTATCCACATATACAGTTGGCAAATAGACAACGCGACAGATGCCTGGGCTGAGGGTAAAAATGCCACTAAAATGCATTCTGTCCACTGAATCTACCATGAGTACAGGTTGAATTGGAACCTGCATTTCAATTGCTAATTTAAAAGCGCCATTGTAAAAATCCTTTAATGGCTTTTCTTCAGTCATACTAAAAGTACCTTCTGGGAAAATAAATATGGATATTTTTTGTTTCAAGGCCTCCTTTAAATTTTGAAGACTTTGTGCTCTTTTTTCTGGATTTGACCTATCCACCATAATTACAATATGTCTATAGAATAATCCGAAAAGTGGAATTTTAGAAGATTCGAATTTACCCAAAGGTTTAATGGGTTGATGTTTTAGTTGGACAATAGGAGGAATATCCATGTATGAATTATGATTTCCAACAAATACATGTGCTTTATCAAAATGATGGATGCCCTCGTAAATTTCTTGATGTCGCATACCTATGAATAGGTACAATGTTTTAGAAAAATATCGCCCAATTTTATAGATGCCGATGGTTAAATATTTATCACCCAATGGCAGAATAAATAACATTGCAAATAGGGATACAATTGTCAAACATGTAAAGATGCATAAAGCGTAAATACAATATAAAATTTGAAAAGGGCGAATGATTTTTTTCATTTGTAACACTGATTCCTCTAATATAATAAAAAAGCCCGGTTTGATGTAAAAATCTAGATTAAGTCAACACTTAAGGCATGTTCAATGGTTGGTGCATGCTCAAAATGATGTTTTGGAAAGATGCCAAATAAAGAACTTCCTGAACCACTCATGCTGGCATAAATGGCACCTAGTTGATAGAGTTGTTCTTTAATAGCAATTAGGGTAGGCTCGGCTTTAAATACAGGGGCTTCAAAATCATTGATCAATAAAGCCTTCCATTCTGAAATTGGTTTTTGAATGATGGATAGAATGCTTTCTGATTTTGTATTTGGATTCAATTGTTGAAATGCCCAGGCAGTAGAAATATGTTTACCAGGGTGCACTAACAAAAATTGATAGTTTGTAAGATCTAATTCAATAGGAGTTAAAACTTCACCTCTTCCTGTAGCATGACATGCTTTATTGTAAACAAAAAATGGGCAATCGCTTCCAAGTTGACTTGCGTAATCAATTAATTGTTGATCATTCAAGCCCAATGAAAACTGTTGGTTTAAAATAAGCAAAGTGGACGTGCCATCGCTTGAGCCACCACCCAAGCCTGCACCCATTGGAATATTTTTTTGGAGATGCATTTTTACTGCTGGAAGATTAGGGAAATCTTTTTTAAGCAAATGATAGGCTTTCAAACAAAGATTTTGAACTGGGTCTCCTGGAACAGCAATGCCAGTTTGCGTTAATGATAAATTGTCGGAAGGTAAAATTTCTAAAGCATCTGAAACTGCAATGGGATAGAATACGGTTTCAAGTTCATGGTAGCCATCTGCTCTTTTTGCAAGGATAGAAAGACCAAGGTTAATTTTGCAGTTGGGAAATTGAATCATCCTAAGGCTGCTTTGGTTCACTGCGTTTATTGATTTCGTCTCTGATATCAATGGCGCGTATATAATCTTCTTGTTCTAAAACTTCACTAAGTAATTGGTTCAATTCTGCCAATGAAAGTTTAGCTAAATCACTTCGATCAGTGGTTTTAGTAATTGTAGCAGGCATATCAACTTTATCTGACTTTTCGTTGGTCAATCCAGCTTGATCCAGGATATGTTCATACACATAAACAGGACATCCAAAACGAACAGCCAAAGCCAAGGCGTCGCTTGTTCTACTATCAATTTCGATTGTATCGTTTGAATTGAAACAAACCAATTTTGAATAGAAAATACCTTCTTGTAAATCACAGATATACACTTCTTGTAATTGAAGGTTAAATGCGGTCATGAAATTTTTCATCAAATCATGTGTCAGGGGTCTAGAAGGGTGCATGTTTTCCAATGCAACTGCAATTGCCTGCGCTTCGAATCCGCCAATTACAATAGGTAAACGTCTCAGCCCATTCACTTCTCCTAAAATAACCGCATAGGAATTCGATTGGGTGATACTATGTGATAGGGCTACAATTTCTAGTTCAATTTTTTGCATAAGATAATTTGCCTTACAAAGTTAAATCAAAAAAGCATTGATTTGAATTAGGCCTTTGATTTTTGTATGGCAGCTGTAAGGGCTGGTAAGACTTCAAATGCGTCCCCAACAATACCATAATCAGCAGCTTTAAAGAAAGGTGCTTCTGGATCTTTATTGATGACCACAATGGTCTTACTTCTGTTCACCCCAGCAAGATGCTGGATGGCCCCAGAAATACCTACAGCGATATATAAATTGGGTGCCACTTGAACCCCTGTTTGACCCACATGCTCATGGTGTGGTCTCCAATCTGAATCAGATACTGGGCGACTACAAGCTGTTGCTGCGCCTAATACTTTAGCAAGATCTTCAATAATACCCCAGTTTTCTGGTCCTTTTAATCCACGTCCACCACTCACTACTAGATTCGCTTCGGTTAATGGAATTTCACCTTCTACTTTATGAGTTGCAGTGACTTTAATAGATGCTGCAGGAATTGTGATAGATAAAGCTTCTACAGCGCAACTGCCTTCTTGTGTATGCACACCGAAACAATTTTGGTTGATAGAGATTACTTTAACTGGTGTATCGATATTGATTTGTGCAAATGCTTTTCCAGAAAAAACAGTTTTAGTTACTGTGAATCCATTGCTTGTATCAGGTAAGCTATTCGCGCCAGTCACAATACCTGCATGTAATTTTACAGCTACAGCTGGAGCAATTGCTTTTCCATTTAAGTTATGGGCAAAAACAAGTACGGATGCATTAGCGGCTTTTGCAGCTTCAGTCAATACTTGTGTGAAAACTTTTGCATCAAAATGATTCAAGTTCGCATCAGCTACTTGATGTAATTTTTGTAAGCCATATTTTCCTAGGCCTGCCAAATCATCTGTCACTGTTCCAAGTAGGATACCTTCTGCTGATACGCCTAATTGCTTTGCAAGGGCAGCACCATAAGAAATAGCTTCTAGAGAAGATTTTTTAATTTGTTGGTCTGCTTGATCAATATATATAAGTACCATTTTTTTTCGATTTGAATTGTTTAGAATGCTTTTGCTTCTTCTTTTAATAATCTTACTAGTTCTTCCACATTGTCTGCTGCAACTAATTTTACGCCAGATTTTGCAGGAGGTAAATCATAATTTTTAATAGAGGTGGTTGCTTGAACAGCGATTGGTTCAACCACTTTCAATGGTTTTGTTCTTGCTGCCATGATACCGCGCATATTTGGAATTCTTTGTTCTGCCATGCCTTTTTGACAACTAACAATTGCAGGAAGGGTAACTTCGCAGGTTTCTTCTCCACCTTCGATTTCTCTTTTTACACTAGCAGTGTTGCCGTTTAATGTCATTTGATTGGCAAGTGAAACATAAGGTAAATCTAAAAGGCCAGACAACATGGAGCCGATACAAGCACTGTTGTAGTCAATGGTTTCTTTACCAGTTAATATTAAATCATACGCACCTTCTTTTGCAATTGCAGCAATTTGACTTGCCACTACAAAAGAATCATTGCTTTGTATATTTATACGGATGGCTTCGTCTCCACCTAAAGCCAATGCTTTTCTGATGATTGGTTCTGCATCTGCTTCGCCCACCGTAACAAGGTGAATGGTAACAGCAGGATCTTGCTCTTTCATTTCGATCGCTCTAACTAAGGCATACCATTCATCATATGGATTGATGATCCATTGTACGCCGTTTTCATCGAACTTTGTATTACCTTCGGTGAAGGCAATTTTAGATGTGGTGTCTGGTGTTTTGCTGATGCAAACTAATAACTTCATAGTCTAATACTTTTTGGTTGTTTATGCAACTAATGCAAATATAAGACAAGATGCAACGAATTGAAAGAATTATTGAATTTTTAAATCAACAACCTAAGGATAACTTTTTAAGACATGCTTTGGCTTTGGAGTATATCAAAATAGGGGACTTGCAAAAGGCAAAAGCCTTGTTTACTGAAATCTTGACGGAGTCACCGGATTATGTGGGTTCCTACTACCATTTAGCAAAATGTTTAGAGGCGCTTTCTGAAAAGGAGGCAGCCATTGAATGGTATGAAAAAGGGATGGCAGCTTGTAAATTAGCTAAGGATGACCATGCTCACAGAGAATTATTGGCAGCTTACGAAGACCTTGTTTATTAGTCTTGTTGATTGATTTGATTCATTATAGTCGTCAAATTAAACAAGTAATACTTTTCAACTTCAATATCAATTTTACAAATCTAACCTTTGACTTAATTTCTGGTCAATGAATTGGAAAAAATGTTCAGGCTTGTAGGTGCGCCATGCACTAATCTCCATTAGCTCAATGTATCGGTTTAATTTTCGCAATAGAAAATCATGTTGGGCAGCCGGATTGAAATTGACCAATATGGCCCATCCATCTTCGTCGGATAATTCTTCATACAACTCTTCGTAATAATCTTTATCCCCACTATGAAAATTGAATACATTTTCTGCAATCAAAATAAATTTAATAATACCCTCTGCCATTAATTTATCCAGCACTTCTCGTTTCAATTCCATGATATCATTTTCAATCGTATCATTCCATTCACCTATGAGTTCTATAATGGCAAATTTTGCATCATAGTCTGTGTATAAAATTTTCAAGTACAATGTTTTACTTCCAAATTCATCCCATTGCGGATGGATATAATAATTATACACCGTTTGTGAAAACTCAAATTCACTATAAGTCCTGCCAAAAAAAATAGACTTAGGATCTGCTTCTGCAGTATATAAATGTCGCCAATGATAATAAGGCTCTATATCGTGCATCTGAACCTAGTTTTTGCTATGGTATTCAATCAATCCAACCATTGGAGATTTGACAATTTTGCCTAATTCAATTTCATAGCCTTCGGCCAATTGTTTTAAGACATCTTTAAAGCCATAAGCTACGCTACCTACAAAATGAATAGGGTGTAACCAAGACTCATTTAATTTATTTAGATGGGTAAAAAAGAAATCGTTCAAGCCATCTTCAATGATATTTTCAATCATATAATGTCCTCTGTTTTCTACCAAGAAATCTGTAAAGCTTGCAATATAACTATTTGGAGTAGGTTCTTTATATACTTTATTTAAAATAGCAGCACGATCCAAGTGGTATTTCTTATCAAACATGTTCATCAACTCTTCGTCAAATGTATTGTATAAAAAGTACTGTAACACTTTTTTACCTAAATAAGCACCGCTTCCCTCGTCGCCCAACACATAACCCAAACCTGGACTGTTTTTAGTGATTTTTTTGCCATTGTAAAATCCTGCATTGGATCCTGTACCTAAAATACAAACCACTCCTTTTTTATCCTGACAAGCAGCTCTAGCAATGGCCATTAAATCGGTTTGGATATCTAATTTTGCATTCTTGAAAACGGCTTTTAATGCCTTTTTTAAAATGATTACATTGTCTGGATTGCTAAGCCCCGTTCCATAAAAGTAGACTGCATCTACTTTGTTTAAATCTACTTTTTTCTGGAATGACTTTTCTACAATTTGTACAATATCTGAAAGACTTAAAAAGTAGGGGCTAATGCCAGTAGTTTTAATGGTTTGTCGCTTGCCATTTTGTACTAAGGTCCATTGGCATTTTGTGGCACCGCTATCTGCTATTAAATAAGTCTTTTTCATAGTAGTTGAACTAAGACATGAAATTAGCCATTTCATTTTGAATTGATGTAAATTTGCCAAGAATTCATATAACATGCAACAAAATCAACCTCGATCGACCCAAACAAGTTGGGTGACCCCAATTCTCTATGCAGTTGTACTTTTATTAGGTATTGGAATAGGGATTTTTTTAAAAGGAAGTTTCTCAATAGGATTCCCTTCATCTGATTCAAATTCTGCAATGGATGAGATCATTGAATTGGTGAAATCAAAATATGTAGAACAAGTTAATACGGACAGCACTCAAACTAAATTAGCCGATTTTTATTTAGGACAATTAGATCCCCATTCTTTGTATATCCCACCTGCAGATTTATTGGAGGCCAATGAACAATTGCAACCGAATTATAAAGGCATAGGTATAGAATTTCAACAATTCAGGGACAGCGTTTTTGTAGCATATGTTTTACCTGGTGGACCAGCTGCGAAGGTCGGACTAAAAACTGGAGATATTTTATTGACAGTGGATGATACAGTTAAATTATCAGGTAATAAATTAGATGGGGAAGCGGTCAAGCGAAAAATAAAAGGACCGGCCGATGAAAATTTAAAATTAGTGGTATTACGTAATCAACAAAAATTAACTTTTAATTTAACTAGAGCATCTGTTCCTGTTTCGCCAATTGATGCTGCTTATATGGTGAGCGATACTATTGGGTATATTAAAATCGACAAATTTGCGGATAGGACTTATGAAGCATTCATGCAAGCATTGGAGCCTTTATTAAAAAAAGGGATGAAGTCGCTAGTGATTGATTTGAGAGGGAATGGGGGCGGATTATTGTCTGAAGCCGTTGGGATTGCAGATGAGTTATTGGCTGGGAATAAATTAATTGTTTATACAGAAGGCTTACATGCGCCAAGGGTAAATTATTATAGCAAAAGAGAAGGTTTATTTGAGACAGGGGATATTACTATTTTGATGGATGAAACCTCCGCATCTGCAAGCGAAGTATTAGCAGGTGCCTTGCAAGATTGGGATAGAGCAAAAGTAGTTGGAAGAAGGTCTTATGGCAAAGGATTGGTGCAACAACAATTTAGATTATCCAATGGTGGGGCATTAAGGTTGACAACTGCAAAATACTTTACACCATTAGGGCGTAATATTCAACGTCCTTATCAAAATGGCAAGATGGCATATGAGCATGACTTTCTTGAACGCATGGTGCAATCCAATGAAGGTAATATAGATACTGCATCTATTGGTAAGGCGTATAAAACGCCAAAAGGCAATACGGTGTATGGTGGCGGGGGTATTATTCCGAATCAATGGTTGCCAACCAATGCATTGTATGCAGACTCAAATTATGCCAATTTATATGTTCAAGGCTACATGAATGAATTTGTGTTACAATATTATCTTATAGCACAAAAGAGCATCAATCAATATCCATCTGTTCAAGCATTTGTGGCTGGTTATGCAAAGCAAGATCTAACAAAGTCAATGGATCAATACTTACGAAAGACAAAACAAAAAGGATTGCCTGCAACAATGTTGCAAAATCCGCTTTTGCATCAACAATTGGTAGCCTATTTAGCACGTTGTAAATGGCATAAGCAGGGTTATTATGAAGCCATTAATTTAATGGATAATAATTTTAATTCTGCATTAAAAAACTAAGTAGTAAATTAATTTGCTTAGGGTAAAAAAGGAAGAAATTTTTCTGTTTGGATCGTCGTTAATGTGGGCGCTATTTTATTTAATTGCTGACCATTCATAACCATTTCATATTTTGATAAATATGCATTTGTCATTTGAGTGCTTGTGAAATTTTCCATCACATACTCGTGACAAATTTTTGGATCAAATTGATTTGCATTTTGAACGGCATCCACAAGTGCACTTAATGAATTACTTGTTACACCTACATTTGGTTGAATGATTTCTTTTAAGGAGCCATAGGGTGTGCCAAAGACAGGGCATCCAAAGTAAAGACTCTCCACAATAGATAATCCAAATGGCTCATTCCAAAGTACAGGGAAAATCAAGCCTTTTGAACCTTTAAGTAAATTATTTTTTTCTGCGCCTCCAATCAATCCTTCAAATTTTATACGAGGATCAAAAGTGAGTCGTATGCCTTGGTTAAAATTGAAACGTTTTCCTCCAATCACTCTAAATTTAATTTTCGATTGTTGTGCGATCTTAATAGCGCCTCTTAGATTTTTTACACGCCATGCGCCATCCCCTAAAAAATGAAAATAGTTTCTTTTCTGATCAAGCCCTGGGTCTCCATAATCTGCTGGGTCAATGCCATTGTGCACATAAGAATCGCTGCCGTATCTGCTTGCATGATTCTTTGATACAAAAACTATATTCAAATCCAATGGATATTGGTCATTGTTATTGCCATGTAAGGTAAAAATATAGGGGATATTTGGCTGCTCGTTCACCTTACAGTTTAAATGTACCAGATCCACCCCAGCAGGTATTTGTTGATTAAATGGTATCGAATGATTCAATGTATGCACGCCAGTCGCAAAATCACAATGGGAACCAGGACCAACCAAATAGGACACCTGATGCCCCCTTTTAACCAATTCCTTGCCTAACCACCAGATCACCCTTTCGGTTCCGCCATATTGCTTAACTGGGATATTGGTATTGTTAACGATTAGGATATGCATGCTCGAATTTACAATAAAAAAGAGGTAAAACTAAGCGAATACACATTGGTCATTTTTTTTATGATTGCTTTTGAAAAAGTCTTAACTTCAAAACCTTAATAAAAATTTGATTGCATGAAAAGACTTTTAACCATCTCGGCCCTATTTTGTACTTTATTTGTACAAGCACAAATTAAAGCAACATCTGCTCAAGAAAGATTAAAATCAATTGACCAAAGAAAGCAATTGTTGAGTCGATCTACCTTAAATGAAACAGGTTTTAGAAATATTGGCCCCTCTGTTATGAGTGGTCGTGTAGTGGACATTGAGGTGAATCCTCAAGACCCTACAGAATTCTATGTAGCATATGCTTCTGGTGGTTTATGGCAAACCAAAAACAATGGACAAAGTTTTACATCCATTTTTGATTCAGTGGATGTTTTAACAATTGGTGATATTGCAGTGAACTGGCAGAACAGACATATTTGGGTAGGGACAGGCGAAGTGAATAGTAGCCGTTCTACTTATGCTGGTTTAGGGGTGTATCGTTCTGCAAATAATGGTAAGTCTTGGGAATACCTTGGATTGCCAGAGAGTCACCATATTGGTAAGATTCAATTATCTGCAAAAGATCCAAACACTGCATGGGTGGCTGTTCTAGGTCATTTATATTCAGAGAGTAAAGAAAGAGGTATTTATAAAACAACAGATGCTGGTAAAACTTGGAACCAAACTTTAGCAATAGATGCAAATACAGGTGCTATTGATGTGGATATAGATCCAAGTAACGAACAAAATTTATATGCTGTAATGTGGTATAGAACAAGAACTGCATCCAATTTTGAAGAATCAGGAAAAACTTCAGGTATCTATAAGAGTACAGATGGCGGTGACAAATGGACTTTAATATCTACACCAACTAGCGGGTTTCCTTCAGGAGATGGCGTTGGTAGAATTGGATTGGCTGTGTATCCAAAAAATCCATCTATCGTGTATGCGATTGTAGATAATAATTTTCACCAACCTGATACTGCAATGCAAAAAGCTGCAGATACTTCAAGGTATGTGTTAAGAGATTTTAAAACATTGACAGTAGATCAGTTCCTTGCTTTAGATGACAGAAAATTAAATGCTTTTTTAAAGTCTCCACGTAATGGTATTCCAGCTAAAAACAGTGCAGAAAGTATTAAGAAAGATGTGAAGTCAGGTAAATTGGCCCCAAATTGTATATGGGATTATTTGTACGATGCAAACACCGCTTTGTTTGAAACACCAATTTATGGTGCGCAAGTGTATCGTTCTGACAATGCGGGTTTAAGCTGGGTTAAAACACATGTTAAGCCAATAGAATTATATAGTACTTATGGTTATTATTTTGGTAAAGTATTTGTGAGCCCAAGCAATCCAGATAAAATTGCTATCACAGGTGTTAGCGTTTTATTAAGTACGGATGGCGGAAAAACATTTAGTTCAATTGGTAAAGAGAATGTGCACGCGGATCATCACTTTGTTTGGATGAATGGTGCACGAGATAGTCATATGATTATTGGTAATGATGGTGGTTGTAATATCACTTATGACAATGGAGCGCATTGGTTTAAAGCCAATACACCAGCTGTAGGACAGTTTTACAATATCGCAATCGATATGGCGAAGCCTTATAATGTGTATGGTGGATTGCAAGACAATGGTACTTGGTTTGGTTCAAGTGCAACAAAGGAAAACTACGATTGGTATGATGGTGGACATAATCCATATACGATGATAGGAGGTGGAGATGGTATGCAAGTGCAAGTAGATTGGAGAGACAATAAGACAGTATACAGTGGTTCTCAATTTGGAGCTTATAGCAGACAAAATTTAGCGACTAAGGAGCGTAAATCAGTTCGTCCAACGCGCGATTTAGGTGAGCCTGCAGTAAGATACAACTGGCAGTCACCAATTTTATTGAGCCGTCATAACCAAGATGTATTTTATTTTGGTTCAAATAAATTCCACCGCTCAATGAGTAAGGGAGATAGTTTAGTGACTTTAAGTACAGACTTAACAACCAATCCAGCTCAGGGTGATGTGCCATTTGGAACAACCACTACAATCAGTGAAAGTCCAATTCGTTTTGGGTTGATCTATGTAGGCACAGATGATGGTAATGTACAAGTTTCAAAAGATGGAGGAAATAGTTTTAGTTTGATTAGTCAAAAATTACCAAAGGGTTTATACGTTAGTAGAGTCATTGCGAGCAAGTACAATGTTGCAAGAGTATATGTAACATTGAATGGATACCGTAATGATCATTTTAATGCTTATGTATATCAAAGCGATGATTATGGAACTACATGGAAACAAATCATGAAAGACTTGCCATCAGAACCAGTGAATGTGATTAAGGAAGATGCTGTTGCAGAACAAGTATTGTATGTGGGTACCGATGGTGGATTGTACGTGAGTTTGGATGGAGGAAATAGTTCTATGGCTTGGACAAAAGGCTTGCCAGCAAGTGTTCCAGTTCATGACTTAGAGATTCACCCAAGAGACCATGAGATTATTTTAGGCACACATGGCCGTAGTTTATATGTAGGTAAATTAGATGCTTTAAGAAAGCAATTGAAATAAATTGGTCTGATCAATTAAAAAGGGCTAACTAATAAATTTAGTTAGTCCTTTTTTTTATATTTTATGTTTAGAACTTTTCGTTTATCCATTTAAATAAGCTTGTTCTTTTTGAACAAGTAAATCAAATACTTTTTGTAAAATAGGGGAGTCAGTTGGGATATTGGTGGCATCTATTTTACTAACTGGAATAATGCGCTTAGTAGAACTAGCAATGAATGCACCTTTTGCAGTCTTGATTTCTTCAAGGGCTATTGGCCTCTCTTCAACGGTGATGCCATTTGCTGTAGCTTCTTCTAAAATATTTTTTCTAGTGATCCCTTTTAATACTTGGTCCTTAGCAGTTACAATATGTCCTTGCTCAGAAATCAAGAAAAAATTAGATCTAGGACATTCTCTTATCATTCCTTCGTGGGTATATAAAATATCTTGTCCACCAAATGCTTTTAATTGAGGTTGCAAGTAAATTGCCATCAAATAATCAGTCGTTTTAACCTGAGGCAATTGACGCTGAAAAGGATGACTCATTAATATAAAAGGATTCACTGAAAACTGATTGGAAGGAACGGGTAAAGGCTGTTGAATAATCGTTAACCTAGGTTGTTCTAAAGCATATCCATCCGAACTGTCTCCGCCAGAAACAATCAATTTAAGGCCAGAATAGGGCATATCATTTTTTGCCACTAATTCCATTACAATTTTTAAAATCGCTTCCTTTGATTGAGGCACATCCATATGCATCAATGCTGCAGATTGGTACAAACGGTCTAAATGGTCTTGCACAAATAAAGGCTTGTTATCCACCACCCTTAGGTAGTCAAAAATACCATACCCTCTTTGAATCAATAAGTCGTTCAAAGACATGCCGGTTTGGCTAAAAGGACTTATTTGTCCATCGTAATAACAGCTGATGTTTTCCAAAATGGGTTATTTATAAGTTGAAATTACTTAAAATATTAGATATAAGGCTTTGATTCAATGAATTAGGGTTTACTTATATTAAAATTAAATATTTTTTATATAAGTAAAGTTCTTATTTTTAGGAACCCCAAAAGCTGAATTTTTAATTTAAAAATCAGTTTATGAAACGATTCCTTTTATTCATGGGATTCATCTTTTTATTTCTCGGGGAATTACAATCTCAAAAATGGGTTGTAAAAGATAGTATATTAGTTTTTCCTCAGGGATTTTCATCATGGTTACAAAGAAATAACGGCGGGGTTGATCCAGCAAACCCAGGTCCTGGAAATCAACAGGGCCCTCTTGGTAATATTGGGACTAATCAAGGTGTAGATTTATTCGATTTTAATAAAGATGGTTTACCTGATTTAACATTTCAATTATTCCCTAGTAATAATATTACACGAGAATATGTCAAAGGGATATTTATTCAAAATTCACAAGGTAAATTTACTTTAGATACAAATTATGTAATCAAGGGGAAAGGTGATATGTGGCTTGGGAGCTTTGGAGATTTCAATGGCGATGGACTAATTGATTATCATTATATTATATCTAATTATCATGGTGCAGACAGCAATAGAAAATATAGTCCAGAAATGGTTAATGATAACTGGCCTGAAATAGTTTTTATAAATAATGGTAAAAGCTTTGATACTTTAACATTAGATGTAAATAATTTAAATGTTGAGTCAACTTATGTTGCAGATATTGATAAAGATGGTTCTGATGAAATAATTGCAACAGATAGAGGTCCTGATTATGTGCTTGTATATAAGTATAATAAAATAACGAAGAAGTTTTTCAAAACAAATACTGACTTAACGAGTGCTTGGAATCAAAGATTCAATAATAAGATAAGTAGGTACCCACTTTTTAATGTCGCAAATTTTAATAATGAAAATCAGTTCGCAGTAATTTTAGCAGATAGTTCAATTTCATTAGAAATTAATGAGCCTGATTGGCAACCGTTTAATTTTAGGAAGTTTACATATGCTAAATATGATTTTAATACAAAAAAAATTCAAACATATAGTTTGAATAGAGATTCGATTTTCATTCCAATAAAATATTCAAAACAAAACGCAGATGATTTCTACAAATTCAACATACATGAAAAAATTAGTGCATATGAAATGGATGTTGATAAGAATGGTGAAAAAGAAATAGTGGTAGGCGGATTTTATATGAATAATTATTACACAAAGAACATAGACAGATATGCATATGGTTGGAAGGTGTTAGGTTTAAATGGAAAAGATTTAACCACTCAATTTTTTAAAGATAGTGGTTTTGATAGAAATACAGAGTTGCTTTCACATGGATTGGATATTGACGATAATGCAGATGGAATTGAAATGATACCAGGTAACTGGGGGAATAGAAATGTGGGAGAATTAGGTAATTATTATAAAATTGTTAATGGTAAATTCGATAAAACATTTATTAGAGATTTAAGACTTGAGTCTGGAAAAAAAATAGATAGTAGTTATTTTAAAAGCATGGAATTGATTAAATATCCAAATTATAAGAATAATATAAATGCACTTGTTATGTATGATATGGATAATTTAAAAAGAGCATCAATTTTATTCCAACTAAATTGTGCGAATATCACTAAACCAATTTTTAGCACTAATAAATTTTCATTCTGTTCTGGTGATTCATTAAAATTATCAATTACAGGGGTAAATAAAAGTGATTCTTTAAAATGGTATTTTGGAACTAAGAGTGATTTGACAAATGTAAGTACTAAGACTTTTTCTGATACGACAAAACTATTTGTAATAAGAACTGATAGTTTGGGATGTAGTATTTCATCGGATACAATTTCGATTACTAAAAATTCATTACCTGCTCTTCCATTAGTTAAAGACACTGTTTTTTGTCAAAATACAAGCGCTTCAACCTTATTCGCGACTGGGTTAAGTGGTAATTCAATCACTTGGTATGGCACAAGCGCCACAGGTGGTTCAGGTAACACTAATGCAGTTGTTGCTTCAACTACTGATACAACAACAAAAGCGTATTATGTATCTCAGATAAATAATACAACTAGTTGTGAAAGTCCAAGGGCTAAGATTACAGTCAAAATTAATCCTGCACCTGCTATTCCTTCAGTTAAAGACACAAGCTATTGTAATAACATTAATGCAGATACTTTAAAGGCAACGCCATTGGCTAACCATAGTTTAAGTTGGTATGGTTCCAGTGCGACTGGAGGCACCGCTAGTACTTTTGGATCCAAGCCAAATACAGCCACAACAGGAACTTTTAGTTATTATGTAAGTCAAATTAATAATGCGACAGGTTGTGAAGGGGCAAGAGCAAAAATTGGTGTTACTATCAATCCATTACCAAACGCACCATCAGTTAGGGACACTTTCTACTGTAATAATGCGTCAGTAGATACGCTTAGAGTAAATCCAACAACTGGTAATACTATACTTTGGTATGGTACAAGTGCGACCGGTGGCACATCCTCTAATACAGCAATTAAACCAATTACTTCTGTTGTTGGGACAAGTAGCTACTATCTAAGTCAAATTACATCAGCAACAGGATGTGAAAGTTTAAGGTCTAAACTTAGTGTTACAATTCATCCAATTCCAGTAGCTCCAATATTAAGTAGAGACACTGCTAATAATTTGGTATCGAATGTAGGTCGAGTTACATGGTTTAAAGACGGCACACAAATATCAGATACCACGCAAAAATTCAAACCTGCTAGTGCAGGCTCTTACTCTGTGAAAACAACTCAAAATGGTTGTATAAGTGCAATGAGTAGTCCTTATTATTACTTGGTTACTGATATTGTTCGATTGAATAATGGCGAGTTTATAAAATTAACGCCCAATCCTTTTATCAATTTTGTGAATATAGACTTTGTTGTAAAAGGGCATCAAAGATTGAATATTGAAGTATTCTCTGCTTCAACAGGCGCAAAAGTTGCAACAAGAATTGGAATTACGGCAGGATCAAGATTAACATTCAATGAATTAAGTCCTGGGCTATATTTCCTTAGAGTGGCTTCGGTGGGCTTAAAAGTATCTCATCAATTTAAAATGGTTAAATTATAACTTATGCAATATTTAAAATTTTTAATTAGAAAGAAAAGCATCCTTGCTTTAAGTTTTTTTATCTGTGCTTTTGCTGGATGTAGTAAAGGAGGGGATAGTCCAGCACCAACTCCTCCAACACCACCACCCGTTGTGGTTACGGAAGCTGATATTGTATTTAAAGTGGATGTAGCAGGTTCAGAAGTGAATTACAATACTGTATTTCCAGTTGTAGGAACTTCATTAATCTTGAATGCAAATATCACTTCTACATTACCTAAAGATGGTGTAACTGTAGATGTCACAGTAAAAAAGAAATTGGATAATACGACAGTATTTACTACAAACCAGACTTCCTCTGCAGCTAGTAATCCTGTTACAGTATCGGGCTTGACTGCAGGAGTGCTTTGTGTAGCAACTGTTACAGTAACCTCAAAATCTAAAGCGACCAATACATCAATAAAGACATTTGAATTGGCCGCAAAGTAGCCCTTAATTTTACCCCTTTTGAAACCGTCCCTGTATATAATACTAGGACGGTTCTTTATTTTTAGACATTTTTCTATATAGAAAATACCATAAATAATGGGATAAATTTAATGTACTATTGTCTTATCTTTAGCATTAAGAATAATAATCTATGAGTCAATTCGAAAAAAATATATGGGGTCCTGGGTTTTGTGCATTTTTATATTTAATTGTTCATTTTATCCCAGATTTTGGAGGGGCAGATGTGATGGGATCTCAATGGTTGTATGTTAGTTTAGTGGACTTTGCCATACTCTCTTATATTTTATTCAATCAACAACAGTATAAAACTGCAATTGAAGCGATCTTAAAATTAAAATTCACGATTGTATATAGTTTCTTGGTGCTATGGGCATTGCTTTCTTTAACTTATTCCATGAATGCCATAGAGACCTTGGTTTGTTTGGCGAGACTATTGAGCACCTATTTAATTTTCATCAACTTATCTATCCTGTTTTATAAAAAAGAACTGACAACGCTTTTTAATGTAGTATCTATTTTAGTGGCCATTGTACTTTTATTTGATGCGATGTATGTGATCACAGGCTTCTCCAAGAATATGGTAGATATGAACCTGGATCAGAATATATTGAGCTTGACTGGAAAGAACGGCAATAAGAACGTAATGGCAGCTAGTCTGTTGATTAAATTTCCTTTCTTATTATTTGTGATCATACATAATAAATTGATTGGTAAAATATTTGGCTTGATTGTTTTGTTCCTTGGGATAATGGCATTATTTATTTTAAATACAAGGTCAACTTATGTAGGCTTAGGGGTATTGTTTGTGTTGTTTAGTACGGCTATAGTTTTATTGAATAAGAAGGATACAAAAACAATTGGCACCCAACTGGCTTATTTTATCCTTCCTTTAGTATTTGCTTTTTTTGCAGCCAATGGAATGTTGACTAAGGCTGTCGATATACAAGGGTTTCAGGGTGGTTATGGTTCCATCACAAAAAGAGTAGGAGATATTAATGTGGCAAGTGAACAAAATAGTAGGATAAAATTATGGAAAGCAGCGATTGATTATTCCACCAAACATCCATTCTTAGGTGCAGGGTATGGTAACTGGAAGTTGGCGTCTATCCCTTATGAAAAGGAGTACACCAACGATTTATATGTGCCTTACCATTGTCACAATGATTATATTGAAATGTTTGCAGACTTAGGAGTGATTGGTGGATTAAGTTTTGCCGCTTTATTTGTTTTACTTGGCATTACGACAATTCAATTTTGGAGGCAATCCAAAGACGATCAACATAAATTGATAGTAGCAATCGCGTTAATGGCTGTAGCTTGTTATTTTATAGATGCCTTTTTTAATTTCCCTGCCGAAAGAACTTCTATGCAGACCATGTTTGCAATGTCTGCAGCCTTATTATTTTTACCTGTTTATTTGACGGGTACAAATAAGAATAGTCAAAAGAAAGAATTCAATTTATCCCTATTGTTGTTTATCCCATTGTTATTAATTGCAGGTGCTATTTACGTGAACTATCAAACCTACACATCCCTCAAAGTTCAAAAATTTGTGATGGGGGAAATCAATGAAGACCCTAAAATGGCATTAGAGGATGTGAAGGATGCATTCCCTGAAATACCTAATTTATCTACCTCTACACTACCTATTAAGGCATTGGTTGCAAGGTATTATTTAAGAGATAAGATGAATGACGAAGCTATGCGCTTATTAAATGAAAGTGATCACGTGAATCCATACTTGCATTATAATGACTTTATAAAGACGGCTATTTTTTCGACACAAGGTAAATTTGATAGTACTTTTTATTATGCTAAAAAAGCATTCTATAATTGGCCAAGAGCAACAAGCTATTATAAGAATATGATTTTTGCATCTGCTAAAATGAAAGATACTGCAGAAGCAACTAAGGCGTTTAAGACCTATATCAAATACAGAGATAGTGGGGAAGGATGGAACCAATACATATTAGGCTTAATTGAGATCAATCAAACCCATATTGCAGTTACCAGGGCTTTATTAGACACTGCGGTTTCAAGATTCCCTGCAGATAGTGCGATTTTTGTGAGAACAAAATCTTTATTGTACGGTACTGCTATATCCAATGGTAGTTTACCCAATTATGCTGCCTTAGGTGCACAAGCTTTTCAAAAAGGGAAGTATACTGTCGCTGCAAATTATTATTTACAAGCGAGTATTGCAGAACCCTCTAACTATACTCATTTTGAAAATATGGGTATTTGCTACTACACCGCTAAGTCTTATGAAAAAGCCATTCAATATTTTAATCGAGCCATTGACTTACCATCTGCCAATACGGGCAAGTCTGAATTCTTTAAGGCTATGTCCTATATTGCAATGGGTAATAACGCGGCAGGATGTAGTGCTTTACAAGCAGCAAAAGCAAAAAAATATCCTGGGGTAGAGGCTCAAATTGCACAGTATTGCAAATAGTCTAAGTTGCTAGTAAGCTTTGAAATAAGATTTTAATTTATACCTTATATGTGGTATATTAGAATAATGAAGTTTACACATATCTTCAAGGTTGAAAAATTTTAAATCCATTAAATATAAATTAATGAAAAAAGTTGCTGTTTTATTTTGTGCTTTAGTGCTAATGTTTGAAATGACATCTTGCGCAACAATCGTTGGTGGTAAAGTTACAACAAGTCAAAAAATTAAGCCTGGTCCTGGTGAGCCAGTAAGACAAGTAAAGGTGGGCGCTTTAATAGCTGACATCTTCTTTTTTGGTGGTGCTGGGCTAATTATTGATTTTGCAACTAATGCAATCTATAAGCCTACTGAGCCTAAGAAGTAATTGAGCTTAAAAATCAATAAAAAAACTCCGAAGTTGTAAGATTTCGGAGTTTTTTATATTTGGGATTGTCGGCTTCACTTTGTTGCGCCGACTTCCCTAAATGGCGTCCTTACTCAAAGCTTTTCAACGAACCGCTTCGCGTTTCGTTTCCTTTTTTTACGCTCATCCGCTCAATCAAGCAAGCTTGTTTCGCGGCCTCGCATAAAAAAAGCCTGTCACTTTCGTGACAAGCTTTGTGAACTGGCTGGGACTCGAACCCAGGGCCCATACATTAAAAGTGTATTGCTCTACCAACTGAGCTACCAATTCTAACCCGTTTCCCTTTTGAGGAGTGCAAAAATAAGGATTAATCGAAACAAACCAAATAAAAAGGGAACTTTATTTTGCCTCTAAATTGCTCCTAAGTGGTTCATCTTCAAATAACAATTACTTTTGTACAAACGCATTTTTATGTCTTTATTCAACAATCAAGTAGTGGTCATAACCGGTGGGTCGGATGGCATCGGAAAGGCTTTGGTAGAGCAGTTTCTAGCCTTGGGTGCAAGAGTTGCTACCTGCGGAAGAAGTCAGGAAAAATTACATCAATTGCAAGTGCAGCATCCTGGTGCATCTTTGTTTTTGAAAGGTGTAGATGTTAGTAAAGAACAAGAATGTGAACAATTTATTGCAGATGTCATAAGCACTTGGGGACAGATTGATGTGTTGATCAATAATGCTGGAATTAGCATGAGGGCGTTGATTACAGAAACAAATACAGAAACATTGAAGCAAGTGATGGATATCAACTTTTGGGGCACAGTTTACACAACTAAAGCTGCTTTGCCGGCCATATTGAAGCAAAAGGGGTTGATTGTGGGGGTGTCTTCTATCGCTGGGTATCGTGGCCTTCCTGGAAGAAGCGGCTATTCTGCGTCTAAATTTGCACTAAATGGCTGGCTAGAAGCCATTAGAACTGAGTTATTGCATACTGGCACCCATGTGATGTGGGTTTGTCCTGGATTTACAAGTTCTAATATCCGCAACGCTGCCTTGAATAAGGATGCAAAATCACAAGGGGAGTCGCCGATGGATGAAGGTGCAATGATGTCTTCTGAGGAGTGTGCTGGGCATATTATTCACGCAATTGAAAAGCGCAAACGTACTTTGGTCCTCACTTTTACCGGTAAACGTGCCGTTTTTATGAATAAATTTTTCCCTGGATTGGCGGACAAATTGACTTTCAATTTTTTCTTCAAAAATGGACAGCTCGTTAAATAGGGATGCTTGATTTAAAGTATTGATACTCATTTAAAAATTAGGGCATAACCACAAAATAAAGGACTTATTTTTTCGTTAAAGATTAAATATGCCATTAATAACTTTAACATCTGATATTGGCCAAGAGGATTTTATCATTGGTGCTGTTAAAGGGCAAATTTTGTCAACTATTCCTGGCTGTGTCATTGCAGATATCACACATTATTTATCGAGTAAAAACTACCAACAAGGGGCCTATATTTTCAATAATGCTGCAAAGTATTATCCAGCAGGCACCGTGCATATTGTAATGGTGAATGCTTTTCACTATCCAACAGATCATTTATTATTTGCCCACTACAATGGGCATTATTTTATTACACCAGACAATGGCTTTTTAACCATGATGCTGGGTTTGAAGCCAAAAGAAATTGTTAGAATTGATTGTAAAGGCGCCGGCACTTTCATCCAAATGACGGAGCGTGTGGTAGAGGCCATTGCGTATTTTTTTGCTTCTGGAACTTTGGAAGAAGCCGGGGAAAGAACAGATACGATTCAAGAGATCTATCCAATGCAACCTACTTTAGGGCCAGATTGGATGGAAGGTCAAATTTTATTCATCGACCAGTTTGAGAATGTGGTGGTGAATATCCGTAAGGAGGAGTTTGATTTTCATGCCAAGGGCAGGTCCTTTAAGATTGTATTTACCCGAAATGAGACCATTGAAGTGTTGAGTCAAAATTACGGATCCGTTCCAGTGGCCGACAAGATGGCTTGGTTTAACTCGGCTGGCTATTTAGAGATTGCGGTGAGAGGGGGCAATATGGCGGGTTTGTTTGGTTTGAGTAAATACGATGAAAACCAGTCTAGTAAACAACGTCCGAACGACAATAAGTGGTTTTTCCAGATGGTGCGTGTTTTCTTTGAATAGTTGGTCATTTGTTTTTTCATTTGCCTTTTTCGGGGTATTTTTGCACCCTAATTAACACTTAAAATAGAACTATATGGCATACGACGTAATCGTTATTGGTAGTGGTCCTGGTGGATATCCTGCTGCTATTCGTGCTTCTCAATTAGGCTTAAAAGTAGCTGTAATTGAAAAAGAAAGCTTGGGTGGAGTTTGTTTAAACTGGGGTTGTATCCCAACCAAGGCATTGATCAAGAGTGCGCAGGTGTATGATTATGTAAAACATAGTGCAGATTATGGTATCACTACAACAGGGGTGAATCATGATTTTGGTGCAGTGGTAAAGCGCAGCCGAGGTGTGGCTGATAAGATGAGCAAAGGTGTTCAGTTCTTAATGAAAAAGAATAAGATTGATGTGATCATGGGTTATGGTAAAGTACATGCTAAAGGCAAGGTAGAAGTTAAAGCTGCGGATGGTACAACTCAAGTGATCGACACAAAATATATTGTACTTGCAACAGGTGGTCGTTCAAGAGAATTACCAAACTTAAAGCAAGATGGTAAAAAAGTAATGGGATACAGAGAAGCGATGGTGATGGATCAACAACCAAAAAGCATGATCATAGTAGGAAGTGGTGCGATAGGTGTTGAGTTTGCTTATGTATACAATAGCATGGGTACAAAAGTGACGATTGTTGAGTTTGCGCCAAGAATTGTACCAGTAGAAGACGAAGATATTTCTAAGGAATTAGAAAAGCAATATAAGAAGCAAGGCATTGAGATCATGACCAATGCATCGGTTGAGTCAGTGGATACCACTGGTGCTGGTGTGAAAGCATTGGTTAAAAAATCAGATGGTACAACGATGACGATAGAGGCAGATGTGCTTCTAAGTGCTGCTGGTGTTGTAGCGAATATCGAAAATATTGGTTTAGAACAAAACGGAATCAAAGTAGATAAAGGAAGAGTAGTGGTAGATAAGTTTCAACAAACTGCTGTTCCAGGAATTTATGCGATTGGGGATTGTTCTCCAGGTCAAGCATTGGCGCACGTGGCTGCAAAAGAAGGGATCAATGCTGCAGAGCATATTGCATACATGGAAAAGAAGCATGCACATATGCCAGAAGGAATTGACTACAACAATGTACCTGGATGTACTTACTGTATCCCTGAAATCTCTAGCGTAGGCTACACAGAAAAAGCAGCGAAAGAAGCAGGATATGAAATCAAAGTTGGTAAGTTCCCATTTGTAGCAAGCGGTAAAGCTTCTGCTGCGGGTGCTACCGAAGGTTTTGTGAAAGTGATTTTTGATGCAAAATATGGCGAATTTTTAGGATGTCATATGATTGGTATGAATGTAACAGAAATGATTGCTGAGGCTGTAGTTGCTCGTAAATTAGAAACTACTGCGCATGAAATTTTAAATGCAATTCATCCACACCCAACAATGAGTGAAGGCTTGAAGGAAGCAACTGCTGCAGCATACGGCGAAGCAATTGATATCTAACTAGCTTGGAATAAAATACAGAATGGCTCGTGCTTCAAATGATTTTGAATGCGGGCCATTTTTAATAAGATGCTATTAAAAGGAAGTAAGGAACAATATTATAATGAAGTACGAAAAAGAAATTAACCGAAGAAAAAGCTTTGCGATCATCTCTCACCCAGATGCTGGTAAGACGACCTTGACAGAGAAATTATTGTTATTCGGTGGTGCCATCCAAACAGCAGGTGCCGTAAAAAGCAATAAGATCAAAAAGCATGCGACATCGGATTTTATGGAGATTGAACGTCAAAGAGGTATCTCAGTAGCAACTTCGGTGATGTCTTTTGAATACAAAGGCAATTTGATTAATTTATTGGATACACCAGGTCACAAGGACTTTGCAGAAGATACTTACAGAACCTTAACTGCAGTGGATAGTGTGATATTGGTGATTGATTCTGTGAATGGGGTAGAGCCGCAAACAAGAAGGTTGATGGAAGTTTGTAGTATGCGCGCCACACCGGTGATTGTGTTTATTAATAAGATGGATCGTGATGGTAAGAACAGATTTGATTTATTAGAAGAGATAGAAGCAGAATTAAAAATTTCTTTACATCCTATGACTTGGCCTATTAATAGCGGTAAAGAATTTAAGGGTGTATATAATTTACACGATAAAAGTTTACGTTTATTTACAGCAAGTACAAAAGCAGATGATGAAGATGTGGTAGCGATTGGTGATTTATCTAGTGCTGTCTTACAACAAAAAGTGGGCGACCGTGACGCCGATTTATTAAGAGAAGATGTTGAATTAATTGATGGGGTATATGGCGCATTGAATCCTGCAGATTATTTATCTGGTTCTATTGCTCCAGTATTTTTTGGCTCTGCGGTGAATAATTTTGGGGTACAAGAAATGTTGGACACTTTTATTCAGATTGCGCCAACACCTCGTGATAGAGAAACAAGTGTCAGAAAAGTGCAAGCTGGTGAAGACAAGTTCAGCGGTTTCATTTTTAAGATCCACGCCAATCTAGATCCAAAGCACCGAGATAGAATCGCTTTTATGCGTGTATGTAGTGGAAGGTTCGAGCGCAATAAATATTATACGCATGTACGTTTAGACAAGGATGTGCGTTTTACCAATCCTTATACTTTCTTGGCACGCAGCAAGGATATCGTGGAAGATGCTTATCCAGGGGATGTGGTGGGTCTTTTTGATACAGGTAATTTTAAGATAGGAGATACGCTTACCGAAGGAGAAAAGTTTTTCTTTACAGGTATCCCAACTTTCTCGCCAGAGATTTTTAAAGAATTGGTGAACAAGGATCCAATGAAGACCAAGCAATTGGAGAAAGGTATTCAACAGTTAACAGACGAAGGTGTGGCGCAGTTGTTCACGCAGTTTGGCGGGAATAAAAAAATCATTGGTTGTGTGGGTGACTTACAATTTGAAGTTATTCAATACCGTTTGTTACAGGAGTATGGCGCGGCTTGTGAATTCAGAACCCTGCCTTTTTATAAAGCATGTTGGTTGACCTCTACGGATAAAAATAAGTTGAATGATTTCTTACGTTACAAACAACAAAATGCGGCCGAAGACAAAGATGGTTCACCCGTTTATTTAGCACAAAGTGAATGGTTCTTGAATACAGAGATCACCAACAATCCAGACATTACTTTTCACTTCACGAACGAAGTCAATAAATAAAAATCAACGAATTCAATTCGTCAAACATATTCTATGAAGTCAAAAACTTTAAAGCAGAACAAGGTCAATATCATCACATTAGGTTGTAGTAAAAACTTGGTGGATAGTGAAATGCTAAGTGGTCAATTGGTGGCCAATGACATTGACGTGGTGCATGAAAATAAAAAATTAGACCATAATATTGTGGTGGTGAATACTTGTGGATTCATTGACAAGGCGAAGGAAGAAAGTGTGAATACGATTTTAGACCAAGTAGCTTTAAAAAATAAAGGCAAATTAGATAAGGTTTATGTAACAGGCTGTTTGAGCGAAAGATACAGAGGTGACCTAGCTGCAGAAATACCAGAAGTGGATGCCTGGTTTGGCACCATGGAATTGCCTTTGATGTTGAATCAATTGAATGCCGACTATAAAGCAGAATTATTGGGGGAACGATTATTGAGTACGCCACAGCATTATGCTTATTTAAAAATTAGTGAAGGTTGTAACCGTACCTGTTCTTTTTGTGCGATTCCTTTGATGCGCGGACAACACGTAAGTAAAACCATCGAGCAATTGGTGGATGAAGCGAAAGGCTTGGTAAAGAAAGGGGTTAAAGAGTTGATGTTAATTGCCCAGGAATTAACATATTATGGATTGGATATTTATAAAGAGCGTGCCTTGCCTAAATTATTACATGCGTTAGCAGATGTAGAAGGGGTGGAGTGGATCCGTCTACACTATGCGTATCCTTCTAAGTTCCCTTTAGACATTTTGGATGCCATGCGTGAGCGTGATAATATTTGTAACTACATTGATATTCCATTACAGCATGCTAGCAATAATATGCTAAAAGCCATGCGTCGTAATATTACGAGAGAGGAGATGACCGAATTGATTCATGAAATCAGAAAGCGTGTACCAGGTATTGCTATACGTACCACTTTGATTGCTGGTTTCCCTGGTGAAACTTTGGAAGATATCGAAGAATTAAAGGCATTTTTACAATTGCATAAATTCGATCGTGTGGGCATCTTCACTTATAGCCACGAAGAAAATACAAGCGCACATGATTTAGTAGACGATGTGCCTGCAGCAGAAAAACAACGCCGTGCCGAGGAGATTATGGAAGTGCAACAGGAAATTAGCCTAGAGATCAATCAATCTAAGGAAGGGCAGATTTTAAAAGTATTGGTAGATAAAAAAGAAGCTGGTCGTTATTTAGGCCGCACGGAATTTGATAGTGTGGAGGTAGACAACGAAGTGGTGATCAATACCAATAAAAGATTGAAGCCAGGTGATTTTGTAATGGTGAAAATTACGAAAGCGTACGACTATGATTTAGAGGGCGATTTAGTTGACTAGTAAATGCAGCCACAGTTGCTGTACTAACAAAAAAGTACCCTATTAAGATATAGCTACTTGCTCCAAAATAGTTTTGTA
Source organism: Sediminibacterium sp. UBA657 (assembly GCA_002299885.1). GTDB lineage: Bacteria > Bacteroidota > Bacteroidia > Chitinophagales > Chitinophagaceae > Sediminibacterium. Next base: position 38,086 of record DBOB01000002.1, read on the forward strand.
GTCCAAACCATCCTCCGTAATAAAGGATGCCTCCAACACAAATCATATTCTTCACTACTTCATAGATTAATGCTCTTGGATTGCGGTCCATGAATTCCGTTAAAGCATACACTTGCGCAAAAATAAATAAGCCATAGTACATCATATTGGTTAGTCCTATACTAGCTACATTACCAAATAAGTAACTTACAATTAAGAGCAAACAAAATAGTTGAATCCATAAGTAAATAATCATACCCTTAGGGGCAGGTGTATCGTATTTTTCAAAATGGTAGACGTCTTCGATTTTATACACTGGATATTTTTCAATTACATCTGCTGGCCTCCAACCTAATGGCATCAACCAAACGCGTAATTTATCTTTCCAACTTTGTGTATGCCAAGCATCTTGCATTAATAACCATAGATGCATGAAGTTAATTTTGATTGGATTCCAAGTACGCACTGGTCTTGTTACACCATATACAGCAGGTATTGTAGGGCTTTCTTCTTGGAATGTGCCAAACATACGATCCCAAAAAATAAATATCTGACCATAGTTTTTATCTAAGTATTCTGGGTTGATGGCGTGGTGCACACGGTGATGTGCCGGTGTCACAATGATGTATTCTAGCCAGCCCATCTTATTGATATGTTGTGTATGGTACCAGAACTGTGCAAATAAATGCAAAGGTGCTACCACGGCAATCACTTGTTGAGGCACACCAAATAATGCGGCAGGAATCAATAAAAATGCATAGATCCTAAAGTATACAGAGATACTTTGTCTTAATGCACAGGCTAAATTAAATTCTTCACTACTATGATGTACAATATGATTGTTCCAGAAAAAGTTTACAGTGTGTGCTAAACGGTGCACCCAATAACCCGCAAAATCTAAAGCCAAAAATGCAATCACATACAATAACCAGCTTGACTGTACTTGATAAATCGTAAGGTTTTCCACCATCCAGCTATAACTAATAATCGCAATGCTTAATCCTAAAACATCCTTTGTTGAATTGGTCACCCCCGAGCTTAAACTAGAGATCATGTCCATCGTTCTGACAGTATCATTGCCCTTGCGCCAGCCGTACCATTTTTCAAATAGTACTAAAAGCAGAAATAGGGGCATAGCAATAATCAAAATCTTACCGTAGGTTTCCATAGGGGCTTGTTTTAGCGTGCAATCTTTTGCCCTATAAAAGTATTATTTTTCTTTCAATATCGAATAAAATGCCTTTATCAATGCAATTTTCCCGAAATTTGCCCACGATGTCTCAAAGCAGTAAGCATATCCCATTTAGTTCAACCCATGAATTCTCTAAATTAATCAATGATTATTTAGAGGGCAAAGGGACAGCGCTTGACTTTGTGCAGTATGCGCCTAATCTTGAAGGGTATCGAGCAGCGATCGAAGGCCGAAAAAAACATCCAATCAATCGAAATTTATTGTTTGATGTATTGACAAAACAATATGCGAATCTTCCACAAGAAAATGCGGTCAACAATCAAATCGCTCTATTGAATAAGGACAATACTTTTATTGTCACTACTGCACATCAGCCTAATTTATTTACAGGGCCATTGTATTTTTTTTATAAAATCATTCATGCCATTCAATTAGCAGCTAGTTTGAAGGAAGCATTTCCTGAATGTAATTTTGTTCCTGTGTACTACATGGGTTCCGAAGACGCCGACTTAGAAGAAGTAGGTTCCTTTAATTTAGATGCTAAAAATTATCAATGGGCGACCAAACAAACTGGCGCAATAGGAAGGATGCAGGTAGATGATGCTTTACTTGTTTTATTAAAACAATTAGAAAGCTATTGGACAATATTGCCTCAAGGTCAAAAAGCATTGGAGATTTTAAAAGAAGCATATCAAAAAGGGAAAACAATTAGCGAAGCTACATTGTCTTTTGTGCATGCATTTTTTGGATCAAAAGGATTGTTGGTATTACAACCTGATGATGCCGCGCTTAAAGCAGCATTTATTCCTGTGATGGAAAAGGAATTAATGTCAGGGTTTTCTCATGAAGCGATACAGCCAACCATTGCTGCATTGTCAAAAGACTACCATGTTCAATCAGAAGGTAGATCTATCAATTTATTTTATTTAAAAGACAATCTAAGAGCAAGGATCGAAAAGCAAGGCGAGCAGTATATTGTGGTGGATACGGATATTCAATTTACACAAGCCGAAATCATTACAGAATTACATCAGCATCCGGAAAGGTTTAGCCCGAATGTGATTTTAAGAGGGGTTTATCAGGAAACAATTTTACCTGGTATTGTTTTTGTTGGTGGAGGAGGAGAATTAGCTTATTGGATGGAGTTGAAAAATGTATTTCAAGCAGTTGGAGTACATTATCCTTTATTGCAATTAAGAAACTCTTTTTTATTGATGTCTCATAAACAAGCCGAACAATGGTCTGCTATGCAGTTTGAGGAACATGACTTATTTAAACCTATCCTTGAATTAGAAATTGCTTATGTAAAAAAACATACCAATACTAAATTGGATTTGCAGGATCAATTGAATCAGTTATCCAATTTGTACATCAATATTAAAAATCAAGCAGTACAAGTAGACGCTTCATTAGGTGCGCACGCCGAAAATCTAGCACAGCAAGTTAAAGCGAAGTTATTAGCACTAGAAAAGAAAATGCTACGTGCCGAAAGACGCAAGCAATCAGTGGATATCCAACGCATACATCGCATTAAAAAGGAATTATTTCCTCAAAATAATTTACAAGAACGTGAGGAGCATTTTTCTAAATGGGTAGGTCAATATGGTTTATCTTGGATAGACACCATCATGGAAAATTCTACAAGCTTGGAGTCAAGATTTAGCATCATCAAATTTGACTAAGCGTCAAATTGATTATCCCAACTAGTTTTTAGTTTACTTACTTTCTCCAATACTTCAGTCTCCATTTGTAATTTGTAATCCGCCATTGCCAAAGCAATTGTTTCATTATGGGTACCGATAATTTGTGCAGCTAATAAACCTGCATTCTTTGCTGCATTCAAAGCAACGGTTGCAACAGGGACGCCATTTGGCATTTGTAATATAGATAAGATAGAATCCCATCCATCAATTGAATTAGAAGATTTAATTGGAACACCAATCACAGGTAAGGTGGTGATAGAAGCTATCATGCCTGGTAAATGTGCTGCGCCACCAGCTCCTGCAATAATCACTTTAAGGCCTCTTGATTTTGCTTGCTTAGCATATTCAACCATACGCTCTGGCGTTCTATGTGCCGAAACCACCGTTAATTCAAAAGGAATATTGAATGTTTTTAGAATATCCGCAGCAGCTTGCATAATGTTTAAATCACTGTCACTTCCCATGATAATCCCTACAATTGGTTGGTTGGCCATAAAATGTATTTGATGCAAGATACAAATTCGTAGTTAATTAGAAATCAAATAGCGCTTAATTGCTAAAATTATATGCTTATCCTTGTTCAAATTATGAGCTTAAAGCTCTTTTATACAATTGAATAGTATTCTCTAAACCTAGGTAAATTGCATCACTAATTAAAGCATGTCCAATACTTACTTCATCAATATTTGGAATAGATTGTATTAAATAAGGCAGGTTGAATCTGTCTAAATCATGTCCTGCGTTAACACCTAGTCCTAATTTTTTTGCCAGGCTTGCAGCACTCATATAAGGTGCAATCGCAATTTCTTTATGTCCTGCAGCAAATTGCTTTGCATACATTTCGGTATATAATTCTATACGATCGGTCCCGGTTGTAGCAGCAGCTTCCACCATTTTCTCATTCGGGTCTACAAAAATAGATACACGTATGCCTGCCTTTTTAAATACCGCAATGATCTCTTTTAAATAAGCTTGTTCCGTTATGGTATCCCAACCATGGTCGCTGGTTAATTGGCCCAATGTATCGGGTACAAGGGTCACTTGATGCGGTTTGTTCGCTAAAACAAGGTCTATAAATTTTTGTTCTTTTGGATTGCCTTCAATGTTGAACTCTGTATGTATATTTTGCTTTAAATCATAAACGTCTTGGTAACGAATATGTCGCTCGTCTGGTCTTGGATGCACAGTAATACCTTCTGCACCAAAACGTTCACAATCCAATGCTACTTTTAATAAGTCGGGATTATTGCTTCCACGACTATTTCTTAGCGTAGCGATCTTATTTATGTTTACACTTAAACGAGTCATGAGCAAATTTAAGTTAATTTTGCATCTTAATTATCACCTAATGGCTAATTCTAATTTAGAAGCTTGTTTATTGGATTTAGAGCGTAATGGTCAGTTGCTCCGCATTAAAGAGGAAGTAGATCCTCATTTGGAAATGGCGGCAATCCATTTGCGCATTCATGAACAAAAAGGACCAGCCATCTTATTTGAAAAAGTGAAAGGTTCTAAGTTCAGGGCAGCATCTAATATTTTTGGCACATTAGAAAGAAGTGAATTTATTTTCAGAGATACTTTGCCACAGGTGAAAAAATTAATTGAAATAAAAATTGATCCTGTCGCTGCAATAAAAAATCCTTTGGCTGCATTAAGTGCATTGCCTGCAGCCATCAATGCATTACCGAAAAAAAATCCAATCAGTCAACCAGTTACTTACGAAGAAATAAATATTAGTGATTTGCCATTGATCAAACATTGGTCTATGGATGGTGGTGCATATGTCACATTACCTCAAGTATATACAGAAGATGCAGACAAGCCTGGTATTGCCAATAGTAATTTAGGTATGTACCGCATACAATTAACTGGGAACGAATACGAGCTAGATAAAGAAATTGGATTGCATTATCAATTGCATAGAGGCATTGGTGTACACCAAACAAAAGCCAATAAAAAAGGGATGCCTTTAAAAGTAAGTTGTTTTGTGGGTGGACCTCCTGCACATAGTGTTGCTGCTGTGATGCCACTTCCGGAAGGATTAAGTGAAATGAATTTTGCAGGGGTGCTTGCCGGAAAAAGATTTGGGTATACTTATAAAGACGGATTTTGTTTGAGTACAGATGCGGACTTTGTTATTACAGGAGAAGTATACCCGGGCGAGAATAAACCAGAAGGACCTTTTGGAGATCATTTGGGCTATTATAGTTTAGAACATAGTTTCCCTTTAATGCGTGTGCATAAAGTGTACGCTCGTAAAAATGCCATCTGGGCCTTTACAGTTGTAGGTAGACCGCCGCAAGAGGATACTAGTTTTGGACAATTGATTCATGCAATGACAGGTGCTGCTGTATCCAATGAAATTCCAGGATTGAAAGAAGTCCATGCAGTAGATGCAGCTGGTGTTCATCCATTATTATTGGCAATAGGTAGTGAACGTTACACACCGTATTTAACAACCAAACAACCGGCAGAGATTTTAACCATTGCCAATCATATTTTAGGCACTGGTCAATTGAGTTTAGCAAAATTTGTTTTCATTACAGCGGATGACACCAATCAATTATCAACACATCATGTGCAGGAATATTTTGAATATATTTTATCGAGACTAGACCTTGGTAATGATATCCATTTTTACACTAAAACCACTATGGATACTTTAGATTATTCAGGGGAAGGTTTAAATGCAGGATCAAAAGTGGTGATTGCTGCTTATGGCGATGTAAAAAGAAATTTAGCAACAACTGTTCCAACTAGATTGTTGGATTTAAACATGGATGCAAGCCTAGTTATGCCAGGGGTGATTGCAGTCAACGCTTCTACATATACAACATCAGCTTTGCAAAATGCCTTAATAGGGCAGGGTGAAGCACTGTTAGAGCAAGAAGGTGTTGTGTTCATTATTAGAACAGAAGATCCAAAATGGATGGCAAACGATTTAAATAATTTCTTGTGGGCTGCATTTACTAGAACCAATCCTTCTCATGATATAGAAGCAATTGATGCATTTACGATAAATAAACATTGGGGTGCAAAAGGACCATTGGTATTTGATGCGACTATCAAGCCACACCACGCGCCACCTGTATTAAAAGACGCAGCGGTTGAAAAAAGGGTGGATGCAATTTTAGAAAAGTATGGATATTAAATCCAATAAATCTTTGATGAAGTAATTAGCTTAAAATACTAAATGATTAAGCTGCGACTTCGATCCATGTATGATCTGCTAATAATTTAACTGTAGCAATAAATTGCGCGAATGGTCCTGCACCACCGCCCCATTCGTGCGGAGCGACCATAGATAATACATGCGATCCATCTTGCTTTTCATACACATGATACACTTGACCAATCTGAGGCTTAAATGTAATTTTTGCTTCGTAAATCATCATGCTCAATTCTTTTCTTTTACGAATTTCCTGAGCTTGTCTAGCAAGTAATTCAATTTGCTCTTTAATTTGATTGAGCTGCATATTCGTTTGATCCTCCATTGCAGAGAGTGCCTTATGCTTAATTACACCTTCTTTGGTAGGACGAATTGCAACACTTCCAGCAGAGGAAGCATAAGGCAATACACTTAGTTGCTTATGGTATACCTCGATATTTTTGAAAGGCGTTCTATCTTCTTTGAATCCTTCATGTGTCACTTTTAAAAATCCGTTTGCCAAAATTTCGTGCACCACTTTAAGGTTCAATTCATCCTCCTTGAAAAAATGAACTGTTAGGCAAGAGGCATTGTTGATTTCGGCACTTATGGTATTTGCTAATTCGATATTATCAAATGCCATGGGTTGACCATTGGGGTTCACTTGGTATTGTGCATAAAATGCATCGTTTTCTAAGTTGACCCAATTATGGCTAAAACTCAAAAAATGTCCATTTTGAACAGTCTCAATTTTGTAATTACCCGATTTTGGAACAGTCTGGTATTCGAATTCACATTTCTCTGGGAATAACTGCCAACTTGCTAAAAAATTATATGCTTGAACCATACTTTAAATAACAATTTTTGACCTGAATGGTTGAGTGAAAAGGGCTAAATATTAGTTTATTTCAACATAATTTGGCTTGTCAACGATATTTGAATTGTACTTGTATCTAAGGTTGGTGATGAGGCTAAAATTCCATGGGCTCACCTGTTGATTTGTTCTAGGGAAATAGAATCCTTTTAATTCGATAGTCCCAAAAATTAGATTTTCGTTTCTTATCCTCATGCCCGTACCAATTGCGGTATAGATATCTCCTTTTAAAATTGGATTGCCCACGGCCCTTATGTAGGTTAAATTACCAAAAACAAATGGTGCAGATTTAAAGCCCCAAATTGCACGGTTATTGTAAAGGACGGTTTCCCAGTTGGCAGATAAACGTGTGCCTCCTTTGATTTGTTCTCTATTCAATTGAGGAATACCAAAAATACTATTGATTCTTAGTGCTTCATTGTATTTATTCTTTAAGGTTTGGGTAAAACTTAAATTTAAAATTTGCCTATAACGCAATCCATTATTCAAGTATTTCAATTTACTAAATTGTTCTAAGCTACTCAGAAATCGAATGTCTTGTAATGACTTATTTATATAACTTGTGGCAATATTTGCAATGACATGATTGTAATTTTCTTTTTTTGATAATTTATATTGCTCAAATTTAAACCCAAGATAAGCAGATCTGTCCTTTTCTATTTGAGAATAACCTGTAGTCCATGTTAGGGATTGGCCAATGGGTAAATCTTCATACCTCCCTAAACCATATAAGTACCTTGTTCGATAAACAGATTGTCGAACCAAGGTAAAAGATAAAAAATTTGCTTTAAGATTTTGGTAGTTTCTGTCTATTTGTAACAAATAGAAAATTGGCCGCGCTTTAAAATCATTTTCAAGATACCTATACTGAATAAATTGCTTGTATTCATTTAACTTAATTCTTTTTGATTGTTTTGTCAATTGATACCCAATCCAAATATCTTTGTGTTTTAAGTTGTAGTTTAATTGTTGATCAAAAATGGTATCCCATTTTCCAGGAAAAACATTTTCATTTTCGGTTTCTAAGTATTCCATTCCACCAAGCCATTTACTATTAGGGTGGAGGATAGGCCTTTGTACACTGATATAATTTTTCCTCGCAGACAGTACATTATTTGAAATGTTATTGCCAAATTGGTTGACGCCAGCATTGATCGAGATGAATGTCCCTAAAAAGTTACTTAATCCAACATCATAACCCCATCCGGACTTTGGGCTTCTTTGATTTTCGAAGTTTTGATTGATTTGAATGCTATTTCCTGTCCCCAAAAAATTTATATTATTAAGTTTTGCTGCATAAGCGTCTTTATTGTTAATGAGCAGCTCTCCACCATAGGAAAACAGGTCCTTGGTAACCACAATGACATCAACTTGATTGGTATCATAAGGGGTAATCAATGCCAAAATTTTAGCATCTTGTATATAACTTAAGTCTCTTAACCATTTTTCGTTATAAGCAATGATAGATGGGTCGAACAGATCCCATTCTTTAAAAAATATATTTTCTCTAATCGCCCTTTTTTTAGAATTGGATTGTAGTTTATTACCAATTTTAGAAAATATATCTTTTAAGTTTGATTCCTTTGAATCAATACTTGATAAAAAGTTTTGCTGCTCAATGGTGATGCTATTGATTCTTTTTCCTGCATAAGATGTGAGGGTAGCAATATTATTGAAAATATAAATCCTACTACTATCTGTCATAGGTATAGACTTACCTGTGATTGCTTTCTTTACCGTTTTTTTTAAACTGGTTTGCGCAAAAATAGTTGGGGCAAAAATGAATTGCCAAAATAGGTTGAATACAATCAATAAGGGAATCCCTTTTTTAAACATTTTTGTTTACAAAACTTTAACAGCTCTTTGCTTTAAGGAACTGATTGGAATATTCAACAGCTTACCAATAGGCTTGCCGTTTTGGTAACTTATAACTCTCATCACAGTCACGTCCTCTGGAATAAATACAGGACCACTATAATGATTGCTATAATTGTCTGGCATGGATTCATCTATGGTGTAATAAAAATCTAAACCACTAACTTCTCCCTCCATACTTGCAAAATATTCCCCCTTTGTATTTAAGGAAGTAGTCACAATTGGGTCGTAGATGCTTTTTGCATATTTAATTTTAAGGGTATCTAATATCGCAAAATGGCCTTCTACTTTTTTGGCAAATTTATTCCAGTCCTTGCTTGATTTTGGTGACCATGCCACTTCTGCAATCGCCATTAATCTTGGCCATGCCATGTACTCTAGATTTCTAATATTTTGCAATTGCTCGCTCCATAAATTGCCTTGATTGCCTAAAATATATTTTGCATCTACACCTTCTGGTACCGGCTCAAAACTATAGGTCTTCTTCATTCTTAATCCAGCATAAACTGCACCTTCTGCAGTGGCTTCGCCTTGGTAATAGTCTAGGTAATTATGTGAACTTGGACTCATTACTACAGGGTGTTTTTGTTTTGCTGCTTCTGCACCTCCTTTGATACCTCTCCAACTCATCACTGCAGCTTCTGGCGCCAATCCGCCTTCTAGTATTTCATCCCATCCCATTAATTTTTTTCCTTTGGATTGCATGATCTTTTCTACACGTCGTACAAAATAGCTTTGAACTTCATCTTGATTTTTCAAATTTTCTTTTTGCATCAAGGCTTTTATATCTTCGCTTTTTTCCCAATTATTTTTCGCAGTTTCATCTCCGCCCATGTGCATGTATTCAAAAGGGAATAGGGTAGCTAGTTCGCCAAATATGATGTCTAATTTTTCGTAGACTTCCTTTTTTGATGGATCTAAATTGTTATCAATTTTTGCTGTGATATGTCCATTCAATCCTGACCAATCTATAAAGTCATCTCCGGCATTCACTTGGTAAGGATAATTTGGCGTAGTGCTTAGTTGTGGGTAAGCTGCTAAGAAAGCCATACTATGTCCAGGAATATCAATCTCGGGCATGATTTCGATATTCTTTGTTTTTGCATAAGCAACTAGATCCTTTATATCTTCTTGAGTATAAAATCCTCCATATGTTTTTGGTTCTTCTAAAGCAGGCTTGGTGATATTATGCCATTTGCCAATTCGATTCACTCTCCAAGCGCCTACCTCTGTTAATTTTGGTAAGGCTTTAATTTCAACCCTCCATCCATTGTCATCGGTTAAATGAAAATGCAATCTATTTAATTTATACATTGTCATTTCATCCATCATTTTTTTTACTTCTGATACTGTAAAAAAATGTCGGCTCACATCCAACATAAATCCTCTCCATTCGAATCTTGGCACATCACTGATTTGCACATAGGGTATTGCCCAATTAATTTGTTGATTTATTTGATTGCCATATATAGCTGGTGGACATAATTGTAAAATACTTTGCCATGCATACAATGCACCTGCATAAGTTTGTGCCTTTACTTGTATACCTTTTTCATTTACTGTTAATTGATATCCCTCTTTGCCTAAACTATTGTCTTTAACTTGTTCAAAACGGATTGCGGCATTTTTTTGATTAGACAGTACTGCTTTTTTCCCAGTCACTGCATTCAATCTTGTACTAATTGATTTACCTAGCGCTTCAAAAGCTGTAGGTACTTGAATTAAAATTGTATTGGGTAACTTGAAACTGCCATTGCCAATTTGTAAAGAACTAGGTTCTGGAATGATATGAACTTGTTGTGCTTGGATGCTGCATGTTGTCAATGCGGCTATAAAGAGGAAACAGATTTTTTTGAATGCCATAGTCATGAATTTATTCTTTCCTTAAAGGTACTGAAAATAAAAAACCCATGCTGATAAAATCAACATGGGTCAATAGGGAGAAATTGTTATTTCTTTTGTCTTAAAGACTAGTATCTATAAGCGTCAGACTTAAATGGACCTGCTTTAGGTATACCTAAATAAGCTGCTTGCTCATCTGTTAATTCGTCTAATTGAGCACCTACTTTAGCTAAGTGTAAACGTGCTACCTTCTCATCTAAATGCTTAGGCAATACATACACTTTGTTTTCGTAGTTTTTATGGTTTGTCCATAATTCAATTTGTGCTAATGTTTGGTTAGAGAAAGAGTTACTCATCACAAAAGATGGGTGACCAGTTGCACAACCTAAATTCACCAAACGGCCTTCTGCTAAAACGATTACATCTTTACCATCGATATTGTATAAATCAACTTGTGGTTTGATGGTATCTTTTGTATGACCATAATTCTCATTCAACCAAGCCATATCAATTTCAATATCAAAGTGACCGATATTACATACAATCGCTTTATCCTTCATCACTCTAAAATGCTTTTCGTTGATCAAGTCTCTACATCCAGATGCAGTCACAATGATATCCGCTTCTTTCACAGCATCAATCATACGCTTTACTTCGTATCCGTCCATTGCAGCTTGTAAAGCACAGATAGGATCAATCTCAGTTACAATCACACGGCAACCAGCACCACGTAAAGAAGCGGCAGAACCTTTTCCTACATCACCGTAAGAACCAACTACTGCAACCTTACCAGCCATCATCACATCAGTCGCACGACGAATCGCATCTACCAATGATTCTTGACAACCGTATTTATTATCGAACTTAGATTTAGTTACTGAATCGTTTACGTTGATTGCAGGCATTGGCAATGTGCCTTTTGCCATACGCTCATATAAACGGTGTACACCAGTTGTTGTCTCTTCACTCAAACCTTTGATACCAGACACAAATTGTGGGTACTTGTCTAATACCATATTGGTTAAATCACCACCATCATCCAAGATCATATTTAAAGGACGATCTTCACCGCCGAAAAATAATGTTTGCTCAATACACCAGTCACCTTCTTCAATAGATTGACCTTTCCAAGCAAATACACCCACACCTGTTGCAGCAATTGCAGCTGCAGCTTGATCTTGTGTAGAGAAGATATTACAAGAGCTCCACTTTACTTCTGCACCTAATGCAGTTAAAGTTTCAATCAATACAGCAGTTTGGATGGTCATGTGTAAACAACCAGCAATACGTGCGCCTTTTAATGGTTGACTAGGACCATATTCTTCACGGATACTCATCAAGCCTGGCATTTCTGCTTCTGCTAAACGAATTTCTTTACGTCCCCAATCTGCTAGGGAAATATCTGCTACTTTATAAGGTAGGCTAAAATCGATGTTTTGTAAACCTGACATATTTAATTATTTAGAGTGTAAAGGTAGATTTGTAGGATAAAATGACAAAATATTTGATATTTTTAGGATATTCGGCTATAATTATCTATTTTTATGATGATTTATGCTAAAATAATATGAAAAACAATGCTTCATTAGTAGATTCGGCTATTCCTCAACAATCTATCTCCTTAGACGAAAAGGATTTAGCCATTTTACGCCTCTTGCAAGAGAATGCGAGGATCACGGTAAAAGAAATCGCTGATCAAATTCATTTGAGCACTACGCCGGTTCATGAACGAATAAAAAGGCTAGAAGCAGGAGGAGTTATAAAGCAATATGCCACTTTAATTGATGGGACAAAAGTAAAAAAGGGATTGATGGTCATTTGTTATGTGTCTCTAAATCAGCACAGTAAGCAGTCGGGGGGTCAGTTTATCAAGCTTATTAATGAGCTAGCTGATGTGGTGGAATGCTATAGCATTTCGGGTGAATTTGACTTTATGCTAAAGATTGTGACCGAGGATATGAACAGTTATTACAATTTCCACGTCAATAAATTAAGCCAGGCCGACAATATAAGTCAGGTACAAAGCGTTTTTATAATGGGTGTGGTTAAACAAACCCATTTAATAGTATAATCATCACAGGCATGAAACACTTCATTTTGAAATATATAAAGTTTCTAGGTATAGTGGTCATCCTATGCATTGTAGTGGGGTCTTTTTATTGTTTAAGACCAGTGCATAAAGCGATTGTAATGCAATATCCTATTGTTTTAAAATCAATGAAGGTCGTTTCTTTAAGTACCTATAAAGCAGATACCACCGAAACAGATAGTTCACCTCTGGTTACAGCAAGTGGTTTTAAATTAGATAGCTTGAATCCCAAAAAGCATAGAGTGATTGCCATTAGTAGAGATTTAAAAGAATTATTTTCTTTCGGAGATAAAGTAATGTTAACCAATGCAGGAAAGTTTAATGGCATTTGGTTTATTCATGATGTCATGAATAAAAGATACAAAAACAAGATTGATATTTTAATCAATCCAAGCGACCGCCAACTTAGTTTAAAGGGAGTGTTGATTTCTAAGATTTAGAAACTTCGTTTACTTAGAAGTTTAATCGCATGACATAATCGTCCATGTAAAATCCATTGCCAATATCAAACTTGAATTCGGCTTCTTTAATAAAGCCTTGCTTTAGATAAAATGAATAAGCATCATTATGTTTATTCACTTGTAAGAAGATAGAACTCGATCCAGCTACTTTAGCAAATTCAATTGCTTTAACTAATAATGCTTTACCAGTGCCTGTGCCTTGGGCAGCTGGGAGGACATATAATTTATTTAGTTTGTGCGATTTTGAACCTTTGTTTTCTTCAGGACCTACTGAACAAAAACCTACATCGTCCCATTGCTCGTTTTCTTTTTTGATACTTGCAATATAAAATACGCAACCCGAATCCATTTGTTTTTCTAATGATTCATCACTATACATCCAGTCCAACATAAAATCAATTTGCTCCTGAGAGATGATATGCCCATAAGTGCTAGGCCAAGTGCGTTCAGAAATAGATCGAATGAGTGCGCGATCCGTTAAATTAGCTGTTCTAAGCATCATTTGATTCATAGCTATGAAGGATAAAAATTAGTCTATACAAAGACGGGTCATCAATTTTATAATTGCGCTAAACTTTCTTCAATGGTTTGGATTCTAGCTAAAGCATCTGCTTTCTTTTTTTGTTCAATAGCAATCACTTCTGGTTTTGCATTTTGAACAAACTTTTCATTCGCTAATTTCTTTTCAACGCTTTCCAAGAAACCTTTTTGGTGTGCTAAATCTTTTAATAAATTTTCTTTTAAACCAACCGTATCAATTGCTTGGTCTGCTACTAAGTAAAATTTATCTTTTTCTAAAGCCACCACAATGCTTGATCCAATAGGGGCATTGGTATATGCTATACTTTTAGCATTGACTTGCTTTGCTAAAATATTTTGTATGGTTTGATAGGCAGCATTATTTTCGGATTGGATATGCACCTCAATAGTATCCTTAGGCTTTATTTGATTTTTATTTCTTGCATCACGTAAAGTAGAGATCACATTCTTTAAAAGTACGCCAGCATGCAATACAGATTCGTCTACTTTGTTCACTGGTGCTAACTCCTTCACGCATAAATCCTGTGTTTGGGTTTTTAGCATATGGTGAATCTCCTCTGTGATGAATGGCATAAATGGATGCAATAATTGAAGCAAGTCATCATAGAATGCAATACTCTTTTCAAATACTTTTGTATGAATAGGTTGTTCAAAGCCAGGCTTGATCCACTCAAGGTACCAACTACAATAGTCATCCCATATCAATCCATAAATCGTTTTCAATGCTTCACTTAATCGGAATGTTTTAAGCATTTCGTCTACCTCTAATTGCGTGGCACTTAGTTTTGCTTGGAACCAATCCATCGCGAATGCTGCATCCTCAGGAATAGGGCCTTCGTTACTTTGACGTGGCTCCCACATTTTTAGTAGTTTGGTCGCATTCCAAAGTTTGCTATTGAAATTTCTTCCTTGCTCTAAAGTAGACTCATCAAATAATAGATCATTTCCAGCAGGAGAGGCAATCATGATTCCAAAACGAACTGCATCCGCACCATATTGATCTATCAATCCTAGTAGATCTGGTGAGTTCCCCAAGCTCTTGCTCATTTTTCTTCCTTGCTTATCACGCACAATACCAGTAAAGTATACATCCTTAAATGGAATCTTCCCAGTGTATTCTTCTCCAGCCATGATCATCCTTGCTACCCAGAAGAAAATAATTTCTGGAGCAGTTACTAATGTACTAGTAGGGTAGTAATAATTAATTTCTGCATTGTTTGGATTGGACATCCCTTTAAATACTTCGATTGGCCATAACCAACTACTAAACCAGGTATCTAAACAATCGGCGTCTTGATATAATTCTTTAACAACAGTTTCTGGGAAAGCTGCATGTACTTTTTCAAGACTAGCTTCCACATATACATTGCCTTCTTGATCGTACCATGCTGGTATTCTGTGTCCCCACCATAATTGTCTACTGATACACCAGTCTTTAATGTTCTCCATCCAATGACGGTAGACATTTTTAAATTTAGCAGGATGAAAATGAATTTCATCCGACATTACTTTCTCCAATGCTGGTGCAGCTAATTGCTTCATATCTACCCACCACTGCAAACTCAATCTTGGTTCAACAACCGCATCCGTTCTTTCGCTAAAACCAACTTGATTCACATAGTCTTCTATCTTAACCAAATTGCCAGATGCTTCTAAATCCTTTGCTATAATTTTTCTTACTTCAATCCTGTCTTTGCCAATATACATGGGTGCAGCATCGTTCATCGTACCATCGTCATTCATGGTATCAATCACTTCTAGTCCATGCTTTTGACCTAGTTGAAAATCATTGATATCATGCGCCGGTGTTACTTTCAATGCGCCAGTTCCGAATTCAATTTCAATATAATCATCTGCAATAATAGGGATACGTCTATTGATCATTGGCACAAAAGCATGCTTGCCAATTAAATGCGTATACCTAGGATCTTTAGGGTGCACACAAACTGCTGTATCTCCGAAAATAGTTTCAGGACGCACCGTAGCAATGGTAATAAACTCCTCTCCCGGTATATCTAATTTGTACCTGATATGGTACATCTTGCCATTGACTTCTTTATGGATTACTTCTTCATCACTCAATGCAGTCTTTGCCTTCACATCCCAATTGATCATGCGTTTACCACGATAAATTTTTCCCTTCTTGTATAAATCAATAAATACTTTTATAACAGTTTCATAATAGTCTGGGTCCATAGTGAAAGAAGTACGCTCCCAATCCAAACTACATCCCATCTTTCTTAATTGCTGTAAAATAATGCCGCCATATTTTTCCTTCCACTCCCAAGCATAACTCAAAAATTCTTCACGGCTTAAAGAGGACTTTGCAATCCCTCTTTCTCTCAACATCGCAACCACTTTTGCTTCTGTCGCAATAGAAGCATGATCCGTACCAGGCACCCAACAAGGGTTCATTCCTTGCATACGGGCACGACGTACTAAAATATCTTGTATCGTATTATTCAAGCAATGGCCCATGTGTAAAACACCGGTTACATTAGGAGGTGGAATGACCACCGTATAAGCAGGCTTGTCATTAGGTACACTGTGAAAATACCCCTGGTCAATCCAATGCTGATACCATTTGGTCTCTACTGCTCCCGGTATAAAATTTTTACTCAATTCCATGCTAATTGCTTTTCCTATAATGAGTTACAAAAATAAGGAAAAGCCGCTAGCTATTATTGACAAAAAAATGCGAACTTGGAGCCTTATGGAATTTGCAATTGTAGACATAGAGACCACTGGCGGTATGCCCCACACACATGGGATCACCGAAATCGCAATTGTGATGCATAATGGAGTGGAAGTAACAGGTAAATATGTGACTTTGGTGAATCCAAGACAAAAAATCCCTCCATTCATTGTGAATATGACGGGCATTAGTGACGAAATGGTCGCTCAAGCACCAATTTTTGAAGAAGTAGCACCCCAGATATACAATTTATTGAAAGACCGCATTTTTGTGGCACACAATGCAAGCTTTGATTATTCTTTTGTTAGATACTTATTAGGCAAGTCTGGGTATGATTGGTCCGCACCTAAATTGTGTACCATTCGATTAAGTAAAAAAGTATTTCCTGGTTTAGCTAAATATGGATTAGGTTCTTTAACGCGTGACCTTGGTATTCGCATAGAAGGTAGACACCGTGCTTGGGGAGATGCGCAAGCAACAGCCGAAGTGTTGACCATGGCGATCGAAAAAGAGGGGATGGCGCCGATACATTATTTATTGGCTAAAAAAGAAGTCAGAAAAAAAATTGTGCCTCCTACAGACGAATCAAGTGATGCATCAAGTGAGGATTAATACTCCGCTGTTACACCTGTATAATTCTGAGGGGTGATCTTCTTTAATTCTTTTTTCAAAGCAACAGTAATTTTCAATCCATCAATGAATTTGTGCATGGACTTTTTATCAATCTTGCTATTGCCTCTTGTTAAATCTTTTAATGCCTCATAAGGATTAGGATATTGTTCGCGACGCAAAATAGTTTGTATCGCTTCGGCCACAACTGCCCAATTATTTTCAAGGTCTTCATTGATTTTCACTTCATTTAAAATCAACTTTCCTAAACCTTTTTCAATAGAATTAATGGCAATCGTTATGTGTCCAATAGGCACACCAATATTTCTTAAGACTGTAGAATCGGTTAAGTCTCTTTGTAGTCTACTAATAGGGAGCTTCGCTGAAAGGTGCTCCAATAAAGCATTCGCGATGCCTAAATTACCTTCTGCATTTTCAAAATCAATTGGATTGACTTTATGTGGCATCGCACTTGATCCAACTTCACCTTTTTTGGTTTGTTGTTTAAAGTAATCCATAGAGATATAGGTCCAGATATCTCGAGTTAAGTCAATCAATATGGTGTTTAATCTTTTTAAGTTATCGCAATGTGCAGCAAAATGATCGTAGTGCTCAATTTGCGTGGTGAACTGCATACGCTCAAGGCCTAACACATCATCCACAAATTCGTTCCCTAATGATACCCAATTTTTCTTTGGGTAGGCGATATGATGTGCATTGTAATTGCCGGTAGCACCGCCAAATTTAGCGGCATAAGGAATGCTGCTAAACAATTCTATTTGATGGTTGATTCTTTCTACAAATACCATGATCTCTTTTCCTAATGTGGTTGGGGAAGCAGATTGACCATGTGTCCTAGCTAGTAATGGAACTTTTTTCCATTGTTTTGCAAATTGGTATAATCTGTTTTGTAAATTAACATAGGCTGGTAAAATTTCAGATTCCATGGCATTTTTCCAACTAAGCGGAATAGCTGTATTATTGATGTCCTGAGAAGTCAGTCCAAAATGAATCCACTCTTTTAATGCGCTTGCTTTATGTTGGTCTAAAATTTCTTTTAAAAAGTATTCAACAGCTTTTACATCATGGTTGGTAGTAGCTTCAATCGCCTTAATTTTTGCAGCATCTTCCTCCGAAAAATTTTCTACCACGTCCAATAAAGCTTTTCTTAAACCTACAGGCACTTTAAAAAACTTCTTGTCACCTAAAAACAAAAAGTAGTGCACTTCTACCAATACGCGGTACCTAATTAGGGCATATTCAGAAAAATAAGCACCAAGTGCTGCTGTTTGTTTGTGGTAACGACCATCGATGGGTGAAATTGCGCTTAATTGAGACATATAGTTTGCTTTAAAACAATTTGAATGAATATCTTTGCACAAAGTTAATTCAATTGGACAAGAGATGGCGCATTGGGGTGGTAAGTTATTTCAACACTCAACCCTTATTATTGGGGATAGAAAAGGCTGATTTTTTATCAAAAATAGAACTGGTTAAAGACTATCCAGCAAAGGTAGCTCAAGCATTGATCGATGGCCAGATTGATATTGGATTGGTCCCAGTAGCCATAACACCTTTGTTATCAAATCCACATATCGTTTCGGACTTCTGTATAGGCACTAAATCCAAAGTGGCATCTGTCGCTATTTTCAGTAAAGTGCCTATGGAGCATATAGCATCCATCTACCTGGACTATCAAAGCCGAACATCCGTTCAATTGGCTCGAATTTTATTAAAAGAGTATTGGAAAAAGGACATTCAATTTTTACATGCTCAAGAGGATTATATCCAGGCTATAGAGGGAACAACTGCTGTTGTCATTATTGGGGACAGGGCACTGGCTAATTTAACAGAGTTTGAATATGTATATGATTTAGGAGAGGCTTGGATTGAACATACTGGTTTACCTTTTGTATTTGCTGCATGGATGTCGAATCAACCAATACCAGATGATTTTAAATCCATGTTTAATAACGCCAATGCCTATGGGGTGGAGCATATTGATGAAGTATTGAATCAACTTCCTGCTAGAAAGCATGGCTATGACATGGAGACTTATTACACTAAGAATATTGCGTATCAATTGACTGATACAATGCAACAGGGGATGCAATTATTTTTAGAAAAAGTAAAGCAATTAGCGCCTTAAAAATCCGAATAATTTATTTTTCAAAAATCCTTGAACAAGCTCTTTTAGTTCAGGTGCAGGATTGATCCAAATAATTAGGCCATAGAAACCAAGGCCGTAGATGCTAGATTTAATAGCAATATTCATTACGAAATTGGAAGTAGATGGTATAATATAAATTAGGAACATCAAGGCAATACTGAGTATTAAGAAAAAGCCATGTTGTAATGTATAAGGCTGCAAATTGAATTTCTTATACAAAAATAAAAAGCGCACACTATTGTATAAAGTAAGTGCAG
The DNA here is from genome assembly GCA_002299885.1 of Sediminibacterium sp. UBA657. Lineage (GTDB taxonomy): Bacteria > Bacteroidota > Bacteroidia > Chitinophagales > Chitinophagaceae > Sediminibacterium. The sequence continues at coordinate 57,520 of DBOB01000002.1, forward strand.
CTATATTGGAATAAGCCAAGCCTATCAATGAATAGTTGGAAATCAAATAAAAATTCAAAGGAATAGATAAGACAATGTAGAACAGGTTAGTAAAAAAATCGAATCTCCAATAATTTGAAGTGCCAATAATTTGTCCATTAACACCTGTAGCAAGATCAATTAATTTAGCAAGTCCCATGATAAAAACAATTGGTGCCAAAGCCTCATAGCCGCCTCCTTCTTTGTTGCTGACCCAATTTAAAAATGCAACAAGGTTTTCGATGTTCAACCAGATCAATCCAAATAGCAATAATCCAATGGCTAAAAGATTGGAAACACTTTTATGGTACACGTGCTTGATATTTGCAAAGTCTTTATCCTTCCATGACTTAGCCAATACAGGAATGCTTATTGCATTTAAGCTTCTTTGTGGAATTTCCATAATCGCTGCTACATAGGTAGCAATAGCGAATATACCTGCATCACTTAATCCTCTTAGGCCAACGATCATAAAAGTATCATTGGTCCTGGCTAGTAAATTAAAAAACTGACCAGCGAAAACAAATAATGCAAAATTGAGCATCTTCCACTTTAGGCGCTTTGTAACACTACTTATTTTAAAACTTCTAAATGACCATTCATGAGAAGTAGATAAATTATAAATCAAAAATAAAGTAGGGATGACATAAATACCACTAAAAAGCAAAATGAATTCGTCGAGATTAAGCCATTTTAATCCAACTCCAAGAATCAAGATAGTTGTCAAAATTCTGACTGCTGTTTCTCTTAAAAAATTAGTGAAGACCCCTTTTTGTAATCCCCAAGCAAAAGCCTCAAGCCAATAAAAAATCATTAAAAAGAAAGTATAGGGATATACATAGTTAAAGTAGGTAGCGAGGCTTGGAGATTTACCTAACTTTCGGATGATGAAATCTTTATTCTCCCAACCAATCCACATCAGTAATCCAAAACCAATAAGGTTAATGATTAGCGTTAAAAATGGTAATTCATTTTTCTTTGGCCCTAAGTAATGGTTGTAAAATGGAAAGAATTTATAGACCACAGGGAGTGTGCCTAGCGTACAAAAAACAGAGAGGGTAGCGCCAATATCAATCATGGCTCTCACAAGGCCTTGGTCATTTTTTGAGAAGAACATAGGGAATAGTACCAGCAAATTCACTGCACCTATCACAAAACCAATCATGATAAAGATAGACGACTTGATACCTTGCTTTTGGATAATACCCATGTTACAAATATATTGTAATTGTGGTAAAAGTAAATATGTAATGAAATGGGCTTATTTTTACATTATGGATCAATTGTCGGTAATTACAATATGTTTTAACAATTTAAGCGACTTGCAGCGTACCTGTGATTCGGTGGACACTCAGTCTGTTAAACCCTATGAGCATTATATTATTGATGGGTCTACGAATACAGACATTGCAGATTGGCTACAATATACCCCACAACCTACTTATCGTAAATGGCTTTGTGAGCGGGATAAGGGTATTTCAGATGCATTTAATAAAGGCATCCAACTTTCTACTGGCAGTTTAATTCATATTTTAAATTCAGCTGACATCTATTTTTCTAGTTCGGTGATTGAAAATATGTTAGCATATTTTAATGCAAATCATTCTATTCAGTGGGCTAGTGGAAAAATTTGTATGAAGCGTGGCGGCATTTGGGTGAATATCGGTGTGCCGTTTGATGCCGGGCAACTTTATAAAGGGATGAGGTCGGTATCGCATCCAACTTGGTTTCTAAAAAAAGAGCTGTATCAGAAACTAGGTAATTTTTCTGAAGACATTAAAATTGCGATGGACTATGATTTAATGTGTAGACTCAAAAATGAACCCTATGGTTTTATGGATGAAACTATTGTGAAATTTGATGACGGAGGCGTAAGCACCAATCAATATTTAAAATCACTTAAAGAGAACGTTAAAGTATATGAATCTTATTTTGGATTTTCAATTGCTGCTCGTATTTGGCAGTTCCGATTAAGCCTTTTATTTTATCTATTACAATCTAGTTTTGGGAAATTCTTATATGCAATCAAGGCAAGAAATTTAAAGTAGTAACTTTTTTTTATAGTTGTAATTTAATTTTCCTTTACAGAACAGGCTTTTTGTATAGCTTCTTGAATAACAAAAACAAATCATTGAGTATAGGGTAGGTTTCGATAGTTTTTGCTAGTCGAATAGAATTTATTTTCAATGGCTCATAGGCGCTATCCAATGCAATACATTTTGATTCAATTTTTGTAATCATATGATCAATGGATAATCCTTTTCTAAGATTTCTTGGGGTTCTTAATAGTCTATGCGCAATGGCCTTGGTGGTACTTTCACAGAACTTTTGTGCATTTTCTTGAATGATCTGCCCCAATGCAGGGGATGCTGCTTTAAGTTCATTCAAGTAATCTAAAAAATGCACAAATGCATCCAATAAAATTTTATCCTTTGAGGTTTTAGTGGTTGATGCGTGCATCCTGAACGAAAATTGTGTATTAGTGTCAACTGCTAGATAAGATATTTTAGTAAGTTCAATCCATAAATGCAAATCGGCATAAATCAAATTTGGATAATGGATAGGGATACCTCCCAATGCATCATAATCGCTCGATTTAAATACATAACCTGTTGCCATTATATCTATCTTTTCATTCATTGCGTAATCAAGGTATTCGCTTGCATTCAAACGACTAGGTAGGGGCTGACAAGTTTTTATAAATTCACTCTTACTATTTATGTAATTAAAATGGGTATGAAATAAACTTGCTTCTGGATGTTGATTGATTAAATTATTGATTGTAGAAAGAAAAGACTTTTCTAAATTATCGTCATAACCCAATATGGTCATGTATTCATTTTTAGCCAGGTCCTTTATGCGTCCCCAGTTTTGAAGGATATCTAAATTATGATCAGCAGCTTGGATGCTTATTTTACTATTTTGAAGTGCATGTACTGCATCTAATGCGTCATCAATATTGCTTGTATTATCTGCTAAAATAATAATGTTATAATGGGGGTAATCTTGTTTGACAACCGAATGCAAACAATCTAAAAGATAGGCCTTGCCCGATTTAAAGGGAATAATAATCGAAAAATGATTTGTTTTACCACTCATAGCCTGAACAAGATAAATATTTATGGTTAAAATTAAGCATAATCAATAATTACAGCACAAATGAAGGTGGTTTTATCTTATTGGCTTAAATTTGAACGACTAAATTATTCAAAGGATGAACATTGCCGGAGTTGTTATATTATATCATCCCAATATGGACCTTTTGTCGGCAAACATACAAACTTATGTATCTGGTTTAAAGCAATTGTATGTGTATGATAATAGTGAAACTAAAACCCCTGGCATAGAAGAGGCCCTGTTGAAAATCCAACCATCTATTCAGTACCATTATTTTAATTCAAACGAAGGCATCGCTAAAAGATTAAACCAGGCGATGGATCAAGCTGCACTCAGCCAGTATGATTATTTATTAACGATGGATCAGGATTCTTCCTTCAAAGCAGGAGATTTTGAAAAGTATAAAAACATGATTCAGTCATCTGACTTTGATCATGTGGCTCAATTTGGCGTGAATTGTCAACCAGATTTTACACAGCCAAAAGAACAGCCCGAAGAGGCGCTTACATTAATTACTTCTGGGTCTATTTTGAATCTGTCATTGACTAGTTATATTGGGCCATTTAATGAGGATTTATTTATTGATTTTGTGGATGCTGAATTTTCGTATCGTGTGATACAGAAAGGATATGCAAATTTAATGTTTTCAAATATTGTTTTAAATCATGCACTTGGAACATTAGTAGAAGGAAGTGGCTTGGGTAATTTCAAAAAGTCTATGCGAATTATACATACCCCAACAAGGGTCTTTTATATTGTTCGTAATGGCTTATATCTTTTATTTAAATCCAAGGACCTGACATCTGTTATGAAAAAAGATGTGATCAGATGTATTAAAATAATCAAAAACGATTTAATCTATAACCCACAACTATTTTCGGTATATAAAAATGCATTCTCAGGCATATATGCTTTCATGACCAATAGAATGGGTAAAAAATAATCTACAATGAACTTTACTAGAATTCTTAATAAATTTGTTTCTTTTTGTTTTTTCTTTTTTAAGTTAAAGCATTTCAAGCTTGCGTATTTATTTGCATTTTATAAACTACCAAAGCACTGGGCATCCAATTTGCAATTAAATCAGGGGAAGTTGATTTTCAAAAATACAGGTAATGCTATTTTTTTAGCTCAATTAGATCAATTTGGGTTCAGTATGCATTTTTTAATTGAAATTTTATCAAACCCAATATTCAAGGTAAAGGAAACAACTAATACTTATTTCATAGTAGAAGTAGAAGGGCTTGAATTTAAAGTTGCGTCCCTTTCTAATATGGCTGTTTTATATGAAATTTTTTTTGAAAAAATTTATTCAATTAATACAGCTCATAACGATGTGGTAGTGATTGACATCGGCATGAATGTAGGAGTTGCTTCTTTGTATTTTGCCAGTCAATCCTATGTAAAAAAAGTATACGGATACGAGCCCTTCCCAGAAACATTTGCAGAAGCAAGTTTAAATGTATCTGCTAACCCAAATATTGCAAGTAAATTATTCTTACACAATGAGGGGGTGAGCAATGTCAATGAAACTAGATCTATTACTTTATTTGAAAGCGGTTTATTATCTGCGTCTACCATAGAACAGAACAATGACTATGGGAAAAAAATAGGCCAGGTGATTGAAGTTCAATTAGTAGCTATAGATAAAGTGTTTGAATTGGTGATTTCAGAAAATCCTAATGCTTCAATTTTATTGAAGCTTGATTGTGAGGGGGAGGAGTACGCCATTTTTGATATGCTAAAAGCATCTACTTATTTAAAGAATGTAGATATTGCCATTATTGAATGGCATGAAAAAGGGGCTGAGCCTATTGAAAAAGTTTTATTGGACAATCAATTCAATCTGAAGCATGTGCATCATGTAAGTGAAAATAGCGGAATGATTTACGCCACTAAAAATTAACCTAATAATCCCTTCAAAGCATCAATTCTAAATTGTATGACAGGCCATGCTTTTGCTGGGGTTGCTTGTAAGCAATATTTTATTCCTAAAATGACTGAGGCGCCTAGTTTAAAAATATATTCAATTATCTTTTTGAGATAAGCTGCATTAGAGATGGCTTTTGTTCTAGTTTTTTCTCCTCTACCAATACCACTTGCTACCCGATACATATACTCAGATGTCAACTTCTTCACTTCTACCACATGGTGCACGCATATTTCAGGGTCATAATAAATAGTATGTCCTAGTGCTAAAATTTTATAGAATAATTCTTTGCCTTCTCCTCCAATTCTTAAAGTACCTATTACGCCAGGCAATGCGGTATTAAATCCACCAATAGCGTCATAGAGATCTTTTTTAACAATCATGTTGGACTCTAATGGATACTTTCCATTTTCGAATGCGCAGGCATTGGGAGCGTAATCAAAATTTCCAACAAGCGAAGAAACATAGTAGCTCATCCATCTAGGTTCAGCGGGAATATATTTTGGAATGATGCGTCCTCCAAATCCAACTGCATCAGGTTTGTTTTGGATATGCTTAAGGATGTTTTCTACATAGTTAGGTGTTGCAACTGCATCATCGTCCATAAAACATAACCATTGTCCTTTTGCAGCAGCTGCACCTGTATTACGAGCAAAGGAAGCACCTTGATTTTTTTCTGTGATATATGTGAAACTTCCATTGGTATGAGCTCCCCTCCAGTGGCTAAAAACTTCAGCAGTATTGTCTGTTGAATTATTATCAACAATAATAGCTTCGAATGCATTTAATCCTGCTGTTTGCAAATACAAACTATTCAAAGCATCACTGATATAGCTTGCTCTATTGTAACTGCATATAACAATGGATAATTGCATTATTTAGCAGTGTTTTCTTTTTTATTCATGTTTTTAATTGCAAATGCAATCATTGTCACCAAGGATAACCAAAGTAGGATAGACGCAATTCCAGCAATTTGTCTAGCACTAGTAATGGAAGCAGGCTTGAATTCAAATTTGATAGTATGGTCTCCAGCTGGAACAGCCAATCCTCTTAACACGTAATTTACTTTTACAATTGGCGTTTCTTTATCATCTATATATGCTTTCCAGCCATCCTTATAATAGATCTCACTAAATATGGCTAATTGCTTTGCATTCGTTTTTGCTTTGTAAGTGATCTCATCGTTTTTATTTTCAACTAACTGTATACTTGCATTTGAATCTACCTGTAATCCAACTAAGTCCTCTATTTTATCTTGCTCATCCATTACCGCAGTATCTTTTGGATTGAAAAAGCTAAGATGATCCATTACAGCCCTTGGCCCTTTTTTATATTCAATACCTTTTACAAACCATGCATTACCCAATGCATCTGGATTAGGGATGGTATCGGATGCCATATTGCCTGTGATGATGTATTTGGTGTTCATCATATTTAATGTTGGCAAACAATTAGGAAAATTATACCACTGGTTTTCGATTAAATCTTGGTAGATACTCAATTTAGCAGGGTTGTATCCTCCCACTAATTTGTGGTGATAGGCAAGGATGGCACCTTCATTGAATGAGTTTTGGACACCACGTCTAAGGTCAATAATTCTATAATGACTTTTATCATTCAATAAAGCATTGTCCAACGCTGTTAATGCAAAAGCATTTTCATTTTCTGCAGCTTCTACATATTGACTTGGTTTTAGGTATTGCACATTGATCTGGAATAGGTCCACCAATGATAAAATACCAATCGCAATAATAAATACAGTCTCTTGTATAGATCGCTTAATGTATAAGAATATTAAGAGGAAGGCAATACCAATAAAAACAAAGGTTCTAGTGATATCTGATTCAATAAATCCTTTTCGGTCTTCTGCAATGGCATTCACCAAATCTCGTGCAGGAGTTTCAAATGCTGCTTTTTGATTTGGGTCTTGTATTTGCATGATCTGACTCATCAATTGTTTTTCGCTTTCAGATTTAAAATCAGCATTAAAATACAATGCCATCACAGCAAAAAATACGAGGCCTAAACTGATCCAACCAATTTTATGTTCTTGCAAGAAGCTTTTAAAATTAGTAGCTTTCAAAGTTGCGTTCAATCCATACATGGCTAAGATGCCAATTAAAAGTGTTGGCACAACAATGATCATACTTGGTGCACGGAACTTATTATAAAGCGGTAAGTATTTTAAGATCATTAAATTGAAAGACTCAAAATAAGAACCAGCAGCAAGTAAGACGGATAAAACTATCACTGCGCCAATCCACCAACGGTTAGGATTCATGTTACTTCCAAATCCAATAAATGCAAAGAAGCAAATAATAACACCTACATAAGGAGGCCCAGCTGTGAAACCGATACCGCCCCAATAAAATTGTAAGAAGGATTGTAATTGTTGGCCCACTTCTGGTTGCATTTGTTGCAATACCTCAATCGCTTTTGATTTAGTAGGGTCTACTAAATTTGGATCACTAGATGCACCATAAATATGTGGGAACATCATCACCAATGGTTCTGATAAGAACATACTATAACTTAAAGCATAATCTTTATTCAAACCTGTGTTGGTGATCTTACTATCCTTAGTAGCCAATGCACTGCCGCCTCTAATTGTTGATTTTCCAAATTCTGCTGTTCCAATGAGCATCACTGCATTCACAGCCAATCCCATTAATCCAGCCACTAAACTAAATCCAATCGTTTTATAGATATGTGTGAAATCTTTTGCTTTAATCCATTGTACAAGATAAAAGACAGACATTACTAAGACGATGATTAAACCATAATAGTTGATCTGAAGGTGATTTGATTGAACAAATAAAGTGGTTGCGATTGCAGTACAGATGGCACCCAGGTAATACTTCTTTTGAAATATTAAAAGGATAGAACCTATAAAGAAAGGTAGATATGCAATGGCATGCATCTTAGTGATATGACCAACCACCACAATAATTGGATTATAGGTTGCATAGCTATAAGCCAATCCTCCAATGATACCAACTACGGTGGAGAATCCAAGTACTTGTGCTAAAAAATAAAAACATATGCTTGCTAAAAAGAATAAGCCAATTGGTTCTGGTAAATTCAGGGTGAATAATTGGTCTAACATGCCAATTGTGAATGTAGTTCCAGGAATACCCGTAATTTGATAAGCCGGCATACCACCAAACATATTATTGGTCCATAATGGGGTTGTGCCATATTGCTCTTTATAGTTTAAGGCGTCTTGAGCCATCCCTTTCCATTGTGTAATATCGGACTGTTGCAATACCTTGCCTTCTAATGCTGGTTTACAATACACTATCGCAACAATTGCAAAAATGGCCACGGCAATAAGATGGGGTAGTGCAGACTTAAAAAGAGACTTGAACATATGCATTAATTTATAGGAACAAACCTACAACTAAATAGGCTTTTTTGTACTTTTAATCAATTGTAAATATCAACAAATGCGCTCACGCTCCCCATTGGCCTTTTTTTCAAAAGTAGCAGTCATTTCTAACCTAGTTTACCTAGTTTCGACCCTATTTTTATTCATCACATGGATGAAGATTCCAAGAGATATTGCTCAATTTATCGCTGTTACGGGTTTGGAGTTGGCTCCAATGATCAACCTCATTTTTGCGTTCATCCTTTTAGTTCAATTCCTTCAAAAAAAAGTGATTAATTTACCTACTTGGCAAACTATTTTCAATCTTAGTATGTTATTGGTTCAAGCAGGCCTATTATTTATATAAACTCAATTATGATTCATCAAATTTTAAAGGATAAACCCACCAAATTATTTTTAGGTATCACCGCATTCTTTGTAGCGAATGCACTCATTGCAGAATGCATCGGAGGCAAGATTTTCTCACTTGAATCTGTTTTTGGATTTAAGCCAATGAACCTTACCTTATTTGGAGAATCTGGATTGGCATTTAATTTAACCTGTGGCGTTTTGCTATGGCCTTTAGAATTTGTGATCACAGATATTGTGAATGAATATTATGGACCAAAGGCTGTAAGAAGAATTAGTTTAATTGCGGTGGCTTTAATTAGTTATGCATTCATTATGTTTTATTTAGCCATGTCTGCAGCGCCTGCAAGTTTCTGGGTGGAATCAAAAATGCAGAATGGTGTTCCAAGTATGCAATTGGCATTCGAAGCGATTTTTGGACAGGGGATGTGGATCATCATTGGAAGCATCATTGCTTTTATGGTGAGTCAGTTAATTGATGTAACCGTCTTTCATCAAATCAAAAAAAGAACAGGAGAAAAAATGATTTGGTTAAGATCTACTGGTTCAACAGTGGTGTCTCAGTTGGTAGATAGTTTTGTGGTACTATTTATTGCATTTAAAATTGGAAACGGATGGGCATGGTCAACTGTTTTAGCAGTAGGCGTTGTCAACTATATGTATAAGTTCACTATGGCAATTGTATTGACGCCGTTGATTCATCTAATTAGAAACAGAATCGAAAATTATGTTGGCGCCGAAGCCGCTGAAAAAATGAAGCGTGAAGCAATGGGAGAGAACGCAGGGATTTAATTCAAATTTTATTTGGCGAATTTTTCTAACCACATTTTAATAGCTACTTTGTCTATAGGCAAGGTCATTGCATCTTCGGAAATTTCATTCAATGGCATCCACCTTAAATGTTCTGCAATGCCATTTTTGTCAGCAACTTGTTCAGGTAAAAAATCAAAAGCTTTTTCCTTTGTTTGAATAACCGAACTGTCTACTGTATCCACTAAATAGTAAATGGAGATAATTTGGTCTTTATTGTTGAATGCGGAAATCTGAAAAAAATCTGTGGTATAAAAATGATCTCCTACATGGACTTCGATTCCAGCTTCTTCCATAAACTCTCTAGCCAAGCCATCTCTTGTGCCTTCACCAATTTCTAAACCGCCTCCAGGTAATTTGGTAATGTAATTGCCTCTAATAAATTCATCGCTTACTAGTAAACCTTTTTCTGGATCTATTAAAATTCCATAAACACGAACATTGAATAAGGGCATACAAGATTTATTTTAAATGGATGGTTCCTTTGTAAACGAAAATAGCAGGACCTTGAAGCCATATATGATTAAAATGGCCACCACCTTGATTGTTAAAGCTGACAGCTAGTTCACCACCAAGGGTTTGAATAGCTACTCGATGGGCTCCTGTTTTATGTAAATGTGTTGTGATCGCAGCAGCGGTGACACCAGTGCCACAACTATAGGTTTCATTTTCTACGCCTCTTTCATAGGTGCGCACAAATAAATGGTCATCATGGAATTCAATGAAATTAACGTTCACGCCATCTGCTTTGAATCGATCGTTGTAACGGATTTCTTTACCATTAGCAAAAACGTCGAACTGTTTTATATCTTTTACTGATTGAACATAATGTGGCGATCCCGTATTGGTTACAAAAAAGTTTTCGCCAGTTTCAACCGTGGTGACGTCAGACATTTTTAAATGAATCCACCCATTGCTTTCAATCTTTGCTTCGTGCGGGCCATCAACTGCAATAAAAAAATAGTTTTCTTTTACAATCCCATGGTCATGTGCATACTGTACTAAACATCTACCTCCATTTCCACACATCGTACCTTCAGTTCCATCTGCATTGTAGTAGGCCATGGAAAAATCATACTCATTTGCTGTGCCAAGCATAATCAATCCATCTGAGCCAACACCAAATTTTCGATCACATAAAAATGCAATTTGTGCACTGGATAAAGCAATGCTACCATCTCTGTTATCGATGATGACAAAATCGTTGCCCGTGCCTTGGTATTTTGAAAATTGAATTTCCATTGGTTCAAATTAATTAGATAGAGGCGATAATGCCAAGACTTTTTTGAATCATATGATCAATCGCTTTTGCGCCATCTTTGCTAAATTCTTTTTTCACTCTATTTGCAACAATGACATTGATACTTAAACACTGGTGTCCTAATAAATTACATAAGCCATATATCGCACTTGTTTCCATTTCAAAGTTTGCAATATGGTGATTTCCAAAACGGAAGCTCGTCATTTGGTCAACTAAATTCGGCATCTTTAATGGCAACCTTAAAATCCTGCCTTGAGGTCCGTAAAAACCAGGACAGGTCAATGTTATACCATGATTATATCCTTCCGTAAAATGCTTTAGCAATCCTGCACTCGCACTAGAAATATAAGGTTTAATATGGTGGGCTTGGATATTTGTATGTTGTTCAAAAGCAGCTAAAATAGCAAGCTCTTCGGGGTTGTTATTGGGTTGGTAAAAATGCAATAAATTATCTACGCCTAAACCATGCGTTCCAGCTACCAATTGATCTACACCAACTTCACCTTGCAAAGACCCGCAAGTGCCAAGACGAATCACTGAAACAGATTTTTTGTTGTCGTTAATACATCTAGTTTCAAAATCAATATTCACTAGGGCATCCACCTCGTTCAAAGCAATATCAATATTATCCGGCCCAATGCCCGTACTCATGACCGAAATACGTTTTGAACCAATATAGCCTGTATGGGTAATAAATTCTCTATGCGCAGACCTATGCTCGATATGATCAAAGTATTGACTAACATGGGCTACTCGATCAGGATCTCCTACGGTGATGATGGTATCTGCAAGTTCTTCTGGACGAAGGTCTAGATGATACACTGCACCTCGGGGGTTGATGATCAATTCGGAAGCGCCAATGGGTTGTTGCATAAGCAGGATTTATAGCACAAATGTCGCTTAAATCGATTTAGTGGTAAAATTCTTTTATAATTAAGTTCTTTG
>DBOB01000002.1:69661-188297 GCA_002299885.1 Sediminibacterium sp. UBA657
CTACAGCGGTTCGAATCCGCTCGGGACCTCGATACAAAGCCTCTCACGAAAGTGAGAGGCTTTTTTAATGCGAGCAGCGTCAAGAGCTCGCTCTTGTAAGCTAGCGAGTATTAAAAAAGCTAAAAGGATGCGAAGCATTCTTTTGAAAGGCTTTGGGTTTACCGAGATAGCCGAAGCGGAAGACAATGCTTGCATTGGCTATCCGAACTTGGTTTGGGTTTACCGAGTTAGCCGAGGCGGAAGACAATGCTTGCATTGGCTATCCGAATTTGGTTTGGGTTTACCGAGTTAGCTGAGGCGGAAGACAGCGAATTAATTGAGCTGGCAACCAGGAATTAGCTTTAATTAATTTTTGAGTAATTTGCACTCATGAAACATTCTCAAACCATTGGCATCCTCCTAACTTTATTGTTATTCTTTTGCACTACACAACCATTAGTGATTATTGAAAGTAGAAACTGGGTGGTGACAGGATGGGATGCTGGTGCGACAAATTTTGGACAATCAGGAAAGTTTTTATTTTATATAGGCATACTTGCTATCTTATTTTTTGCAATACCATCCATCAATGTAAAGCGATTTAACATGGCATGGGCTGCATTATTAGTTGCGTGGAGTTTTAGAAACTACTTAGTTTTATCTACTTGTGCAATGGGGGAATGTCCTCAAAAACAATGGGCTTTATATGCATGTATTGTTTTAAGCTTTGGAATTTTAATCATGACCTTCTTGCCTAAGCTTAAAACAAAATAACCCTCTTTTGGAGGGCTATTTATTATTGAAATTCAATGTTGTTATTTAGCTAATTGCTCAAGTCCTTTACCAATCAATTGAACTGCCTCTTTAATTTGTGCTTCTGTAATTATCAACGGAGGTGCGAATCTTATTTTATCACCATGTGTTGGCTTTGCAAGGATACCTAATTCTTTAAGGTGTAAACATAAATCCCACGCTGCTTCTGGATTTTCATGCTTGATCACAATGGCATTTAATAATCCACGACCTCTGATAGATGCGATAAATGGTGAATTTAATTTTGCTAATTCTGCTCTTAAAATTTCACCCATTTTAAATGAATTCTCTACCATCTTTTCTGTCTTAATCACTTCCAAAGCTTTCATAGCAACTGCACACGCAAGCGGATTTCCACCATAAGTAGATCCATGTTCGCCTGGCTTAATTTGCAACATAATAATATCATCTGCAAGCACTGCAGCAACTGGTATTGTGCCGCCACTCAATGCCTTTCCTAAAATCAAAATATCTGGACGTACATTTTCATGATCACATGCTAATAATGTACCTGTTCTTGCCAATCCTGTTTGGATTTCATCCGCAATAAATAAGACATTGTATTTGTCACATAAAGCACGAACACCTTTTAAATAGCCATCTGTTGGAATCACTACACCTGCTTCACCTTGTATTGGCTCTACCATGAATGCTGCCACGGTTGGATCCTGTAAAACAGTTTCTAAAGCAGCTAAATCGTTGTACGGTACTAAGCCAAAGCCTGGCATATATGGGCCAAATCCTTTATAGCTACTTGGGTCAGTTGAAGAAGAAATGGCGGCTAAAGTTCTACCCCAAAAATTTCCTTCGGCAAAAATAACTTTCGCTTGATTTTCTGGAATCCCTTTTTCTGCATAGCCCCATCTTCTCGCTAATTTAATGGCCGTCTCACCTCCTTCAACACCCGTATTCATTGGCAATACTTTATCATAACCAAAATATTCAGTGATGTATTTTTCATACGTACCAAGTAAGTTATTGTAAAAAGCTCTCGAGGTAAGTGTTAATTTTTGTGCTTGATCTGTCAAGGCTTTGATGATAGCTGGATGACAGTGACCTTGGTTGACAGCAGAGTATCCACTTAAAAAATCAAAGTATCTTTTACCATCCACATCGTATAAAAAAACGCCTTCGCCTTTTTCAAGTACGACAGGAACGGGATGATAGTTATGGGCACCGAATTGGTCTTCAAGGTCAATATACTTTGCAGTATTTGCACTCGTTTGTATTGGAGTAGACATGCAATATTTTTTTTTAATAAAATGGTAAAAATGGAAGGTATCAAGTTCAGTTAACTTGATTAAAAAACTAAAATTATGGGCTTAATATTACCCAATGGGATGATTTAGAAAGTCTAAATTAGAAAACAAGAATTTTACCTTTAACATGTGGCTAAGATAGGCATTTTGGCTAATTTTCCCATATTTGGACTTACATTCGCATAAATTATAACTGCTTTGGAACCATTCGTATCAATTGTTATTTTAAATTTTAACGGTGCAAATTATCTGAAGACTTTTTTGCCTTCGGTATTGGCGACGTCTTACCAACACAAGGAAATTGTGGTGGCGGACAATGGTTCAAAAGACAATTCTTTAGAGATACTTGCAAAATATTTTCCTACTGTTAAAGTGATACAAAATCCAACCAATGAAGGTTTTGCAGGAGGATACAATTGGGCACTTAAACAAGTCAAAGCCGATTATTATATTTTATTGAATTCAGATGTGCAAGTGGATCCAAATTGGGTGACGCCAATGGTACAATTAATGGAATCGAATCCAACCATTGGTGCTTGTCAACCTAAAATATTAGCACAAAAAGAGCCAACTAGTTTTGAATATGCTGGCGCAAGTGGGGGATGGATAGATGCCCTTGGTTACCCTTTCTCCAGAGGTAGGGTATTTGATGTGTGTGAGCAAGATAAAGGGCAGTACGACATCGCTGAGCCTATTTTTTGGGCATCTGGCGCTGCCATGATGATAAGATCTAAATTGTTTCATGATTTGGGTGGATTTGATGCAAGCTTTTTTGCGCATCAAGAGGAAATTGATCTTTGTTGGAGGATGCAATTAGAAGGGCATACATTATTTGCTTGTCCATCTGCAGTGGTATATCATGTGGGTGCGGGCACATTACCTAGAGGGGGTAGAAAGGTCTTTTTAAATTTTAGGAATAACTTGATCATGTTAAGTAAGCATCTAACTGTCCAAGAACTGTTATGGAAAATGCCACTGCGTTTTGCATTAGATGGGATATCTGCTTGGAAAGGCTTGCTAAGTGGGGATAGTTCCTTTTTTATAGCCATTTTTAAGGCCCATTTAGCTGTAATGGGGTATTGGTTAACTGGAAAAGTCAACAGGAGTAAGGATTGCAAACCTATGGCTGCAATTGGGGGTGTTTATAACGGGTCTGTCGTTTTTCAATACTTTGTAAAAAACAGGCAAAAATTTGATAAAATTGTTACCAAACTCGTTCATAATTAAGAACTTGTTGTTATTTTTGCATCCGTAATTATAAACTATGTCACAAGAAATACAAGAAACATCTACCAATAAAGACATCGCCAAGAACTGGGTAAGTTCTTCAAGATTCATTTTTTACGTATCTGTTTTCGCGCTATTATCATTGGTTTTAGGAAATTGTACAAAATTATTCAGTTCTGGTTTTAAGAAGCCAACTGTAGAAGTGAATACAAGTTCACAGTACAAGCCTGAGTATAAATAGAAAAAAATTTTGTTGGTGTGCGTTGATTCCTTATTTTCGCAGTCCAAAAATAGTTCTTGTTCAAGCGAAAGTAGCTCATTTGGTAGAGCACGACCTTGCCAAGGTCGGGGTGGCCAGTTCGAGCCTGGTCTTTCGCTCAAAAATCCCGTTCTTCGGACGGGATTTTTTTTAAGTCTGTAACAGACGCCTTGGTGGTGGAACTGGTAGACACGCAGGACTTAAAATCCTGTTCGCCGCAACGCGAGTGCGGGTTCGATTCCCGCCTGAGGCACGAAGCCTCTCACGAAAGTGAGAGGCTTTTTTTATTTTGAGCAAAGCGAAAAACGGCAGTCCCCAAGATTGTTTATCTTAGCATCCAATATGTCACATTTAAAAGAAAGATCATCCAAGGATTGCCTCAACTGTGGAACAGAAGTTGCGGGTAGATTTTGTCAACAGTGTGGTCAAGAGAATGTAGAAGTAAAGGAAAGTTTTTTTCAATTGTTAAGGCACTTTGTAGAAGACTTAACACATTTTGACGGTAAGCTTTGGAAAACGGTAAAGTTGTTATTGTTTAAGCCAGGCAGCCTAACTAAATTATACATTGAAGGCAAAAGAGCTTCATATATTCATCCAATAAGGATGTATATTTTTGTTTCTGCAGTCTTCTTTTTATTTATGTTTACTGGAGAAGCCCCTGTAAAGCCAGAAGGTGCAGGATCAAAAGCAAATACTTCAAAAGATTTTGCTTCAGGACTTCAAGAAGGATTAGAGCTGGATCTAGATAATGATACTGTAAATTATAAAACAATAGCAGCATACAATGCTGCCCAACAAAAATTACCATCATCAAAAAAAGATAATTGGTTAGATGCAGAATTAAAAAAGAAGGGTATTGAACTCAATGAAAAATATGGAGGGGATAACTTGAAAATTGGTAAGGCATTGATTGAAAAATTTGAAAATTATTTCTCTAGAATGCTCTATATCTCGTTACCTATTTTTGCATTCTTTATTTGGGTTTTATACAGGCGGAACAAAAATCATTTCTTTGTTGATCATGTCATATTTAGTATTCATATCTATTGTGCATTTTATATTATATTATTTATTACCCAAATAGTATCTATAGTTAATGATTTCTTTTCAGATCAGTTATCTGGAATTATTGCGTTTATTGTTCCCATATCTTTAGTTTTCTATTTGTATAAATCTCTTAAGAATCACTTTAATCAATCAAGAAAAAAGACTTTACTTAAGTGTCTAATACTAATCTTGCTAACAATGTTTTTGATGGCTACATTGATGGTGATATTTTTCATGTTTTCTTTATTTAATATTTAATCATGTCTCAAGAAAATATTTCGAAAAACTTTCTAGAACTAGTGGCGATCATGGATCGATTAAGAGCCGAATGTCCATGGGATAAGAAACAAACTATTCAAAGTTTAAGAAGTAACACCATTGAAGAACTTTATGAATTGGTGGATGCCATTATTGAAGAAGATTGGCAAGGTATAAAAGAAGAGTTGGGTGATTTATTATTGCATATTTTATTTTATACAAAAATAGCATCGGAGAAAAACGAGTTCATTTTAGAAGAAGTCATTGAAGGTATTTCTAAAAAATTAATTCATCGTCACCCCCATATTTATGGGAATGTAAAAGCCGATACCGAAGAACAAGTGAAATTAAATTGGGAACAGTTGAAGTTAAAAGAGGGGGATGGCACTAAAACTTTATTAAGCGGTGTACCTAATAGTTTGCCTTCTATGGTGAAAGCTTTAAGAATTCAAGAAAAAGTAAAACAGGTAGGTTTTGAGTGGGAGAACAAAGAGCAGGTTTGGGAGAAGGTGCATGAGGAGATAGGGGAACTACAACATGAGGTTGCCCAGAACAATCAGGAGAAGATGGAAGACGAATTAGGAGATGTATTTTTTAGCCTAATCAATTATGCTCGATTTCTAAATATAGACCCCGAGACTGCTTTGGAGAAAACGAATAAAAAGTTTAAGCATCGATTTGAATTAATGGAAACCTATGCTAAAGAAAATGGGTTGGATTTAGCCAAACTAAGTTTAGAAGAAAAAGAAGCCATTTGGCAGTCTATGAAATCAAAATAAACACAACATTAACAGTATAAAAAAGGCACTCTATTGAGTGCCTTTTTTATTAGATATATTGGAATCTTATTCATTTAAATTTAACATGAAAGCATAGTTTCCAAAGAACCCAGGATAAATACCTGAAAGCTTAACTGTTGCGCCTGTTAATTTCTTTAAAGCTTCATAAAATTCTTCTGTATTTTTTACGGGTTGATCATTCACATGGGTAATCACAAATCCTTTTTCAACCCTGCTCTTACCTAGAATACCATTGCCTAATTCTTTTACCACGACTCCACCATCTATTTCATTTTTTTCGGCAGTGGCTTTATCAACTGTTTCCAATTTACCACCTAATTTTTCTGCAGCCTTACTACTTGCTAAATCGGTATTGCCTAGTTTAGCTTTTAAAGTTGCATTGAGCGTAAGGTCTTTATTATCTCTCTTTAAAGTGATCGTGATTTTATCGTTTGGTTTGTACTTGGCAATTTGTTCTTGCAATTCAGGTGAGGATGTAACGCTTATTCCATTTATTTTAGTGATGATATCGCCCACTTTAATACCTGCTACTTTTGCTGCACCTCCTTCCAACACATCTGTTACCACAATACCTTGCACATCTCCAATTTTTACTTTATACTCTGATTCGATTTTTTTGATTTGCTCTTCGTTTAGTATTTCTTGTGGATAAGAGATACCCAAATAAGCACGTTGAACAGTTCCATATTTTACGATATCAGTCACTACCTTTTTTACCATATTTACTGGAATTGCGTAAGAATAGCCTGCATAAGATCCTGTTGGAGAGGCGATGGCAGAATTGATCCCTATTAATTCTCCACTAGTGTTCACTAAGGCGCCACCGCTATTACCCTGGTTTACTGCTGCATCTGTTTGTAAAAAAGATTCTACAGGCTTATCGCTTTGTCTTGAATTGATATCAATGGATCTATTTTTAGCACTGATAATACCCGCTGTAATTGTTACATCTAAATTCAAAGGATATCCTATTGCCAATACCCATTGTCCTAATTTAATTTCATCACTGTTGCCATATACTAAATAAGGCAAGCCACTTGCTTCAATTTTAATGACAGCGATGTCACTGCTCGCGTCTACACCTATCACTTTTGCTTTGTAGCTTTTTTTATTGTTTAGTGTCACATTGATTTCGTCTGCACCATTTACCACATGGTTATTGGTTACAATATATCCGTCAGCAGTAATCAATACACCGCTTCCACTTGCTCTTTGTTCTGGTTGAATTCTTGGACCTCCAAAAAAATCGCCTAACATCTCCTCGTCACCAAAAAAATCGAAGAATGGGTTTCTTTGTCTTGGTTGACGGCTTTGTTGTATTTGCTTCGCATTGGTCTTTGTTTTGATGTGCACCACTGCAGGGGAGGCTGCATTGGCTGCGGGGGTAAAGTCTACCGTAGTGGCCGGGGCATTACCATTAAAAAAACTGGCATAATTAGCAGGCAGTTTACCATCTGTTTCAAAACTTGAATTTGATTTTGAAATTTTACCATAAGCCCACATGCTTGCAACGGTTGTAATGGCGCTAATACCAATAATAGCTGCTACATTTTTTAAGTTCATATTCATGCTTTTATTTTTTTAAATAATAGAATCAGTTTAGAAAATTTTTTACAAATTCTGTACCAATTTATTTGCAATTTAATTCAGCTGAAATTATGGCACAAAATCCATCAAAGAGTTTAACAAAAATTAAAGAAAACTGTTTATTAATTGTGACAATTTTGCACATATAGCTTTTACTAAGGCAATTTCATCTATAGATTATAAGCCTGATAAGAAGGCTAAACTATCTACTCCATCTGCATATTGGGCTAAAAGGGGCTTTTGTAAACTACCAAATGGAAGCTGATTTTTCCCCACCACACACTGAATCTCATCCATATTCAATTTGGGCATAGCACCCAATTTGTACTGCTGATAATGAATCTGGCTAATGGCCGCAAATGGGGAAGGGTTCTCGCTCATTAATACGCCCCCTGAATCCATATACAATTTTTTACCCATCATTAATAAAGCCAATTGATAATCATAATTGTGCTTGTATTTATGTTGGTCTAATAAGTAATTGTATTTTTTAAGGGCGTTTAAAAACGGGATAAAATCATAACCTTCTGGCACCCAAATCTGTGTGACATTCCTGCAACCCATCCCATAGTAAAGCATGCAATCATCTGCTAATGCAGCTAGTTCTGACAAAGTTTCAGAGCCATCTAAAATGGCAATAGATGTCTTGTTCTTGCGGATGATATGTGGGAATTTACCAAAATAATATTCAAAATAGTTGCCTGCAGTATTGCCTCCAGTGGCGATATAGGCATCGCAATTTTTTAATTGTTCCTGAACCGATATTTGTGCTTCAAATTTGGGATCAATATCGATAAGACTTTTAATAATAAAATCCATCAATACCTGGTCTTTAGAGGACCTTTTAACAATAGCAGTATGTCCAGCAATGAGTGTGCTTAGTAAATCATGAAAACCCACTAAGGGGATATTGCCTGCCATAACAATGCCCACTTTCAAATTTGTGGCTTCATTTGAAATAGAGGGATATGAAGCAGTCCATGCTTCAAGGGCTTTTTGCTGTAAAAACTGTTCATTTATTTGTAGAATCGCTTGGTCTATGAATTCTGGTAAAAACCAGGCGTTTTGGCGATAAGCCTCCAATTTTGCTTCATTTAAAAGGGTATTATTTGGATCTGAAAGCTGTTGTCCAAGGGCGACAAAACCTTTAATTCTTGCTTGTAAGTTCATGCTAGTTATATATCTTTGTTAGCAAAAGTACGATTCTAAAATTTAAATATTTTTTATGGCAATCAAAATTACAGACGAATGTATTAATTGTGGCGCATGTGAGCCAGAATGTCCAAATAACGCAATCTATGAAGGTGGAGTAGAATGGGCAATGGCCGACGGTACTTCTCTAAAAGGTGCTTACACTTTAATGGATGGTACTTCAGTGGATGCAGGAGCAAGAATTGCGCCTGTTGCAATGGATACTTACTATATCACACATAACAAATGTACAGAATGTCAAGGTTTTCATGAAGAACCTCAGTGTGCGGCTGTTTGTCCGGTTGACTGTTGTGTGCCAGACGAGTTGTACAAGGAAACAGTTGATGAATTATTAGCAAAGAAAGAAAAATTACATTTATAATTAAATGGTTTAAAAAGGGAATCATTTCCCTTTTTTTATTGTCATAATTGTTGGTGCATTGTTGACCTAATACAAAGTGGAATCTATGAAAACAAAAGTCGCATTGGTTACAGGAGGTTATAGTTCCGAGGCCGTGATTAGCTATAAAAGTGCAAAGACGGTGTTCAATGCATTGGATAAAAATAAATATGATGTCTATCAAATAGACATCCATCCTTCAGGTTGGTGGTACAAGAATACAGCTGGGGAAGAAGTGGCTGTTGACAAAGCTGATTTTAGTATTCAAGAAGGTGCTGAAAAAATATTATTCCATGTGGCATTGATGTGTATCCACGGCACACCAGGTGAGGACGGAAAATTACAAGGCTATTTTGACATGATCGGCTTGCCTTACACAAGTTGTGATACTGCAACTTCTGCATTGACTTTTAATAAAAGGTATACGGTGGCTGTTGCAGGATTTGGCGGAATAGGCGTTGCAAAATCTTTGCATTTATTTAAAGAACAAGCATTAAGCCCAGACCAAATACTATCCAATCTATCTCTTCCTGTATTTGTGAAGCCTAATAATGGTGGAAGTAGTTTTGGTATAAGCAAAGTGAATCAAGCTATTGAATTACCAGCTGCATTAGAAAAAGCTTTTAAAGAAGACACTCAGATATTAGTAGAGGAGTTTATTAGTGGAAGGGAATTTACCATTGGGGTGTTTAAATCTAAAGGGAAGATCACTGTATTGCCAATCACTGAAATTAAAACAGAAAACGAGTTTTTTGATTACGAAGCAAAATACCAAGGTAAGAGTAAAGAAATCACGCCAGCAGACATCACCACTAAAATGTTTGACGCATTAACAGCAGCTGCACAAAAGGTATATGCGATATTAAATTGTAGAGGTGTGGTTAGGATAGATTTTATTTACGATGAAGCTGCAGAAAAAGCATACATGTTGGAAGTAAACACCGTGCCTGGACAAAGTGAAGCCAGTGTGATTCCGCAGCAAGTAAAAGCAATGGGCTGGAACTTAACAGACTTTTATGGTTGGATTATTGAAGATAGTTTAGAACAAAAATAAAATCAAGCAATTTGAAACTCATTGACGATATTTTAAAAAAGCCACTGTGGATGAATATGCTCATCGGTTTTGGAGTAGCCATTTGCTTATTCATTATTTTCTTTTTCTCTTTGGGATGGATTACTGGTAATGGTGAAACAGAAAAAGTGCCTGCAGTCATTGGCTTAGATGTAGCAGCAGCAGAGAAAAATTTAATAGCATTGGGTTTTGATGTGGAGTTACAAGATTCAATTTATGTAGATACGCTTGCTAGAAATGCAGTCTTAAGACAAACACCAGAAGCAGACGAGGTTGTAAAAAAAGGAAGAACCGTTTACTTAACTGTCAATCGTGTGATTGCGCCACAAGTTGATATGCCTAACCTTGTTGGTTTTTCTATTAAAAGTGCCGAGACCTATTTAAAAGTATTAGGCTTAAGATTGGGTTCAATACAAATGGTGCCTGATCAAAATAAAAATGTGGTGATTGACCAATTAGTCAATGGGCAACCAATTGCACCGGGTTCGAAAATACCATCGGGCACTTTGATACATTTTTTAGTAGGTGATGGAGGTGCATCAGGGGGAATGTTCATGCCAGACTTGGTAGGCTTAACTTATGAACAAGCAAAAGCGCAGTTGATTAGTTTAGGATTAAATCTTGGCGTAGTCACTGTCAACGGTTCGATAGCAGATAGTGCTTCTGCATTTGTATTTGACCAAAATCCGAGTGCTTATGGAAGTCAAATAGATTCATTAGGTATGCCAATTCAAAATTCAGTAACCAAAGGTGCAACCATCAATTTGGTATTGGACAAAGTAGCTCCGGTAAAACCGATTCGTGATACCATTCAACAATAGTTAAACTGTTTAATTTAAAATTAATATATGAATACAATTTCAGTTGCCGACTTAAAGGCTAAAATAGATGCTGGTGAAAAAATTAATTTATTAGATGTTCGTGAACCCCATGAACACGCTGCATTCAATATTGGTGGTCAATTATTACCACTTGGTTTGGTTCAAGCCTTGATGTTAGACGAAATTGAACACTTAAAAGAAGAGACCATTTATGTGTATTGCAGAAGCGGTAATAGAAGTGGGCAGGCTTGTATGATGATGGAGCCTTATGGGTTTAAAAATGTTGTGAACGTAGTTGGTGGCATGTTGGCATGGCAGGAAAAATTCCCTGGATAATCTTTTAACCTTATAAATGAATTAATATGAAAAAACTAAGTGCAATATTATTAATGGTTACAATCGCATTTAGTGCTTGTAATATTGATAGTAACAAACCATCGGCTTATCACGATAACTCTAACAGAGCGGACACACTTTCTGGTGGAGTTCAATTAATACCTATTACAACAAGCAAGGGTGTATTTAATGTATGGACAAAGAGAGTGGGGAATAATCCAAAAATAAAGGTTTTGTTATTGCATGGTGGGCCTGGTTCTACCCACGAATATTTTGAATGTTTCGATTCTTATTTCCCTAAAGCAGAAATTGAATATTATTACTATGATCAGTTAGGTTCGGCATATTCAGATAATCCTAACGATACTAGTTTATGGAATTTACCAAGATTTGTAGAAGAAGTAGAAACTGTTAGAAAGGCGCTAGGTATGGATTCTTCTAATTTCTTTTTATTAGGCCATTCTTGGGGCGGTATATTGGCAACCGAGTATGCACTTAAGTATCAAAAAAATTTAAAAGGGCTTATTATTTCAAATATGGTGCCTTCTATTCCTGATTATGTAAAATATGCAAATGAGGTATTAGGTCCAAAATTACCAGCTGATGTGCTTGCAAAGATTCGTGCATTCGAAGCCAAGGGTGACTACACAAATCCTGAGTATTTAAAAATCATAACAGACTATTATTATCCAGAACACGTTTTGAGAATGCCTCCTGCTAATTGGCCTGATCCTGTCAAACGTGCATTTGCAAGAATGAATTATCCATTGTATTTAAGAATGCAAGGACCTTCTGAATTTGGTGTGGTAGGAGATGCGGCATTGAAAAACTGGGATCGCAAAGCAGATCTAAATACAATCACAGTACCTACTTTAAGTATTGGTGGTGAATTTGATACCATGGATCCTAAGGCGATGGAAGCCCTTTCTAAAGCAGTAAAAGATGGTCAATTCTTATATTGTCCAAAAGGTTCTCACATGTCTATGTATGACGACCAGTATACTTATTTCACAGGTTTAGTTAAATTCATCAAAGGGGTAGATGCTAGAAAGTAAAGTTATTTTAAATCAATCTTTAAACTGATCCAGTAATTTCTACCAGCCATTGGGTAAAAATTATTGGATGTAGTTAGAGTACGATCATAGATATAACTAAAAGTATAGCCGTTCGGAGCATATTTTACGTCTAATACATTATTCGCGTATAGCTGCAGTAACATCGTGAATTTTGTTTTGTTCAAAATAGTCCAATGCGCATTCAGGTCATTGATAAAGAATGCATCTAATTGTCTGTCCTTGTTTTGTGTGTTGTCAAGGAATTGTTTAGAGGTATATTTTGTTGTCCAGAAAAAGCTCAACTTATCATTTGGTTTCCAATTAAATGTTCTATTCGTAATTAAACTAGGGGATAGGGCAATATTGGTATTTTTATGTTGGATAGCCACTTGCGTGAATTGATCGTAATCATCAATATACTCTGTAAATTCTTCTATCTTGTTTTGACTGAATGTAATACTATAACTTGTGCTGTATTTTTTATTTAATGCATATTTTACTTGTAATTCTATACCGGCTCTATAACTTTTTGGAACATTAGTTCTAGTATAAGCGCCCACATCATTTATTTTTCCCGTCAAAACCAATTGGTCTTTATAATTCATGTAATAGACATTTGCATTAATTGCATATTTAGGTTTTTTTAATTCAAATCCAGTCTCCCAATCAACTAATTGCTCTCTTCTTGGTTGTTCAGTAGCACTAGCTTCAAAGTCATCTCTATTAGGTTCTTTGTTAGCTACTGCAACACTTGTGTAATAAAATATATTTTTTGCCTGGTAGGTCAATCCCATTTTCGGGTTAAAGAAATTAAATTTTCTTTCAATTTCCAAGTCGGTATTTTTTGTAAATCCATTCATTTGATGGGTTACATATCGATACTGTAAGTCTAAAAAGCTTTTAAATTGTTTTGATAATTTCCTTTCCCATTTTACATAACTATTCCTTTCTTTTTTGATTGCGTCATTATCATAGTACCTAAAATTTGCTGGTGCAAATGTTTGACTCAAATAAGGCAATGTACCAAAATGTAATCCATCATAAACACTCCATCCTCCACCTATCGTCAAATCATTTAAACTGTCTACGTATGAAACTGCGGTAATCTGTCCATAAAAGTTATTATCTAACCACCTTCTTCTCACTAAGTCAGCTGGTACATTTATTTTCCCCTTGATATCAATATTGTAATCCGCAAAATCTACCCCAGCTTTATACTCTTCATAATACCCTTTACCTGTTGTCAAGAAAAAAGCAGTATTCCATTTCCAATTGGTGTTGATTTGTTCATTATAAAATAATTGGTAATGCGTTTGGGTATAATTATCTGTTTGATTCTCGTATGGGGCATCTGCTTTTTCTGTTCCTGCTGGATTAAATGTTCTATTTGCAGCTAGAAGTTCCTGTGGCACCCCATACCATGCTTGGTATGTTCTTTCTTTGCCACTAAAAACATTCAACCTCAAAGAAGATTTTTCTCCCCAGTAAGTACTACTTAGAAAAAAACTTTTCAAATCACTATTCGCTCTGTCAATAAATCCATCACTTCTGATTGAACTGACTCTTCCGTCAATAGTGAATTTATTATTAATCAAACCCGATCCAAAAACAAGGTTATTTTTGAAACTATTAAATGAACCAGCCGTATTTTGTAAGGATAAATAGGCGTTAGGGTTGTATTCATTGGTCATTAAATTCACGCTAGCACCAAATGCACCAGCGCCATTGGTAGAAGTTCCAACACCTCTCTGAATTTGAATACTATTCACGCTAGATCCAAAGTCTGGTATATTCACAAAAAAGGTACCCATACTTTCTGCATCATTATACGGAATACCATTTAATGTAAAGTTGATTCTTGTGGCATCGGTACCTCTGATTCGGATACCTGTATAACCAACTCCTATGCCGGCATCTGCATGCACCACCACAGATGGTGTATTTTCAAGTAAGAAGGGTAGGTCTTGACCAACATTGTTCAATGCAATTTGTGCTTTGCTGATATTTGTTTTTGCAAAGGGTGCTTGTTCACTTAATCTAATTGCTTTGATTTCGAGCGGAGGCAGACTTCTAATGCTGTCTGTGAACTTGTTTGTACTATCCTTTTTAGCAACAACCTGTGTTGACTTTTGTGCATTTAAAGCAACAAAAAATAAAATCGATACCAAAGTGCCCAATAACTTATTCATAGCTCATTGTTAAGTTTAAAATACTGGGAACAGGTAAATAGCTATGAGAAGAGGCGCAGAAATTGCGGTGACCTTCCCTTCGCAGGCATTATCCTGTTCAGGTTCTACGGGTTTTATCTCAGCTTTTTACAGCACCCCGAGGACGGCACAAAATTAAGACGGTTTTTTTAGATGAACAACTGTAACTTTATTCTTAGCCTTTCGTTATACGATAAATAACCCTTCAAATGAAAAAAATAGCCCTTTTCGCCTGCCTTTTAATGGCATTTACCTTACAAGCTCAAAACAAAATGGGCGTGATTTATGATGAAAATGTACAGGTAAGAAAATTGCCCAATTTCACATCCATCCGTGTATCCAATGCGATTGAATTATTTATTAGTCAGTCTAATAAAACAGAAGTAGCTGTGAGCGCCTCATCGGATGAGTATAAGAATAGAATTATTACAGAAGTAGTAGGTGGAACTTTAATTATTAGAATGGCAGATAATTATAGTAGATGGTGGAAATGGGGGAGTCAAGATTATAGAATCAAAGCTTATGTAAGTGTCAATGAATTATATGCTATAACAGGTTCAGGTGCGACCAATATTAAAATTGTGAATGGAGTAAACGCTGAGAAATTAAAGATCACACTTTCTGGTGCGAGTGATATGAAGGGAGACATCAAAGCAGGCACCTTACTTGCAGATTTATCTGGTGCTTCAAGTTTCAAAGGAACAGTACAAGCCAATGCATTTTCTGTAAAAGGGTCTGGTGCTTGTAACTTTGATATTTCAGGTGGAGGTGAAGACTTGATAGTGGATGTGTCTGGTGCCTCTAGCGTAAAAATGTTTGACTATTTAGTAAAGGGGGCTTCTGTAGACGCTTCCGGTGCAAGTAGTGTCAAATTAAATGTATCTGGCATGCTAAAGCCACATGCCACTGGCGCAAGTAGTATCGATTATAAAGGAAACGCAACCATCAAAGAAATGCAAAGCTCAGGTGCTTCAAGCGTGCGACATAAGAACTAATTGATTTCATATATAGACCATATTCTTTACCATAAACTTGTTTAAGAAGGAATATTGACCTACCTTTGCCCTCCAAACATCGCGAGGTAGAGCAGCGGTAGCTCGTCGGGCTCATAACCCGAAGGTCGGAGGTTCGATCCCTTCCCTCGCAACATTTAATCCCGCTCCCGATTCCTATCGAGAGCGGATTTTTTTTGTCGTAAGTTTGTATTATTAAAGGACAGGTATGAAAGTTGGGTTTGTTAACATATTTGGGAAGCCAAACGCGGGTAAAAGCACTTTACTGAACGCCATTATGGGCGAGAAGATGGCTATTGTATCCTCTAAGGTTCAAACGACTAGACATAGAATCAAGGCCTTTTTAAATAAGCAAGACGAGTATCAAATCATCTTTTCTGACACACCTGGCATCATTGATCCTAAGTATAAGCTTCATGAGAAGATGATGGGTGCGGTTAAATCGGCCTTGGAAGATGCTGATTTAGGTCTTTTAATGGTAGATGTTCGTGATGATTTTGACGAAATTGACGCCATGTTTACTTCATTAAGGCTTAAAGTACCATGTATTGTGGTGATGAATAAGTCGGATTTGGCAGAAGGCGGCAGGGTGAAAGAGGCGAATGCCTATTTTAAAGCTAAGCCCTATTGTTCAAAAATAATTTCTATTAGTTCATTGAATATCAGTGATATAGATAGGTTATTGAAAGTTATATTGGAATTAATTCCAGAAGGTGGTCATCCATTTTTTGACCAGGAAGACCTGAGTGATATGCCTACAAAGTTCTTTGTGAGTGAAATTATAAGGGAGAAGATTTATCAGTTATTTGGAGAGGAAATTCCATACCATACAGCTGTATTGGTGAACTCATTTAAGGAGCAACCCCTTTTAGTGAAGATCCAGGCAGATATTGTGGTGAATCGAGAATCTCAAAAGGCGATCATAATTGGGGAGAAGGGTAAGTTGATCAAGGAGATTGGCACTTTGGCAAGAAAGGATATTGAAGAATTTATTGGGTCTAAGGTCTACCTTGAATTACTTGTAAAAGTGAAGCCTAAGTGGAGAGACAATGAATTGAAGTTAAAAGAATTTGGGTACCAGTAATACAATATATAAATTACATAAGTTATTGATAAATAGTATATTAAGATAGTTTATTTGATTATTAAATTTAAGTTTTATGAGTTTTACAGTCGCTATAGTAGGGAGGCCCAATGTGGGAAAAAGCACGCTGTTCAATCGCTTATTGGAAGAGCGTAAGGCCATTGTGGATGATGTAAGTGGTGTGACCAGAGATCGTCAATACGGCGTAACTGAATGGAATGGTAAAAACTTCAACGTGATTGATACAGGCGGATTTGTACCTGATTCAAGTGATATGTTTGAGACAGAAATCAGAAAGCAGGTGCGCATTGCGATAGACGAGGCTAATTGTATCATATTTATGGTGGATGCAGCTGTGGGCATGACCGATTTAGATGCATCTATGGCAGATATGCTAAGAAGGACAACAAAGCCAGTTTTAGTGGTTGCAAATAAAGTAGACAATTCCAATAGGGCATTAGACGCCACTGAGTTTTATAGTATGGGTTTTGAGCACAATTATTTTGTGAGTTCAATTTCTGGAAGTGGCACTGGTGAGTTATTGGATGCAGTGACGACTTATATTACTGAAGTTCAACCTACTGACGAGGAATTAGAAGCGGCAGATAATGTGCCTAAAATTGCAATTATAGGCCAACCAAATGTAGGAAAGTCATCCTTACTGAACGCATTCATTGGTCAGGATAGAACTATTGTAAGTGATATCGCAGGAACAACTAGGGATACCATCCATACGCACTATAATATGTTCCAAAAGGAGTTTATCTTAATTGATACTGCTGGAATTAGAAGAAAGAATAAGGAAAAGGACGATTTAGAATTTTATTCTGTGATCCGTGCCATTAAAGCAATGGATGAGGCAGATGTATGTTTAATGGTCATTGATGCAGTAAAGGGTATCACAGCGCAGGATTTAAGCATCTTTAGCCTTGCCGCAAAAAAGGGTAAGGGGATCGTGTTTTTAGTCAATAAATGGGATTTAGTGCCTAAGGAAACCAATACAGCTAGAGACTATGAGAAAAGACTAAAAGACAAACTGGCACCTTTTACAGATGTTCCAATTTTGTTTATATCGGCGGTTGAAAAAACCCGTATTTTCAAAGCAATTGAAATGGCATTGGATGTATATGAGAATAAACATCGTAAAATACCAACTTCTAAGCTGAACGACATTATGCTAAAGGCGATAGAGAAATACCAGGCTCCAGTGGTGAGGGGACATGTAATCAAAATCAAGTTTGTACAGCAATTACCAACCCGTGTTCCAAGTTTTGCCTTTTTCACCAATTTCCCAGATGACGTAAAGACACCATATAGAAATTACCTCGAAAATCAAGTGAGGGCAAATTTCAATTTTACAGGGGTCCCGGTTCGTATTTACTTCAGAAAGAAGTAGTTATGAAGGCTAAAACTATCGATTTGAGCTATTATTTCAAAAAATGAGAAATTAATTAGTTTAAATTTGGTGAATGTTTCGTTAAAACCTATCTTCGCTCTCGTATTTTTTATACTAAACTTAAAACATTAAAAATGAAAAAAGTATTCGCAATCTTCGCTATCGCTGCTTTAACTGCATGTGGTGGTGCTTCTACTGAAGCTACAACTGATTCTGCTGCTGCAACTGTTGATACAGCTGTAGTTGCTGTTGATTCTGCTGCAATGACAATGGATTCAACTGCTACTGATTCTGCTGCTACTAAGTAGTCCTAGAAGTTTTTATATAACTTCTTGCAAGAAGGTCCTTTCCGAAATTTCGGAAAGGATTTTTTTTTATGCCTAACTCAAGGCTGTTTCTTACATTTGATACCTTTTGGCATCAATATTGCCTATATATTAGTAGACATAAATAGCTGATTGATCAACAATGGCTTATGTCATTTTGACTAGAATTATAAAACATAAAACATTGGACAAACAATTTTTATTTAAAACAGAAGAAGACAACGAGTTCATCCCTTTGTTCACTTTTAATGAGCAGGATATGGAAAATGAACCTGCAATTGTGATTGAAGAAATGATTCCAATTCTGCCTTTAAGAAACACTGTTTTGTTTCCTGGGGTAGTCATTCCAATTACTGTGGGAAGAGATAAAAGCATTCAAGCAGTGAAAGCGGCTTATGCTAAAGATAAATTAGTGGGTGTGTTGGCACAAAAAGATGGCAATATTGAAGACCCTAATCCCGCGGATTTATGTGTGATTGGAACAGTGGCTAAGATTATTAAAATGATCAAGATGCAAGATGGTGGCACCACCATTATCATTCAAGGTAAAAAGCGTTTTGAGTTATTGGAGATGGTAGAAGAGGATCCATTCTTTAAAGGGAAAGTAAAATTAATAGAAGATACACCTGTACAAAAAGACGATAAACATTTTGAAGCATTATTGTCTACTATTAAAGATTTAGCAGCACAGATCATTCAATTGTCTCCTAATTTCCCTTCCGAGGCGACCATGATTTTAAAAAATATCGAAAGCCCTATTTTCTTAGTCAATTTTGTTGGAAGCAATTTAAATATTGATTTACAAGAAAAGCAAGGCTTATTAGAAATTAATGGTGTCAAGGAAAAAGCCGAAAAATTAGTGGAGTACTTGCAGAAAGAACTACAATTTGTTGAGCTTAAAAATAAAGTTGCCAATAAGACTAGAACAGAAATTGATAAGCAACAAAGAGATTATTTTTTACAGCAACAACTTAAGAGTATCAAAGACGAGTTAGGGGGTGATCCTAATGAACGTGAAGTGGCTGAAATGAAAAAGAAGGCAGAGGGCAAGAAATGGCCTGAAGCTGCAAAGAAATTATTTCAGAATGGCCTAGAAAAATTAGAGCGTATGCATCCAAGTACGCCTGACTATTCTGTGGTGTACAATCACCTAGATTTATTATTAGACCTTCCTTGGGATGAGTATACAGACGACAACTATGATTTGAAGCATGCAAAAAAAGTATTAGATGATGACCACTATGGCATGGGAAAAATCAAAAATCGTATTCTAGAATATTTAGCAGTTTTGAAATTGAAGGGAGATATGAAGAGTCCTATTCTTTGTTTCTTAGGCCCTCCAGGTATTGGTAAAACATCTTTAGGCAGGTCCATCGCACATGCGATTGGTAGAAAATATACCCGCGTTAGCTTGGGTGGGCTTCATGATGAAAGTGAAATCAGAGGGCATCGTAAAACTTATATTGGTGCCATGCCTGGAAGAATTATCCAAAGCATTCGTAAAGTAAAAACATCCAATCCTGTGATGATATTGGATGAGATAGATAAAATAGGCAAAGACCAAAGGGGCGATCCGTCATCTGCTTTATTAGAAGTATTGGATCCAGAACAAAATCACAGTTTCTATGATAATTACTTAGAATCTGAATATGATTTAAGTAAGACTTTATTTATTGCTACTGCAAATGATATCAGTCAAATTCAACCTGCATTAAGGGATCGTTTAGAAATTATAGATTTAAGTGGTTATGCTGTAGAGGAAAAAGTAGAAATTGCTAAAAGGCATTTGTTTCCCAAGCAAAAATCATTGCATGGTTTAGAGAAATACAATTTCAAAATACAAGACAATGTATTTGAAAAAGTGATTGAGGACTATACTAGAGAAAGTGGTGTTCGTGAATTGGATCGTCAATTGGCTTCGATCATGCGCTATCAAGCAAAACAGATTGCTTATAAACACAAGATCAAACCCACTGTAAGTAAATTAGACCTACTAAAAATTTTAGGGCAGCCTAGATATAGTAATGAAATTTATAAGACTGTAAATATGCCTGGTGTTGCTGTTGGGCTAGCTTGGACTTATGTAGGTGGAGATATCCTATTTATTGAAACCTTGCTTTCAGATGGGAAAGGTGAATTAAAATTAACTGGAAATTTAGGAAATGTAATGAAAGAAAGTGCGACAACTGCAATGACTTATTTACAAGCCAACGCCAAAAAAATAGGTGTCGATCCTGCACTATTTAATACCAAGTCTGTTCATATGCACGTGCCGGAAGGTGCAGTGCCAAAGGATGGTCCAAGTGCGGGCATCACCATTTTAACTGCTTTAAGTTCGGCCTATACAGGTAGGAAAGTAAAAACATTCTTAGCAATGACTGGAGAGATTACACTAAGAGGTCAGGTTTTGCCGGTAGGAGGTATCAAAGAAAAAATCTTAGCAGCTAAAAGAGCGGGCATGAAAGAAATTATTCTTTGTTGGCAAAACGAAAAAGATGTGAATGAAATTGACCAAGCATTTATTAAAGGTGTGAAGTTCTATTACGTAAAAAATATGCAACAGGTGCTAGATTTAGCCCTTGTTTAATTGATTTTTAATTTTCAAACCCTAGCTTTGTTGCATGCGTTCGATTCAATTCATCTTCAGGCTAGGGTTTTTATTTGCCTGCTATTTTAATAGCGGATGGTTTATTGGGGGCAATCCTATTTTTGCACAAACCACAGCAGGCAATGCAGTTTATCAATTCTTAAAATTGCCTTACTCTGCTAAAGCAACAAGTTTAGGAGGGCTTAATATTAGCTCTATTGGGAATGACCTAGGTTTAGCAATGACACAGCCTGCTTTATTATCAACCAATTTAGATGGGGAATTACAAGTAAGTGTGAAGCCTTATTTTGCGGGTATTCAGCAATATGACTTAAACGGGGCCAATAAATTAAAATCAGATTGGGTGGTAGGATGGGGGGTTCACTATATGGATTATGGAAGTATTGCACAAACGGATATCATGGGCAATGAATATGGATCTATTAATCCAAATGAATATTCGATTCAAGTGGGTATTGCAAAAACATATCGGGAATATTTTCATTTTGGCACACAAATAAAATTCATACAATCTAACTATGGTCCCTTCAGATCCAATGGCGTTGCCATGGATGTTGGGGTGCGTTATCTTACACCGAATGGATTGTCACAATGGAGTATTTTATTACAAAATGTAGGTACACAGTTAAAATATTTTCAAGAAAAGGAAGAGCTACCAATGAATTTAATTCTTGGCTGGTCTAAAAAATTAGCCAATGCACCTTTGCAATTTTCGGTGACAGCAGAGCGATTATCTGTTTGGAATGACAACTACTATGATATCGATTTTTACAATGTAGAGGGGTATCAAAAACCAGGGTCACTTCAAAATGTTTTTAACCACCTTATTGTTGGGTCACAATTGGATATCGGACAAAGTTTTGAAATAGATCTTGGTTATCATTTTGCACGCAGATTCGAATTGAATATACCTAACCAGCCCAATAGTTTAAATGGAATGAGTGCTGGATTTAGTTTCCCTTATAAAAGGGTACAGTTTCAATATGGTACAGGCTTTTTTCAAAGAAATAATTACCATCATTTCACATTGCAATATGCATTGCGACCAAAAGACTAAAAGGAGTTCATTAATTTAGTCATTTCGAAATATCAGTTACAAATCCTTATTCAAATTTCCAACTACATTTATTGCTGTTTCTTAGGCATCACTGCTTTTGGTTTATTGGCAGGGGTAGTCGCTTGTTTAGGTTCTGATGTTGATTTTTTAGGCAATGTGGACTTATTGACTGGAGCATTATTTACTGCAGGTGTTTCAATTGTTGGTTCGTTATTTGAAATCAAACTGTAATCTGATTCTGCTGCAATGCCTTCTGCATCGGTATCCGGCACAGTTAAATCTATACTGGAATCCTTACCAACAAAATTAACATTGAAGTCGGTGCTTAAATTGTCAGGTCTTACAAAGCTTGCGTTTCTATCTAAATTACTTGCTGGATCGTTTGCAACCTTATTCATAAAATAGGCCCAAATAGGTAAGGAGCCATGAGCGCCTTGTCCAAAATAATTATCTGTAAAACGAATATAACGATCGTCTGCACCCACCCATGCTCCTGCAAGTATTTGTGGCGTGTAGCCCATAAACCATAAGTCACTATTATCATTGGTGGTACCTGTTTTTCCAGCTACAGATTGCGTTCCAATATCATATGAATACATACTTCTACCAGTACCTTTTGAAATCACGCCCTCCATCATACTCACCATTGAGTAGGCCGTTAATTCACTAATTACTTTTCTTCTTTGTGGAGAGAAACTCTCTAGTACATTTCCATTTTTATCTTCAATACGATTGATGAAAAATGGCTGAGCATTGTATCCACCACCTGGGAACATGGTGTAAGCTTGCACCATTTCAAATAAGGATACTTCACAAGCACCTAAAGCAATAGAAGGATAAGCAGGGATATCTGCTTGAATATTAGATTTTTTTAAATAAGCAACCAATTCTTTCGCTGCTTCGTTGCCATCCCCATTAATTTGTTTCATGATATAGGCAGTGGCACAGTTTCTAGATTCGGCCAAAGCTTGCGCCATTGGCATAGCTTGTCCTGTACAAGTTTTTGGTGTATTAGGTACCATGCCATATCCTTCAAAATTTTGTTGTTGATCCTGTACAATACTAAATGGTGTGAAGCCTGCTTTTTCTATTGCTAAAGAATACAATAGTGGTTTCATAGTAGAACCTACTTGTCTTCTTGTATTGATATTGACGTGGTCATATTTAAAAGTTTTAAAGTCTATACCACCCACCCAGGCTTTGACTTCGCCAGTGAAAGGGTCTACTGCTAAGAATCCAGTTTGCAGCATTTGTTTATGGTACTTTAAGGAGTCCATTGGCGTCATGATGGTATCAATGAACCTGTTTTTATTCCATGCAAAAACGCGCATTGGTAAAACTTCATCAAATGTTTTTCTGATGTCTGTTTCCTCCATATCATCACGTTTCAAATTCCTCCAGCGATCTGTTTGTTTAACTGCTAATTCCAATTGGCTACTAAAGTCTTTCCAAACCGAACCTGTTTTAATATTGGATTGTTTGTTAAATTCTCTTTGCAAGTAGGCCATATGTCTTGCAACCGCCTCCTCTGCGTACAATTGCATACGAGGGTTAATGGTCGTATAAATTTTCAATCCATCTCTGTATAAATTATAAGCATCCCCATTATTCTTCTTGTGTTCTTTACACCACTTTTTCATGTACTCTCCAAGGTAACTTCTAAAGTAGGGGCCTAGACCATTATTTTCGTCTAGTTTTTTGAAATTAGTCACTAATGGTAAAGCTTTTAATGCTGTTGCTTGATCCTCGGTGATGTATTTTTCGCCAGCCATTCTATTCAACACCAAGTTTCTTCTATCAATTGCTAATTTAGGATTCCTATTGGGGTTGTATTTAGTAGGCGCATTGATCATTCCAATCAATAATGCAGCTTCTTCGATGGTTAAACGATCTGGTTCCTTTTGGAAAAAAGACCTAGAGGCATTGCTTACCCCAAAAAGGTTCTCACTAAAAGGTACTGTATTCAAATATAATGTGATGATTTCTTGTTTTGTAAAGTTGCGCTCTAGTTTGATGGCAATTATACTCTCTTTGATTTTTTGAATGACTCTTAAGAGTTTATTTTTGGTACCCCAATTATCCGTAAACAAATTCTTTGCAGTCTGCATGGTGATGGTAGATGCACCACCTTGACTACCAAGAAAAGCAACTGCTCTTAATAAGCCTTCGCCGTCGATACCGTAGTGGTCATAAAATCGTTTATCTTCTGTAGCAACAAGGGCTTGCAATAAATAGGGGCTAATATCTCTGTACTTAACACTAATTCTGTCTTCTAAATAAAACTTACCCATGGGCGTTCCATCTTGCGCATAAACTTGACTAGCCAAGGAAGCTGTTGGGTTTTCAATATCATCTAAATCGGGCATATCTCCAATCCACCCAAAATTGAGCATGAGTATAAAAAGCAAAAAGATACCTGCTGAAATCAGGTAATATTTCCAGAATAGTTTAACCCAATTCTTCGGTCCTTTTTTAATCTCTTTTGCTGTTGTTTTATTTTCTGAATTCACTTTTTTACCTTTTAAGGTTTAAAATAATAATTTGATTTATCACGCTTATATTGATCTAATTGCTCCTGATTGGTAATTAAAACGATATTCGATTTTCCTATCAAAGTTAAGTCGTATTGTCTTTTAGCAATGAAGGAAATAATTTCTTTACTTAATCTAGGCTTCACTTTATTGATATAGGCCAGACCATCTGATGCTTTTGTGAATGGCCCAATCCATACAATATGACTTTGGTCTGTAAACTGAACATAAGTCACTGCAAGGTTCAGTTGTTTGAATGTTTCTGTATTGAAGTCTTTAATTGCATTTTGTATCTCTTTCACGAATACAGCAGAAACATTTATGGTTTGCAGAGCAATATAGTGTTGTTCTAGGCTATCATTGGTAAACGTAATTTGATTGATTATATTTTTAGAAAGGGTACTGTCATTTTTTGGAGTACTATTAATATTGCGATCATCCTTTAAACTGATTGCAGTTGATTTGTTTCGTTCAATGGCTTCTTCATTTGTATTGATCAATTTAGTTGGCTTAACTATAACTAAAGCTGCCAGATAGGCTTCGGTAGCTTTTCTGTTATTAATCTCAGTAATAATGTTTTTAGCCTTTGCTTTAATGGACTCTCTTTTATTTTGTGCTATAATTTCGTTACAGTATTCAATTGCTAGGCTGTCTTTACCTAATTGAGCATACATTTTAACTCTTAAAAACTGATAGGGGGTATTCCACTTGGTACCCTTGAATTGCTTTTGCGCTTCTTCCATTTGAGTGCCAAATTGATCCCAGTCTCCAATTTGTGCTAAAAAATAAGCAGTTTTGTATGCCTCAGCACTATTTTTATCTATACGATCTAGATTTTCTTTAGCTCTTTTCTTTTGTACATAAATACCCTCTGGAAATTGTTTTGTAATAAGCGCTATAAGGCTATCAGAAGTTGTTATTTGTCCAATATGCAAGTAATGGCTTGCCAAATCGAGTAAAGCACTTTCAGTTGTAGCTGGTTCAATATCATTTTGAATTACTGCTTTGTATCTTGTCAATGCTTTTTCAAAATCATTTAGTTCGTATAAAAATATTTTTGCAATAGATAAGCTATTATTATTCCAATTAATTTTGGATTGCTTCAAATCTGTGTCTGTTTCAATCAATAGGATGCTAAGCTTCTCCGTACTATCTTTCTCTTGAGTTGTTGACTTGATACTTTTATTCACTACTTGTGCTGTATTTAACTGCATAGAAGCTTGTGTGCTATCTATATTTGCATTTACTTGGCTTGCTCTTGCTAATTGTATCGTTGTTTTTCTTCGCCAGTTGTCAACATTTGGACGAT
Organism: Sediminibacterium sp. UBA657; assembly: GCA_002299885.1. GTDB lineage: Bacteria > Bacteroidota > Bacteroidia > Chitinophagales > Chitinophagaceae > Sediminibacterium. The sequence continues at coordinate 95,297 of DBOB01000002.1, forward strand.
CACCCCATTTTTTGATATAGTTCGTTATCCCCATGCTTACATTTTGAGGATTGTCAAAGTAGAAGTCTGATTTCACCTCTTTATTTGGTTTTGTATTTACAAATGCGTTACCAAATGTATAGCCAGGAATATTATTTTGGTTGTTGTAATTGACAGATCCTGCTTTTTGCTTTTTTGGGTCTTTGAATAAATCCTTTTCTTGAGCCTTCAGAAGGGCAGTCCTTTTTTGCCATTGCATAGCCATTCTTTCTTGTGCTATTTTTGGGGCATTATAAATCATTTGTAAGCTATCTTCGTTTGAAATCAATTCGTTTAAGTTCGCTATTTTGTCTATCCACTTTTTCCTTAAAGTGATTTGATCATAATTTGGAAAAGTTTTTAATAAGTCGTTTAAATTTTCATAGGCTATTTTAGCAACCGAAAATTGATCTATTTTATAATTAATTGCACCTAATTGAACTAAAGTTTTTTGCTTAAGCTTAGTATTTTTTTCATTTTTCTGAATAGAAGCAATAAGCCATTGATTTGCTTTTGAGATCGCTTGGTTGCGAACTGCAAGTTGTGCCATTTCATAATAGATAATATCTGCAAAAGCGGCGTACTTATCTTTCTTAATCATACGCTCTAAATCATAGGCTAGACTTTCCCATGATTTTTTTCCACGATTTGCATCAATACTAGCTATATAAATACTTGCATAAACTGCAATGATAGGGTTGGATGCGATCGATCCAGCTTTTCTGAACCAGTTATAGGCAAGGTCAATTTTTTGTTCCTTTTCATACAATTGCGCAATTAGAAAAGACCACCTTGCCTTGGTTAATGGATCTTGCGCATTGTCTAAGGCTTTAATCAGATAGTTTGCAGCACTATCATTCATGCCAGATAAATAATACCCATAAGCCAGTTGTTCATTCAAAAAAGGGTGTAAGCGTTTTGGGAAGACAGCATCTGTTTTCAATAATTGTAATAAACTAAGTCCTTCATTCATTTCACCTGCTTCAAAGTATGTTCTTGCTTGCCAGATCATACTTTCATTTCTTATATTTTTATTTTCCCAAACACGATTGTTTTCTGGAGATGCAATGCTGAATTTGCCGGGTTGATTTAAATTACTACCAATGGGTAGGTCAGCCCCGTCTTCTTTATCAAAAAAGGAGTAATTTATAAATTGTAAGATACTTGCAGCAGTATCAAAATTTTTATGAAATAAGTACGCTTTTGCCAATGTTAAATAGGCATCATCTACGTAATTGCTTCTTAGATCATGTAAAACAATATTGGCGTTGCATCTGAAAATAATTGAGTCAATAGATTCCTTTGCTGTTATACTTAAATCATAATCATAGAAGGGAAGTAATTCTGTATAATCATCCTCATTTAGGTCTCTTGCTTTTTGAATTATTTCGTCTATCCCAATTTCTGCATAAAATAAATAATTAAATTGGGATACCGTGTTTTGGTAGGCTCGTCTTCCAAGGGTGTATTTTTTATTTAACAAGCGCTCATAAGGAAGTTGCTTGTCGATTTCATTTAACCCATTTTTTTCCATAAATCTGTCTGATTTTTTATTCAAACTATCTCTAATTTTTTGGATTTTTTTATTGATAAAATTATTGATCTTTTTTTCGGTGGTATCTAAGAATTTGTTTGCTTTTTTTAAAATTTTTGAATTATTAATATCCAAGATTGATGTGGTATCCTGAGCATAGCTTGGGCTTACCCATAGGGAAATTGATGCTATTGCTATAAAGCAAATAATGCGTTTGAACTGAGGGTAAATATTTTTTTGTGCCATAGGATAATAAGCACCTTAAAAATACAGCATATTCCGTTTAAATAAAGCAAAGGTTGTACCTTTATACAGATTAAAGATTATGGCAAACTTAGATATTAACAATACTTTTAAAAGACGCAGTAGTACTTATCGTCTAGTTGTGACGAACGATGACACCTATGACGAGGTTATTGCGTTTAGGCTATCTAGAAAATCAGTGTATTTTGGATTGAGTATTGCATTCATGTTTTTAGTTGGATTGACTATTGCTTTAATTGCATTTACACCTTTGAAATATTATATTCCAGGGTATGGCACCAAGGAAAGTCGATCTGCATTAGAATTACTCAAAATTCGTACTGATTCTTTAGAGCAAGCAGTTCACTTTAAGGAACAATACATCGAGGGCATTAAAAAAGTTTTATCAGAAGGTAATCCTCAACAATTAGATACCATCCCACTTCAACTTCCAGAAAGCTTACCTTCTTTAGATTAATTGTTTCCAGATGAAAAGCAATACCAATCAAATACAATGGGGGAAGTTCGCAGGGCTTGCTAGCCAATGGGCAGTTGCATTAACGCTTCTGATCTTTTTAGGTAAGTATATAGATCAAAATATGGAAAGAGTATCACCCCTTTTTTTATGGTTACTACCTTCATTATTTATTGTATTTTCACTATTCAAAATTGTTAGAGACACCCAGCAAAAATCAAAAAAATAAATGAAAATCTATTTTCAAAAAAAGTTTCTTCCGGCATTTGCACTTTTCTTTGCAGTATTAACCTTGGCCCTAATCTTGCAACAAATGAATATGTTGGTTTCTATCAATATCGATTTTATTAGAATTGTAAATGGGATTTTGTTTCTTATAGCCTTAATAAATTATAGAAGATTAAGTCAAGTAGACCTCAGCAAACCCAATGTGATGGTTCGATCTGTGATGATGGGTACAATGCTTAAATTTATTGTGTTTGGTGGGGCAGCATTATGGTATGCAACACAAAAAAAAGCACCCATTGGCATATATAATTTATTGATTGCAATGGGCTTATATCTTTCGTATACTTGGATTGAAATAGGCTGGACTATAATCAAAAAAGACGCTTAAAATAAATCGTTTGTCAAAAGTTGAACACCCACTGCACGCATTAAAAGCCTATTTGCCAGAAGGTGCATTTGAGCCTGTCTTAGCCTTGATTCATCAATACAAACTGCACTTAACAGTGACCAAGGCTAGAAAATCTGTATTGGGAGATTATAGACATCCTAGAATGGGCGCCAACCATAAAATTTCGGTTAATGGAAATTTAAATCAGTATGAATTTCTAATTACACTTTTACACGAACTGGGTCATTTGCTTTGCTATGAGCAATATAAGAATAGGGTAGATGCCCATGGGAAGGAGTGGAAATATTTATATGGTTTATTATTAGCCGATTTTATTCAAAGAGATATTTTTCCAATCGATATCAAAAAATCACTTAAAAAAACAATCTTAAACCCTGCAGCAACTGCTAATGGTGAAACCGCATTATTATTGGTTTTGAGAAAATATGATGTTGTTAAAAAAGAGGGGATGGCATTTGTGGCGCATTTGCCTGATGGGGCTTTATTTGAAACAGAAAAAGGAAAGCGCTTTCAAAAAATTAAGAAACGCCGTATACGCATTGAATGTGTAGAATTAGCCACAGGGCATATCTATTCATTTAGTGGATTAACCGAAGTAAAGGTGATGTATTAAAAAACCCCCAACGAGTTCGTTGGGGTTAAAAAAATATTAAGCTACAGCTTGCTTCACCAAATCTGCCGCTTCACTCAATTGTATAGCAGATTGAACTTTCAATCCACTCTCATCAATTAATTTTTTTGCTTCTACTGCATTGGTACCTTGTAAACGCACAATAATAGGAATATCGATATTGCCTAATTTATTGAATGCTTCAATGACACCAGCAGCAACACGGTCACAACGAACGATACCGCCGAAAATATTGATCAAGATCGCTTTTACATTAGGATCTTTCATGATAATTCTGAAACCAGCTTCCACTGTTTGTGCATTTGCAGAACCTCCAACGTCTAAAAAGTTAGCTGGCTCACCACCACTTAACTTAATCATATCCATTGTTGCCATTGCTAAACCAGCTCCGTTCACCATACAGCCTACGTTACCATCTAGTTTAACAAAGTTTAAATTGAATTCACCTGCTTCTACTTCGGTAGGATCTTCTTCGGTTACATCTCTCATTGCTAATAAATCTGGATGACGCATTAAAGCGCTATCGTCAATATTCATTTTACAATCTACTGCAATGATTTTGTCATCAGCAGTTTTGAAAAGAGGATTGATCTCTAACATACCGCAGTCTAAACCAACGTATGCGTTGTATAAATTAGTAACAAATTTCACGCAGCTTTTGAATGCATCTCCACTTAAACCTAAGTTGAATGCAATCTTTCTTGCTTGGAAACCTTGTAAACCGCCACCTGGGTGAACCCACTCTTTGAATATTTTTTCTGGCGTATTGTGTGCAACTTCTTCGATATCCATTCCACCTTCTGTGCTATACATGACTACATTCATGCCTTTTGCACGATCCAATAAGATAGACAAGTATAATTCTTTAGTTGGTTGAGGACCTTCATAATAGACATCTTGCGCCACTAAAATTTTGCTCACTACTTTTCCAGCAGGGCCTGTTTGAATGGTCACCAAAGTGCCACCAAGGATATTTTTTGCAAAGTTCTCGATGTCTTCTGCTGATTTTCCAACAGCTACACCTCTTTGCTCGGAACCATTTATCTTACCCTTACCACGACCACCTGCGTGAATTTGAGCTTTTACAACCGCAAATTTGTTATTGGTTTCTGTTGCAATTTTTTGGTAGGCAGCCACAGCGTCTTTAACGTTATCAACGGCTACACCTTCTTGAACAGGAACATTGTACTTTTTAAGCAACTCTTTTGCTTGATATTCATGCAGGTTCATAATCTGAAATTTTGGCAAAGATAATTCATAAAAGGCAGATTATGAGGGGAAAATAGATTGAAAAATAGCTATAATTATTTATTTCGTTGTTTAAACATTGTTTTATATCTTTGGGAAGCTATTGCCAATAGAATAAACAAAAAAAGTCCCTTTTTTAGGATTGAATTAAACAAAAAGAGTCCTATTTTGTTAAATATGAGCATTCAGCAAATTTTAAAAATTTAAAACAACAAATATGAAAAAAATCATTCTTTCTTCAGCATTCGCATTAGCGACGGTGGCTTTGTTCTCTTTTAACAACCCAAGATCTACAAAAGCAGTTGAGACTTTCACAGTGACAGCTCAAAAGAGTAAAGTAGATTTTACTGGTTCTAAGAAGTCCGATTTCCATACTGGTTATTTCCCTGTGAAGTCTGGTTCAGTAAAAGTAGATGGTGGTAAATTAGTTGGTGGATCTTTTGTGGTAGATGTTGCTGGTATGAAAGTAACAGATGGTGCTGGCGATAAATTAGCTGGTCATTTATCTACTGCTGATTTTTTTGATGTTGCTAAATTTGGTGAAGCAACTTTCAATATCAGTGGTGTGAAATATACTTCTGCAGAAAAAGCAACTTTAACTGGTTCAGTAACAATAAAGGGTATCACAAAAAATATCAGCTTTGAAGCTATCATTAGAAGTGCAGACGAAAAAGGTTTCTTTGCAGAAGCATTCTTCCCAATTGACAGAACTTTATTTGGAATCAATTACGGAGTAGGCGCTATTGACACACAAGTTCAATTAGCTGTGCACATCTATGCAACTAAGTAGTGTGATAATTGAGTCGCACCATGTGCATCTCAATTTAAAGAATTCTTTTTTTGATATAAATATTCGAAAAATCAATGAATGACAAAAGGATAATTCTCCTTCAAAAATTGAGTATGGCCGAAAGGCAAAAAAGAACCCCTAATTTTATTTAGGGGTTCTTTTTTTATACGAGATTTTTGAATTCATTAATTGAATCGCACTTTGTGTAATTCATAATTGAGTTGAACATGTTCAACTCAATTACACATCGTAACGCTCTTTCAATACATGCAAATGGTGCAGTGCATGACCAAAAAGGATAAAGCCAAGTGCATTTACAGTCACATCATGCCCATTACAATTCCCTTTTGTTTTTAATTGATCTGGAGTGAAGGATGCAAATAATAAATTAGTAGCTTGTCTTACTGTTCTCCATTCAATTAACATATCCTTCCAGTTTCGGTGGCTTGCATCTGCGTTTGCGGCATAGCTATTTTCATCAAAGCCTGGTAAGGCAGTTTTATCTTGTCTTGCAATGGCAAGTGCACGGTAAGCAAAAATTCTTTCTGTATCAATCACATGTTGAAACATCTGCTGTATCGTCCATTTATCTGGCCCGTATGCATACTTAATTTTTTCAGTAGGAATTGCATTCCAAGAATCCACTAAACGGTCATGGTATTGTTTTACTAATATTTCATAATCCTTACCACTGGTATAATTGATATAGGTTTGAAAAAACGGGGCATACTCTGTGGTGCTTGGTCTAGACATTTATTTTTTATATTTATTTTTTTGAAATAGGGCCGCATTTTGAATGGTTAATGCTGCATTGATAATTCCACCCTCTGCACTAATATCATTGAATCTTTTGGATTGGTCTAAAGAAATAGGGAACAATGTACTTTGGTCATTTGGCTTCCAGCAACTTTGTAAAAGAATTGCTTTAACATCTGCTGCACTAAGTTTTGGAAAATAAGCTCTAACCAATGCTGCAATATGACTTAAGATAGGTGCAGACATACTAGTTCCATCTAAAAAACCATACTGTTGATTGGGTAAGCTTGAATATATTTTTTTTCCGGGGCTCAATAGATCAACTATTTTGTTGCCATAATTACTAAAGTCGGTTAAAAGACTTTCTGCAATCAATGGATCACTACTTGCACCCACAGTTATCATATTGATTGCTTTGTCCTTAAAGACATTTGAGAAAGGGCTAGGGTAGACGGATTTTACATTTAAATCATAAGATTCGTTTCCTGCAGAATGAATAATCAACACATCTTTTGATGCTGCATATCGAATGGCACTATCCACCCATGGTTGTTCTGGAGAGAAAGACTTCCCAAAACTCATATTGATAATTTTAGCACCATTATTCACTGCATACCTTATGCCCAAGGCAACATCCTTATCATATTCATCCCCATCTGGTACCACACGTAGTCCCATGATTTGAATTGGATTGCTAAAGTTTGATTTATTGAATAAGGTATCAATTATACCAGCAGCCAATCCTGCAACATGTGTTCCGTGTTTTGCATTAGGGCCAGTGATATTGTTATTGCCATAGAATTGATCATTAAAATTTTCATATTGGTCATGGGTGATCTTTTTTCTTAGATCTTCAGGTGGGGTATCTATGGAGACTGCGGATTTTTCTTTTCCTGAAATGTATTCATCAAGATCCTCCAAAATAGATTGATAGCTATTTGATCTTTCAATGCCTAAAGCCTGCATGGTTCTTAAATAGGAAATCTTTGTATCGGCAGTGATTTTTCCAATGGGTTGATAGGTTTCTAATTTTTCGGTCGAAAAGTTACTATCCTCCATTTCTCGAATTAAAATAGCACCCATTTTAACCACTGCATTCCTCGCCATTTTAATGAAGGATAGATTGTCTGCATCTTCGTCTGTAAAAACAATTTCAGCTGCGGCTTGCTGCCACATTTTGTAGGTCTGTTTTTTTGTTGTATCCCAGGTTGCACTATCTAATTGGTCTTGTTTGAATACATCTTTATAGCGGTGGTAGACTCTTGATTTTTCATCAGATGCTTTGTTGATATTTTCACCAGCAGCATTGCCTAAAAAATTCCATCCATGCAAATCATCCACGTATCCATTTTTGTCATCATCCAATGCATTGCCCGGGATTTCTTTAGGATTATGCCATAGCAATGGTTTAATTTGAGGATGTGCAGTATCAATACCACCATCAAGTACTGCAATGATAATAGGTGTGGGCTTTAACTTTAAATCTGTTAAAAGCTGTTGTGCTTTAAACAGACTCACACCATGTACTCCATCTTTATCGAGGTCTTTCCAATGCCAAAATTTTGCATCCTGTCCCCATACGATTTGGGAACAGGTGTACAAAAATATAGTTAGGATCAATCTAAGCATAGGGAATAGCAAAAATTAAAAATCAAATTTAATACCCTGTGCAAGTGGTAATTGAGTGCTCCAGTTGATCGTATTGGTTTGTCTACGCATATATGCTTTCCATGCATCAGATCCACTTTCTCTTCCGCCTCCAGTTTCTTTTTCACCACCAAATGCGCCGCCAATTTCAGCACCACTTGTTCCAATATTTACATTTGCAATTCCGCAATCACTTCCTTTTGCAGAAAGAAATAATTCTGATTCTCTCATATTCAAAGTCATAATTGCAGAAGACAATCCTTGAGGAACTTCATTTTGAATGGCAATTGCTTCTTCGATGGTCTTATATTTTAAAAGGTATAAGATAGGTGCAAAAGTTTCGTGTTGTAAAATTTTAAATTGAGGTTTTGCTTCTGCAATACAAGGCTTCACATAACAACCACTTGCGTAAGCGTCACCTTCTAATACGCCACCCTCAACAACAAATTTACCACCTTCATTTTTACAAGCTTCAATAGATTGTAAATACATCTTCACAGCGTCTTTATCAATCAATGGACCCATATGATTATTGCTATCCAAAGGATCTCCAATTTTAATTTGTTGGTAGGCCTTCACTAATTTTTCTACAAATTGGTCATAAATTTTTTCATGAATGATCAACCTTCTTGTACTTGTACATCTTTGTCCTGCAGTACCAACAGCTCCAAACACGGCGCCAATTAAAGACATGTCTAAGTCGGCATGTTCTGTAATAATGATTGCGTTATTACCACCTAATTCTAAAATGGTTTTACCTAAACGACCAGCCACTTCTTTATTCAATTCCTTACCCATACGAGTAGAACCTGTTGCAGAAACTAATGGAATTCTAGTATCCTTACTCATCCATTCTCCTACAGTACGTCCACCTTGAATTAAATTATTCACTCCTTCTGGTACATCATTGTCTGCAAATACTTTTTCAACAATTTTTTGAATGGCATTACCACATAATGGTGTCTTCTCACTTGGCTTCCATACGGTTACATTACCACAAACCCATGCTAATGCAGCATTCCAACTCCATACCGCTACAGGGAAATTAAAAGCAGAAATGATACCCACAATACCCATTGGGTGCCATTGTTCATACATTCTATGAGAAGGTCTTTCACTGTGCATGGTCAAACCATACAATTGTCTTGACAAACCAACAGCGAAATCGCAGATATCAATCATCTCTTGCACCTCACCTAATCCTTCTTGTAAACTTTTACCCATTTCATAGCTTACTAATTGACCTAGTGCAGTTTTATCTTTTCTCAATGCTTCACCTAATTGTCTTACAACTTCACCTCTTTTAGGTGCTGGCCAATTACGCCATTCTATAAATGCAGCTTCTGCAGTTTTAATCACTTGTTCATATGCGGCTGCATCTGTTGTTACAACTGCACCAATCAATTGATTATCCACTGGAGAAAAAGAGGAAATCATTTCACCTTTACTTTGAATCCATTTTGCACCTGTTGAACTGCCCTCGTTTTCTTTTTGAATTTTTAATTCTTGTAAAAATTGCATATTTATTTTTTTATTTTTTCAATAATATTTGTCGTGGAAAAACCTTCCACAATTGGATTAATAATTACTTTTCCGCCATTTGCAATAACCTCTTTTGCACCAACAATGGTATCTATCGTATAGTCACCTCCTTTTACAAGCACATCTGGTAGGAGGGTTTGAATTAATTCAAGTGGGGTGTCTTCTTCGAATACAACCACCACATCTACCAACACTAAATTAGCCAAGATTGACGCCCTGCTTTCGGTATTATTAATTGGACGTTCTGGCCCTTTTAGTTTTTTAACACTTGCGTCGCTATTTAATCCCACCAATAAATAATCTGCTTCCTTTGCTGTTTGAGCCAATGAAAATAAATGACCCTGATGTAAAATATCAAAGCAGCCATTGGTAAAGGCAACGGTTTTTCCTATCGTCTTACAAGCTTGCATGAATGCTTTGGCTTGTTCAATGGTCATGATTTTATTTGCTATTTGTTCCACTGCGCGCATCTTACTTAGCTTGTTTATTAATGATTGGTAATAAAATTAAACTCAATCCACCCAATACCAGCACAATTAAGAACTGGGAAAACCACTGTAAAGTTCCATTGGCGAGTCCCAAGGTATAATCTACTCCATTTAGTTCTAATACTTTCGCCATAAAATAAGCATATGCACCAATGCCACCAGGCGTGAGTATCATGCCAATACTTGCATAAGCCAAGCAGCTAATTGCGGTGGCAAAACTACTTTCTGTTCCAGCTGTGGCATACAATCCTACATAAGTGGCTAGTAAATACAAAAACCAAATGCCAATTGAGTATACAAAGAATAATTTTTGTTGTTTTAATTTAGTAGCACTCATCACGCCCTCCCAAATTCCACTAAGTATTTGTTTAATGGAGGCAACTATTGTTGGAATACGTTTTCTAAGTATAAAAAACAATGCCAGCAATAAGATACCTATGCCAATATATAAATATATTTTCCAGTTACCCTCATTGGAATTGATCAAAGGGGTTGTAGTTTGATTTTTTAATTGGTTCCAGCCAGCTTCAATCACATTAAATTGTAAACCAAGTGCCAATAAAAATACAATACCAAGGCTCAACACATCAAAGGCCCTTTCTGCGACGATGGTTCCTACTATTTTTTCGGCAGGCACTTTCTCGTACTTAGCTAATATGGTGCACTTTAAAACCTCTCCAAGTCGGGGGATTGCTAGGTTGGCTAAATAGCCAATCAGGACAGCAAAGTAGGTATTCGCAATACTTGGTTGGTAACCAAGTGGTTCCATAATTAACCGCCATCTAAGTGCACGTAAAAAATGCGAAAGACCTAGTATAATAAAGACAGGAAATACAATCCAAAGTTTAGATTGCTTGAGCGCGAGCGTGAATTTTGTCCATTCTTCGGCCGGAATTTGATGTAAACTCCACCATATCAAGGCGATACCTAAAAGAAAAAAGAACCCGATTTTAAGAAATTTTCCCATTATTGTACCGTTTCAGTTGCCACGCAATTTACAACCAAATGTCTAGAATACCCCTGACAAAGCGTAATAATTGGGCTTTTTTAGGGTTTTATAAAGTCCTTTTAAATCCGTACCTTTGCCAACTCGTTGAGGTTACTTAGTTAAACTATTAAAGGAATGTCAGAAAAAAAACGAATCTTATATATAGCCACAGAAATGACGCCTTATTTAGAGATGACAGAATTTGCAGAGGTGATCAATAAACTCGCAATCAAAAGTAATGACAGTGGGTTAGAAGTACGTTGTATCATGCCTAGATTTGGTGTAATCAATGAAAGAAGACATCGTTTACATGAAGTAGTTCGTTTATCTGGGATCAATGTTCAAGTGGATAGCGATGATTATCCTTTACAAATTAAGGTTGCATCCTTACCAAATGCAAGATTACAGGTCTATTTTTTAGAAAATGAAGATTTTTTCAAGCGTAAGCACATATTTCACGATGAAAATGAAACATGGTTTGATGACAATGCCATGAGAACTATTTTCTTTTGCCGCGGTGCCCTAGAGACCGTGAAGAAATTCGGTTGGCCTCCAGACATCATTCACTGTAGTGGTTGGATGACAGGCTTAATCCCGGCTTATATAAAAACAGCTTTTAAGAAAGAACCTGTATTCTCCAATGCTAAAGTAGTCTATACAATTGGACAAAATACATTCGAAGAACAGTTCCCAAAAGACTTTATGACCAAGGCTTTGATCAATACGAACGTAAAGGAGAAAGAGTTAGATGCGTTTAAAGAATTGTCCAACTCGGCTATGTTCAGAGGTGGTGCAACTTATGCAGATGCAATTTCTTTTGGTTCAGATGTGATTGACAAAAAATTGGTGACAGAATTTTCATCAGTGAAAGGTAAAAAAGTGGTGCCTTTTAATGGATGGGATTCTGATTTAACAGAGTATTTAGATTTATACAACGAACTTGCAGGCAAGTAAAGTAATTATACATGGCATTTATCAACATAGTTAGAAGGGTTACCTATTTTACAATCGCAGCTACATTGCTTTTCTCTTGTACTAGAATTAGTACTTCTGAGCTTGGAATAGACTTTTTGTCTCAAGACGCAATTAGCACTAGAGACACCATATTAGATGTCGAAACAGAAACAGTGGTGATGGAAGATTCACTAAGAATTTATCCAACAGATCAGCATATGTTAGGGGATATCACCAATGATCCAATTTTTGGGAACACAAGTGCTTCTTTATTTTTACAATTAAAACCTGCCTTTTATCCTTTCTATATTAAAGGAACAAAAGACAGTATTATAGTGGATTCGGTGGTCTTGATTTTAAGTTATAAAGGCTTTTATGGTGATTCTTCAAAGCCAGTTAAAATTTATGTCAACAGAATAGACCCATCAACACCCTTAACAGTGGGGAAATTATATGCTGCTAATTATCCCGATGCTTATGGAATAAGAAAAGGGATAGCGATTGGCAATCCAAAATTATTTGATTTTGCAAGTGCAAAAGATTCTATCAATGATCGTTTTGAAAATGCTTCAAGACAAATCCGTTTAAGATTGAATCAATCATTAGGTAACGAATTATTAAAGACCTATGATTCAAATGGAGTCTACAGAAACGATACTACATTCCGTAGTGCCTTTTCAGGGTTTGCTTTATCTACAAATGCATCTGATAACCACAATGCGCTTATCAGAGTGGCTTTATTAGATTCTAATACAAAATTGGCCTTATATTATTCTACTAGTGCAACAGGTAGTGTAACAAGAGATACTTTAGTTACACATTTTAGGTTCAATTATTACACCGCACAAAATGCCAACTTTATTCTTAGAAATAGAGCGGCTTCAGAAATTGCAAGTCACCTTAATGGCTTTGCTAAAGATTCATTGGTGTATGTGCAAACAAGTCCTGGCACCATGGTGAAAATTAAAGTACCTGGATTGAAGACTTTTGAAAAGAAAATTATTCATAGGGCCGAATTGATTGCAGAACAAGTTCCAGATGCTGCTCGTTTAACAACCACAGACAGCTATATGACTGCGCCAAATTATTTATTCTTAGGAGTATATGATAGTGCAACGAAGCAATTAAGGTCGGTGCCGAATGATTATCAAGGAGTGGTGAATCCTCAATTATTAGCGCAGTTTGGTGGATATAAAATCTCAAAATCATTAAATGGTTTTAGCAATGTAGCTACTTACAATTTTAATGTGAGTAGATATGTTCAAGGCTTAATTGCAAGAAAAGATTCATTGTTTGATTTTAGATTATACGCACCAGTCAACGATTCTATCAAATTCGTTCAGCCGTATCCTTTCAATAAAATTCAAGCCACAGATTTCTTGACAACCGCTTTGGGTAACCAACCAGCGATTGGTAGAGTAAGATTAGGTGGGGGGTCTCATTCTAAGTTCAGAATGAGGTTGCGCATTTTCTACACCAATCTATAATACAATTCATTTAATCCAATCTTTATACAATCTATATTAATTACGATTATTTAATATATTTGCACTTTATAATAAACATCTAAATAAAACAATATGCCTTATTTATTTACATCTGAGAGTGTTTCTGAAGGACATCCAGACAAAGTAGCTGATCAGATTTCTGACGCATTAATCGACAACTTTTTAGCATTTGATCCACAATCAAAAGTGGCTTGTGAGACTTTAGTAACAACAGGTCAAGTGGTATTGGCTGGTGAAGTAAAGTCTAAAGCTTATTTAGATGTTCAAACAATTGCACGTAATGTGATCAAGAAAATTGGTTACACAAAGAGTGAATATATGTTTGAAGCGGATAGCTGCGGTGTATTATCTGCGATTCACGAACAATCTGCTGATATCAACCAAGGGGTAGATAAGAAGAAGAAGGAAGAGCAAGGTGCTGGTGACCAAGGGATGATGTTTGGTTATGCTACCAACGAGACAGATGACTTAATGCCATTGGCTTTGGACTTAGCGCACAAAATTCTAATTGAATTAGCTGCATTAAGAAGAGAGCACAAAGCAATTAAATATTTACGTCCTGATGCAAAATCTCAGGTGACTTTAGAATACAACGACAAAAACGAGCCAGTAAGAATTGACGCGATTGTAGTATCTACTCAACACGATGATTTTGATTCAGAAGCTAAGATGTTAGCGAAGATCAAAAAAGATATCATTGAAATTTTGATCCCAAGAGTGCAAGCGAAGTACAAGAAATACGCTAAGTTATTTAACAAGAATATCAAGTATCATATTAACCCAACAGGTAAGTTTGTAATTGGTGGTCCTCATGGTGACACTGGATTGACTGGTCGTAAGATCATCGTTGATACTTACGGTGGTAAAGGTGCACACGGTGGTGGTGCCTTCTCTGGTAAGGATCCAAGTAAGGTAGACCGTTCTGCTGCATATGCAACGCGTCATATTGCTAAGAACTTAGTGGCTGCTGGTGTAGCTTCAGAAGTGTTGGTACAAGTTTCTTACGCGATTGGTGTGGCTAAGCCAACATCTATCAACGTAAATACTTATGGCACTGCTAAAGTAAAAATGACAGATGGTCAAATTGGTAAGTTAGTAGAAGGCATTTTTGATATGCGTCCTTACTTTATCGAGCAAAGATTAAAGTTAAGAACGCCAATGTACAGTGAGACTGCAGCTTATGGCCACATGGGTCGTAAGAACGAGACAGTGACTAAAACATTCACTACGCCTGATGGTAAAACAAAGACCATGAAAGTGGAATTGTTTACTTGGGAGAAATTAGATTATGTTGCCAAGGTTAAAAAAGCCTTTGGTTTAAAATAAATCATTGATTGAATTAAAATCCCGTCTCGACACAAATTGGGACGGGATTTTTATTTTAATCCATAACTTTGATGCATGCAGGAAAGAAACAACAGACCGACTCGATCAGAGCGATCAGATAAATCTGGCAGACCAGACGGAAAATTTACAGGACAAAGAAGATTTAGTCCAAAGCCAAGTTTTACTACAGAACGTAAATTTATCATTGGTCGTCAACCATTGATTGAAGCATTGAATTCAGGATCGAATATTGAAAAAATCTTACTACAAAAAAATGCACAAGGGGAAGGGTTAGATGAAATAAAGCAATTTGCAAAAACACATACAATACCAGTTCAATTGGTACCCATTGAAAAACTCAATGGCATGACCAAAGCAAACCACCAAGGGGTCCTTGCATTTATCTCCAATGTAAAATATTTAGATTTACAAGAAGTTATTGACTTTGTGGTTGCAAAAGGAGAAGTCCCTTTATTCATTATGTTAGATGGTGTCACAGATGTGCGCAATATTGGGGCGATAAGCAGAAGCATTCATTGTTGTGGTGCACAAGCTTTGATTATTCCAGACAAAGGTGTAGGCGCATTGAATGAAGAGGCATTTAAAAGTAGTGCAGGCGCTTTGGAACATATTCATGTCGTTCGTGTGACAAGTTTATTAAAAGCGGTGGATGACTTACACATGAATGGCATACAAGTTTTTACAAGTGAGATGCGTGCAGATAAAAATGTTCATGAATTAGATTTAACGATTCCTAGTTGTATTATCATGGGCGATGAGGGGAAAGGGGTACAGCCTTATTTAGCAAAAGCCGCAGATTATTTTTTCAAGATCCCCATGGCAACTAAATTTGATTCATTTAATGTTTCAGTTGCGGCTGGGATTATTTTGTATGAATCTATGAAGCAAAGATTGTTCAAATGAAATTCAAATTAACATTAGAAGCTAAGCCCTCTAAATATCCCATTGAATATGGAGATAAGCTCATGTTAATTGGTTCCTGTTTTACAGAAAATATTGGGGCAAAATTCAAGTCACATTTATTTGAAATTTCTGAAAATCCATATGGTATCTTATTCAATCCGGTAAGTGTTTCAAATACATTAACGGAAATAATGGAACTCAGAAAATATAATACGGATGATTTATTTCAACACAATGAACTTTGGCACAGCTGGAGCCACCATAGTCGATTTTCTGCAATAGAAAAAGAGGTAGCAGTTGAAAATATCAATCGTACCATTTTAGACGCACATCATTTTTTGAAATCAGCCAATCGATTGGTCATTACATTGGGTTCTGCATGGTTGTATCATCTTACAAATGAAGCGCCATTGGGCAAGGGTCAGGTGGTGGCCAACAATCATAAGGGTCCAATCAATTGGTTTTTTAAATCCTTGATGCAGCCAAATGAGTTATTAGAAAGTCTGCATGCTTTAGTTGCGCGCTTGCAAACCTTTAATCCAAACTTACAGATCGTATTTACCATCAGCCCTGTTCGTCATTTAAGAGAGGGGTTGATAGAGAACAATAGAAGTAAAGCAGTCTTGATTCATGCGGTACATGAATTAGTGAGCCAATCCAATCGGGTGGATTATTTTCCAGCATACGAATATGTGATGGATGATTTAAGAGATTATAGGTTCTATGCAGAAGACCTAGTGCATCCAAATTTTGCAGCATCAGGTTATGTCTGGGATAAATTGGTAGAGACTTATATGGACCACAAAACGCAAGCCATCATGAAACAAATTGCAGAGCTTCAATTGGCAATGAACCATAAGCCCTTTTTTACAGGTTCAGTTGAACATCAAAAATTCCTTCAATCTTGTATTCTTAAAACGGAGAAATTGATGGCTGCGCATCCAACCCTATCTCTACAAGATCATTTAGCATTTTTTAAGGCCGGCATTAGCAAATAATTGCTACATTAGAGGTCTAAATTACTGCCATGCGCATTGTACCATTTTTAGTGACAGCGACTGTAACTGCTGGACTTGTATTTACACTGAATATCCAATTAAAATTAGGTGGCACAAAAGCACCAAGATTGGGTTATTTTTTATCTCCACAACATGGATTTTGGAAGAACGCAGAAAAAGTCAATACCAATTTTGATGCGACAATCCTTGCGAATGATTTGAAAGGAGATGTGGATGTATATATGGATGACCGATTAGTGCCACATATTTACGCAGACAATGATGAAGATGCATATTATGTGCAAGGATACTTACATGCAAAATACAGACTATGGCAGATGGACTTTCAAACGAGAGTTGCTGCAGGTAGATTGAGCGAAATTGCAGGAGCTGATAAATTATCTATAGATCGTTTTTTCAGAAGATTAGGGATGGTCTATGGCGCGGAACAAACCGAAGCTTATATCAATGAAAAAAATCCAGTGATGAAAGCGACCGTGGACGCATATACTGCTGGAGTGAATGCGTATTTAAAACAATTAGCACCAGAAGATCTGCCATTTGAATACAAGTTGATGAATTTTGAGCCAGAAGCATGGACGCCAAAGAAGACGTATTTGTTTTTAATGTTCATGTCTTATGATTTAACAGGCAGATCTGCTAGTGCAGATTTACAGTTAACCAATACAAGAGATTATTTAGGGTATGATTTATTCGATCAATTGTATACCAACCAACAAGATTCTTTGGATCCAATTATTCCAATAGGCACTGCTTATGCAGAACCAAGTATTGTTCCAGTGAAACCAATGTCATCTGATATGGTGTACTTGAAAAAAACACCACAAGTAGATATTGCAAAAGTGGTTGAAACACCAGAAGCACCAGATCCTAATAATGGAAGTAATAACTGGGCAGTTGGAGGTAGTATGACAAAATCTGGAAAACCAATTTTAGCGAGTGATCCACATTTAGGTTTGAATCTACCTTCTTTATGGTATGAGGTTCAAATTACCACACCAACACATAGCACTTATGGTGCAAGCTTTCCAGGTTCTCCAGCAGTGATCATTGGATTCAATGATAGCTTAGCCTGGGGTGTGACCAATGCAGGACGTGATGTGTTGGACTATTATGAATTGAAATTTAAGGATACCACACAAAATGAATATTGGTATAATGGTGCTTGGAAGTCGGTGACCAAAAGAGTAGAAGTGATAAAAGTAAAAGATAGCGCAGATGTGATTGAAAATATTTCAATGAGTCATTATGGTCCAGTGATGTTTGATGCTTATTATCAAAATCCACAATCCAATGGCAAAAATCTTGCAGTTAAATGGACTGCACTCAATGCTTCAACAGGGGTAGAAACCTTTTATCAGTTGAATCGTGCAAAAAATATTGATGACTATTCTAAGGCCATTCAATTATGGAAATGCCCTGGACAAAATTTTGTGGTTGCCACTAAAACTGGAGATATCGCCATTAAACAACAAGGGGACTTCGTTGCAAGATGGGATAGGCAAGGGGACTTTATCATGCTAGGTGAAGATAGCAGTTATGATTGGCAGGGTATCATTCCTTTTGAAGAAAATCCAATGATTTTGAATCCTGAAAGAGGATTTGTGAGTAGCGCTAATCAAAAATCAACAGATGCAAGTTATCCATATTATTTAGGTACTGCAAGTTCATTCCCTTTATATAGAGGAATCAGTGTCAACCAACAATTATCTGGTAAGACACAATTGACAGCTCAAGATATGCAAGCATTGCAAACCAATAACTACAATGTGTTTGCGCAGCAAGCAAGGCCTGCTTTAATGAAGTTTGTTGAGATGAATAAATTAAGTCAAGAGGCTCAAAGAATGGTTGGCACAATGATGCAATGGAATTTATACAATGATCCTTCTGAAAAAGGCAGCACCATATTTAAATTGATTTGGGATAGTGTAGAGAACGCTGTTTGGGGTGATGAGTTAGCAGGTGCATCCATTCCATTGACTGAGCCTGAATCATTTGTTTTATTAGAGCAAATGAATCGTGATTCTAATTTTAGAGTAGCCGATGATATTAGAACAAAGGACAAAATAGAAAGCTTGAAAGACCAAGTGTTATTGGGTATAGAAAGAGCAACAGTGAAATGCATTGAATTAGAAAAAGAAAATAAATTAAGCTGGGAGGCATTTAAAGCAACAAGGGTTTTGCACCTTACAAAAATTCCTGCATTGAGTAGATTGAACTTGTCTATTGGCGGCGGAGAGCATATCATTAATGCTACAAGAGAAAACAATGGACCTAGTTGGAGAATGGTGGTGCATTTGACGGATGAAATTGAAGCCTATGGATTGTATCCGGGAGGTCAAAGTGGTAATCCGGGTAGTCCTTATTATGATAGCTTTGTAGATTATTGGGCAGCTGGTAAATGTTATAGATTACTATTCTTACCTAAAGAAAAATTAAAGCAACATGAGCGCACAAAATGGCATATTCAATTTAAAAAAGCAGTTGCTTAATTTATTTTAAATTTTCAGATCAACTTAAAAACATTTTATGAAATTTATTCTTTCAATAGTATTAGTAGCATTAGTGACCTATGCAATTGGTATCTACGGAAACTTACCTTGGTGGAGTTTTGTGGTAACCAATTTAATGATTGCTATTGCATTGCCTATTAAACCATTACAATCCTTTTTGGCAGGTGCTTTAGGTGTGGGTGCTTTATGGGCTGGATTGGCTTTTGGAATTGATATGGCGAATAACCATATCCTATCTAGCAAAGTAGCACAAATTCTTCCATTAGGTGGCTCATACATTGCATTAATCATTGTTACAGCATTTGTAGGGGCATTATTAGGAGGACTAGCTTCACTTACTGGATCATTTGTTAGGAAACCTGAATAAGTTTACCTTTGGGGTCAATTTGCTTAATCTGTAATTGAGCTTAAATTAAATCCATATGGCACAACTGCACAACCGTGTTTCAAACAAGGAGTTGAAACAGAAACTCTACGAAGAAACTTTTGAGCGTACCACGATTAGTTTTTACAAGTATTTTCCCATTCCAGATCCTGCTAAATTCAGAGACGAAATGTACCAAGCATTGAATGCAATGCAGGTATTTGGTCGAATCTATATTGCGACAGAAGGGATCAATGCACAAATTAGTGTGCCTATTCATTTATTCGAAGCATTCAAAGCCTATCTCTTTTCAATTCAACCACTCGAAGGTATTCGATTAAATAAGGCAGTGAATGACAATGGAAAAAGTTTTTGGGTATTAAAAATTAAAGTCAGGGATAAAGTAGTTGCAGACGGCATTGAGGATCCCAACTTTAGTATGGAGAACAAAGGCAAGTATGTGAATGCAGCACAGATGAATACTTTATTGGCATCGCCTGACACCATTGTGATAGACATGCGCAATCATTATGAGTATGAAGTAGGACATTTTGATAACGCCATTGAAATTCCTTCGGATACTTTTAGAGATCAATTACCGATGGCTGCAGAAATGATGCAGCCTCATAAGGATAAAAATATTATCATGTATTGCACTGGTGGTATTCGTTGTGAGAAAGCGAGTGCATATATGTTACATGAGGGTTTTAAAAATGTATTTCATTTAGAAGGCGGTGTGATTCATTATGCAAATGAAATAAAAGCAGCAGGATTAGAGAGTAAATTCAAAGGTAAAAATTTCGTTTTTGATGATCGTCTAGGTGAAAAAATTACAGATGATATTATAGCAAGTTGCCACCAGTGTGGTCAACCTGCGGATACGCATACCAATTGTAAAAACGATGCTTGTCATTTGCTTTTCATTCAATGTGACGCTTGTGCAAAAACATTTGATGGATGTTGCACCACTGCATGTAAGGAAGTCTATAACTTGCCGATAGAAGATCAAGAAGCTTTAAGAAAAGGGGCAAAGAAGGGGATGCAAGTATTTAATAAAGCTAAAGAAAGATTAAGGCCAAGATTAGGGATTGATATTGAAGTCAAATAAAATAAATGATTGTAAAAAAAATCCCGACCAAGGCCGGGATTTTTTTTTATTTAATTCCTAGACTATTCAATGTATTTCCAATCAATTGATAAGTCTCTGTTTCAGATTTTGATTCAGGTTTAAAGGGCTCGCCAATAATTTGTTCATACAATTCAATATATCTTTTAGAGATTGTTTGGATCCACTCCTCCGACATTTCCGGAACGGTCTGTCCTTCCTTGCCCATAAAATTATTTTCAATCAACCATTCTCTCACAAATTCCTTACTCAATTGCTTTTGCTTTTCTTGATTCGCTTGTCTTGCTTCAAATCCATCTGCATAAAAATACCTGGATGAGTCTGGTGTGTGAATTTCATCCATTAAATAAATCGTATCCCCGATTTTCCCGAATTCATATTTAGTGTCTACTAAAATCAAGCCGCGTTTTGCAGCAATTTCCTTGCCTCTAGCAAATAGTTCTAAGGCGTATTTTTCTAAAATGGCCCAATCTTCAGCCGATGCTAAGCCCTCTGCAATGATCGCTTCTTTAGAAATATCTTCATCATGTCCTTCACTTGCTTTGGTGGATGGGGTAATAATAGGATTTGGGAAAAAGTCATTTTCCTTTAATCCCTCTGGAAGCGTCACGCCGCAAAGTGTCCTTCCGCCAGCTTGATAAGTTCTCCAAGCATGTCCCACTAAATTGCCTCTAACCACCATTTCAATCTTAAATGGGGTACATTTTTTACCAATTGCCACATTGGGAGCGGGGGTGCTGATGAGCCAATTTGGACAAATATCCTTGGTAGCTTCTAGCATATAGGCAGCAATTTGGTTTAAAACCTGTCCCTTGTAAGGGATTGGTTTTGGCAAAATGACGTCAAATGCAGAGATTCTATCACTAGCTAACATTACAAGTAGTTCATTTTCAATGTAATAGACATCTCTTACTTTGCCATGGTAGGTATTTATAAGACCTGGGATTGTGTTTGGATTCATGCTACGAAAATAAAAATTTTAACAGTATTTTGATAATTTTTTCTGATTTGCTAACAATTTGGTATTTTGAGGTACAATTCAATTTAAAAACAATTTATTATGACAAGATTATTAACTCGTTTTAGCCTTTTTTGTGCAGTTGCTTTTACAGCAATTAGTGCAATGGCTCAAAATGCAGGAACAATAACAGGAACTGTAAAAAGTGCAACTAGTGGCGAAACACTTGCTGCTGTATCTGTTACAGTGAAAGGCTCATCTGTTGGAACTTATACAGATGATAAAGGAACTTTCAAATTAAATGTGGCTCAAAAAGCACCTTATACATTGGTTTTTAGCTCTGTAGGTTTTGAAAACCAAGAGCAAGTGGTAAATGCTGGAACATCTAAAATGGATGTAAGTTTAAAACAAGCCTTTACTTTAGGTTCTGAAGTTGTTGTTGCAGCTTCTAGAGTTGCGGAGCGTATTTTAGAATCTCCAGTGACGATTGAAAGAATTAGCAATGCGACTATTAAGAATGCTCCAGTGTCTAACTATTATGATTTATTGGGTACTTTAAAAGGGGTGGATGTAAACATCGCCAGTTTAACTTTTAAAAGTATCAGTACAAGAGGTTTCAATGGTAGTGGTAACAGCCGTCTAAATCAATTCGTGGATGGTATGGATAACCAAGCGCCAGGTTTAAACTTCTCAGTAGCTAGCATTATTGGTTTAACAGAACTAGACGTAGACAATATAGAATTATTACCAGGTGCCTCTTCTGCCTTATATGGTCAAGGAGGTATGAATGGTACTGTTTTGATTAACAGTAAGAATCCTTTTAAATACCAAGGTTTAAGTTTTCAAATTAAACAAGGTATCAACCACATTGACAACAAACAACGTCCTTTAGCTCCTTACAAAGACTGGACAGTTCGTTATGCAAAGAAAATTGGCGATCGTTTTGCTTACAAATTCAGTATGCAATACACAGAAGCGGATGATTGGAGAGCGAATAGCGATCAAAACTATTCTAGAACAACTGGTACACAATTGGGTCAAACTATTCCTGGTAACAGAGCATCTGATCCAAACTATGATGGTGTTAACTTTTATGGTGATGAAACAACAAGTAATTTAGCTGGTGTTGGTACTGCTGTTAGAAGCGGTGTCTTAGCTTCTTTAGTGGGTTCTTTGGGTACTGCAGCTGGTACTGCCACTTTCAATAGTTTATACAATGCTGCTCTTGCATTTCCTACATTAGCTTCATACCAAGCATTCTTAACTGGTGCTGGTGGCGCTGCATTAGCTGCTAATGCTCCATTCTTATGGGGTGATAGAAGAGGTTATTTTAATAATGTGAATGTAAGTAGAACTGGATATGCTGAACAAGATGTTGTAGATCCAACTGCATTGAACGTGAAATTCCAAGGGTCTTTACACTACAAAATCACGGACGATATAGAAGCATCTTTTGCTGCTTATAACGGATCTGGTAATACGGTGTATACAGGAAGTGACCGTTATTCAATTAAGGATTTTAGCATGGGTCAATATAAATTAGAATTAAAATCTAGAAACTGGTACGTAAGAGCGTATACAACTTTAGAGAATTCTGGTGCATCTTTTAACTCAACAATTGCTGCACGTTATTTCAATGAAGCATGGAAACCTAGTACAACTTGGTATCCTACTTATGCTGCTACTTATTCTACTTTGTTAAGTACTGGTATGAACCAACAAGCGGCTCATGCAGGTGCAAGAGCAAACGCGGATGCTGGAAGACCAACTGGCTACCTTGGTAACAATCCAATGTTCCAAGCTTTAGTAAACACTCCGATTTCTCAAGGTGGTGCGATGTTCTTAGAAAGAACTTCAATGCGTGCAGCTGAGGGTCAATACAATTTAACAGAAGCTTTTGGTTTATCTAAATACAATGCTGATTTATTAGTAGGTGCAAGTACAAGACAATTTATATTGAATTCTCAAGGTACTTTGTTTGCTGATACAGCTGGAAATATTAAGATCAATGAGTCTGGTGCTTATGCACAATTGTCTAAGCGTTTCTTAGATGATTTATTTAAGATCTCATTTTCTGGTCGTTATGATAAAAATGAAAACTTCCAAGGTCGTTTTACACCAAGAGCATCTTTGGTTGTGAAATTAGAAGAAGATCATAATTTACGTATTTCTTATCAAACAGCTTACCGTTTCCCTACAACTCAAAACCAATGGATCAATTTATTAGTTGGTGGTGGTACAAGATTAATGGGTGGTTTGCCACAGTTAAGAAATTTCTACAAATTCAATACCAATCCGGCATATTCTTTAGCGAGTGTGAACGCGTTTGGTGCTTCTGCATTAGCAGGTGCTCCAAATCCAGGTTTATTGAAAGTACAAGCTTTCCCAGAGTTCAAGCCTGAGTCTATGACTTCTTTTGAAGTGGGTTACAAGGGTTTAGTGGCTAAAAAATTATTGATAGATTTCTATTACTATTTTGGTGCATATGAAAACTTCATTAGTGGTGTAACTGTATTACAATCTAGAAATGCAGCAGCGCCTAGTCCATTAGATGTATTAGATGCAAATAAGCGTATTGCTTATTCTATCTCTACGAATGCGACTCAAAAAGTAAAATCTTCTGGATGGGGTCTTTCATTAGACTATATCTTACCTGCTAACTTTACAGTGAATGGTAGTATTTATGGAGATAAAATTGGAGGCTTAGAAGAAGGATTTATTTCTTACTTCAATACCCCACAAATGAGAGCTAACGTTGGATTGAATAACAGTGGTTTTGCATTAAAGAATCGTTTAGGATTTAGTGCGATCTATCGTTACCAAGATGGCTTTACTTACGAAGGAACATTCGGAGTAGGTCAAGTATCATCATTCAATACTTTAGATGCTGTTTTAACTTACAAATTACCTGCAATCAAGTCATTGATTAAAATGGGTGGTACCAATATTATGAACACTTATTATAATACTGCACATGGTAGTCCAGCAATCGGTGGATTGTACTATGTAAGCTTTGCATATAACGTGTTTTAAACCTACTCAGATGGGTTAGTATCTGATCCCTTCCCGAATTTCGGGAGGGGATTTTTTTTGCCTTTATTCTTACTTTTTTCCTTGATAAAATGCTATTTTTGCATTTCAAATTATAAAACGATTTTTCCATGCGATCAATAGCCTTTAGAGAAGCATTACGTGAAGCAATGAACGAAGAGATGAGAAGAGACGAGCGCGTATTTTTGATGGGAGAGGAAGTAGCTGAATACAATGGTGCTTACAAAGTAAGCCAAGGTATGTTGGCCGAATTTGGACCAAAAAGAGTCATTGATACACCTATTTCTGAGTTAGGTTTCACTGCGGTTGCAGTGGGTGCCGCACAAAATGGTTTAAGACCTATTGTTGAATTCATGACTTGGAACTTTGCAGTTTTACCTTTAGATCAAATTTTAAATACGGCTAGTAAGATGTTGGCCATGAGTGGTGGTCAAATTGGTTGTCCAATTATTATGAGAGGTCCTAACGGTAGTGCTGGTCAATTAGGGGCGCAACACTCTACTGCATTTGAAAGTTATTTAGCGAATATCCCAGGCATAAAAGTGGTCTCTCCATCAAATGGATATGACGCCAAAGGTTTATTAAAACAAGCAATACGTTACGAGGAAGATCCAATCATGTTCTTGGAAAGTGAAGTGATGTATGGAGATAAATGTGAAGTGCCAGAGGAAGAATATTATATCCCATTAGGCAAGGCAGATATTAAACGTCCAGGTAGAGACATTACGATTGTGTCTTATAATAAAATGATGAAAGTAGCTCTATCCACTGCAGATGAATTAGAGAAAGAAGGAATCAGTGCAGAAGTGATAGACCTAAGAACCATTCGCCCTTTAGACTGGATGACAGTATTAGAGAGTGTTAAAAAAACAAATCGTTTAGTGATTATTGAAGAGCAATGGCCTTTTGCTTCGGTATCATCTGAGCTAAGTTATAGAATACAAAAAGAAGGTTTTGACTATTTAGATGCACCAATTAGAAGAATTACAAGTGCAGATGCACCAATGCACTATGCACCTAATTTAACCGCATTAGCTATCCCTGATGTAACCCGTTCAGTGAAATTGGTGAAAGAAGTCTTACAACAATACAAGTAAGGCCTAAATCCTTGTATTTGACCATTTATACAATGGCTTTACGGCTAATAAATAATTTATATAATATCCCTTACAAAGGGATATTTTTGTATTATATAACTCTACAATTATGGGCATGATTCTTTTTATCCTTTATTGGTTGGGCTGGCATATAGGTATTTATACGATGTTGAGAAAAGCAGGCGTGCCTGCAAACAAAGCCATCATTCCTATTTACAATACTTGGGAAGTGGTTCAACTTTGTAAAATTCCAAAAATTTGGTTTTGGATACAACTTATTCCAATAGTGGGTCAATTTGTAAGCTTATGGATCACCATTTTATTTGTGATGCATTTCAAAAGAGTCAACTTTATACATCATGCATTAACGGTGTTGGTGCCCTTTTTATATTTACCCTTTCTTGGATTGAATCAAAAAGAACAATGGTATGGGGATGATGCATTAACACATTACCATAAACCAGCATCAAGAGAGTGGGTAGATGCAGGTGTGTTTGCAATTGTAGCAGCAACCTTGATAAGAACATTTTTATTTGAGGCCTATGTGATTCCAACAGAAAGTATGGAGAAGACTTTATTAGTGAATGATTTTTTATTCGTAGATAAAGTAACTTATGGTGCAAGAATTCCTCAAACGCCTTTATCATTTCCTTTTGTGCACAATACATTGCCAGGCGCACCAACAACCCCTTCCTATTTAAAATGGATTCAGTTAGATTACAAACGTTTCCCAAAATTAAGAGATGTGCAAAGGAACGATGTGGTTGTATTTAATTTTCCAGCAGGGGATACCATAATTAACTTACCAGAATTTGGGTCTAAGATACCTTACTATGATGTGTTAAGAAGTCCTCAATATAATAATGACAGAGCAAAATTACAGGCGGATTATCCAATTTTAGTGCACCCAATGGATAAGACAGATAACTATATCAAAAGATGTGTTGGTATTCCAGGCGATATCATTGAAATTAAAAAAAGTCAATTATGGGTGAATGGAGCGCCAGCATTGGTAGCGCCTTTTATGCAGACAGAATATTTAGTAGAAACAGATGGTCGTCCACTTGCCGAAGATTTTATCCAAGACAGTTTAGGCATCAATATCAATGAAGCCACATCCGATTTTCAATTTATAGAAGGCCAACCTAATACCTTTAAATTAAACCTCACTGCATCAGCTGCAGCAAGTTTAAAAAAATTACCGAATGTAAAATCTGTTGTATTATTTGAAGACCAAAATGTGGGCTATACTTTCCCAAATGATATAACTCATTTTCCATGGACAGCAGATAATTTTGGGCCAATACGAATTCCAAAAAAAGGGGATCAAATACAGTTGAATGATAGTACCATTGAATTATATAGAAGATTAATTGAAGGGTATGAGCATCAAAAAATAACCACACAAAATGGGCAATATTTTATCAATGGTAAAGCAACGAATACATACACCATTCAAGAAAATTATTATTGGATGATGGGAGACAATCGCCATCGTAGCCAAGATAGTCGTTACTGGGGTTTTGTGCCAGAGACACATATTGTTGGTCGTGCAGCTTTGATTTGGTTTAGCTATAGTCAATCCATTAGATGGAATAGGCTCTTTAATTTGATAAAATAAAAACATGCACAAAAAATTCGAATTCGAATACGAAGAATTGGATTCAAAAGAAGCTTTAGTAGCGGAAGACCTTGCTTTACTAAATGCTGCATTTCAAGCGGTGGAAACAGCTTTTGCGCCCTACTCAAAGTTCAAAGTGGGTGCCGCTGCAAGATTATCAAATGGACAAATCATACTTGGGTCCAATCAAGAGAGTGCTAGTTATCCAGTTGGTATTTGTGCAGAACGAACCCTTTTAAATAGTATTGGAAGTCAATACCCAAATGAAACTATTCTAGCATTGGCCATTAGTTATATTCCAAATGGTGTTGCATCAGATCATCCATTGTCTCCTTGTGGGATGTGCAGACAATCTTTATTAGATTTCGAATTACGCTACAAGAGCCCAATTAAGCTTATTTTGGCTGGAAAAACAGGAAAGGTAATGTTGATACCTTCTGCGTCCAATATCCTACCATTTGGGTTTACAGGCTCAATTTTAGGCAAATAAGGTTTGAACACCAAGTCCAATTCTAAATTCATGTTGCAATAGCCATTTTTTTCTGGCCAATCCCCATGCATATCCCGTCAAGCTGCTATCTGAACCAATAATTCTATGGCAGGGTACAATAATGGCAATCTTATTTTTACCATTAGCGGATGCCGCTGCTCTTATGACTTTAGTGTCACCTAGTTTTTTAGCAAGTTCTGCATAACTCATTGTCTTAGCATAAGGCACTTCATATAATTCTTTCCATACCTTTTGTTGGAAATCTGTTCCTGATTGATGAATAGGCACTGTAAATTGAGTTCTACTGCCATTGAAGTAATCTATTAATTCATCGATGCACTGGTGAATGACAGCAGGGCTATCAATTCCTTCATTGTTTGAAGTCGAGACTGAATCATCGATAAATGTGATCGCTTGAATGCAATCCGTATCAGCAACAATTTTAATTCGACCAATTGGACTGGTATAAATATGTTCGAATTGTTGCATGTTATTTTAATTGTACCTAGTCTAATATTTTTGCCAATTCGATTAAATCATCCTGTTTAAATTGGAGTGTTGGACTTTGAAAACATTTTGCAAATTCAAGAATCAATTTCTTAATGACTCTCTGGTTAGAAAGGCGCTTATAATAAACTGTTTTGGGTTCAATGTTATGTCTTAAAAAATATTGGTCCATATCTTTTTGCGAAAAAGGGTGACCAGAAGTGCCTTCTACATAAAATTGAATAAATTCTTGAGGGTTAGGCACATTCTCATGCGGTTCCCAGTCTGCACTAAAATAAGCAAGGATGCATTGCTTTGGAATATTGATCCATTCTGCATGTATTTCTAATTGTTGACATAATTCAGCATAGATCAAAGAATTGGCAAATGCATTTCCTGGTTTAGCTTGAAGTGGGGAGGATACTAAAAAATCTTCTGGATTATCATAGCTAACCTCGACGCCTTTAATTTGGTAATAGCTAAATAAAATATTTCGAATGACGTTGGCTTGTTCTAAAGGTGTTAAATAATTATTTAGTTCAAGCCAGGTATTGCGTCTAATTTTTTCTAGTTGATGTCTCAGCGGATCCAATGCCAATTCCGGGAACTGGTATTTAACCAAAATCAATGCACCTTCAAAAAGTGAAGGCTTAGGCAAGGCAGACCAATCACTCAATTGTTGATGTATATCTTTGAGACGAAGCCTGTAAATCATTTTTTCGATGCGCTCCAATGTGGTTTCTTCTAAAGTATTTTCCCATAAATTTTCTAGGTCGGGAATGATCGGCGTGCCATAGTCCAATAACCTACTGGATATTGTACTAAATACTTCCTCATCTGGGTCGTCTATGAGGGTAAATAAGGCTTTTATTTCTTCGTTTTTTGGCAACATGGGCAATAAGGGCTTGCTTTTTCTTATTCAAATTGACAAAAAAAATACTAAAAAAACGATTTTAGTTATACAACCATTGTGGATATAAAAAGTCTATAATTGATATACTTTTTAAAATGAATTTACGTTCGTTATTTTTAGCGATAGATACATAATTATGCATTATTTAGCATTTTTTAGGCTTATTTGAGCCATTTAAAGCGTACTTTGTGTATACTAAATTCTAACTAGTCTATGCAAACTCAAACAGTGGCCGTCCCCAAATTCCCT
Organism: Sediminibacterium sp. UBA657; assembly: GCA_002299885.1. GTDB lineage: Bacteria > Bacteroidota > Bacteroidia > Chitinophagales > Chitinophagaceae > Sediminibacterium. The sequence continues at coordinate 124,893 of DBOB01000002.1, forward strand.
GTAGTGCAAAAATCATTACATGCCGAATTAAAGAGGAGAGTGAACCAATACCTTGAAGAACATACCATCCGTGGTACAGGTAACTATAAATTATTTACAAAAGCGGTTATTTTAATTAGCTTATTCTTTATTACTTATATCCATTTGGTATTTTTTACACCTCCAACAGCCATTGCTATTGTGGAGTGTTTATTTTTTGGCGGCCTAATTGCAGCCATTGGATTTAATATCATGCATGATGGAAGCCATGGAAGTTTTAGTAAGTATGCCTGGTTAAATAAATTGGCGTCATCGTCTATCAGTATTCTTGGAGCAAGCCGTTTTATGTGGAGCATGAAGCACGTTACAATTCACCACACTTATACGAATATCGACGGCGTAGATGATGACATAGAAGTAGGTGTTTTAATGCGTATGGCGCCAACACAAAAACATTATATTTTACATCGTTTCCAACATCTTTATTTTAGTATTCTATATATGTTATTGTATGTGTTTTGGATTTTCTTTACTGACTATAATAAATACTTTAAGGGTAAAATCGGGTCTATTCCATTGAAAAAAATGTCCATAGCAGATCATTTTGAATTCTGGATTGTGAAAGTGTATCATGCAGCCATTTTTGTAGTGGTACCGATTGTGATGCTTGGATGGCAAGCATGGTTAGTTGGATTTATTGTAAGTACTTTTTTTGCAGGATTTATTTTAAGTATTGTATTTCAGTTAGCGCATACTGTGGAGCATACTGAATTTCCAATAGCTAATCAACCAGAGAATAGAATGCCAGATGAGTTTGCAGCGCATCAAATTCAAACTACGGCAAATTTTGCGACAAAAAGTAAAATCATTTCTTGGTTAGTAGGCGGATTGAATTTTCAAATTGAACATCATTTGTTTCCAAAAATTTCACATGTGCATTATCCAGCAATTAGCAAGATAGTGAAAGAAGCATGTGCTGAATTTAAATTAAATTATATCGAATATCCAACGGTATTGGAAGCGGTTAAAGCCCATGTACAATTCTTAAAATCAATGGGTCAACCTACTCAGTCAATAGCTTAGTATTTTGTACTATAAAAAAAAGAGCGCATCATTGATGCGCTCTTTTTTTATGCCTTCTTCTTTCTTGCGGTTTTACGTGGAGGGTTCTTTTTTAGTTCTTCAATGATCTCCTTAACTTCCTCAATCGTTAAGTCTTCTACTTTTTCTTGCTGCTCTTTGGTAAGCTTGAAATTACGTAAGCCTTGCTTGATGTATGGTCCATAAGGGCCTCTTAATAATTGGATTTTTTCTTTTTCAAACACTTTGATTGTGCGTTCGTCTTTTGCCTTGCGCTTTTCAGCAATCATTGGCGTCAATTCCTCAAGCGTAACTGTGTAAGGGTCCATCTCCTTGTTTAAGGAGTAGAACTTCATGCTATGCGCAGCATAAGGGCCAAATCGACCAATATTTACAGTAACTTCTTCTTCCTCAAATAAACCTAAGGTTCTCGGAAGCTTAAATAGTTCTAATGCTTCGTCAAAACTGATGGTTTCGATACTTTGAGAAGCTTTTAATTTTGCAAATCTTGGTTTTTCTTCCTCATCCTGGTGGCCAATTTGAACCATTGGACCATATCTTCCCATACGTGCAATCAATTTCTTACCACTCACTGGGTCAAATCCTAATTCACGCTCACCTTTAGCTCTTTCAGCTGTTTCTAATGTATGTTCAATGGTTTCATGGAAAGGTTGGTAGAAGTTCTCCAACATCTTACTCCATTTTAATTTACCATCTGCAATTTCATCAAATTGGCCTTCAATTTTTGCAGTAAATCCAAAGTCCATTACTTTTTCAAAATGCAATTTCAAAAAGTCAGTCACGACTAAACCTAGGTCGGTAGGAGATAATTTATTCTTCTCTGCTCCAGTGATTTCAGAAGCAGTTTCAGTTTTAATTTCATCTTTTGGATTTAGAGAAAGGATCTGATAGATTCTTTTTATACCTTCTTTCTCTCTTTTTTCTACATAATTACGTTTCATGATAGTCGTAATAGTAGGGGCGTAGGTAGATGGTCTTCCAATCCCTAATTCTTCTAGTTTTTTTACCAAACTAGCTTCGGTGAATCTAGATGCTGGACGGCTAAACCTCTCTAATCCAGTCATACTAATGAATTCAAGCACCTGGCCTTTTGCTAAAGGAGGTAATAAACTCTCATCACCTTCTCCTAATTCTGGTTCTTCATCCAAATCATCGTCATCTTTACCTTCTAAATACACTTTTAGAAAGCCATCAAATTTCATCACTTCACCACTAGCAGTCAAAGTTTCTTTATTGGTAGATATTTCTATTTTAGCAGTTGTTTTTTCAAACTGTGCATCACTCATTTGAGATGCGATTGTTCTTTTCCAAATCAATTCATATAAACGATTGGTATCTGCATCGTCTACTTTAGACTCATTCATGTATGAAGGACGAATGGCTTCGTGTGCTTCTTGTGCATTTTCATTTTTATTCTTGAACTTTCTTGGTTGATAATATTTTTCGCCAAAGCTTGAATTGATTTCCGATTTAATTGCATCAATTGCAGTTTCACTTAAGCTAATACTGTCTGTTCTCATGTAAGTGATCTTACCACTCTCATATAATTTTTGAGCAAGTAACATTGTTTTACTCACACTATAGCCTAATTTTCTAGAAGCCTCTTGTTGAAGGGTAGAAGTGGTGAAAGGTGCGGATGGCGTACGTTTACCGTCTTTTACAGTGATGTCTTTGACAATATATTTTGCACCTTTACATTCGTTTAAAAACTTTTCAGCAGCACCTGCAGTCGTTAATTTCTGAGGGCCTTCTGCTTTAAATTTGACTTTCTTTTTATTAATGTCTAAAGCAGAAAATAATGCCGATACTTTGAATACACTTTCAGGAATAAAGTGGTTGATCTCTCTTTCTCTTTCTGCAATCAATCGAACTGCAACACTTTGTACACGACCGGCACTCAAACTTTTTTGCATGCCAATTTTACGCCATAACACTGGACTCAATTCAAATCCAACTATTCTATCTAAAATTCTTCTTGCTTGTTGTGCATCTACCAAATCCATATTGATTAAACGAGGATTGGCAACCGCTTTTTTAATGGCTGGAGCAGTGATTTCATGGAATACAATACGCTTGGTTTTCTTTGGATCCAATCCCAATACTTCGGCCAAATGCCAGCTGATACTTTCTCCTTCACGGTCCTCATCCGACGCAAGCCAGACTTCCTTTGCCTTCTTGGTCATGGATTTAAGTTCCTTAACCACTTTCTCTTTTTCACTAGGCACCATGTACTTTGGTGCAAAATGGTTTTTCATATCTATACCCATATCATTCTTCTCCAAATCTCTGATATGGCCGTAACAGCTTCTAACTTCAAATTCATCGCCTAAAATCTTCTCTATCGTCTTTGCTTTTGCAGGCGACTCCACAATTAATAAGTTTTTTGACATAGCTCAAACCGCTCCTACGGGTTATTTATATATTGAAAATCAACTATTTATACGCTAAGATAAGCTAAGTTGTATGGCTACACTTATATTTATCTGTGATGCAATATTATAGCTTTCGGCTAAAAAATAAAAATGATCTACTTGGAAGGGGTCAAAAAAGCCATTATTTGATCCATTACATCGGCCGATTTGTATACTTTGTTATGTCCTAATCCATTGGTAATCATAAAATTGATATTGGATGGTGCATTTTCTTTAAATTCAATGATATCCTCAAACGGACAAACCATATCCTTTTCATCATGAACCCAAAGTACTTGACCTTTATAGTTGGCTAAGGCCCTATCCGCAGCAAAATATTCAACTTTATGGTGTGTTTTGCTGCTAACGTCATTCAAGAAAGCCGCAATTGTGACTTCATTTAAATGCATCATCTTAAAAAAGTTGGTAAAAGTGGTGGTGGTTTTTGTGGCTGGGGCTATCAATACAAATTTTCTTGTATCCGCCTGATCCACTTGTTCTGCAATCATAGACAAAGTGAGTGCTCCAAGTGAATGACCTATAAAATGATGCACTGGGCCTGCTTGTTGCATGATTTGCTGAATGGCTTCTTGATACACCACAACATGAATATGTTTCCCTTCGCTTTGTCCATGTGCAGGGGCGTCAAAAGCGAGTACACGATATCCCATCTTAAGCAATGGTGTAATATAATGTTCAAATTTGTAGGCATAACTGGCATATCCATGTGCAATTAAAACGGTTTCATTATTGGGTTTGTTTGGTAACCATTCAAATCCATGAATCTTGGTCTGATCCGATAAAACCACAGATCGCTTTTTGGCATGGTGGAAAATAGCTGGTGCTTTTCGTTTTTTGTATTTAGGATAGGGGGTGCAAAAAAGGTCAAATGCCATCCTGCCAGCTGTTGCCGGCGCCAATTTACTAATGGTCTTGAATTTTGTCCTTAAATATTGAAGGTAAATTCTTTCAGAAAAGCCAACTGTAGCCATATGCTTACTATTTGAACGCAAAGATAGCCAACGCCATCTGCTCTAGCTTACTTTTTTTGTATTTCGACAAATAAAATGGGCAATGTACTTTACCCATTGCTCCTTTAAAGCTATTTTTGCAAAAATAGTAACGACCATTTATGTATTCATTAAAAATCAATTTCGAGCAAAAAGGGCTAGAAACAGTAACGCTTGAAAATGTTGCTGCTGATCAAAGTTTATTAGAAGTGCTTTTGGACGCAGGTATAGAATTACACCATAATTGTGGTGCAGTTTGTGCTTGTAGTACTTGTCATTTATATGTAAAAAAAGGCATGGAACATATTGCAGAATTGTCAGACAAGGAAGAAGATTTTATTGACCGTGCTGTAAGTCCAAGAATCGAGTCCAGACTTGGTTGTCAATGTGAATTGAAAGCAGGAAGCGGTGAAATCGAAGTGACTTTACCAGACCAAACACAATTTTTAGGAGAATAATTAAAAAGATATATTAATAGTATGAATCAATTTGAGCCACCCATTCACTGGAATGACCATGAAGACATTGCCCAAAAACTATATGAAAAGTTTGGGGATGACTTTACAGAATCAAAAATTTATAGAGTTCGTTTCACTGATCTTTTAGAGTGGATTTTAACCCTGCCTCATTTTGAAGGTAAAAAGGAAGAGTCTAACGAAGGTCATTTGGAGATGATTCAAAGTGCTTGGGTATATGAATGGCGTGATAACCAAAAAAAATAATTCCTTTGCTAACTGCCTTAGAAAAAATAACTTGTTTTGTATTTGATGTAGATGGTGTATTAACCAACGGTACATTAATTGTGATGCCTAATGGTTTGATGGTGAGAACGATGAATATCAAAGACGGTTATGCCATTCAATTAGCAATTAAAAAAGGGTATAAGGTTTGGATTATTTCTGGAGGTTATTCCAAGGAAGTGCAAGAAAGATTAGAAAAGTTAGGGGTAGAAGAAGTGCACATGAAAGTAAAAGATAAGAAAGTACTTTTGGAACAACTATCAATATCAGAAGACGTGCCTTTAGAGAACATGTTGTATATGGGAGACGATATGCCTGATTTTGAGGCTATGGAGTTAGTTGGTATTGCAGCTTGTCCTGCAGATGCCTGTTTTGATATTAAAAATATTTCAAGTTATAAAGCCCTTGCCAAAGGCGGAGAAGGATGTGCAAGAGAGGTGATAGAAAAAGTGCTTAAATTAAATGGCCATTGGGATCTGGTGGACCATGTTCAAGCTAAATAATCCTCAGTGAAAAGCTTCATCTATTTTTTAAGATTAGTAAGATGGCCGAATTTGCTGTTTATCTTACTAGCAGAATCTTTATTTCATTTTTTTATTTATAAGCCACTATATCCAAATTTGGCATTTACTGCTGATTATTCTTTTTATTTTATTGTAGCAACAAGTATTTGCATTGCCGCAGCCGGATATATTATCAACGATTATTTTGATGTCAATATAGACCAAGTCAATAAACCTAAAAGTGTTGTAGTGGGTGCACACATTAGTAGACGTTGGGTTATTTTTTGGCATTTATTTTTGAGCATGGGTGGTGTGTACATTTCATTGATTGCTTTTCCATTCCAACAATATATTCATGTTCATTTTTCTAATTTAGCCACTATCTTAATTTTATGGTTTTATTCGACCAATTTTAAAAGAGATTTTTTAATTGGCAATGTGGTGATCGCTGTTTTAACTGCATGGACAATAGGGATAGTTTATTTTTCAAAATTTACAATTGTTCAATTGATCTATCCCGCCAATATGCAATCAGCAGATTTAAGATTCTTAAAATTGATGATCCTTTATAGCAGTTTTGCATTTATTTTAACTTTGATCAGAGAAGCATTAAAAGATATGGAAGACATGGATGGTGATGGGAAATTTGGTTGCAAAACAATGCCATTAGCATGGGGTTTACAAACTACAAAAGTCTATGTAGCAGTTTGGCTAATGGTACTCATTTTAGTCTTATCAATTATTCAATTGTATGCCATTCCTTTTGGATGGTGGATTTCAATCATTTACTGTATCATCACTATTATTTCACCACTAGTTTATGTCTTATTTAATTTAAAGCAAGCTTATACTAAATCCGATTTTAATCAATTAAGTAATTGGATCAAATTTGCTATGTTGACGGGAATTTTGTCAATGGGCTTCTTTTATTTTCTCCTTTAATTATAAAAAATGAGTGGATATATTTTAGCATCACAGTCTCCAAGGAGAAAACAATTACTGGCATGGGCAGATATTGAATTTGATATCATGGTATCTGAAGCTGCCGAAGATTTCCCTGCAGAGATGGATGTGCAAGATGTTCCTGTGCATATCGCCCAAAAAAAAGCTTTAGCTGTTCAGCAAAAAATCAAGGAAGAATTTCCAATACACCAAGGCAAGTGGATTATTGCAGCAGATACCATAGTGGTTCTAGAAAATGAAATCATTGGTAAGCCAATAGACAGGGCAGATGCCATTTCAATTTTACAAAAGCTATCAGGCAAAACACATCGTGTAATTACGGGTGTTTATTTAGTCAATGAAACAGAAACAAGCTCTTTCAGTGAAACCACATTGGTACATTTCCATCCTCTAACTTTGTCTCAGATTGAATATTATGTAGACCAATATCAGCCTTATGACAAAGCAGGTGCTTATGGCATTCAAGACTGGATTGGTGTGGTAGGTATCCGAGGAATTGAAGGAGATTTTTACAATGTCATGGGATTGCCTGTTAGTAAGTTGTTGGGGTATCTTCCTACAAAAACAACAAAGTTTACAACCAAGTAAAGCTAATATCCAATTCTATATCTGGATGAAGGCTTCTTTCTACTGGGCAGGTTCTTCCAACTCTTTCCAATATTTCTTTGGTTTTTTCATCCAAGTCCAAAGCTGGAATGGTTGCAGCAATCACAATTTTGCCAATTCTTCTTGGGTCACTAAACATAACTTTAGTGACATCTACTTTGGCACCATCTAATTTAATATCCATGCTTTCTGCCTTGATGCCCATAGTGGTAATCAAACAAGCACCTAGTCCAGTAGCAATTAAATCGCTAGCAGAGAAACGTGCACCTTGACCTTTATTATCAGATGGGGCATCAGTTTCAAAACTTGAACCACTTTGATGGTGTAGGCAGGTGGTTCTTAAATTTGCGTCATAAGTTACGGTTGCTGTCATATCTGTTGAATTGATGGTTTGTGATTTTGGTAAATTTACAACGAAAGGCTTAATTTAAGCACAAGTCTTGTATTTTTGCAACCGATAACAGAAAAGCATGCAAGAATTACCGATAGTCCCAGCAGAACAACATATAAAAAAGCCCGATTGGTTGAGGGTGAAATTACCTATAGGGGAAAGCTATAAACACGTAAGAGGCTTAGTAGATAAGCATAAATTACATACCATTTGCGAGAGTGGTAATTGCCCAAATATGGGGGAGTGTTGGGGAGAAGGAACTGCTACTTTTATGATCTTAGGAAATATTTGTACAAGGAGTTGTCAATTTTGCGCTGTGGCCACAGGTAGACCAAAGCCAGTAGAATGGGACGAGCCTCAAAGAGTTGCCGAAGCCATTTTTTTAATGAAAGTAAAGCATGCAGTTTTAACCAGTGTAGATAGAGATGAACTGCCGGATGGCGGATCTATTATTTGGTCTAATACAATTAAGGCAATCAAATCTTTAACACCAGATACGACATTGGAAACATTGATTCCAGATTTTAGAGGGATCAAAGAACAAATAGAAAGAATTATTGAAGCTGCTCCAGAAGTAGTGAGTCACAATATGGAAACAGTGGAACGCAATACAAAACGTGTGCGCGTTCAAGCAAAATATAGAAGAAGTTTAGAAGTGCTTGAAACCTTAAAGAAAGGGGGCATGCGCACTAAGACTGGTATCATGTTGGGCATTGGCGAAGAAAAAGAAGAAGTAATACAAACCATGAAAGACTTAGTTGGTGTTGGTTGCGACGTACTTACAATTGGTCAATATTTACAACCAACAAAAAAGCATTTACCTGTACAAAGATTTGTTCACCCCGATGAATTTGCTGAACTAAGAACTATAGGTTATGAACTAGGCTTTGACTATGTAGAAAGTGGGCCATTGGTAAGGTCATCATATCATTCAGAAAAGCACGTCATCCAAGGCTGGGGTAGAAATAAATATTTAGAAGAATTAGCACTAGCTAAATAGTTCAGCTACATCATAAAAATAAAGGCCACAAATTTTGTGGCCTTTATTTTTATAATTATATATTTTAAGGAGTCTCACATGCTTCAATTTATTGAAGCTGTGGGAGTAAAAAAAAGAGATTAATTCTAATTGCTGAGAATTTGTTATTTTTTTACTCCCACATAAGTGCGGAAGCACCAAGAATGGCGGCGTCAGATTCTTTTAAATGACTGATCAATATTTTTACTTTATTCTGGAAGATCTCAATTAAGTTGGCTTCCATATGTTCCCTGGTTGGTTTTAAAATAAGGTCACCCGCTTTTGTTAATCCACCAAATAAAATGATGGCTTCTGGACTAGAGAACATCACAAAATTCGCTAGTGACATGCCTAAGATTTTGCCCGTAAATTCAAATACTTCTTTTGCAATTTCATCTCCCTTAACAGCGGCTTCAAAAACATCTTTTGATGTAATTTCATCAATATTAATTGTCCTTAAAACACTTGGACGATCTGTTAGACTTAAAATTTCTTTCGCAGATTCAACTACGCCAGTTGCAGAAGCATAACTTTCAAGAGATCCTTTTTTTCCAGTACCATGGTGGAGTCTTCCGTCTGGGATAACTACATTATGTCCAAGCTCACCCGCAAATCCATCATGACCATAAATCAACTGACCATTCGCAACAATGCCACTTCCTACACCCGTTCCTAAAGTGATCATGATAAAGTCTTTCATTCCTTTTGCCGCACCATACATCATTTCACCCACCGCTGCAGCGTTGGCGTCATTGGTTAACTTAACGGGTACTTTAAATTTATCCTGCACCATTTTTGCAAATGGAATAATGCCTTTCCAAGGAAGGTTAGGGGCATACTCAATCGTACCAGTATAGATATTGCCATTGGGCGCGCCAATACCAATGCCTTTGATACGACCATATCCACCAACTTTCTCTATCATTTCTGAAAGGTGTTCATGCAATTCATCTATGAATGTGTGGACTTGAAGATGTTTTTTAGTGGACATCTCGCTAGAGAATAAAACATTACCATCTTTATCTACAATCCCAAATTTTGTTCCTGTTCCGCCGATATCGACGCCTACAACATATGATTCCATAAATACTTTTTTAAAATTTAGTGTCCACCACTTGTTTCAGTTTCTTCGTAATTGATACCTTGTTTTTTTAATATCCCTTTTACTGCAATGGCAAAAAAGACTAAATAAGCAAAACATAAAGCAGGCACCCAGAATGAATTGTGAATACCATAACCTGGCTGATCTAAATGAGAAGATTGTAAGTAGTCTGCTATTTTACCTTGAATAGGAGGGATGATACCGCCACCTAAAATCATCATGATTAAAAAAGCAGATCCTTGCGGTGTATACTTTCCTAAACCTGCTACAGATAAAGAGAAGATAGAAGGCCACATAATAGAACAAGCTAATCCACCTGTTAAAAATGCGTAAGTCGCAACTGTACCTTTTGTAAAAATTCCTAACACCATTGCTATCACACCAACTAAACTAAAAATCAATAAAGTTTTAGCTGGTTTATTTTGGCTTAAGTAGAATGCAATAATTTGAATGAATACACAAATGATATACCAATACAATGGACTCATATCATATTGTGCAATACTGTTTAATGCAATTACAATACCAAATGCAATAATTGGTACAATGAAAGTTAAGTATTGTTGGGTTTGTTTTTTAAAATCAAATGCACTAATCGCGCCTGCCCAACGACCAATCATCATACTGCCCCAATACATAGATACATAGGGTGCAATTTCTGAAGAAGACACACTTCCAAAATCAGCTTGTCTTAATAATTCTCCTAAGTTAGATCCAATAGCTACCTCTACACCTACATAAACAAATATCGCTAACATACCCAAAACCAATTGAGGGTATTTCATGGCGCCCCATCCTTTTTCATTTTTTTGTGCAGTAAAATTAGCAGCTAATAAACCAACCACAACTGCAGCTAAAGCACCCAATAGCCATTTTAATCTATAGGTCTCTAAATCATGACGACCCATATCTGTTAGGCTTGCTGGGTCAATTTTATAACTATCAAAAATGGGTACAAACATCGCAATTAAAACACCGGTCATAATCACCAATAAAGACAATGCTTTACCTGCTGGCTCCATTGTTTCATCTGAAATTCCAGAAGGTACTTTTTTAGAAAAATGAAATAGTGCAGCAGCTGCAATAAATAATCCACCAACTGCAGTATACAAAATAATGACTTTGTCTAAACTTAGTTGTTTGATTTGCTCGTCTGTAATGGCAGCAGCAGATCCAAATAAGGCAAGTGCAACTACTATTGGCCCAATGGATGTTCCAAATGAGTTAATACCACCACCTAGGCTTACACGACTTGTTCCTGTTGATGGATCACCTAAGGCAATAGCAAAAGGCTGAGCTGCGGTTTGTTGTAAAGAAAATCCAAGTGCAACAATAAATAAACCCACCAACATACCAGTGAAAGTATTGGCGTTCACTGCAACGATCATTGCCGCTGCACCAATTGCTGAAAATAGTAAACCGTATACAATGCTTTTTTTGTAGCCCCACTTACTCACAAGGTCTTTACCGCCTAAAGCACCATATGCAAAAAGGCCAAGTGCACCTATATAATAAGCAAGATAAAATGCAAAATCAATCAATTGACTTTGAAATTGATCTAGAGCAAAATAATTTTTACAAAAAGGAATAAAGACACTGTTCCCAGCTGCAATAAATCCCCAGAAAAAGAAGACCACAATTAGGGTGGTTAATGCGCCGGTATTAGTTGGCTGTTTTGTTTGGTTCATAGCAATCGTTTGTTTAATCAATCCCCAAAATACTCAATTTTATTTAATCCTTCCCAACTAAAAATGAATAATTCTAGCTAGTTTTTAGTAATTTGAAGCAAATATAAATACCAACAATGAGTACAGCGTATACTGGTGAGAAAGTAAAGATGAGTTTCTGGCAAATTTGGAATATGTGTTTTGGATTTTTCGGTATCCAATTTGGCTGGAGCTTACAAATGGGCAATATGAGTGCTATATATGAATTCCTTGGGGCAGCACCAGATGAAATACCCGGATTGTGGCTGGCAGCTCCAATGACTGGTTTGATTGTACAGCCCATTGTTGGTTATTTGAGTGATAGAACTTGGCATCCAAAACTTGGAAGACGTCGTCCATTCTTTTTAATTGGAGCAATTTTAAGTTCCGCATTATTATTTGTGATGCCCAATTCTCCAACAGTATGGATGGCAGCAGGGGTTTTGTGGATTTTAGATTCAAGTATTAATATTACCATGGAGCCATTCAGGGCTTTTGTGGCAGATAATTTAAATGAAAAACAACGTTCATTTGGTTTTGCCATGCAGAGTATGTTTATAGGATTGGCTTCTTTCATCGCAGGGTATTTGCCTCAACTATTAGCGAATTGGTTTGATGTATCCAGAGATAAAATCAATGGTTCTATTCCGCAGAATATTTTAATGTCATTCTACATTGGCGGTGCCGTTTTCTTTGTATCTGTTTTATATACAATCATAACTAGCAAAGAATATCCTCCTTCTAATCCATCTAAAACAGCCGATAATACAGCACCTCAATTAGGTATTGTACAAGAAATAGTTCATTCGATCAAACATATGCCAATACAAATGAAAAGGTTGGCATTGGTTAACTTTATCACATGGCCTGGTTTGTTTTTAATGTGGTTTTATTATAGTACAGGGGTTGCAACGCAAATTTTTCATGGCGACCCTGCAACCAATAGCGAAGTCTATACATTAGGATTAGAACATGCCAATACGACTTCCGCAATTTTGAATTTAGTCACTTTTGGTTTTTCATTTACACTGCCATTTTGGGTAAGCCGTATTGGTAAAAAATATACCCATACCCTTTGTTTAATTGTTGGTGGATTGGGATTGGTGTCGGTCTATTTTGTGGATCAACCCAATCTATTATATATGAGTATGGGACTGGTTGGAATTGCATGGGCTTCTATTTTGTCTATGCCTTATTCCATGTTAGCTGGTTTCATTCCTGAACATAAAATGGGTATCTACATGGGTATCTTTAATTTCTTCATTGTATTACCTGAAATCATAGCATCCCTATTTTTTGGAAAAATCATGTCAACCTATTTAAACAATGACCGATTAACAGCTGTGTTGATTGGGGGATGCTTGTTAATTTTAGCAGGCTTAGTCTGTGCTATGATTATTAAAGAAGCGCATGAAGAGGTATCCTAATTGCAATCGCAATTTTATTGAATTCATTTTTTAAGTAACCTACATTATGAAAAGAGCATTATATGTGCCTATTTTAACCATTACTGGATTTTTACTTTTAAACATAGCATCCTATGCTACAGAAGCTTATCCTAGTAATTGGTTTGTTAATATGAAGTACAACAAAGTACAAGTTTTATTAAGATCGGCAGATGCAGATTTTAATAAATCAACCATTGCTGTAAATTATCCTGGTGTGCAATTGCAAAAAACACATCATTTTGAAAATGGACATTATATCGCTGTGGATATAGAAATAGGCGCAATGGCCAAGCCAGGCAATGTTCAATTTAAAATTACAACAAGTGGTAAGACAAGAGTTTTTAATTGGCCTTTACTTCCTAGAAGAAAAAATAGAGGGATTGATTTTGCCCAGGGATTAAGTTCAGCCGATTTAATTTATTTTTTAATGCCTGATCGTTTTAGTAATGGGGATCCAACCAATGATCAAATTCCTGGATTAAAAGACCAGTCCTTAAACAGATCAGAAATTTTTTTAAGACACGGGGGCGATTTGCAAGGAGTAGCCAATCATTTGGATTACATGCAAAAGCTGGGAGTAACATCTTTATGGATGACACCGGTTGTAGAAAATGATATGCCTGATAGAACCGAACATGGCTATGCTGCAACCAATAACTATAAAACAGAAACCAGATTTGGTGGGGATAAAGCTTATTTAGCTTTAAGCGACAGTTTGCATAAAAGAGGGATGAAATTAATTCAAGATATTGTATACAATCATTTTGGCAGATTTCATTTTTTAGTACAAGATGCACCAGATAAAAACTGGTTACATCAATGGCCAACTTATACGCAAACACATTATAGAGAGCAAGCAGTTTTTGATCCATACCATTCAGAAGCGGATGCAAAACGTATGATTGATGGATGGTTTACCACCGAGATGCCCGATATCAACCATGAAAATCCGATGGTTGAAAGATATTTAACTCAAAATGCCATTTGGTCTGTCGAAACTTTTGGGGTGGACGCATTTAGAGTAGACACTTATAAATATTGCAATGTGGATGTGATGAATCGTTTGAACAAAGCATTATTAGACGAGTATCCTAAGATATTTACATTCGGAGAATGCTGGGTGGATGGGGTAGCTTCACAAGCATATTACGTAGAGAACAATTACAATCTCCCTTTTAAAAGTAATTTAAAATCAACTTCAGATTTTAGTTTGCTTTTTGGAGGCATTCTACCGGCTTTGAATGAGTCTAATGGATGGTCAAATGGCGTCATTAAATTATACAATACGCTGGCTTCTGATTATTTATATAAACAAGCCAATAACAATGTCACGTTTTTAGACAATCATGATATGACAAGAATTCATTCTTCTTTGGGGGAAAGTATTCCTAAAACTAAAATGGCCTATGCTTGGTTGTATACTTGTAGAGGTATCCCACAATTATATTATGGGTCTGAAATCTTAATGAAAGGCATTTCGAATCCAGATGGTTGGGTAAGACTTGATTTTCCGGGAGGATGGGATGGTGATAAAAAAAATGCATTCACAGAAACTGGCTTATCAAGTGATGAAGCAGATTTTTTACATTATGTGCAAGCACTTGGTTCGTATCGTACAAAATCTTCCGCACTTAAAACAGGTAATATGATGCAATATATTCCCGAAGATGGTTTGTATGTCTATTTCAGATATGACAATAATCAAACGATTATGTGTGTAATGAACACGGATAATAAAGCAAGAAATCTTAACTTGTCAAAATATGCTGAAAGAACAAACGGATTTAATGGTGGTAAGAATATCATTTCCGGAAATCAAATAGGCCAAGCATTTTCTGTTCCTGCAATGAGTATGCATGTAATAGAATTAACCAAATAACCATGTCTAAATACGAAGCAATCCATTTTGTAGATACTGAACAAGCAGTATGGAACTATTCGCTTTTTTCAGACGAAGATGTGCATGCTTTTCAAAATGGCACCCATTCTACTTTATACCAATTATTTGGAAACAAACAAATTGAAGTATTAGGTGTACATGGTACTTATTTTAGTGTATGGGCACCTAATGCAACTGCAGTATTTGTTACTGGAAATTTTAATGATTGGAACAATGAGGCACATCCATTAAAAGTAAGACTAGAAGCCTCGGGTATTTGGGAAGGGTTCATACCACATATAGGGAAAGGGGAAGTGTATAAATACCATATTCATGGCTATAAGGGTGTAAAATTAGATAAGGGAGATCCTTATGCGCATTTTTGGGAATTGAGGCCTGAAACAGCATCTATTACATGGCAGACTGAATACCAATGGAAGGATCATCAATGGTTGGAAGATAGAAAGATCAAGAATAGAACTGACCAACCATATTCGGTCTACGAAGTCCATTTGGCTAGTTGGATGCGACCAGATAAAAACAATCCTGATAGATATAATAGTTATACTCAATTAATCGATTTATTGGTGCCTTATGTCAAAGACATGGGTTTCACACATGTAGAATTAATGCCTGTGATGGAACATCCATTTGATGGAAGTTGGGGCTATCAGGGGGCAGGATTTTTTGCTCCAACTGCTAGGTTTGGGAATCCACAGGAATTTGCTGCTTTAGTAGATGCTTTTCATCAAGCAAGTATTGGCGTGATTTTGGATTGGGTGCCATCCCATTTCCCTTACGATAGTCATGGTTTATTTATGTTTGATGGCGCCAATACATACGAGTATGCAGACATGCGTAAAGGATATCACCCCGACTGGAATTCTTATATTTTTAATTATAAAAGAGGAGAGGTAAAGTCCTTCTTAATTAGCAGTGCTAAGTTTTGGTGTGATCATTTTCATATTGACGCGCTAAGAGTAGATGCTGTTAGTTCTATGTTAAGACTGGATTATAGTAGGGAAGAAGGTCAATGGGAACCAAATGAATTTGGAGGCAATGGAAACTTAGAAGCGATTGAATTTATTAAAGACTTGAATATTACTTTATACCGAGATTTCCCAGCAATACAAACCATTGCAGAAGAAGCTTCGGATTGGCCAGGCATTAGTCAGCCCGTGTTTATGGATGGGTTGGGTTTTGGCATGAAATGGATGATGGGGTGGATGCATGATACTTTGGATTATTTTAAATTAGATCCCATCATGCGATCTGGAGCGCAGGATAAATTTAGTTTTTCCATGATGTATTATTATGATGAACATTTTATGTTGCCTTTAAGTCATGACGAAGTAGTGCACGGGAAAAGCCCCATGTTGTATAAAATGCCAGGAGACGAATGGCAAAAATTTGCAAACCTTAGATTATTATATGCGTATATGTTTTTGCACCCTGGTGCGAAACTACTATTCATGGGAAATGAATTTGCAGCAACAAAAGAATGGGATTTTCAATCTGAATTACAATGGGATTTATTACAATATCCAAGTCACGCTGGTTTGAAATATTGTGTGCAAGCTTTAAACAATTTATATAAAGCACATCCAGCTTTGTATGAACTACAATATGAAACAGGTGGATTTGAGTGGGTGGAGTTGAATCAGCGTCAAGAAGGTATTATTGCTTTTAAACGAAAAGGGAAGGACCCCAAGCAGGATATTTTAGTAGTCTTTAATATGACTCCAGTACCAAGGCATCAATGCCCAATCCATGTAAATGGAAAAACCATTTGGAAGGAGATTTTTAATAGTGATGCTAAAGCTTTTTGGGGATCAGGCGTTGTATATAATCAAGATGTGCCTGTCTTATCAGCTAATGAACCTAATAATGGGTGTTTTTTACAACTTGAATTGCCGCCATTGGCTGCGATTGTATTGAAATAAAGCAATTTTTTTATAAGTTTTGCACATTGTGGAAAACAGCGTTTAAGTTAACAATTAGTTTACATAAGGGTTGGAACTTTACTTCATAATCAAACCCTATGTTATGAAAACAAGTAACAAAGCTTTAATGTATGACGCTGTTTCAGAAATGATACAATTACATGCATTCGATCATTTATTGGATGTTGAGTTGGCAAATTTCAAAAATGTATTAAATCAATGGGTTGCAGAAGAAAGTGACTCTACTTTAAAAGAGAAACTTTTTGTTTATCTTAATAAAGTAAACTTCTTCGTAGAAAATATTTCTCCAGCAGCAATCCAATTATGGTTTTATGCATTGTCTTATAATAATTTCTCTATATTAAATGTAGGGAGTGAGTTACAAGACAACAATATAGAATTAACATATTAAAATGGATGGGTTTCAAGTAAAAAAAAGCCACTCAAATTTGAGTGGCTTTTTTTTTATAATTAAGTTAAGGCTTAGAATAAGCCACCTTTTTTCAAAGTTGTTTTTCCTTCACCAATTTTAAAACCATTGTTATAAACCTCTACTAAGTATTCGCCTTCAACAAACTTAGCACTTTGTTTTACGTCGTAGCTAATCGGCAATACAGCGTTTTGAACATATTGTACTGCAATTTTATTTGAATAAGCTTTAGTACCATCTTCTCTAGTATTGATTTTGCCACCTTCTGTAAAGCTTACACCATTAGGTGCAGTGATACAAACGTATAAATCTTGGTTACCAGATGGCGTGATTTTATTTTTATCAATTTGGAAAGATAAACGAATGGTGTTTGCACGCTTTGCAGACTTAGTTACTTTTTCAGTACCGTCATCTTTTACTCTTACAGCTTGAATGCTAAATGAAGAAGCATGTAAAGTTGAACCTAAGTCTTGTAATCTTTCTTTTTCCTTTGTAGTTGAAGTTAAATTAGTATTTAGGTTGGTGTTTTCAGTTGTTAATACTTCGTTCTTAACAGTTAATGCTTTATTTTCTTCTTGTGCTTTCGCTAAATCGGTGAATAAACCAGCAACTTTTCCATTTAGTTCTGCAATCATAGATTTAGCTTCTGCTAATTCTTTGTCTGTTGCTTCCTTTTTACGTAGGATATTGCTGATATTAGACTTCAATTGTTGAATGTCGTTTGACTTTGACAATAAATCACCTTGTAATTGTGTGTTTTGTTGTGTCAAAGAATCTGCTTTAGCAGATACAGCAATAAAATCTGCCTGAATTGCATTCTTAGCACTATCTAAGTTATTTACTTGCGTAGTGTAGTTTGTGATGATTTCTGTCTTAGAAGAACTAAAATAGATCCATGAACCGATAAGGGCAATTGCCAATAATCCAATAATAATTTTGCCTCCGTTACCTGAAGTTTCGTTGCTCATAAGAAAATGTGTTTATTTTATTTTGCAAATATATTAAAAAAACAGCATTCCTGTATATCTTTGAAGATGCCTATTTCCAAAATTTTATCGAATTGGAAAAATAATGTCTTCGACGCAGTCTATTGGCTGGAAGGGGAAGAGTCTTTTTATATAGATCAGTTGGTGCAATATGCTGAACACAAGTTATTGCCTGAGTCAGAACAAGCCTTTAATTTAACCGTTTTTTATGGCAAAGATGCCGATTGGGCGGAAGTAGTCAATGCATGTAAACGATATCCAGTCTTTGCAGAAAAACAAGTGGTGATTATCAAAGAGGCTCAACACATGAATTCATTGGAGAAATTAGTCTCCTACATTGAAAATCCATT
Source organism: Sediminibacterium sp. UBA657 (assembly GCA_002299885.1). Classification (GTDB taxonomy): domain Bacteria; phylum Bacteroidota; class Bacteroidia; order Chitinophagales; family Chitinophagaceae; genus Sediminibacterium. Next base: position 143,459 of record DBOB01000002.1, read on the forward strand.
GTCATCAACGATTCTTGTGGTGGCCCATAAGGACAAAAATGTAGATGGACGATCTGCTTTAGCCAAATTACTAAAAACCAAAGCGGTTGTTGTCAGTACAAAAAAAATGTATGACAATAAATTACCTGAGTGGGTGAATCAATGGGTCGCAGACAATGGCTATCAAATTAACCCAAAGGCTGTTCAGATCATTGTAGACCATATTGGCAATGATTTAAGCAGGATCAAAAATGAGTTAGAAAAATTAATGGTGAATTTAGGGGATCGAAAAAAAATCACCGAAGATGACATCGAAAAATATATTGGTATTAGTAAGGAATTCAATGCCTTTGAATTTCAGGATGCCATTGCACATAAAAAATTCTCTAGGGCAATACAAATGATTCAATATTTTGAGTCGAATCAAAAAGCAGCACCCATTCAGTTGATCCTTCCAACCCTCTATGGATTTTTTAGTAAATTATATGCAGTGTATGGATTAGGGACCAATGACGAAAAAAGAATCATGGCGGAAGTGGGATTGAATTTCTTTTCTATAAAAACAACCATGGCAGCCACTAGACACTATAATTATGCTAAAGTGGAGCAAATTCTTTTATTAATTCATGAGTACAATTTGCGCGTATTAGGCATCAATGATGCAAGTAATACAGATGCAGACTTATTAAAGGAATTGGTTGTTAAGATCATGTCTTAATCTAATCTTAATCTAAATTGATTTCATACTTAGCTAAGATTGCTGAAGCAGTTATTTTATCTTGACCCAGTTGATTTTTCAAAGCATCTAATCCATCAAACTTCACTTCTCCTCTAATAAATTCATAGACCATTACTGTGATGAATTGTTCGTAAATATCCTGATCGAAATTAAAAATATTGACTTCAATCACTTTCTTTTGACCATCCACCGTTGGGCGAATCCCAATATTCATCATCCCATCCAAAATTGCATGTTTGGTGCATGCACCCTTCACTTTCACAGCATAGACACCATTTGAGGGAATTAACTTCTCCTCGTCATTGATGTGTAAATTGGCGGTTGGATACCCGATTGTTCTACCCAATTGGTTCCCTCTTACTACAAAACCTTCAAAGCTGTAGGCATAGCCAAGTAAATTATTGGCCTTTTTGATTTGTTGTTCAGAGATATAATTCCTTATTAAAGTAGAGCTTATAATTTCATTTTGAACAAGCTGTTCATTGATTTCTTCTACCTGAAAATGTAATTTCCCTCCCATTGTTTTTAATAATTCAATATTCCCATTTCTACCTTTCCCAAAATGATGATCATATCCTACAATGACAGTATTGGGTTTAAAATAATGGTATAAAAAATCCTCCACATACTGCTCTGCAGTCAAATTGGAGAATTGGTAATCAAAATTGATGATTACAAGATGGTCTATCCCGGCAGCATCTAATAATTGAATCCTTTCTTTGATACTAGTTAACTGCTTTATTTCTCCAGGTACAGAGGAAATGACTTTTCTCGGATGTGGATGAAATGTGATGATAATGGTTTCACCCTGGACTTTTTGGGCCAATTGCTTCATTCTTTGAATGATTTGTTGGTGACCCTTATGAACGCCATCAAAAGCGCCCATTGTTACAATGGCGTCCTTAAATTGGGGCAGGGCAGTTAAATCGTAGTGAACCTTCATCTTTGTATTGTAAATAAGGTACAAATGTAAAACAATTGTACCTTTGTTGTAAAATCAATTTATAGCCATGTCATTGTATGCTCAGCGCGGCGTTTCCGCTCAAAAAGAAGAAGTTCATGCCGCCATTCAGGATTTAGACCAAGGCTTGTATCCAAATGCTTTTTGTAAATTATACGCCGATTTTTTAGGAGGCAGTCAAGACCATATTAATATAATGCATGCAGATGGTGCAGGTACAAAAAGTATTTTAGCTTATTTATATTGGAAAGAAACAGGTGATGCATCAGTTTGGAAAGGCATTGCACAGGATGCGATTTCAATGAACCTAGATGATTTATTGTGCGTTGGAATTTATGATCAAATTTTATTCTCTTCTACAATTGACCGAAATAAATTATTAATTACTGGCGAAGTGATTAGTCAAGTAATCAATGGGACGCAGGATTTTTTTAATACACTAAAAGATTTTGGTGTTCAGATTGCTTTTTTAGGAGGGGAGACTGCAGATGTTGGAGATGTGGTAAGAACCATTGCGGTGAACGGAACCATGACTGCTAGATGGCCTAAATCTAAATTAATCACCAACGATTTAATTGCGCCTGGGCAAGTGATTGTAGGATTTTCAAGTTTTGGAAAAGCGAATTACGAATCAGAATACAATAGTGGATTAGGAAGCAATGGTTTAACAAGTGCAAGACATGATGTTCTATCGCATCATTATGCTACTGCTTTTCCAGAATCTTTTGAACCTACTTTAAAAGATGAGGTTGTTTATTTAGGAAAAAATAGGATGACGGATATGCTCTCTATAGAAGGGTTTGGTGAGATTAGTGTAGGTAAATTATTACTAAGTCCTACACGTACTTACGCCCCATTGGTGAAAGCTATATTGACCCAGCACTTTGATGCAGTAAAAGGCATGATCCATTGTAGTGGTGGTGGTCAAACAAAGTGTATGAAATATTTACCAGGCAATATGCGTATTGTAAAAAATAATTTATTTGATGCGCCTCCAATTTTTAAACTGATACAAGCCAATTCAGGAGCGAATACAAAAGAGATGTACCAGGTATTTAATATGGGACATCGTTTAGAAATCTTCACAGATGCAGCTGCTGCTGATCATTTAATTGCAATTGCAAAGGGATTAGGTATAGATGCGCAAGTAGTGGGTTATGTAGAAGCTTCTGAAAAGAAGGAATTGATTTTAGAAGGAAGTTTTGGAAAGGAAATTTTTAGCTATTAATTTTAATCTATTAACACGAACTATATGAGTGAAATTGTTGTACAAATTGAACATGCAAATATTTATCAAAGTGGTAGCCTTATTTTGCAGGATGTTAACTTGAATGTTCAAAAAGGTGAATTTGTTTACCTAGTTGGTAAAACAGGTACAGGTAAAAGTAGCTTATTGAAAACCTTATATGGTGAATTGACTTTAACGGAAGGAGTAGGTCATGTGGTTGGGTTTAATTTAAAGGAGATGGACTGGAAAAAATTACCCTTTTTAAGAAGAAATTTAGGGGTTGTTTTCCAAGATTTTCAATTATTGTCAGACCGAAATGTGAACGAGAATTTAAGCTTCGTTTTAAAAGCAACTGGCTGGCAGGATGAGCAGTTGATTCAACAAAAAATAGATGATGTTTTGAATAAAGTAGGTCTTCAGAATAAGGGCTTCAAAATGACCTACGAAATGAGTGGTGGAGAGCAACAAAGGGTGGATATTGCTCGAGCTATGTTGAACTCACCAAAAATGATCCTTGCGGATGAGCCAACAGGTAGTTTAGACCCTGAAACATCTGATGAAATTATGCAGTTATTGTTCCAAATAGCCAAGGAAGACGGAACCGCCATTATCATGGCGACCCATGATTATATGGTTGTAAATAAGTTCCCAGCACGTACCTTGACCACCGAGGGAGGTCGCCTTGTTGAAAAGGGGTAGATTTTGTCCACATTTCAATCTAAATACACCCATTCCCCTTGACTTTTTGACTGATTTTTCTTATGTTCGCAGACAATTTAAAGCGTTACAAAAGTGAGATTAAAGTCATTAGAAATCAAGGGGTTCAAGAGTTTTGCTGACAAAACTATTGTCAGTTTTGACGAGGGTATAACAGGTATCATTGGACCAAATGGTTGCGGTAAGAGTAATATCATAGATAGTATAAGATGGGTGATAGGAGAATCCAAGATTTCAGCACTAAGATCTGAGAATTTAGATTCATTGGTTTTCAATGGCTCTAAGACCAGAAATGCGAGTAGCATGGCCGAAGTGAGTTTGACTTTCGAGAATACTAAAAATTTATTACCTACAGAATTTAGCACCATCACGGTGACCCGTCGTTATTATAAAAACGGAGAAAGTGAATATCGTTTAAATGATGTGTCTTGTCGTTTAAAGGACATCCATAATTTATTCATGGACACAGGTGTGAGCACAGACAGTTATGCCATTATTGAATTGGGTATGGTAGATGACATTATCAAGGACAAGGATAATAGTCGTCGTAAAATGTTAGAACAAGCTGCTGGCATCACCATTTATAAGACAAGAAAAAAAGAAGCGAAGAATAAATTAGATGCAACAGAGCAAGACTTATCTCGTATCGAAGATTTGTTGTTTGAAATTAACAACCAATTAAAGACTTTAGAGAATCAAGCGAAGAAAGCAGAAAAATATTTTGAGATAAAGAAAGACTACAAGGAAACTGCGATAGAACTAGCTATTGCTTCTTTGGAAGGTTTTAATTTAACTTACAAGGAATTAACAGAACAACAAGAAACGGAAACCGATAAGAAATTTCAATTAGAGGCAGCTATTGCTTTAGAGGAAGCTGCGCTTGAACAAGAGCGCATGGTTTTTATTGAAAAAGAAAAAGGTTTACAAAGTATGCAACATGAGTTCAATGAAATGTTGCAGCATTTAAGAACCAAAGAGAATGATAAAAGCTTGGCTGCTCAACGTTTAAATTATTTAAACGATAAGGAAAAAGGTTTACAAGAATTTTTAGAGCGTGCAGAAGGTCAATTAAAAACGATTGGAGATTCAATTGAGTATACCAAATTACAAGTTGTTGAGGAAGAAAAAATCTACAATGACTTTAAAAATAGGGTAGACCAATCACATATTGAATTAACCAATAAGCGTGCACAATTCGATGATCAGCGTGGCGTATTGGACGGATTGCGTCAACAGTTTGGTCAAATTCAAAGGAATCAATTCGAGGCAGAGAAGAAAGTTGCGGTATCGGACACTTCGATTCAAAATATTCAAAGAAGCCAACATCAATTAGATGAGGAGCAATTGCACAGAGCGGAACAAGTAGCTGAATTGACCACTCAATTAGCAACTAAAGAAGCAGAATTGGCTTCAAGCAAAGCACATTTAGCTGAATTACTAGCGCAAAACGAAACAGCGAAAGCTAGTATTTTTGAAACCCAAGAAGCACTAGAACTATTAAGAACTAAATTAGCAGAACAAGCAAGAATTTTAGATGCTAAGAAAAACGAATACGATTTATTAAAAAGTTTAGTGGACTCAATGGATGGGTATCCTGAGAGTGTTAAATTCTTACATAAGAATACAGGCTGGAATCACAATGCCCCAATCCTTTCTGATATTTTATATGTGCAAGAAGCCTATCGCACAGCGGTTGAAAATGTACTAGAACCTTACTTGAATTATTACGTAGTGAATGATTTAAAGGAAGGTATGCAAGCGGTTCAGTTATTGGACGAAAACAAAAAAGGTAAGGCTAACTTCTTTTTATTAGATCAATTAAATGGCGCCAAGGCAGAAGCTGTTCCATCAAATACCATTGCTGCTTTATCTGTGATTGAGATTGATCCAAAATATGCCGCTTTAGCGAATCATTTACTAGGGAATGTTTTTATTGCCGAAAATGAAGCTGCATTAGAAGCGAGTACTACTGGTATGATTTTAGAGAAGACAGGAAAATATGTAAGAGGTAAGTATACATTAACAGGTGGAAGTGTTGGATTATTTGAAGGAAAGAAAATTGGACGTGCAAAGAATTTAGAAAAACTATTGGAAGACATTCAATCACAAGAAACAGTAGTGAATGAGTTGAAATCTCAAATTCAAGTAAAGCATGAGTCTGTTTTACAGTACAATGAATTGTTGAAAGAACAAGAAATAAGAACCACAGAACAAAATGTCAATCGTTTAATCAACGATGTGTTTGCCAATAAGAATAGACTAGAAAACTTACAATCTGCACAAGTAGCTGCAGTAGCTAAGTTGGCAGAATTGGCAGAGAAAATTGAGCAAGAACACGCTTTAATTGGAGATACAAGAACACAATTGACTGAATTGAATGCTTCATTGCTATCAACTCAAGCGCAATTGGGTGATATCGAATTGGACTACCAAGCTGCAGAGCAAGCGTATCATTTAGCATCTGGTGAATTCAATGAAATGAATTTACAGTTGACAAAGCAACAAAGTAAAATTGAAGCTTTACAACAAGAAGTGATCTTCAAGGATAATCAATTGAATGACTTACATGCGCAAATACAATCCAATACGGTTCAGTTAACAGAAGCATCTTCAGCAATTGTTGACAGTAACAATGAATTAGCAACAATTGAGACTGCTTTGGTTGAGTTATTGAGAAATAAGGAAGCAGAAGAGCTTAAATTAAACGAGGCAGATCAAGCATATTATACTTTAAGAACCGCCCTACAAGAAAAAGAAAGCACTTTAAGACTTCAAGTGAAGTCTAAGGAATTAATGGATCAGTTGATCAATGAGATCAAGGATAATTTAAATAACTTAAAGCTACAATTGGCGGGAACCAAGGAAAGATTAAGTGTGGAATTCAAAGTAGAATTAGAAGAGATTTTAGATCTTGGAAGACAAACTGAAGCAACACTTGAAGAGCTTCAGCAAGATGTGGAAAAAATGAAGAAGCGTTTAGAGAATATGGGGGAGGTAAATCCAACAGCGATTGAGGCATACACCGAAATGAAAAAACGTTATGATTTTATCTTAGAACAAAAGAATGACTTAGTAACCGCGAAAGAAAGCTTGTTATTGACTATACAAGAAGTTGAGGCGACTGCAAATCAGGCATTCTTAGAAACATACAATACCGCTAGAGAGAATTTCCAAAGAGTATTCAAAGCATTGTTTACCGAGGAAGACTCTTGTGACTTAATATTAGTAGATCCAACAAATCTTTCAGAAACTGCAGTAGAGATTGTGGCAAAACCTAAAGGTAAGCGTCCATCTTCTATTACACAATTGAGTGGAGGAGAGCGTACTTTGACAGCAACAGCAATGTTGTTTGCGATATACTTAATTAAGCCAGCACCATTCTGTATTTTGGATGAGGTAGATGCCCCATTGGATGACGCCAATGTTGGCAAGTTCACACAAATGATTCAGAAGTTTTCTGATAAATCACAGTTCATTATTGTAACGCATAATAAGCAAACAATGAGCGCTGTGGATGTCATTTATGGTGTGACCATGCAAGAGCCGGGTGTAAGTAAATTAGTTCCTGTAGATTTCAGAAGCTTATCCTCATAATTGATCAAATCGGTATTCATATTATTCATTTTCTGCTTTCTTTCTTACCTGCCATTTAGCAGAACACCAGACTATTTTGATAGTGTGACAACACCTGCACTGATCGAAGCAAGCAATGGAAAAGTCAATGCTGTATTTCAAGAAGCTGGGAAAAAATATCATGTGGCGTTAGATCCTACTATCTACCAATCAAAAATTGGATCTAGAATAGAAATCAGGTATGAATTAAGTGCGCCTCAACATGCAAAAATCAATCAAGCAATAGGCTATTGGTTAGAACCTAAAGAATTACTAGGTGCTGTTTGTATTTTGATTGTTTTGCTTATTGCAGCTTATGCAACCACCCATCGTCCAGATGCTGCATCCTTAAAAGAACAGATAGAATTCAAGAAAGAAGACACAGGCAAGTATGTCTAATTTATAATACTAATGATTATTTAGCAAGGATGCGCTTAATGTCTTTATCTATATCGCGGTTCTTGATGGTTTCGCGTTTATCGTATTCTTTTTTACCGCGGCCAATTCCAATCTCCATTTTAGCATAATGCTTTTCATTAAAAAAAATGCGTAGTGGCACAATCGTAAATCCTTTTTCTTTTGTTTTCGCCTCTATTTTTTTTAATTCTCTTGCGGTTAACAATAATTTTCGATCATGTACTTCGATATGGTTATTCTTATTGCCATGAGAGTAGGCATTGATAAATAAAGACCTTACCCATAGTTCGCCTTTATCAAAAAAGCAGAATGAATCATTGAAACTTACTTTACCAGCGCGAATAGATTTGACTTCGGTACCCATCAATACAATGCCTGCCACATATTTATCTTCTATCTGGTAGTTGAAATAGGCCTGCCTATTGTTTAATTCTATTGACTTGGGTGCTTTCGCCATAAAAAATATCCCGATGTGCTACACCGGGATACAAAAGTACTATTTAAAATTGATTTCTTTTTGGCATTAACTTCTGAACATAAATGCCACTTCTGACAATTTTTGCTTCAGTTCTTTTCTATCCACAATAAAATCAAGGAATCCGTGTTCTAATAAGAACTCAGAACGTTGGAATCCGGGAGGTAAATCTTTCTTAATGGTTTCTTTAATAACCCTAGGGCCAGCAAAACCAATCAATGCACCTGGTTCTGCAATATTTAGATCGCCTAACATACCAAAGCTGGCAGATATACCACCAAATGTTGGATCGGTAAGCAAGGAGATGAATGGTAATTTAGCATCACTTAACTGAGATAATTTTCCACTTGTTTTGGCTAATTGCATTAAGCTAAATGCACTTTCCATCATACGAGCGCCACCACTTTTACTAATCACTAAAAAGGGAAGTCTATGTTGAATACAATAATCTACTGCACGACTAAATTTTTCTCCCATTACACTTCCTAATGATCCACCTATGAATTCAAAATCCATACATGCAACAACATAACCTTCGCCATTCATTTTACCAACACCAACACGCATAGAATCTTTCAAATCTGTTTTAGAATGAATTTCGTCTAAACGTTTTTGGTAATTTTTTAGATCTGTAAAATTAAGCGCGTCCTTACTTTTTATTTCATCAAAAAGTACAGTAAATTCTTGGTTGTCAAATAAGATGGCAAAATATTCATCACTACCAATACGGTGGTGATAATTACACTTATCACATATGTACAAATTCTCTTTTAATTCAGAACTAGTACAAATATGATTACAAGTTGGACACTTCGTCCATAAACCTTCTGGTGTCTCTTTTTTATCTGCGGTTGAAGTACTAATGCCTTTACGGATTCTTTTAAACCATCTAGATTTATCCGCCGCATCAGAATGATTTAATTCTTCTCCTGTTAGGTTCACTTCAATATCTTCTACTTTTTCACGCATAGGGGACTAATTTAAGCGTTTCTATTGATACAATTTAAGTCGTCAAATGATTGCTCTAGACGTTTGATGAAAGACTCTTCGCCTTTTCTCAACCAAACTCTTGGGTCATAATATTTTTTATTTGGCTTATCTGCGCCTTCAGGGTTACCTAATTGAGTTTGAAGAAAAGCTTCATTCTTTTTGTAGTAACCTAGTACACCTTCCCAGAAAGCCCACTGTAAGTCGGTATCTAAATTCATTTTAATTGCCCCATATCCAATCGCTTCTCTAATTTGATTTTGAGGAGAACCGGATCCACCATGGAATACAAAATAAACTGGTTTAGGTGCTGTGCCTAATGTCTTTTCAATATGCAATTGACTATTGTGTAAAATTTCAGGTTTTAATTCCACATTGCCTGGACTGTATACACCGTGTACATTACCAAATGCAGCAGCAACCGTGAATAAATTACCAACTTTCCCTAATTCAGTATATGCATAAGCAACGTGTTCTGGTTGCGTATATAATTTATCATTTTCAATTCCACTATTATCAACGCCATCTTCCTCACCACCTGTTACACCTAATTCAATTTCAATACCCATGCCCAATGGTGCCATACGTTTGAAGAATTCTACAGAGGTTTGAATATTCTCTTCGATTGGTTCTTCAGATAAATCTAACATATGAGAACTGAACAAAGGTTGTCCATGTAATTTGTGGTATTTTTCACTCTCGTCAATTAAAGCACTGATCCATGGTAACCATTTTTTGGATGCATGGTCGGTATGTAAAACCACAGGTACATCATAAAACTTTGCAACCTGGTGTACATGTAATGCACCTGCTATCGCACCTTGAATATTGGCTTGTAAATTATCATTTGGCATACCCTTGCCTGCAATAAATTGGGCACCACCGTTAGAAAATTGAATGATGATAGGAGACTTTACTTTAGCTGCTGTTTCAATGGCTGCATTGATAGTATCAGTTCCTGTTGTATTCACTGCTGGGATGGCAAAATTATTTGATTTTGCATCGTTGTATAAAGCTTCTAATTCCTTACCGTATAAAACACCCGATCTGTACTTATTCATTGTTTAATTATTGAGTTACAAATATACAATTTAAGCGCCAAACAGATGTTAGCAAGGCCTTAAAATCCAGCTGTCATTAGTCTATAAATCCTTTAGATTTCATCCAATCGTCATTGTATACTTTACCAACATACCTGCTTCCGTGATCATGGAAGACGCAAACAACCACATCGGTTGGTTTCAATCTATCTTTTAATTGTAAAAGCCCTTGAAAACAGCTTCCTGCACTATATCCACAAAATAAGCCTTCTTCTTTTGCTAGTCTTCTTGTCATCAATGCGCCTTCTTTATCTGGCACTTGTTCAAAATGGTCAATGACAGACATATCATAGTTTGCTGGAACAAAATCTTCACCAAAACCTTCCGCAATATATGGGTGCACATAGGCCATATCCACTTCGCCTGTTTTAAAATAATGGGTTAACAAAGAACCTATTGGATCAATTGCCCAAACTTGAATATTTGGATTTTGTTCTTTTAAATATTTAGCTGTACCAGTGATGGTGCCACCTGTTCCTGCAGTACAAACAAAATGCGTGATTTTACCTTCTGTTTGACGCCAAATTTCTGGCCCCGTTGTTTCATAATGTGCTTGCCTGTTGGCCAGGTTATCATATTGATTAAAGAAATGTGAGTTCGGGATTTCCCCTGCCAATTTCCTTGCGACAGAATAATAACTTCTTGGGTCTTCTGGTTCAACATTGGTAGGGCAGACAATTACTTCGGCACCCACAGCCCTTAATATATCCATCTTCTCTTTACTTTGCTTATCGGTTGTAGTAAAGATGCATTTATATCCTTTTACAACTGCAGCTAGGGCTAAGCCCATTCCAGTGTTTCCACTAGTACATTCAATGATGGTACCGCCTGGTTTTAATTTACCTTCTGCTTCGGCTACCTCCACCATTTTTAAAGCCATTCGGTCTTTGATAGAATTGCCTGGATTAAAGTAGTCCACTTTAGCTAGGATGGTTCCAGGAATGCCCTCACTTACTTTATTTAAACGAATGATTGGCGTATTGCCAATTGTTTCTAAAACGTTGTTTAACCACATAAAATGTGTTGCTTTAATTGAGGGTGAAATTAAGTTAAAAAAACTAAAACTATTGGATGTTAGCAAAATTGCTAGTGATGATTTCGCAGAACTTGGTATCAATCATTTTTTCAGCTAAAGCAATCATATTTGAAAATGCTTTGGCGTTGCTTATACCATGACCAATAATGACTGGCTTGTTCACACCTAGGACAGGCGTGCCCCCATAATTTTCGAAGTGGAAACGGCCAAAAAAGGAGTCTTTTTCTAGACCCTGATGTGCTGCAGCATCATACATGGCTTCTGCAGTTTTTAAGATCACATTTCCAGTAAATCCATCACAAACTATGACATCAGATTTGTCGTTAAAAACATCACGACCTTCAACATTCCCAATGAATTGGATATGGGTATTTTCTTTTAAGAGTGGGTAAGTGGCTTGTGCTAATAAATTGCCTTTACCTTCTTCTTCTCCTACATTTAATAAACCTACAGTAGGCGCATTAATATTTAGAATATGCTTTGAATATAAATTGCCTAAGATGGCAAATTGATTTAGTTGTTCAGGCTTACAATCCGTATTCAAGCCTACGTCTACTAAGATGCCTGTGTTACCATTTAATTTTGGAAGAAGCGTTGCAATAGTCGGTCTTAAAACACCTTTAATTGGTTTGATGCTAAACATGGCACCAACCAACATGGCTCCTGTATTTCCGGCACTTAAAAATGCATCAATCTTGCCTTCGGCTAAATAACGAAAACCAATTGCAATAGAAGAGTTGGGTTTTTCTTTTAAGGCTTTGGTAGGATGCTCATGGTATCCAATGACTTCTGGTGCATCTACTAAATGCAAAAAAGGTGAAGCAATCCCATGCTGCTGAAAGATTCCTTCCAACTGGGTTGCATCACCTATGCAAAATAAATTGTGTTGATTATTGGATAGATATTGTTGTACGCCTTTAACAGCTTCGAGTGGAGCAAAATCACCACCCATCATATCTATACCAATGTTCATTGAACAATTATGCTTTTAAAGGTGCCTTCTCAGCTACTAATTTTCCTTTATAGAATAATTTTCCTTCTTGAACGTGCGCACGATGACGAACGTGGATTTCTCCAGTTGTACCATCTTTGCTTAATGTTACTTCTTGAGCAACATAGTGTGTTCTTCTTTTAGCGCTACGTTGTTGTGAGTGTCTGCGTTTAGGATTAGGCATCTCTTATTTTTTAAATTTTTACTATATTTTATTTTCTATTCTACTTTTATCAATCATTTCCGTCCAGATCCTTGAACTGATCCAATCCTTTCCAAAGCGTTTTTGATGTCGCATCGGTAGGAGGGTTTTCATTAAAGAAATTGAGCTGGTCTATCACTTTTTGGTTACATGTTGATTTTCCTTTTTCATCCAATTTGCAAATATGTTGCAAAGGAACGCTAAGGCTAATAAATTCGTAAATCCAATTGGCTATAGACAAGTGACTATCGTTACGGTCTAAGTAAAAAATGTCAGGATCTTCCTCCTCGCTATTCATCTTGTCGGCGTTATCAACTAGTTTTACAACTAAGTTAAATTCGTCCCAAAGTTGAACGGTAAGTGGATTCCCACATCTATCACAAATGGTATCAATGGTCCCGTCAATATCAAAATGCAATTGCATAAATCCTGAGTGCTTATCCATAAGGAGCTTCACCTTGGTTTGACAATTGCTGAAATCTTGTGGTCCAAAATCTAAAAAGAACTGATCCTCAATACGGTACTCAAACTCATGCGCTCCAGCTGTCAAGCCAACAAATGGAATTTCAAATGTCCTGTTATGGCCCATAACCGTACTTTAAGGGTTGCAAAGTTAGTAAAAATAGGTCAAAAGACAAAGTTTATACTAATTTTACTAGATAATTATTCTCAGCAAATGTATCGATTTAGACCGGCTTGGAGCAAGTTCATTTTACCAACCATATGGGTGCTTCTATTTGCTGTCTGCATACTTGCGCCAAATTATCCAAATTTAGTTGCAACCTACTATAACCAAGGCTTCTTTAAATATTGGACAATTGGTTTGAGGTGGTTGTTTGGCAGCTTACCATTTGCATTGGGAGAGTTGGTTTATGTAATTGCTATTATATTATTGATTATCAATGTAATAAGATATATTACTTCATTAAAAAGATTGAATCAAATTTGGCAAAAAATTGGTTTTATCTTGTATAAGCTTGCTTGGTTAGGCATCCGATTATTTGTGGTTTTTCAGTTTATTTGGGGCTTCAATTACATGCAACCAGACCCAACAAATGCTTTTAATTTAAAAGTGCAAACCCCTAAAAACGTCCAAATTGCACAAACCGAGCTCAATCAATTGACCAATGAACTGATTCAGGAACTTAACCAAACCAGGAAAGAACTATCCAAGAATAATGAGATAGCCCCCAATTTTGAACAAACTTTAGCAAAAGTGCAGGATGCTTATGGTAGGATATCAAAGGCATATCCTAAGCTTCATGTTCAAAATCAAAGTGTCAAAAAAGCAATCTTCCCCAATTTGGGGGATTACATTGGATTTCTAGCTTTTTATCAACCCATCACAGCAGAAGCGATTATACGTTCAGACCTACCCATGATGACCCAGCCTTATACCATTGCACATGAAATGGCGCATCAATTAGGCTATGCATCAGAAACAGAAGCCAATTTCATAGCTTTTGTGGTTGCCAACGAAGCCAATGACCCGATGTTAAGGTATTCCATGTTATTGCAAATGTTCACTTATGCCCAGGATGCACAATTATTATTAATTGCAGGAACAAAAGGGTTTGATGCATGGAAAGTACAGATTGCAGAGAATAAAGCAATCTTAAGTCCAGCTGTATTAAAAGATAGAGCAGAGATTAAAGCTTTTTTTGTTGCAAGAGCAGGGAAGCAAATTCAAGCATCCAATGAGTTGTATGATCAATTTTTAAAATGGAATCAACAAGCTGCAGGTTTGGATAGCTATGCAGATGTACTGAAGTGGGTTAGGGCGTATCGTCTTAAAACTGATTCTTCCACATCATACTCTCGATAGGCTTTTCAGGCTGTCCGCTATACTTTGCGTTTTTCTTTTGATTGTATTTAACTTCTATTTCTCCATCAACAGGGAAGTAAATCAATTGACCAATTGGCATCCCTTTATAAACTCGAACAGGTTGTTTAACAGAAATTTCTAGGGTCCAATAACCACAGAAACCAACATCACCTTTACCAGCGGTTGCGTGAATATCAATACCCAAACGACCAGTAGATGATTTACCTTCTAAAAAAGGTACATGCGCATGTGTTTCTGTATATTCCAAAGTAACACCTAAATAAAAACCAGTTGGCTCTAATACAAATCCTTCATCAGGAATTTCAAAATAGCTAATGGTATTGTGCGCTTTTGCGTCTAGTACTGCATTGTCATAGGTGGCCAACCATTTTCCAAGATGCACGTCATAACTATTGCTTCCAAGATCTTTACGATCGTATGGTTCAATTTTAATGGTTCCTTTTTGGATTTCTTCTAGTATGCGTGTATCTGATAATATCATCTTAATCGATTTATGTTTAATTTCGGTCTTTAAAACAGACCGCAATCTAATTCAAAATGCCTTTCTTTTATCAACAAAATATTAACGAGACAGCTCATTTAGCTATTTGGTCTATCCAAGAACCTGCATCTTTTTTTGAAACAGATGTACAGCTTGCTGTACCCATTGCCAACGAGGAAAGAAGGACACAACATTTGGCGGTAAGGTTGTTGTTTAAATTAATGATGCCTGACGCAGATTTGAGTCAATTGGTGATGGCAGATAATGGGAAACCCTATTTAATTGGATTGCCTTTTCATTTTTCATTTTCACATTGTAAGGGTTACGCAGCATGTGCGGTAGACGATCAACCGATAGGCATAGATATCGAAATCATACATCCGCGCATTTCAAAAGTGGCCCATAAGTTTTTAAACGATCAGGAGAAAGCAATGATTGAAACTTTGGATGAAAAAAACCAATTGAATCAGTTGGCATTTTTATGGGCAGCCAAAGAAGCGATGTATAAAAAGTACGAACAATTGGGGATTGATTTTGCGAAGGATTTTAATATCCTTGAATTAACCAATGGGGATAGGGGAATTGTGCCAGCAATAATTTTACATAAAGGAAGCAATATCAATGTACATTTAGATTACCATTTTGGCATGGACTATATCTGCGTGACATGTTATCACTAATTATTCTTTAGAATATTATTCTTCCTCTAGACCAAGTGTAGTATCATCTTCAAGTAAATCCAAATGAATAGCGTCAGCACCTGCGATGCCTTCGATAGATCCTTTTATGTGCATAGCATTGAGTAATACTTTTTCTAGTTGTTTCTCTCTTGCTTTCCAGAGTTTTTCCATAGCGTCTCTTTCTTTTTGAATACTAGAACGCATTTGTCTAAAACCTTCGCCAACAGCCTTCCATTGTTCGCTGAATTCATTGCTCGTTAAGTAGTCGTAAAGAAAACTCATTTTGTCTCCTTTATTTACTTGACTCTTCTTTGCATCATGAATTTTCAGAATCGCATTTCTTAATAATAATGCGACACTCTTAACTTCTTGGAAAGAGCAAATATATACGCCGTCTTTTTCGCCAAAACGATCCAATTCTTTAGGGAAGGTTTGCGTTACAATCACTGCAATGTCTGCGCCTTGACTGCGCATATCCGCTTTTAATTTATCAATCCACTCTTGGTTAAAGTCCTTGGTTCTTTTACTTTCATAAATAATTTTACCAGCTTCTTGCCCAAGACTATTGCGCACCATTTGAATACAATCTGCGCCGCGAACACCTTTTCCAACTTCTGAAATCTGGTCAAAAGGGAAGCTTGTCTTAAGTAATTCTTCCAATAATAATTCTTGTACTTCCCCTTGCATTTGCATACTGCCTTGCTCTGCTTTACGACGCATTTCTTCGGCAAGTTTTCGTTGGTCTTCTAATTGCTTTTCTAGTTCTTTTACTTTCAACACATGCTCCTGGTCTTTAATAGATAGGCGTTCTGCTTCTTCCTTTTGTATTTGTGCTTTTAAACTTTCTCTTTCTGTATTTAATTTTCTTTGTAATTCTAATTCAAGTTCAGCTTCCTTGGCTTGAATTGCTTGCACTTGTTTTAAGAATTCTAATTCTTTTTGTCTGAATTCATTCACCTGCTTGCTCATATTGGCTTCGTTGTCTTGCATCAACTTAAGCTTGTGTTCATACTCGCCTGCAATATTCTTTTTTAATTGGTCTGTTAATTCGTTCTGAATTTTTGTTTTTTGTTCCGCCAATAATAGATTGGTTTCTTCCTCCTTCTTTTTTTGCCAATCGGTCATCTTGCCACGCAATTCTTTTTCAATCTCGTCGCGAATAGCGTCGGTTGGTTCAAAGCTATGTTGACACTTGGGGCAGGTTACGTTGTAGTTTGACATGGTACAAAGATGCAAAAAAATATAACAGCCTCATTAAATTTCTGTAATTTTGAACTCCAAGGCGGAGGTGGCGAAATTGGTAGACGCACTACCTTGAGGTGGTAGCGCCCATACCCGGGCGTGGGAGTTCGAATCTCCTCTTCCGCACAAAAAAGCCCTTCCGTCAATCGGGAGGGCTTTTTGAAAACATGTATCAATATTATAATGACTTCAAGATCTCATCTGCAGATCTTACATAGTCCATATTTTTTGCTTCAGTCGCCATTTGCTTACAAGTTTCAGCACTTGCTTTTGCACCTTTTTTATCTTTCAATGCAACATGAATTCTTGCTTTTAATAAATGCAACCAATATGCTTTTGCATTTGCAGCAATTGCTTTATCCGCATATACCAATGCTTTGTTATAATCGTTGTCTAATTCTAAATAAAATGTTGCAGCAGATTGATACATATTCGGATTCACAGTTGCAGCAGCAGATGCAGCTTCTATTTGTGCACGAACTGCTGGTCTGATGTCTGTGCTAATAGGAATATTCACTTTTGTTTTGCCCCATTTCAAATAAATAGTGGCTGTTTGAGCAGTGATTGCGTCAATGCCAATTGTGAAAGTTTCTGTTGTACTTCCAGTTGTTTCTGGAGCCACTTTTAAACGAACCACATCTTCTGCTTCTTTGTAGTCAAAACTTCCCCAGCCTTTAGAATTGGTATTGAAAATAATTGTCCATTCTGAGGCACCTGGAATTGTAAATAAACCGTAAGAACCTGCTGGAAGGGTTTTACCTCCAATAGTCACAGGGTCAGAGAATGTTACTTTAGTTGCACCATTTGCACCTGTTCTCCAAACATCACCAATTGGGGCTAATAAACTACCAGCACCAAAAACAGAACGACCTTTTAAACTAGGTCTTGAGTAAACGATTTCAATTTTACCTAATCCAAATTCTTGTGTTAAAGTTTGAGTTGGACTAGGAGCTGGCATTTTTACTTGCGCCATTGCCGTTAAACTCAAAAAGCTTCCAATTACAAAAAGTATCTTTTTCATATGTCTTAATTTTGAACAACAAACCTAATTTATTTTAGGCGTTTATCATGTTATTTTTTTTGAAAGGCCGGGTGGAAACGATCCAAGGTATCCCTAAGGAAATCCCTATTGATATGGGTATAAATCTCCGTGGTCGTAATGCTTTCATGGCCAAGCATCTCCTGAACAGCCCTCAGATCGGCGCCTCCTTCTACTAAATGCGTAGCGAAGCTATGACGAAGGCTATGGGGGGAGATGGATTTTTTAATACCCGTTTTAAGGATAAGGTCTTTGATGATGTAAAAAATCATGACCCTACTTAGCCCTTTACCTCGGTTGTTTAGAAACAAAATATCCTCACAGTTTTTTGCTGGTGTTTGATGTACCCTAATGGTGTCCTTGTATAATTTGATATACTTAATGGCATCAGATCCTATGGGTACTAATCTTTCTTTATCGCCTTTACCAATCACCCTAATGAATCCAACGTCTAAATACAAACAAGATATTTTTAGCTGAATCGCTTCTGTGACTCTAAGTCCAGAACTATACATCACTTCCAAAATGGCCTTATTCCTACCGCCTTCGGGTTTACTAAGGTCAATCTCGCCAATCATTTGTTCTATTTCTTCAAAGCTCAAAACATCAGGTAGTTTTCTGCTTGTCTTTGGACTTGGTAATAAAGTAGTAGGGTTGATTGTACAAATTTGTTCAATTAAACAATATCTAAAAAAAGATTTAATACCGGATATAATTCTAGCCTGAGATGTAGCAGCCATGCCAATTTCACCAATGCTTTGAATGAAACCTTGTAAGTGCGTCATTTCAATATCTGCAGGGGTATGGATTGTTTTAATTGGTTCTAAATAAGATGCTAATTTATCTATATCTCTCAAGTATGCTTCAACAGAATGCACACTCAATGATTTCTCTAATTGCAAGAAAGCTTTAAACCCTTTTTTATAGATATCCCAATTCATTTGGTCAAAACTAGTTTAGGAAAAGATTTGATAATTCATTGATAAAGGGTTTATTTCGTATCTGATTCAAAACCCTATGCAAGTAAATTTAAGGTCATTTAAGCAGAAAGTTAAACTTAATGCAAAACAATTCAGATCCTTCTTAACAAAGATAGAAAAGAAAAATCCCAAAAACCTTGACCAAATTACCGCAACATTAAGTACAGAAGTTTGGGCCGAAGTAGATTGCTTGTCTTGTGCGAATTGTTGTAAATCGATGAGCCCAACTTTTACATCTACTGACATCAAAAGAATTGCAGCACATTTTGAAATAAAGCCTACTGAGTTTAAAGCAACTTGGTTAGAGTATGATAAAAAAGACAAGGATTGGGTGAATGTTTCAAAACCTTGTCAGTTCTTGAATTTAAGTTCAAATATGTGTTCTATCTATGAGGTAAGACCGGCTGACTGCGCAGGTTTTCCGCATTTAACAAAAAAGAAATTTGTAGAATACATTCATGTGCACAAACAGAATGTGGAGTATTGTCCTGCAACCTATAAGATGGTTGAAAAAATGTCAAAAATAGACATCTTCAATAAAAAATAGATCCCATTTATTTCCTGTGAATAATTGTATTGCAATTACATCAAATTGAAGCATCTTCCAAATAGGATGTTGGTATTGGAATAAGGCCGCTGCATTTTTTAAGTGCTGCATCTTTATCGCATCAATATGCTGTTCTGGAAAACCATACGTAGACGACCTCCTTGTCTTCACTTCTATAATATGCAAGCAGTCTTCTTTACTTGCAATAATGTCAATTTCTAAATGTTTATAACGCCAATTTCTAAATAGGATGGTATAACCCATGCTTATTAGGTAGTCTGCAGCTTTATTTTCGCCTAAAAACCCAGTATCTTTGTTGTGTTGACTCATTATAAGTGGATTTAAGTGATTAGAGTAAACAGGAAAATAGTTAAAAGGAATACATGAATACAGCGTATAAATTACAAGGAATTCATAGGCATTACGAGTGGGGTGGTAGCGCATTCATTCCTCAGTTGATGCAGTTAGACAATACCATTGGTAAACCATTTGCTGAATATTGGATGGGGGCGCATCCTTCTGCACCTGCATTGGTAGCAACCTCCGAGGGCCAAAAGGCTTTAGATCAGATGATCCAAGAAAACAAAGCACATTTTTTGGGTAAAAACATTGCAGATCAATTTGGGACTTTACCTTATTTATTTAAAATTCTTGATGTAGAAAAAATGCTGAGTATTCAGGTACATCCTTCTAAGGAAAATGCTGAAAAAGGCTTTTTAAAAGAACAACTTGCAGGCTTACCTATTGATGCAGCACACAGAAATTATAAAGATCAAAATCATAAGCCAGAAGTGATGGTGGCCTTAAGTGATTTTTGGTTATTACATGGCTTCATGCCTGTCAATGCACTCAAAGAAAGATTAGCTAATCTTGCCCCACTACAATCATTATTAGATGTATTTGGTCTAGAGGATTATGCGGGCTTATATGGTCATTTTATGCGCCTTGACCAACCTGCAGCAGATAAAATATTAAAGCCTTTATTGGAAATTGCTGTGTATGAAGTTGCTGCTGGAAAAGTGGATAAATCGCATCCACATTGGTGGGCCAATAAATATTATGGAGGTAAGGTGCCAGTATCCAATATTGACAAAGGCATCCTTTCTATCTATCTTTTAAATATTGTAAATGTGCCAAAATACCAGGGGGTATTTCAAGGAGCAGGACTTTTGCATGCTTATTTAGAAGGGCAAAATATTGAATTGATGGCCAATAGCGATAATGTTTTAAGAGGCGGCCTAACCCCAAAGCATATTGATATCGAAGAGCTTCTTGAACATATAAAATTTGAGCCAACTTATCCCAACATTCTAAATGGGGATTTGAAAAATTCAAATGAGGTTCAATTCCCTTGTCCGGTACCCGATTTTGGTTTAACCAAAATCACCTTATCACAGGGGAAAGCTTACACAAACCAGACCAATTCCTTTGAAATGTTTTTAGTGATGCAAGGGGAGGTACATTTGGACGGGATAGACTTAAAAGCCGGTGAATTGGCTGCAGTCAAGGCTGGATCTACCTATCATATCCAATCAAGCGGGTCGGAAACGGCTGTAATTTTCAAATCTTTTGTGCCATAACCGAATTATACACATTTGAGGAAAATCAATCCTTCTTAAAACTAACCATTTATGTATATTTGTTTTTATAAATAATATTTTAAATAGCAACTGATGAAACTGAACAAAGAAATAGTGATTGCCTTAATTATAATGATTGTAACAAGTGCATTGTATAGAGTATTGCCAGGTAGACCATTTGGTTTTGCACCTCAAATTGCAATTGCTTTATTCAGTGGTTCATTGTTTGTAAAAAATAAACATTTTGCATTCTTGTTACCAATCGTTTCTATGTTTTTGTCCGATTTATTATACCAAGTTTTATATGTGAACTATTTAACAACCATTCAAGGCTTTTATGATGGTCAATGGCAGAACTATTTATTAATTGCTGCAACAGCAGTATTTGGATTTGGTTTACAAACAAACAAAGTAAGCAAGTTCGCAGGTAATTTTATAGCTGCTCCAACTGTTTATTTCCTTGTTTCAAATTTCATGGTATGGGCAAGCTTTGGTGGTTATCAACGTCCATTGACTGCTTCAGGTTTGTTTCAAACAATGGTAGACGGTTTGCCATTTTATGGATATAGTGTAGCAGGCACATTTGTTTTTGGTGCAGTGATGTTTGGCGGATTAAAATTAATTGAGCCTAAATTAAAAGCGATTAAAGTTAAAAGCTAATTGTAGTAGATACTAATAAAAAGCCGCTCCTTTCTTGTAAATGAGCGGCTTTTTTATGATTTATATTTTATTTCTTAGGATCTATTGCTTCATAAAATTCGTCCGTTTGCCAAGGGCCTGTATCCGCAGCCATAGTCGCTAACTCGTCACAACGATTGTTATAAGGGTTGTCGGCATGTCCTTTCACCCAATGAAATTTTACTTTGTATATTTTAGAAAGGGCATCAAAGGCTAGCCAAAGGTCTTTGTTCTTTTTGCCTCCTTTAAAGTCTGTTTTAATCCAATTATCTAACCACTTTTTTTCTACAGATTCAACTACGTATTTACTATCTGTGAATACAAGAATCGGTAATTTTTTCGTCTTTAAAATTGAAATTGCTTTAATCACAGCCAATAGCTCCATTCTATTATTGGTGGTATGTCGATAGGCTTCGGCAATCTCTTTGACCTTATCGCCCCATATCAAAATGGCACCAAAACCACCTGGTCCTGGATTGCCTCTTGCCGAGCCGTCCGTATAGATAATTATTTTGTCCATTGATCCCATTCTTGGTCGAAAGCAAGATACAATAATTTGATTAGTTAAGGCTATTTCATTGAATTTGTAATTATCTTTAGCGCCATTCGAAACAAGATTGAATATGATTGAAAAACTGAATTTCCATTTAAGATTTAAGACCAATTTTGGTCAAACTATTTACATTACTGGAAACCACCCTTTATTAGGCAATGGCAATATCGAAAAGGCTGTACCAATGGTTTATTTAAATGAAGACTATTGGGTCTTACATTTAGTAACAAAAGGATTATTGAAGGCCGAAACAATATGCTATAGTTATTTTATTCAAAATCAAGATGGAACTAGAATTTTTGATTGGGGTTCAGATAAATCCATAATCGTTGATCAGTTGGCCACAAAGGAATTGGTTTTGATTGATGCCTGGAATTTTACTGGGTATACTGATAATGCATTTTATACGGCTCCTTTTGCAAATGTGTTGTTACAAAGCAAGGGGCAACAAGTAAATCCAGACCATCCAAAAAATACAACCCATGTCTTTAAAGTGAAAGCACCTTTGCTAACTACAAATCAAACTATTTGTATCATAGGAGAGGCTAAGGAAATTGGTGGATGGGTTGCTAATAAAGCATTGCCATTAAATAAAATAATAAATCAACCTTATTTTGAGATTGCTTTAAATTTAAGCAAATGCGATTTTCCTTTGGTGTATAAGTTTGGTATTTATGATACGGAACTAAAAAAGTTTGTTGCATTTGAATCTGGCAACAATAGGGTATTGTATGAGCCAGTTAGTAAAAATAAGTTAGTTGTTGTCCAAGACGGATTTGCACAGGTAGGACACAATCAATGGAAAGGAGCAGGTGTTGCCATTCCTGTTTTTTCATTAAGATCTAAACAAAGCGTTGGTGTCGGAGAATTTAGCGACATTAAATTATTGGCAGATTGGTCTAAAAAAATTGGTTTAAAATTAATTCAGCTATTGCCAATCAATGATACTACGGCAACACATTCTTGGATGGACTCTTATCCTTATGCTGCCATTTCGGCTTTTGCTTTACACCCAATGTATATTCGTTTATCTGAATTGGTGGATGCTAATCAAATGCATTTAATTCAAGATGCAATGGATCAACAAATAGCATTGAATAATTTGACCGTAGTAGATTACGAAGCAGTACTAGCTGTGAAGTGGAAAGCATTAAAGGCGGTGTATGCTATCAATGGGAAAAAAGATTTAGGGACAACTGCATTTAAACAATTTTTTAAGGACAATCAAACTTGGTTGGTACCTTATAGTGCATTTTCTTATTTAAGGGATTTGCATGGGTCTGTAGATTTTAATGCTTGGCCTAGTTATGCTAAATTTAATGCAGCAGAAATTGACCAATTAGCAGATAGTAAATCCAAAACCTATTCCGAAATCGCTTTCTTTTATTTTGTACAATATCATTTACACCTTCAATTAAAAGCAGCTACTGATTATGCGCACGCACAGGGTGTTGTATTAAAAGGAGATATACCAATTGGGGTTTATCGCTTTGGTGCAGACGCATGGCAGCATCCTCATTTATTTCATATGGATAAACAAGCTGGTGCGCCGCCAGATGATTTTGCCGTATCTGGACAAAATTGGGGATTCCCTACATACAATTGGGATCAGATGGCAGCAGATGGTTTTGCTTGGTGGAAGTCTAGGTTTGATCAAATGAAATACTATTTTGATGCATTCAGGATTGATCATATTTTAGGTTTCTTTAGAATTTGGAGTATTCCAATGCACGCTGTAGAAGGAATTTTGGGACATTTTGTTCCTGCGATTCCAATTAGTATCAATGAATTGAATGCAAAAGGAATTGCTTTTGATCATTATCGATTCACGATGCCTTATATCAATGAAACTATTTTGTTTCAAGTTTTTGGTTATGATAATAATTATGTGAAGTCCAATTTCTTGGAATCAATAGGGGATGAACATTTTGCTTTGTTACCAGCATTTAAAACACAACGAGCTGTTGAAGCGCATTTTGAACAATTGGAACAGACAGCATTTAATGCTAAAATAAAACAAGGATTATACGATTTAATTTCGAATGTTATTTTGCTTGAGGGCGATCAGCCACAAACCTATCATTTCAGATTCAATATTGGACATACGAGCTCGTTTAATCATTTAAACAAAAGCACACAGAACAAATTACATGAATTGTATGATGACTATTTCTTTAGGCGTCAGGATGCTGCTTGGGAAAAAGAAGCAATGAAAAAATTACCCATGTTAAAGCGCTCCACGAATATGTTGATTTGTGGCGAGGATCTAGGATTGGTTCCATCCTGTGTGCCACATGTGATGTATCAATTGGGGATGCTAAGTTTAGAGGTACAACGTATGCCAAAAGCAAATCATAAAACATTTTTCCATCCGAATGATGCGCCATACTTAAGTGTGGTTACTCCTTCGTCACATGATACAAGTACAATAAGAGGATGGTGGGAGGAAGATCCTGCAAAGACCCAACAGTTTTATCAGTATGAAATGGGTCAACAAGGTAAAGCACCAGTCTATTGTGATGGATGGGTTAATAAAGCAATTTTATCACAACATTTATATTCTCCGGCTATGTGGGCCATCTTCCAATTGCAAGATTTTATGGGTATTGATGAATCACTAAGAAGATCAGATCCAAATGAAGAACGCATTAATGTTCCAGCGAATCCCAAGCATTATTGGAGGTATAGAATGCATATCAATTTAGAACAGTTGATAGAGCAAGAACAATTTAATCAAGAATGGTTTCATTTGATACAAGCAAGTGGAAGAGCATAATTAAAACAAGTACAAGTGCAATTAGATTTTTGGGAACAAAGTTTACCTTTCGAATATCCTTTTACCATTTCAAATGGTAGAACAAAGACGCATCAACATAGTTTGATGGTGCGCTTATCTTTGGGTAATTGGTCAGGCTTTGGAGAAGCCCCTGCTATTGTGTATTACAATGTTACAGTTGCAGATATGATGGCGCAGTTAGAAAAGCAAAGAAAATTAATTGAAAAATTTGCATTGATTGATCCTGAAAGATTTTGGCATTTTTTACACCATCTTTTTCCAAATGATCCATTTTTAGTTTGCGCATTGGATATGGCTGGATGGGATTTATGGGGCCAGATGAAAAAACAACCATTGCATCAATTATGGAATACCCAATGGGAAACTACTGGTTCAAAATTACCACCAATTTGTGATTACACTTTAGGGATTGATCCTATTGAAAAGATGGTACAAAAAATGGAAGCGCATCCTTGGCCTATTTATAAAGTGAAAGTAGGAACGGAATATGATATTGAAATGATTACTGCTTTAAGAAAGCATACCGACAAGCCAATTCGTGTAGATGCCAATGCAGGATGGACAACCGAAGAGGCACTCTTGAAAATTCCAGCTTTGGCGAATCTAGGCGTTGAATTGGTTGAACAGCCTTTAGCTAAAGATAATTGGGAGGGCATGGCACAATTAAAACAACAAGCTATTTTGCCCTTGTTTGCAGATGAATCCTGTGTGAGTGAAAAAGATGTAGCTACTTGTGCCAATTATTTTGATGGCATCAATATAAAGTTGACAAAATGTAGTGGATTAACACCTGCATTACGAATGATCAAAGAAGCAGGTGCATTAGGTTTAAAAGTAATGATGGGTAGCATGAATGAATCTGTAATTGGTTCTGCTGCTATTGCACAATTTTTACCTCAATTAGATTATGTAGATATGGATGGCCCATTGTTAATGACTCAATTAAATGGAGTAGGATTGAATTATAGTTTTAACAATCAAAATGGAATGATTGAACCGTTAATGCACCCAGGATTAGGCGTTGCATTTAGAATGCCTTTTGATAAATAATGATATGACACCAGAACGTACCCAAAAATTATTAAAAGTCTTGCATCAACGTCAATCAAATTTGACCTTGATCATGGAGAATGTACAAGATCCACATAATATCTCTGCAGTGCTAAGAACCTGTGATGCCGTGGGTATACAAGAAGTATATGTATTGAGCACCGAATTACCTAGGTATAAACATTTTGGCTATAAAAGCAGCAGCAGTGCTATTAAGTGGTTAACCATTCATGAATACGATGACGTTCATAAATGTGTAACGGATGTACGTAAAAAATTCAAAACCATTTTAACCACCCATTTATCAAGCGATGCGATTGATTTACATTCGATTGATTTTACTCAGTCGATAGCACTTGTTTTTGGCAATGAACATGATGGAGTCTCAGAAACACTTCGTGGACTGGCAGATGGTAATTTTATTATCCCACAAATGGGGATCATACAAAGTTTAAATATATCTGTGGCCTGTGCGGTGACCATATATGAAGCAATGCGACAAAAAAGAAACGCAGGTCATTATGACGCATGTAGTTTGCCTGCAGAACAACTCGCTCAACTAAAAACAGAATGGGGATTTGATGAAGCGGAATAATTTCTTCAAATTGTACTTTAATCTTTCCGAGCCTTACATTTGTTCTGGAACTTCAATACCTAAAACTTGCATGGCTTGCTTTAAAGTAGCAGCAGTTAAAATGCCTAATTGAATTCTTAAATTTTTCTTGTCTTCTGATTCAGCATTGGATATAGAAAGCTCTGCGTAGAAGCTATTGAATAATTTAGCTAGGTTAAAAGCATAAATTGCCAATTTAGAAGGGTCTAATGCTTCTGCAGCCTCATTTACTTCTGCCGAAAAATGAGCCAACTGCATTGCAAGGGCTTTTTCCAAAGGCAACATTGAAGTACCTACTTGCTGCACTGTAGTACCTGTTTTTCTTAAGATACTTTTTATTCTTGCATGAGTATATTGAATGAAAGGACCAGTGAAACCATGAAAGTCAATACTTTCTTCTGGATTAAAGATCATCTTCTTTTTAGGATCCACTCTTAATAAGAAGAATTTTAATGCACCTAATCCAATCGTGTTATATAATTTTTCTAATTGCTCAGTACTAAAGTCATCTACTTTTCCAAGTGATTCTGTTTTTTCTTTTGCAATTTGAATCATGCCATCAACTAAGTCATCCGCATCCACCACAGTGCCTTCTCTGCTCTTCATCTTGCCAGTAGGTAATTCTACCATGCCATAACTTAAATGGTAGATACCATCTGATGCTGGTAATTGTAATTTTTGACAAATCAATTTCAATACTTTGAAATGGTAGTTTTGTTCGTCTCCCACAACATATATACTTGCATTGGTATTAAATTCTTTTTGCTTTAGTTCAGCAAGGCCAATATCCTGTGTAATGTAAACCGAAGTGCCATCTTTTCTTCTAACTATTTTTTCGTCCAAGCCTTCGCTCGTCAAATCTATCCACACAGAGCTATCTTCTTTTTGATAGAATACTTTTTTTGATAAACCTTGATCCACTAAATCTTTTCCTAATAAATAAGTATTGCTCTCGTAATATGTTTTTAAAAAATCAGAACCTATTTTTTTATACGTTACATCAAACCCTGCATACACCCATTCGTTCATGCGTTTCCAAAGCGACATGGTGTCCGCATCCCCCTGTTCCCATTTCAATAACATGGCTTGAGCCGCTTTTTGAATAGGGGCTTCTTGTTCTGCAATTTCTTTGGACATGCCACCAGAAATTAATTGTTCAACTTCCGCTTTATATGCATCGTTGTATTTCACATAATAATCACCTACAAAGTGGTCACCTTTCATATTGGTGCTTTCAGGTGTTGCGCCATTTGCAAATAATTGCCATGCAATCATACTTTTACAAATATGAATCCCTCTATCATTTACGATACAAGTTTTAACTACATCATTACCTTGTAGTTTTAATATTTCTGCAATACTCCAACCTAAAAAATTATTTCTAAGATGTCCTAAGTGTAAAGGCTTATTGGTATTAGGGGAGGAATACTCCACCATGATTTTTTTTGGATTTTCTGTCGGCGTCACTAATTTGCTAGTATCAGTTGCTTGTAAATAGTCCAACCAAAATTGGTCACTTATTGTAAAGTTCAAAAAGCCTTTTACAATATTGAAAGCGGTAATAGTCCCTGGCATACTAGCCATAATCGCTTCACCTAATGCATTGCCTAATTCATCGGGGCTTTTGCCTAATTGTTTTACAAAAGCAAATAGCACAATGGTGTAATCGCCCTCAATTTCTGGCTTGGTTGCATTCACCAATACCTGTTCAGATTTAATTTGAACTTGATAGATGGAATGAATGGCGTCTGCAGTGGCCTGCTTTAAATTTTGGATCAATTGCATAAAATAGGATTACCGACTGCAAAAGTAATTAATTAAGGTTACCTTTACGCATACATGTTGAAAGTACACGAATTTATAAGCAAATTAATTCTAGACCTAATTGATGGGATGTATCCATTGTTTAGGAGGTTCATGCCGTTGAAAACCTTTCGATATGCAGCATGTGGTGGTGGGAATACTGTCTTAGATATTCTATTATTCTTTATCTCCTATAATTACATTTTAGAGACCCTTCCTGTGCATTTAGGTTGGTTGACAATTAGTCCCCATATCGCATCCTTCATGATTAGTTTCACTGTCACTTTCCCGATAGGCTTTTATTTGAGCCGTTATGTGGTCTTTCAGGAAACATCAGTTCGTAAGAGCAAGCAGCTATTCCGATATTTTATGGTGGTCTTGGGATGCATCTTCCTAAACTACATTTTTCTCAAATTATTTGTGGAAGGACTAGGCTGGAATGCTACTTTTTCTAAGATTGTGACCACCTTCTTTGTGGTTATTTTCAGCTATACAAGCCAAAAGAACTTCACATTTAAGACCAAGACAGTCTAAGACATCTGCCTTTTCTTCCCGTTTTTCCATGTATTTATGCCATTTCAGTCCCAATTTAAAGAGCTAAAGCTGACATTTATGCCATTTTTGCCTATTCGACAGAATGGCATAAAGATTGAACTATGGTAGTGAATTAATCATTGAAAATCAATCATTATGGGAAAAATTATAGGAATTGACTTAGGTACCACAAATAGTTGCGTATCAGTTATGGAAGGTGGTGAGCCAGTAGTAATTGCGAATGACGAGGGTAGAAGAACCACGCCATCGGTAGTAGCCTTCTTAAAAAATGGAGAGCGTAAAGTAGGTGATCCAGCTAAAAGACAAGCGATCACAAATCCAGAAAACACGATCTCTTCTGTGAAGCGTTTTATGGGTCGTCGTTTTAATGAAGTTACAAGCGAATTAAGCTTGGCTAGTTATAAAGTAGTTAAAGGAGATAACGATACAGTGCGTGTTCAAATTGAAGATCGTATGTATACTCCTCAAGAAATCTCTGCAATGGTTTTACAGAAGATGAAAAAAACTGCAGAAGATTATTTAGGTGCTGAAGTAACAGATGCAGTAATCACTGTACCTGCTTATTTTAACGATGCACAAAGACAAGCAACTAAAGAAGCTGGTGAGATTGCAGGTTTGAATGTTCGCAGAATTGTGAACGAGCCAACTGCAGCGGCATTAGCTTATGGTTTAGATAAAAAGAACATCGAACAAAAAATTGCTGTATTCGATTTAGGTGGTGGAACTTTTGATATCTCTGTCCTAGACTTAGGAGATGGTGTATTTGAAGTAAAATCTACCAATGGTGATACACACTTAGGTGGAGATGATTTTGATAAAGTAATTATGGATTTCTTAGCGGATGAATTCAAGAATCAAGAAGCAATTGATTTAAGAAAAGATCCAATGGCATTACAACGTTTAAAAGAAGCAGCTGAAAAAGCGAAAGTTGAATTAAGTTCTTCTTCAGAAACAGAAATCAACTTGCCTTATATCACAGCTGTGGACGGTGTTCCAAAGCACTTAGTATTAAAATTAACAAGAGCAAAATTTGAGTCACTTGCAGATAGTTTATTTGCACGTTGTTTGAAGCCATGTGAAGCTGCATTGAAAGATGCTGGCTACACTACTTCTCAAATTGACGAAGTGATCTTAGTAGGTGGATCTTCAAGAATTCCAAAAGTACAGGAGCTAGTTGAAAAGTTCTTTGGTAAGAAGCCAAACCGTTCAGTAAACCCAGATGAGGTTGTTGCAATTGGTGCAGGTATCCAAGGTGGTGTATTGACTGGAGATGTAAAAGATGTATTGTTATTAGACGTTACACCTTTGAACTTAGGTATTGAAACAATGGGTGGTGTGATGACAACAATGATTGCATCTAACACAACGATTCCTACAAAGAAAACAGAGATCTATTCAACAGCGAGCGATAACCAACCTGGTGTACAGATTCATGTAATTCAAGGTGAGCGTCCAATGGCTGCTCAAAATAAGAGCTTAGGTATGTTTAATTTGGATGGTATTCCACCAGCACCAAGAGGTGTACCTCAAATTGAAGTGACTTTTGATATTGACGCTAACGGTATCTTAAACGTAAGTGCAAAAGATAAAGGAACTGGTAAAGAACAAAAAATCAGAATCGAAGCAGGTAGTGGTTTAACGAAGGAAGAAATCGAAAAGATGAAAGCCGAGGCGAAAGCGAACGAAGCTTCTGATAAAATAGAAAAAGAAAGAGTAGAAAAATTAAATGAAGCAGATAGCTTGATTTTCCAAACCGAGAAACAATTGAAGGAATTTGGTGATAAAATCCCTGCTGATAAAAAAGCACCAATTGAATCAGCTTTAGAAACATTAAAAGTAGCACACCAAGCACAAGACGTTACTCAAGTAACTGCTGCTTTAGAAGCTATGAATGCTGCATGGACTGCTGCAAGTGAAGACATTTACAAAGCACAGGCTGAGGGTGGCGCAAATGCTGCTGGACCAGATGCAGGTGCTCAAGATGGCGGATCTGCTGCAAATGATACAGTAGAAGATGCACAATTTGAAGAAGTAAAGTAAGATTTACAAATTCATTTAAAGGATTAAAGCCCTCCATTCATGGGGGGCTTTTTTTGTTTCTACCTAATTTGATTGTAGCTTCGCGGCTGATTAATCTATTATATGAAGCGAATTGAAAGACATAGGGCAATTTTAGGAGTGGACGAAAAGGCTACTTTAAGTGATTTAAAGAAAGTATATCGTAAGATCATGATGGAATGGCACCCTGATAAGTTCCAGGACAATGATGAAGCTAAAAAAGATGCCGAAGTAAAGTCAACAAAATTAATTGCTTCTTATCATTTTTTAGTGAGTGTACATGCCGAGACACATGAAGCTACTAAGGAGGCATATATCGCCACAACAACAGATGCAAGTATAAATGACTTTGAATTTAAATCTGAAGTCCTAAGGGTGGAGTTTTCGGACGGTTCAGAATATGAATACTATGGTGTGCCTAAAGCCATCTATGTAAAATTAGTCAATGCGGATACGCCTGATCGTTTTGCGAGACGTCACATTTACAATAACTATTTATATAGAAGCACTAGCAAGATTGTAGGAGATTAATCTTACATTTATTGTATGATTAAAAGCTTTAAATATTTCGCAATTCTACTTGCCGGTGCATTTTTATTGTCTTCATGTGATAGTGATATTCCAGTAGAACAACTTAAAGCAAAATACCTTAAATCAAATTCGGCCTTCATTGATATCGATGGCACGCCTGTGCATTATGTTATGGAAGGCAAGGTGGATGATTCTTTACCCATTGTATTCATTCATGGTACATCTGCCTCTTTACACACTTGGGATACTTTATCTAGTTTATTAAAGACCAATAAAAAAATCATTCGCTTCGATTTACCTGCTTTTGGGCTAACTGGGCCTAATCGTTTAAATCAATACAATTTTAATTTCTACAATCAATTCTTAGATCAACTTTTATTGAAATTGAATGTAAGCAAATGTATTCTAGCAGGTAATTCTTTAGGAGGAAGCATTGCTTGGAACTACGCTATCGCTAGTCCTGATAAAGTAAAGCAATTAATACTGTTAGATGCTTCTGGTTATCCAAAGAAAGACGAGAAAGGTTCTTTAGGTTTTAAATTAGCAGCAATACCAGTTTTAAATCAAGCTTTAAAACATATCTCTCCAATATCTTTAATTCGAAAAAGTTTAGAGGATGCTTTTTACAATAAGGCATTAGTCACAGAAAAGATGGTTCAACAATACCATGACATGTTGCTAAGAGAAGGCAATAGGGCTGCAGTATTGGAATTGTTCCAGCATCCTATGAAAGCGGATCCTGCTAAAATAAAAACCATTACACAGCCTACATTGATTATTTGGGGTAAGCAAGATCAATTAATATCTTATAATAATGCAACTTTATTCAAGCAAGACATTCAAAATAGTCGCGCATTGGTGCTTGATAAAGTGGGACATATTCCTATGGAAGAAGCGCCTAATCAAGTGGCCACAGCAATACTTGAATTTATTAAGTAGGGATAAAATGTAACTTATGGAAAACAGGACTAAAGAGATGGTAAAAACTGTGCTATTATATGGAATGATCGCATTCTATATTTTTGGTGGCTATAATCATTTTAGAGATCCAGACTTTTATATACCATTGATACCTCCTTATTTGGCTACTTGGGCGGTGGAGTTGAACCTATTGTCTGGCGTATTTGAAATTGGATTAGCGCTTTTATTAATCCCAAAACAAACAAGAAAATATGCTGGCTGGGGCATCGTACTCATGCTCATTGCCTTTATACCAAGCCATATTTATTTTATACAACGAGGAACATTTTCATTAGGCACAATCACCATGAATCCAATAATTAGTTGGGTGAGGTTGCTAGTATTTCAGCCTCTATTTATTGTCTGGGCCCTTTGGGTTAGTAAAGGGGAATAGGGAAGGTGTATTCTTGATATACGCTTGGTACTTTTCTGTATGTCCCCATTTTTCCATTCCGGATATTTCTAATAGTCTAACACCACTTACATATACTAAGAGTAAATAAGTAAATAGTGGTGAAATCAAACTAATATATTGCCATCCTGTCAAAGAGGATAAGGACATGATAGCAATCCCTAACCACAAAGTAATTTCTCCAAAATAGTTGGGATGTCTTGAAATGGCCCAAAGTCCGTGTTGAATAAATTGATCTTTATTATTTGGGTCTTTACGGAATTGTGACTTTTGCATATCTGCAATAATCTCTACAATAAAACCAATCATAAAAACAAGTAAGCCAATATAAAATAATCCATTTTGTATCACGCCTTTGTTACTAGCAATGGCTGTCAAGGCACACATAGAACATATTGAAACCCACATACCTTGTAAAGTCCATGTCATGAAAAACCTTGTGGGCGAGGGCTTGATGTGTTTAAATCTTTTATCTTCTCCAGCTCTATGTATTCTGGTAAATAAGAAAGTGCCTAATCGGATTGTCCATATTAGAATACAAGCAGCCAATACAATACTGGTGATGTTTACATTCATAGAAGCATAACTATGGTAGCTGACATAACTTACTACGGTTAAATAAGTAATACTACCTGTTAAATCATAAAACTTTTCGGTTTGAAAAATATAGGCAGGTATAAATGCAATCCATTGAATCAAATAAGCAATTAATATCGCTTGTTGAATTAGTTCTAGGCCAGTTAATAATGCGATACCATATCCAATGGCAAATGCTAAAAATGAAAATAATATATTAAGTAAGGATTGTTTCATGATTGTGTTTTGAAAAATTGATACAGGATGAAAATTATTAGATAAATCAATAAATATATTCTGTATTGATTTCTTGTTTTGATGTAATCTGGATTTTCGGGATACATATTACTGAATAAACCAATAATCTCTTTTTTGAAAAGTGGTTTGATGTTTATTTTCCAGTCGTCTGTTTGGTAGACAATTTTCCTGAACTTACTTCTGAAATAAGTACTTGGGATGCCCCATATGATTAATATGGTTAGTAAGATTTGAGCAATGGTCATAGTTAAAGATAATTAAGTTTACTGAAACCTTTTCAGGATTGCCGGCTTCGCCGTCTTCCTAAGAGTCGGGCGTACTCAAACCCTTTCAATGCTTTTTCAGGATTGCCGGCTTCGCCGTCTTCCTAAGAGTCGGGCGTACTCAAACCCTTTCAACAAAATGCTGCGCATTTAGTTGGGTTTTATAACGCTCAAGCTTTTACGAGTTAACTCGTAACGCTTTCGCATTAAAAAACCCTGTCACTTTCGTGACAGGGTTTGTGCCCAGAACAGGAATCGAACCTGCACTACCTTGCGATAACCAGATTTTGAGTCTAGCGCGTCTACCAATTCCGCCATCTGGGCAATTTGCACTGAGTGCTCGGCGGGGTGCAATATTACATTAATGATGGAAATCTTCCAAAATACGATCAAGGTATTTTTTCTTGTAGTAATATGATTTTATTTGCAGCATTGCTTCTTGGGAAATAGAATCGATCTGATCCATTTCCATATAGTTTTTAATAGGTGCATATAGTTCATTTTTAATTTGTTCAATTTGATGAATGATCCCTTGTTTTGCATTTTCATCTTCTCCATCCATCCAAGCTTCGTTGAATTCCATCATTTCCATTAAAAAATCTGGTTCTAAGGCATATTTTTCGTCAGGGGTCAATATACCTAGTAATTCAAGTACATAGGGTAGAATGCGTTCTTTTTGGTTTAAAAGGGTATATCCCTTATTGGCCAAAGCCGATTGTTCTAAAGCAGTTTCTTGTTCCTCGGGATTGCCTTGTGCAAATTTATCGGGGTGGGTTGCTTTCTGGATCTCCATAAAAGCGGCCCTTAATTTTTGTGTATCTACTTGAAAACCAATAGGAAGCCCAAATAACTCAAAATAGTTCATGCTGAAATTTCTTATATTGTGCAAAATAACCAATATGCCTGTATTAGGACTTATTAAAGAGGGAAAAGTTCCCAGTGATAATAGGGTGGCTTTAACGCCTAAGCAATGTAAATGGCTTAAAGAGCAACATCCAGATTGGGATATTATTGTTGAAGCATCACCCAACAGGTGTTATAGAGATGAGGAATACAGTAGAGAAGGGATTGCATTAGTGACTGATATTAGTAAGGCAGATATTCTATTGGGTATTAAAGAGGTGCCGAAAGATCAGTTGATAGCAGGAAAAACTTATTTATTCTTTTCGCATACTAAAAAAGCACAACCATACAATCAAGCATTGTTTCATACTATGATGGATAAAGGTATTACCCTGATCGATTATGAATGCTTAGAGCATGAGGATGGCCAAAGATTGATTGGGTTTGGTTTTTTCGCAGGTATTGTAGGTGCGCATAATGGCATCATGGCTTATGGCAATCGTACCAAAGCTTTTCATTTAGGTAGGGTGAAAGAAGTAAAAGATTATCGTGAATTGATTCATACATATTTTGGTTTAAAATTACCTCCAGTAAAAATTGTGGTTACAGGATCGGGTAGAGTAGCGCATGGTATTTTAGAGATCATGAATTTAATGGATGTGCAACAAGTAGAGCCAGATGAGTTTGATCGCCATTATGCTTACCCGGTGTATGTGCATTTAAAAGGAAGAGACTTATATAAACATAAAATAACGAATACATACGAGCGCAATGATTTTCATAATAATCCTCAAAATTATGATTGCACTTTTAAGCAATACTTACCACATGCTCAGATTTTAATGAATGGTATTTATTGGGAACCAGGGATTCCACCTTTGTTTACACACCAAGATTTATTAGAAGAAGAATTTGCATTAACAACTATTGCAGATATCACGGATGATGCTCATGGAAGTGTGCCATGTAATTTAGGAGACGCGCCTTCAGAAGATCCTGTGTATGGTGTGAATATAAATACTTTTGAAAAAATAGCACCTTATATTCCTGGAGGTTTGGACATCATGGCAGTAGGGAATTTACCCAATGAATTACCGCGTGATGCAAGTAGGTTTTTTGGAGAACAATTAATTAAGTATGTTTTAGCTGATTTAGTTGCAGGTGGGAATGAAATTATTCAACGTGCGACTATGTTGGAGAAAGGGGTGTTGAATCCACGCTATGAAAATTTAGTAGACTATTCAAAACATTGATTCTTAGAATTATAAATGTAAGTAGTACTCCTTCAAAAGCGTTGTGAATTCAGTCGTATAAGATTGATCCGCATTTTTGATGACAATTTTATTTCTTTGAATTGTAGCTTCTTTTTGTTTTACAAATTTTAACATAGCCCTAATAGGTAGATGCTTTGCATCATTGAACATCAAACATTCCTCGGATAATTGTAGTCCATAATTCAAAGTCAATTTTTGCATCGTATAAGCCCTTAAAGTGGGCACTAAAACAAACCAAGCGCCATTATCTTGTAAAAGAGATGCTGCAGCTTCTGCCAGTACATCCCATGGCAATGCAGTACTATGTGCAGCCAAATTTTTTGCATTATCCGGTGAATTTAAATCACTTTCGTAAAAAGGTGGATTGGTAATGATGCAATCAAATAGTGGCTGCTCGTTGTTAGATGCATAATCTTGAATAGAACTATGAATTACATCTAATCTATCCTTCCATACACTTAATTCAAAGTTGTCTTTGGTTTGTTTAAATGCACCAGCTTCAATTTCAATAGCAGTAATATGTGCATTAGATTGTTGTGCCAGCATCAAGCTTAATAAACCTGTGCCTGAACCAATATCCAATATCTTTTTAGCAGATTGTATTTGTGCATCTGCGGCAGCCCAGGCACCAAATAAACATGCATCAGTACATACTTTCATTGCAGTATGTTCCTGATGCACGATAAATTGTTTACACTGGAAATAGGGATTCGCCACTATTATTCAGAGGTTAAACCAGCTACGATATACTCTTTGTTTAAACGAGCAATGTTCGCTATTGAAATTTCTTTAGGGCAAGCTGCTTCACAAGCACCAGTGTTGGTACATGCACCAAAGCCTTCCTTATCTAATTGTGCCACCATATTGGTTACACGCGTTTTTCTTTCTGGACCACCTTGTGGTAATAAGGCTAAGTGAGATACTTTAGCACTTAAGAATAACATAGCAGAACTATTTTTACAAGCAGCTACACAAGCACCACAACCAATACACATTGCTGCTGCAAATGCTTCATCCGCTTTTGCTTTTTCGATTGGTAATGAATTACCATCTACTGCATTACCTGTATTCACACTTACATAACCTCCAGCTTGAATGATTCTATCAAAAGCAGATCTGTCTACTGTTAAATCTTTAATCACCGGAAATGCATTTGCTCTCCATGGCTCAATTACAATCGTATCATTGTCTTTGAATGCACGCATATGCAATTGACAAGTAGTATTGGCTTGCCAAGGACCGTGTGGTTTTCCATTGATGTACATTGAACACATTCCACAGATACCTTCTCTACAATCGTGGTCAAATGCCACAGGTTCGCCACCTTCAGTGATCAATTGTTCATTTAAAATATCCATCATTTCTAAGAAAGACATTTCATCTGAAATATTTTCAACTCGGTACATTTCAAATGCTCCAGGAGTTTTCGTATTCTTTTGACGCCAAACCTTTAAATTTAAATTCATAGTTGTATGTGACATGGCAATATTATTTATAGTTTCTTTGAGATGGTTGAATCACGTCGTATTTTAATTCTTCTTTGTGTAAAGCCCACTCATGATCGTTTTTCAACTCCCATGCAGCTACATACATAAAGTTTTTATCGTCTCTTAATGCTTCACCTTCTGGTGTTTGGTATTCTTCTCTAAAGTGACCTCCACAGCTTTCTTCTCTTGCTAATGCATCTACACACATTAATTCTCCTAGTTCAATAAAGTCTGCCACACGGTTCGCTTTATCTAATTCAGGATTGTATTCGTTGATCTCTCCAGGGATTCTAACATCTGACCAGAATTCTTTTTTCAATGCTTGCACATCTGCAATAGCTTGCTTTAAGCCTGCTTCAGTTCTAGACATACCACATTCGTTCCAAATAATTTTACCTAAACGCTTATGGAAGCTTTCAACAGTTTGTTTTCCGTTGATATTTTTCAATCTTGTAATTCTATCAGCAACAGTTTTTTCTGCAGCTTCAAATGCTGGATGTGAAGTAGGGATAGGTGCATTATAAATTTCGTCGGCTAAGTTATTTCCTAGTGTATAAGGAATTACGAAATAACCGTCTGCTAAACCTTGCATCAAAGCACTCGCACCTAAACGGTTGGCACCATGGTCGCTAAAGTTGGCTTCACCTAATGCATATAAACCTGGTACTGTAGTTTGTAATTCATAATCTACCCATAAACCACCCATGGTGTAATGCACTGCAGGATAAATACGCATTGGCACTTCGTAAGGGTTTTCACCCGTGATTTTTGCGTACATATCAAATAAGTTACCGTATTTCTCTTTCACCACTTCTTTACCTAATGCAATGATTTCTTCTTGACTTACATTGCTTAATCCTTTTTTGCTTACTTCTGTTTTACCATAACGCTCAATCGCTGCAGCATAATCTAAATAAACGGCTTGCTTAGAAGTACCAACGCCAAATCCTGCATCACATCTTTCTTTTGCAGCACGAGATGCCACATCACGTGGTACCAAGTTTCCGAATGCTGGATAACGACGCTCTAAAAAATAATCTCTATCTGCTTCTGGAATTTCATTGGCTTTTCTAGTTTCTCCTAAATTTTTAGGAACCCAAATACGGCCATCATTTCTTAAAGACTCTGACATCAAAGTCAATTTAGATTGGTGGTCTCCACTTACTGGAATACAAGTAGGGTGGATTTGAGTGAAACAAGGGTTTGCAAAAAATGCACCTTGCTTATGTGCTTTCCAAGCAGCAGTAACGTTAGATCCCATTGCATTGGTTGATAAATAATATACGTTACCATATCCACCAGTACATAGTAAGACTGCATATCCAAAATGTCTTTCTAATTCACCTGTTACTAAATTACGAGCTATAATTCCCTTTGCTTTTCCGTCTACTTTTACCACGTCTAACATTTCGTGACGTGCAAACATTTGCACATTACCCAATGCTACTTGACGCTCCAAAGCTTGATAGGCACCAATTAATAATTGTTGTCCTGTTTGACCTGCAGCATAAAATGTTCTTTGTACTTGTGTACCACCAAAAGAACGGTTACTTAATAATCCACCATATTCACGTGCAAATGGCACACCTTGCGCCACACATTGATCAATAATATTTGAACTCACTTCGGCTAAACGATGCACATTGGCTTCACGTGCACGATAGTCACCACCTTTAATAGTGTCATAGAATAATCTAAAAATGCTATCACCATCATTCTGATAGTTTTTAGCAGCGTTGATTCCACCTTGTGCAGCAATAGAGTGCGCACGACGAGGAGAGTCTTGAAAACAAAATGCTTTCACTTTATAACCCATCTCGCCCAATGAAGCAGCAGCAGAAGCACCAGCTAAACCGGTACCCACTACAATCACTTCCATTTTTCTTTTATTAGCAGGGTTGACCAATTTACAATGGCCTTTGTAATCTACCCATTTATTATCAAGATCACCTTTTGGAATTTTAGCGTCTAACATAGTTAATCTTTTATCAATCAGTTAATGAAATATTGTTGGTTGAAGGATTATTTAATCCAATCGAAATAAAAACTTATTGGCATGATAGCAAAAAGCAATGAAATAAAAATGGAAAATCCATAACCTAAACTTGTCAGCATAGTATGGTACTTTTTATTATGAACACCAATTGTTTTGAAAGCACTTTGGAATCCATGTGCTAAGTGATAGCCTAGAGAAACACATGCTAAAACATATAAAACAACAATGTAAGGATTGGTAAACACCAAATCCATCTCGGCATATAAATTATGTAAGATCACACCATTGTGTTCAACCTCGCCTAATGCCTTGATACCACCCATGCCACCTAGTCTACTTGGTGTCCAAAAATGATAAATATGTGCAATTAAAAACAACAATATCAATGTACCTAAAATAGCCATACTACGGCTGTACCACTTACTACCTTTATCATAGTTCACTGCATATCCAACTGCTCTTTTACTTTTATTTTCAAGGGTCAATAAATAACCTTGATAAATGTGTAAAAAGATGCCAAGGAATAATCCAATCTCTAAGATTCTAGGTACTGCATTGCTTCCCATAAAATGTCCAGCTTTGTTGAACATCAATCCACCATCATTTGCAAAAATGGTTGCGTTCAGTCCAGCATGTACAATTAAGAAAAGAATTAAGAAAATACCTGTGAATCCCATTACCAATTTTTTTCCTACGGAAGAGGTAAACATTTGTTTGAATGTCATAGTAGATGAGTTTAAAAATCTGCGCAAAAATACGAATCAAATAGATAGGTTTCGTTCTATGTTGTTTATTTTTAAGACAATAGACAAATTTCTTCTACAAACAGCTCATCGGCCTATTGGATGGTTCAGCCCTTTTATCAACCGCCCTTCAATAATTTAGGGTCATCCAAATGAATGTCCTAATTTTACAACATGATTAAAGTTTTAGGTATCCTTTGGAATAGCTTTAAAATGGCGCTACAAGAGCTTAAAGTA
Source organism: Sediminibacterium sp. UBA657 (assembly GCA_002299885.1). Taxonomy (GTDB): domain Bacteria; phylum Bacteroidota; class Bacteroidia; order Chitinophagales; family Chitinophagaceae; genus Sediminibacterium. The sequence goes on from DBOB01000002.1 coordinate 183,985, forward strand.
AATAAGTTAAGAACCTTTCTTTCCTTGTTTGGTATCACCATTGGTATCTTTTGTATCATTGGCGTTTTGGCGACCATTGATAGTTTGAAATCAAAAGTTAAAAGCGACTTGTCAAGTTTTGGAAGTAATACAATTTATATAGACAAATGGGATTATGCCGGCGGACCTGAGTATCCATGGTGGAAGTTCGTTAAACGTCCTTCTATGAAGATTACCGAAATGGATATGGTTAAAAAGAAGAGTAGCTTGGCAGCCAATACCGCATTCTTTGTTTCTACCAATGCCACATTTACTTATGAAGAAAACGTATTAAAAGGAATTAATATATATGGAGTGACCGAGGAGTTCAAAGACATTCAAGCTTTTAATATTAGCTATGGTCGTTTTTTCTCTGAATCCGATTTTCAAAGAGGTATTCCTGTTGGGGTCATAGGCTATAAAGTGTCTGAGGAATTATTCGGTAAGGCCGAGAAAGGCTTGGGAAAAGTGGTCTCTTTTAATGGTCGTAAATTAATGGTCATTGGTATCATAGAAAAGCAAGGTAGTAGCATCATTGGTGGTTTTGATTATGATCAAACCTGTTTATTTACTTATAATCATTTTGCCTCTATTTACAACCCAGACAATTATAATCCTTATATCATGGTACAGGCAAAACCTGGTATCACATCTAAGGCATTACAAGAAGAATTAACTGGGGTAATGCGTCAATTAAGAAAATTAAGTCCTACCCAAGAGGATAATTTTACATGTAACGATGTGGCGCAATTTAAGGATCAGGTGGAAGGCTTCTTTGGTTCTGTGAACCAAGGTGGATGGGCTATTGCGGGATTGTCCTTACTGGTTGGTGCATTTGGTGTAGCCAATATTATGTTTGTAACAGTGAGAGAAAGAACCAGTCAAATTGGTTTGAAAAAAGCGATCGGTGCAAAAAGTTCTACTATTTTATATGAGTTCCTTTTAGAAAGTGCTTTCTTATGTATTGTAGGCGGATTGGTTGGATTATTCTTGGTTTGGTTATTGACACTGGCTTTAAGTTCTTTCCTGCCATTCCCAATTACCATCGCCCCAAATATTATTTTTATGGCACTTAGCTTATGTATTGTTTTGGGTGTTATTTCTGGTATTATTCCAGCAAGAATAGCAGCTAAAATGAATCCTGTAGAAGCCATAAGATCGAAATAATTACACCTATCCATTTAAGCTTTACCTTTGCAAGGTGTCTAAACCAATTACAATTTTAGCGATAGAGTCGTCTTGTGATGAAACTGCAGCCTCAGTGATCATAGATGGACAAATCCATTCAAATTTTATTGCCAACCAATTGGTGCATGAAAAATATGGTGGTGTGGTGCCTGAACTAGCTAGTCGTGCGCACATGGAAAATATTGTTCCGGTGGTAGAGGAGGCTTTAAAAAAAGCATTCCCCGATAAAGTACATTCAGATCGTTTATCTGCGCTTGACGCAATTGCGTTTACACAAGCACCCGGACTGATTGGAAGTTTATTAGTGGGTGCGCAGTTTGCAAAATCTTTGGCATTGAGTTTAAAAAAACCTTTGATTGCCGTACATCATATGCAGGCGCATGTATTGGCGAATTTAATAGATGACCCTCGTCCAAGTTTTCCATTTTTATGTTTGACAGTGAGTGGTGGACACACTCAAATAGTTCAATGCAATAGCCCATCTGATTTAATTATTATTGGTCAAACCATTGATGATGCTGCAGGAGAAGCCTTTGATAAAATTTCTAAACTCTTAGGACTGCCTTATCCTGGCGGGCCTGTATTAGATAAATTAGCACAATTAGGTAATCCAAAAGCATTTGAATTTGCAAAGCCAATGGTGCCAGATTTAAATTATTCTTTTAGTGGATTAAAAACAAGTGTCTTGTACTTTTTACAAAAACAAGAACCAGGATTTATTGAAGCAAATTTGAATGACTTATGTGCTTCTGTCCAATACACCATTGTAGAAATTCTTTTAAATAAATTAAAGAAAGCCATTCAGCAAACGGGTATTAAACATGTATGTATTGCTGGTGGAGTAAGTGCCAATTCTGGTGTTCGAAACGGCATCGAAGCTTTAGGACAAAAGTTGGTCTTAAAGACCTATCTACCTGCTTTTCAATATTGTACAGACAATGCCGCCATGATTGCCATTACAGCGCACTATAAATACATTAATCAGGCATTCGAGCCTTTGTCCACATCTGCGCATGCCAGATCTAATTGGTAAGCGGAAATCACTTAACTTTGCAGCCTCAAAACAGTTGAAAAAATGATTAGTGCAAGAAACGTCACGTTAGCTTACGGTAAAAGAGTCCTTTTTGATGAAGTGAATATTAGTTTCACCAAGGGAAATTGTTATGGTATTATTGGAGCAAATGGTGCTGGTAAATCTACTTTCTTAAAAATTTTAAGCGGTGAGATTGAACCTAATAAAGGATCTGTTGAAATCACCCCAGGTGAGCGTATGTCCTTCTTAAAGCAGAATCAATTTGAATTTGATGAGCAAACAGTTTTAAATACAGTGATGCAAGGACATAAGCGTATGTGGGAAGTGATGCACGAGAAGGATGCTTTGTATGCGAAAGAAGACTTTACAGAAGCAGACGGATTAAGAGCAGGTGAATTAGAAGGTGAATTTGGAGAAATGGGTGGATACGAAGCAGAAAGTAATGCTGCAAGTTTATTGAGCGATTTAGGTGTGAAGGAAGATATGCACCAGTCCTTGATGAAAGACATTCCTAGTAATTATAAATTGCGTGTATTGTTGGCGCAATCTTTGTTTGGAAATCCAGATATTTTATTATTGGATGAGCCTACCAACGGATTGGACATTGAAACAATTGGTTGGTTAGAAAACTTTTTAGCAGACTACGAAAACATTGTATTGGTAGTGAGTCACGATCGTCACTTTTTAGATACCGTGTGTACGCATGTATCAGATGTGGATCGTTCAAAAATTAAAACATTTACTGGTAACTATTCATTCTGGTATGAGTCTTCTCAATTGATGGCGCGTCAAATGTCTGATAAGAATAAAAAGAACGAAGAAAAACGTGCTGCATTATTGGACTTTATTGCGCGTTTCTCTGCGAATGCAAGTAAGAGTAAACAAGCAACATCTCGTAAAAAAGCTTTAGAGAAATTAACGATCGAAGAAATTGAGCCATCTAATAGAAAGTACCCTGGTATTATCTTTCAGCCATTGCGCGAAGTGGGTAACCAAATTTTAAATGTAGAAAAATTACAAAAAACAGTAGACGGTCGTATTTTATTTAAAGACGTTACTTTCTCTGTAAGTAAAAATGATAAAATTGCTTTTTTAAGTAAGGATGCTTTAGCGATTACTTATTTCTTTGAAATCATTAATAGTGTTGGTCAAGCTGATAACGGAAGTTTTGAATGGGGTACCACCATTACCAAAGCTTATTTACCAATGGAGCACAACGAAGAATTTACAAAGCCTTTGACTTTAATGGATTGGTTAAGACAATTTGTGCCTGCTCATGTGACAGATGCCGATGAACCATTTATCCGCGGATTTTTAGGAAAGATGTTATTCAGTGGAGATGATGTAATGAAGAAATCTGATGTGTTAAGTGGAGGAGAAAAAGTACGTTGTATGGTAAGCAAAATGATGTTACAAAACCCAAATGTGGTTATTTTGGATCAACCAACCAACCACTTAGACTTAGAGAGCATCCAAGCATTTAACGAAGGCTGTCAAAATTTCCCAGGTATTGTTTTAATGACCTCCCATGACCACACATTTATGCAAACGGTGGCCAACAGAGTGATCGAATTAACGCCTAAAGGGATCATCGACCGATTAATGACCTTTGACGAATATATGGAGGATAAAAGGGTACAAGAATTAAGAGCAGAATACTATTCTTAGGAGATAAAAGGGTTAAAAATCAACATTTTAGCAATAAAAGCCCTTTTTTCGGCGTTTGATAGAAAAAAACATTAAAAAAATGGGACTGTAAGGTATAATTACTTACCTTTGCCGTCCGTAAAAAATTATTTCTCATGGCTAGAGTATGTCAGATAACTGGAAAGAAACCGATGACTGGAAACAGTGTATCGCATTCTAATATTAAAACAAAGCGTCGTTTCTTACCGAACTTACAAAAGAAGCGTTTCTACTTTGTTGAAGAAGATCGTTGGATCACTTTAAAAGTATCTGCTGATGCTTTAAGAACTATTGATAAAAATGGTTTGGCAGCAGTTGTTAAAGATTTAAGAGCCGCAGGCAACAAAATCTAAGTAAATAATCACTAAGTATAACTTATAATATACCA
>DBOB01000006.1 GCA_002299885.1 Sediminibacterium sp. UBA657
CTTACCCTACATCCAACTTAAACTCAGATTACCATATACCTGTTTTATTTCAAGAAACCATTGCGCATCTAAATATTATACCTGATGGTATTTATGTAGATGCCACATTTGGAGGAGGGGGACATAGTAGAGGTATTTTATCAAAGTTGGGTCCGAAAGGAAAACTCATTGCTTTTGATCAAGATGCAGATGCTAAGAAGAACTTACCAAATGATGATCGAATCATTTTTGTACCCGAGAATTTTAGGTACATACAACGATTCCTTCGCTTGAACAAAATTGAAAAAGTGGATGGTGTTTTAGCCGACTTAGGTGTAAGCAGCCATCAATTTGATGAAGGTTCAAGAGGTTTCTCTATTCGTTTTGATGGTCCCTTTGATATGAGAATGGATCAACGTCAAACAAGAACAGCAGCGCAAATTATAGAAAGCTATACAGAAGCAGCACTACATAAAATGTTTGAGCAATATGGTGAAGTCACCAACGCTAAGACCCTAGCGAAACATATTGTCACACAAAGACGTCTAATGAAGTTATCTACCGTACAAGATTTTAAAACTTTAATAGCGTCTGTAGTAAAAGGAAATCCAAATAAATATTGGGCACAAGTGTTCCAGGCTATCCGAATGGAAGTGAATGAGGAGATGATTGTGTTGAATGAATTTCTAGCACAATTACCAGATCTAATGAATCAAGGTGGAAGAGCAGTGATTATCACATTCCACTCTATCGAAGATCGCATGGTAAAAAATGCATTCAAAGTCGGACCTGATGAAGACGATGTGACCAACCCGTTTCTTTCGATTAAGAAAGAAGTGCTTTGGAAGATCATAACAAAAAAACCTGTTGTGGCTTCTGAAAAAGAGATGAAAGAAAACAATCGAAGCAGAAGCGCAAAATTGCGCGCTGCCGAAAGAGTATAAACCGTATGTCCGTACCTGTAAAAAACAACTCTAAGTCTGCTATCATTAGCATGCTTAATTACGAATGGATTGTGATGAACATTAGTTACTTTTTGTTCTTAGCAGTACTAGCGATACTCTATATCGCTAATGGACACTTGACGGATAAGTCGATCCGTAAAATCAATACTACAAAGAAGGAAATCAAGCAATTGCAATTTGAGTATAAAACACTTAAAGCAGATTTAATGCTTAAGAGCGAAGCAATCAATATTGAAAAGGCAATGGCGCCTTATGGCTTACAAATAGCTAAGGATATGTCTATACGCATCCCATTGGAAAAACGTTTTGATCTTAATAACGAAAAAAATAAAGCCAACTAATGGATGTAAAACGCGACATACTTTGGAGAGTTTACTTAAGCTATATTTTAGTGGTAGTTGTTTGTCTTTTTATTTTAGGCAAAGCATTTTATATTCAACAAGTTCAAGGAGCTTATTGGAGAGGCTTAAGTGATAGCTTACACCAACGCATTATAGAAATTCCAGCAGATAGAGGTACTATTTATAGTGAAGATGGACAGATGCTAAGTACCAATGTGCCACAGTTTGATATTTATATAGATTTTAGAGTTGAGCCATTGCATGAAAAAAGTGGCCAATCATTTAGAGAAAATATAGACTCATTAAGTATTGCTTTAGCTGATTTATTTAAGGATCAATCTGCAAGCGCCTATAAAGACGGTTTAACCAAAGCATTTGAGGCTAGAGAAGCCAATTATGAATTAAGAAAAAAAGTAGGCTATAAGCAGTATTTGCAAATGGCTAAGTTTCCATTGTTCCGATTAGGAAGATATAAGAGTGGCTTTATTGCGCAAGAAAGAAATATTCGTTTGAATCCTTATCAAAACATGGCTTACAGAACGATAGGATTAGCAAGAGATCAAAATAAAGTGGGCTTAGAATTGTCTTATGATACAGTATTGAATGGCCGTAATGGAAAGCAGTTGGTTCGAGCTATTGCAGGCGGCGTAACTGTTCCAGTACAAGAAGGAGAATTTGAAATCGAACCTGAAACAGGAAAAGACATTGTGAGCACACTGGATGTATATATTCAAGAAGTGACCACGAATGCCTTGATGAAAATGATGATTGGCAATGAAGCACAACATGGGGTGGCAATGGTAATGGAAGTAAAAACAGGTAAGATCAAAGCGATTGCAAATTTAGGAAAGATCAGAGATGGCTATTATGCAGAAGATTTGAATTATGCCATCACACCTTCAGAACCAGGGTCTACGTTCAAGTTGGTGACATTAATGCAAGCTTTAGAAGATGGAAAAGTGACTTTAAATACATCAATCAATTTAGAGGGTGGTGTATGGCAAGTAGCAGGCAGAACCGTATATGATTCAGAAAAGCATGGCAAGTTTCAAGCAACAGTATTAGAAGCATTTGAAGAAAGTTCAAATGTTGGGATGGCAAAAATTGCAGTCAATAATTATACGAGTAATCCAACAGCTTATTTTAAGCACCTTTCAAGATTAAGATTGGATTCATTATCTGGCATTGATTTAGTAGGTGAGCGTCGTCCTCAAATTACTAGACCAGGCGATAAATTATGGGGCCCTACTACATTACCTTGGATGGCATTTGGATACAATATTGCCATTGCGCCAATTCAAACCTTGGCTGTGTATAATATGGTGGCGAACAATGGCGTGATGATGCGTCCTTATTTACTCAATAGCATACAAGAAGAAGGGAGGATCATCAAAACGAATAGTCCAAAAGCGTTCAATCTACAAGCATATAGTCCAGCAACAATTAAAGCAGCTCAAACAGCTTTAGAAGGAGTTTGTATCAATGGAACAGGTAAAAACTTATTTAAAAATAGTCCATATAAAGTAGCAGGTAAAACAGGTACTGCTTTAGTTGCAAATGGGAATAAGGGTTATGCAGATAAAATTTACCAATCTTCTTTTGCAGGTTATTTTCCAGCAGATAATCCTCAATATACCATTGTGGTGATCATTAAGAATAAACCACACGCCTATCCATTCTATGGTGCTTCGGTAGCAGGTCCTGTATTTAAAGAAATTTCAGATAGGTTGTATGTGACCTATATCCAAAATAAAATGGACAAAGCGCCAAGTTTCAATTTAAAAGATTCTCAGTTATTCAATTATACAATTGCAAAAACTTCTTTAAAAGCAATCGCTAAGCAATTGTCTATGCCTTATCAGGATTCAACTCCAAATAATGCAGACTGGGCAAATGTACAAGGTGCTGGAAGGGCTTTGAAGGCAGGCCAACAATTACAAATGGCTTCTGATAGCACTATGCCAAATATATCTGGTATGAAGCTAAAAGATGCATTATGGTTATGTGAGAAAAAGGGATTGATTGTGAAATGTAGTGGCAAGGGGAAAGTGGTTCGTCAAAGTATTTTACAGGGACAATCTATTCAAAGAGGGCAGCAAATATTTATTGAATTGAATTAATAAAATGACAACATCTTTACAACATATCTTATTTGGCGTTGCTTTGAGAGAAGTGATAGGCTCAACCAATCAAGAGATTGTTGACTTGCAAATTGATTCTAGATTGGTTCAGCCTGGAACTGCTTTTGTTGCAATTAAAGGGGTGCAAGTAGATGGTCATCAGTTTATCGCAACTGCAATAGAGAAAGGTGCTACCGTCATTGTTTGTGAAGCTTTACCAGCAACAACAAAAGAGGGGATTACTTATATTGTTGTAGCCAATACTCAAGAAGCTGTTGCATTGATGGCACATCAATTTTATGGACAGCCATCTACAAAAATTAAATTAGTTGGGGTGACTGGCACCAATGGTAAAACGACAGTTGCTACTTTGTTGTTTAAGTTATTTTCTGAAATGGGATACACTTGCGGATTGGTAAGTACAGTTCAGAATCAAATTGGGGATCGTATTATTCCAGCAACACATACTACACCAGATGCCATTCGTCTGAATGCATTGTTATCAGAAATGGTAGCAGCAGGTTGCTCGCATGTATTTATGGAGTCTAGCTCTCATGCAATTCACCAGCATCGTATTACAGGTTTACAATTTACAGGAGCTGCATTTACCAATATTACACATGATCACTTGGATTACCACGAAACATTCGAAGAGTATGTACGCGTTAAAAAAGCATTTTTTGATCACTTAGGTCCAGCAGCTTTCGCAATCACCAATTTAGACGATCCAAATGGCGCAGTGATGTTGGCCAATACCAAAGCAAAACAGTTTAGTTATGCATTGTATGCACCAGCTACCTATAAAGGAAAAATTTTAGAAAATCAATTGACTGGATTGGTGTTGAATGTGAATGAAGTGGAAGTGCATTGCAGATTGATAGGCACATTTAATGCGTATAATTTTTTAGCTGTTTATGGTATTGCTATTCAATTAGGGGAAGATTCAGAAAAAGTATTGACTGTGTTAAGTGCTTTAACTGGTGCAGAAGGCCGATTTGATTACATCATTAGTAGCGAAAATTCAATTGGCATTGTGGATTATGCGCATACGCCAGATGCATTACAAAATGTATTAGAAACAATTGCAAAATTAAAAAAGGGAGGAGAAACAGTAATAACAGTGGTGGGTTGTGGCGGTGATAGAGATAAAACAAAAAGACCAATCATGGCACAGGTAGCTTGTGACTTAAGTGATAAAGTCATTTTTACAAGTGATAATCCTCGTTCAGAAGATCCCAATCAAATTATCAAGGATATGGAGCTTGGATTAAGCAGTGCTGCAAAAAGAAAGTATGTCAATATTGTAGACCGCTATGAGGCAATCAAAGCAGCGGTGAATTTTTCAAAACCTGGAGATATTATTTTGATTGCAGGAAAGGGCCACGAAAAATACCAAGATATCAAAGGGGTTAAACAGGACTTTGATGATAAGGCAATTTTACAAAACATTTTCAACTCATATGCTAAATAACTCCCTATGCTGTATCAATTATTTTCATGGTTAGATAAGTCTTTTGATATACCTGGTATTGGTATATTTCAGTTTTTGACTTTTAGAATAGCAATGGCAATTTTATTGTCTTTGTTTATTGCAACGGTGTACGGGAAAAAAATGATTTTGTTTTTGCAGAAAAAACAAATTGGAGAAAGTGTTAGAGAACTTGGATTAGCAGGAGAGCAGCAAAAAAAGGGAACGCCAACTATGGGGGGTATTATCATATTAATGAGCGTATTGATCCCCACTTTATTATTTGCCAATTTAGATAAGGTTTATATCCGATTGATGATACTTTGTACCGTGTGGCTTGGTCTAATTGGATTCCTAGATGATTACTTTAAAATTCGTGCAAGAAAAGATGCACAAGAAAAGGGAGAGTCTTACAAAAAGAAGAACAGTGATGGATTGGCAGGCATTTCTAAAGTGATTGGTCAAGTTGGATTAGGCATTATCATTGGTGTGACATTGTACTTTAGTAATTCTGTTACAGTAGAGCGTGAAATTATTTCGACCAATGTGTCAGCGAGTTTAGCAAAGGGCGAAAAAATTGCAAAAGGCGCCGATGTGGTTGTAAGAACGATCAATGGCGAAGAGCGTCGTTTTGTAAAAGTAAAAACGCCTATCACTACTATTCCATTTGTCAAAAATCATGAGTTCAATTATAGTAAATTAATAAGCTGGATGGGTCCTGGTGCAGAAAAATATACATGGATCGTCTATATTTTAGTAGTCACATTTATTATCACTGCAGTATCCAATGGTGCAAATATCACAGACGGTTTAGATGGTTTAGCTGCAGGCGTGAGCGCCATTATAGGAGCAGCTTTGGGTGTTTTTGTATACGTAAGCGGAAACTATGTTTTTGCAGATTATTTGAACGTAATGTACATTCCTAATTTGGGAGAGTTGTCCATATTTGTAGGTGCATTTGTAGGGGCTTGTATTGGATTTTTATGGTACAATGCTTATCCAGCTCAGGTTTTCATGGGTGATACAGGAAGTTTGGCTTTAGGAGGTATCATTGCTTCACTAGCTATAATTGTCCGTAAGGAATTATTGATTCCAATTTTCTGTGGTGTGTTTTTGATTGAAAACTTAAGTGTGATTATTCAAGTGGGTTATTTTAAGTACACTAAGAAAAAATACGGAGAAGGACGTCGTGTGTTTTTAATGAGTCCTTTACATCACCATTATCAAAAGAAAGGATTTCACGAAAGTAAAATTGCTGTTCGCTTTTGGATCATCACCATTTTATTAGTCATCACTTCTATCCTAACGTTAAAAACAAGATAAATTGTCTAAAAAGATTATCATATTAGGAGCAGGAGAGAGTGGCGTGGGTGCTGCCTTGCTAGCAAAGCAAAAAGGATACAATGTATTTGTGTCTGATGCAAGTGCTATTAAGCCAATTTATCAATCAGAACTAGAAGCGAATCATATTCCATTTGAATCTGGTACACATGATGTAGAAAGAATATTAGAAGCAGACGAAGTGATGAAAAGTCCCGGTATACCAGAAAAGAGTGAATTGGTGAAGCAAATACGTGCAAAGGGTATACCAGTGATTAGTGAAATTGAATTTGGGTATAGATATAAAGGGGCAAGTAAGATTATTGCAATTACTGGAAGTAATGGTAAAACAACAACTACATCCTTATTATACCATATCTGTAAAGTAGCAGGGCAAGATGCAGCCATAGTTGGTAATATTGGATTCTCTTTTGCAAGACAAATTGCACAAGATCCAAAAGCACTATATGTGATTGAGGTAAGCTCATTTCAATTAGATGACATTAAATGCTTTAGACCAGATATCGCGATTCTATTAAATATTACAGAAGATCATTTAGACAGGTACAATTATCAATTTGAAAATTATATTAAAAGTAAGTTTAGGATTATTGAAAATCAAACAGAGCAAGACTGCTTTATTTATTGCATAGACGACGAAGTCGTTGTTAAACATCTAGAATTACTAACTACACATACTAACCTACTACCATTTTCTATGAAACAAGAATTAAAAAAAGGAGGCTACATCAAGAACGAACAAATGATGTTAAAAATCCAAGAAGAAAGAGTGACAATGAGTATTTATGATTTCGCCTTAAAAGGCAAGCATAATGCTTATAACACAATGGCTGCCAGCATTGCTGCATCCACTTTGGGCATTAGAAAAGAAAAAATTCGCGAAGCCGTAAGCAATTTCCATAGTCTAGAACATAGAATGGAATTTGTTGCTACCGTAAAAGGCGTTGATTTTATCAATGACAGCAAAGCGACAAATGTCAACAGTACTTGGTATGCTTTAGAGAGCATGCAAAAGCCTACTATTTTAATTTTAGGTGGCGTAGACAAAGGCAATGACTATGCATTAGTGGCAGATCTTGTAAAAGATAAAGTAAAAGCCATTGTATGTATGGGAACAGATAACGCTAAATTAATTGAATACTTTAAGGATAAAGTAGCACAAATAATTGAAGTTGATTCTGCAAAAAAAGCAGTCAATGCTTCTTTTAAGTTAGCCGAGAAAGGAGATGTGGTTTTATTGAGTCCTGCTTGCGCAAGTTTTGATTTATTTAAAAACTACGAAGACAGAGGACATCAATTTAAAGAAAGCGTAAAAGAATTATAATCATGTTTAAAGAAACCACAGATAAGTTATTTTCTCAAATGCCTTCTATTGGAGGGATGAGAGAGCATTTAGACCAGCGAACAAGAGGGGATAAATATATCTGGGGTTTAGTTATTTTATTATCACTGATCTCTATATTGGTAGTATATAGTGCAACAGGTTCATTGGCATATAAAATGTATCGTGGTAATACTAGTTTCTATTTATTTAAGCAAATCATATTTACATTAATTGGTTTACTAGTGGTCTTTGGTTTACATAGAGTGAATTACACCGTTTTTTCTCGTGTGGCCACTATTTTATTTATATTATCTGTGCCCTTGCTAATTTATACTTTATTTTTTGGAGCTAAAATTAATGAAGGCAGTAGGTGGATTAAATTACCTATTATTAATTTAACTATCCAAAGTAGTGATGTGGCTAAATTAGCTTTATTTATGTACCTATCTAGGGTGCTAAGTAAGAAGCAAGAAGTGATTAAGGATTTTAAGAAAGGTTTTTTACCTGTTATTATTCCAGTATTTATTATTTGTGGTTTAATCATGCCGGCAAATTTATCCAATGCATTATTGACAGGTGCAACCTCTCTACTTTTATTGTTTATTGGTAGAGTGAGTTTTAAACATATTTTATTGACGATTGGTGTAGCAATGATACCAATCGTAATCATTATTAGTGTGGCAATGGCTACACATAAAGCCAATGAAGGCACAATTGATTCAGGTAAACCAGTTATTGCTGAATCATTGAAAAATTGGGGTCGATTTGGAACCTGGGTAAAACGTGTACAGGATTTTATGTATGCTAAAGACGATGAAGTACCTTATCAAGTACAACAAGCAAAAATTGCGATTGCAAATGGCGGCATCTTTGTAGGATTAGGTCCAGGGAATAGCCAACAAAGAAATTTCTTGCCACAAGCTTATAATGATTTTATTTACGCAGTGATTATAGAAGAGTATGGATTGCTAGGAGGCGCTTTTATTATTTTTATTTATTTAGTCTTTTTATTTAGGTGTATCCGAATATTTAGAAAGTGTCCTTATGCATTTGGAGCATTTTTAGCACTAGGATTAAGCTTTACATTAATCATTCAAGCCGTGGCAAATATGGCCGTGAATGTGGCGATTGTTCCTGTAACAGGGGTGACTTTGCCATTGTTGAGTATGGGCGGAAGCTCATTTATATTTACCTGTTGCTCTATAGGATTGATATTAAGCGTCGCAAGAAATGTGGAGCAAATGGAGGGTAAAGCACCAGTTGAAACAGAGATAGAAATTCCTAATGAAAATATTGAACCAGTAAATGCCTAATCAAGCACATACTCCTTTGCGTATCATCATCGCTGGCGGTGGGACAGGTGGACACATCTTTCCTGCCATTGCTGTAGCACAAGCTATACAAAGATTACAGCCTGATGCTACTATTTTATTTGTAGGTGCGCAGGGGAAAATGGAGATGGAGAAAGTGCCACAAGCTGGATACCAAATTGTTGGATTAACCATTGCAGGTTTCAATAGACAAAATATTTTCAAAAATTTGACTTTACCATTTAAATTGATTAAAAGTTTTATTCAAGTTAGAACCATCTTTAATCAATTTAAACCTAATGCAGTTTTTGGAGTAGGTGGATATTCGAGTTTTCCGGTTTTAAAATATGCGCAAGCAAAAGGTATTCCAAGTTTTATTCATGAAGCAAATGCATTTGCTGGAAAAGCCAATCAATGGTTGGGCGAACGAGCAACAAAAATATTTACTGGTACAAAAGGGATGGAGCAATTTTTTCCTTTTCAAAAAATCCAGATCACAGGGAATCCAGTAAGACAAAATATCGCTAAGGGCGCAATTGATAAAGAAGTTGCATTATTGCAATTTGGTTTATTGCCCAATCATTTTACTTTATTGATTATTGGAGGAAGTTTGGGGGCAGCATCCATTAACCAAGCCATCCAACAAAATTTATCAGCATTTGAAAAAATGGGCATTCAATTAATTTGGCAGACGGGAAAGCCTAATGCAGCAATGTATCAAGCATCTGCTAATCCATTTGGCAATGTATTTGTAGACAGTTTTATCAATGATATGAGTGCAGCTTATGCCGCAGCAGACATGGTAGTGAGTCGTTCAGGCGCTATGGCAGTTGCTGAAATAGCGATGACTGGAAAAGCCTGCATTTTTGTACCCTACCCACATGCGGCCGAAGACCATCAAACATTTAACGCAGAAGTATTGGTAAAAGAAAAAGCAGCTCAAATGATTGCAGATAAAAATGTGGTCAATGAATTATTTCCGATGATTGAGAAATTGATAGCAAACAAAACGGTGTTAAGCGAAATGCAGACAAAAATAAAATCATTCGCTTGGGAAAATGCAGATCAGGTAATTGCAGCAGAAATTATTCATGAAATTGACTCAAAATAGCGCATAAGATATGAATCCTTTAACTAACTTGAAACGTATTTATTTTATTGGCATTGGCGGTATTGGAATGAGTGCCTTGGCAAGGTATTTTAATACGCAGGGAGTATTTGTATCTGGTTATGACAAAACACCAACTGCATTGACAGATAGTTTAATTGAAGAAGGTATTGCAATTCATTTTGAAGATGATTTGAATCAAATAGATAAAGAAGCAACAGTTATTGTTTATACGCCTGCCATACCAACAGAACATAAAGAATTAAATTTTTATAGAGACAATGGATATCTAGTGGTTAAGAGAAGTGATGTATTACAATGGGTAACTGAAAATGCTTTTACTATAGGCATTGCTGGTACGCATGGTAAAACTACAACGACTTCGATGACTGCACACATTTTAAGACATACAGGTTATGGTTGTAATGCATTTTTGGGTGGTATTGCTTCTAATTATGATACCAATTTCTGGAGTCACGAAAAAAATGTAGTGGTAGTAGAAGCAGATGAATACGATAGAAGCTTTTTGAAATTATCACCGAATATTGCTGTCATCACGGCAGTGGACCCAGACCATTTAGATATCTATGGTACAGCAGAAGAAGTATTAAAAGCTTTTGGACAATATGCCGATAAGATTAAGCCAGGCGGCACATTGATTCAGAAATTTGGCACGACGGTGGAAACAAGTTCAAGTAATAAAACAATTTCAACTTATGGGTACAATCATACAGAAGCCGGCTATCATACAAGTGCATTAAAAGTGGTAGATGGTTCATATGTATTTGATCTAGTGCATCCAAATGGGGTACTTAAAAATGTAGTCTTGAATATGGGTGGATTACATAATGTTGAAAATGCGATTGCTGCTATTGCCATTGCATTGTGTCTAGGTATAGAAGATGAAAAAATCATTGCTGCAGTTGCAGACTTTAAAGGTGTAAAACGTCGCTTTGAATATAAAGTGAAAACGGCGAACAAGGTATTGATAGACGACTATGCGCATCATCCAGAAGAATTGAGCGCTTTGATTAGCGGTGTAAAAAGCATCTTCCCAAATCAAAAAATGGTTTTAGTTTTTCAACCACATTTGTATAGTAGAACACAGGATCAAGCAGCAGGTTTTTCTGCTACATTGGATCAAGCAGATGAAGTTATTTTATTGCCAATTTATCCTGCAAGAGAATTACCAATACCTGGTGTGACTAGTGATATGTTATTATCTGCAATGACGATTGAGAAAAAGCAAGTCATGTCAAAAGAACAACTTATGGCATGGGCTGCTACAGCTGAAGATAAATTAATCGTGATGGCTGGAGCGGGAGATATTGACGTGTGTATCAATCAAGTTAAAGATATCCTTACAAATTAGTACATGAAAAACTGGCAAAAAATAGTAATTAATATCTTGTGGAGTATCGCTGCTGCTGCACTGATAGTGCTTTTTGTAGTTTCATGGAAGGCTAAAAGTGAGAAACAATTAACAGATATACAAGTTGAATTAGTTGGAGAGAGTGCGCAAGCCTTGTTTATGGATGAAATTACAATCCGATCTATTTTAAATGAGCAAGGTGTAAAAGCAGGCATGCCGATTGAAAAAATAAATTTAACGCAGCTAGAAAAATTTATTGAAAAAACAGAATGGGTAAAAAATGCAGAATTTTTTATCAATAATAAATTAGTCTTAGAAGTAAAAATTGAACAAAGAATTCCAATTGCCAGGGTGTTTACTGCTAGTGGGACTTCATTTTATATCGACATTGAAGGTTCAAGATTGCCATTGAAACAATTAACGGTATTGAATCTTCCAGTATTTACAGGTTTTCCAACGGATCAGCCAAAATTATCTAGGCCGGATAGTGTATTGTTAAAAGATGTTTTATTTTTTGCAAAGACCATCCAAAAAGATAGTTTTTTTATGGCCCAAGTAGCGCAAGTGAATATAGAACCAAATGGAACTTTTCAAATGGTACCTACCCTTGGAGACCATCTAGTTTTATTGGGAACAGTAGATCAGCTAGAAGATAAATTGAACAGATTATTTACTTTTTATAAAAAAGTTTGGCTTGTGTCAGGTGTGAATGCCTATCAGTATATTGATTGTAGGTTCAATCATCAAGTGGTGGCCTTAAAAAAAGGCTTACAGCCAATAAAGTTTACAGGGGATTTTAAATTGCTGGCAGGAGACTCAACTTTAATGATGCAAGCTCCAGTGGCTAGTTTGGATACCACCATAGCCAAAACTGATTCAGTCAAGATTGTGCCTGTTGCCCCATCCCCAAAATCTGTGAAAGCTGTTCCTGCTAAAATAGAGAAGCCTAATGCACCAAAGGCAATCGCAAAGAAAAAAGTTCAAGTAAAAGGGGGCAAGTCCAAGCCTAAATTGAACAATAAACCTAAAAATAATTCGTTAAATAAAAAGAATAAGACTGCCAAAGCCTTAATGCCTAAGAAGTCGAAGTCTACAACTAAGAACAACTAACAACTAAAACCTATAAAAATGAGTCAGAACGATTCTCCCATCATTGTGGGTCTTGACATTGGAACAACAAAAATTGCTGCGATTGCCGGAAGAAAGAATGAATTTGGGAAATTAGAAATCCTTGGATTTGGTCGTGCAAATAGCAACGGTGTACAACATGGTCAAGTATTGAATATTGATCAAACCATTAAAGCCATCCAACAAGCTTTACAAAACTGCCATTTAAGTAATCCAGATTTAGAAATCCACGAAGTGTATGTGGGTATTGCTGGTCACCATATCAAGAGTTTACAAACAAGAGGGGATCAAGTAAGACAGGATGCTGAAAATGAGATTCAAGCCTGGGAAATTGAGCAATTGATCAACAACCAAAGAAAGACTTTCATTCCAGCTGGTGATCAAATCATTGATGTGATTCCTCAAGAGTTTCATGTAGATAATAACCAAAATATTAAGGATCCAGTTGGGGTAAATGGTGTTAAAGTTGGCGCTAATTTCCATATCATTACTGGGGACAGAAATGCCATTCGCAATATCAATCGTTCAGTAGAGCGCAGTGGATTAATCACAAAAGATTTAGTACTTCAGCCATTGGCTTCTGCTAGTGCCGTAATGAGCGATATTGATATGGAAGCGGGTGTTGCAATTTTAGATATCGGTGGAGGTACAAGTGACCTTGCGGTATTCTATGAAGGTATTTTAAAACATACAGCTGTTATTCCATTTGGTGGTGAAAATATCACCAATGATATTAGAATGGGATTGGGTGTTTTAAAAAGTCAAGCAGAGGCGATGAAAGTGCAGTTTGGAAGTGCATTATCTGATGAAGCAAAAGCAAATGCTTATGTGACTATCCCGGGATTAAAGGGGATGCCTGCAAAAGAAATTAGTGTAAAGAATTTAGCTGCAATTATACAAGCTAGAATGAGTGAAATCCTTGATTTTGTTACCTACCATTTAAAACAAGTTGGATTAGATAGCCGTATGTTGAATGGCGGTGTGATCTTGACTGGTGGCGGTTCTCAATTAAAGCACTTAATTCAATTAACAGAATATATTACTGGTTTGAATGCGAGAATTGGATTACCAAATGAGCATTTAGCACCTAATCATATTGACGAATTAAAGAAGCCAATGTATTCTACTTGTATTGGTTTGATTTTAAAAGGGTATAATGATTATGAGCAAAACTATAAAGTATTTACAGAGACTTATAAGAAAGTAGAAGTGCCTAAAGCGTTAACTGTAAATACACCAGTTTCAAATCAATCAAACACATATCAAAGACCAAATCCGCAACCAGTGGCAACAACGGTTTCGGAGGAGCAAATTGAAAAAAGAAAAAGTAAGTTCTGGGATCGTTTCAAGAACAACTTAATCGAAATTTTTAACGAAGAAGAAGACAAACCTTTAGCATAAAAATTACCCACATATCGTTTATAACTTATAGAACATAATCGATTGAAATCAAGTAATTTAGATCTAATTACGACTAACTAACCTAACTATAAAAACAATTCCGAATGATTCAATTTGACTTACCTAAGCAAAAATCATCCATCATCAAAGTGCTTGGTGTTGGCGGCGGAGGAAGCAATGCCGTTAACTTCATGTTCCAACAAGACATTGAAGGGGTAGATTTTATCATATGTAACACAGATTCTAAGGCAATCGAACAAAGTTTAGTGCCAAATAAAATTCAATTAGGCCCACATTTGACGCAAGGTTTGGGTGCTGGTGCGGATCCTTCTGTGGGAAAAATGGCGACCGAAGAGTCTTTAGAAGAGATCAAAAGAATTTTAGAAGTGAATACCAAAATGGCATTCATTACAGTTGGAATGGGCGGCGGAACTGGAACAGGTGGTGCCCCAATCATTGCAAAAATCTGTAAGGATTTGGGTATTTTGACGGTGGGTATTGTAACGACCCCATTTGGTTTTGAAGGGCCACGTCGTCAAAAGCAAGCAGAAGAAGGGATCAATGAATTGAAACCATATGTAGATACTTTATTGGTGATTTCAAATGACAAATTACGTGTTCAATACGGTAATTTGAAAATGAAGGAAGCATTTACTAAAGCAGATAATGTGTTGGCTACTGCTGCAAAATGTATCACAGACGTGATCAATAGTCGCGGTCATATCATTGTAGACTTTGCGGATGTTTGTACAGTGATGAAAAATGGTGGTGTAGCCATTTTAGGTAAGGCAGAAGTTGCTGGAGAAAACAGAGCAGAAAGAGCTATTGAAGAAGCGTTGAATTCTCCATTGTTAAATGACAATGACATCAAAGGAGCAAAATGGATTTTATTGAATATTAATAGTGCAGAAGGGGATTATGAATGTAGTATGGATGAATTAGAAACTATCAATACTATTTTACGTGCTCGCACAGGTGAACACAGCGATGTGATCATGGGTATGGGTTATGACGAAACCTTGGGAGATAAATTAGGCATTACATTAATAGCAACTGGATTTGAACATAAAGATCCATTTAAAAAAGAAGCAGTTAAGGAAGTAGAAGCGCCAATAGAAGAAAAGATTGTGATGACTTTACAATCAGAACAATCAGAGCAATCAGAACCAACATTGCAAGAAACACCTACTGCATCCATTGACCCTATTGAATCAGCTGAAATTAATGAGCCAACTGCAATAGAGACAGAACTGCCAGAAGCATCGTTAACATTGGATGAAGTTGAAATTACAATGGATGAATTAGCACCTACTATGCAAGAGTTTGAGATGCCTGAAATGAGTAATGTATACGTTTCAGCACCAGATTATGAGGAAGAAGAAGAAGAGGCTGTAAGTTTTGAATCAAGTCCAATATTTGAAGAAGAAATCATTTCTCAAGAAATAGTTTTAGAAGATTTTAATGAATCTTTTGAGGAAGAAGAAACTGCAGAAGTATTTGAATTGAATATGGAAGAGGAGGAAGCTCCAATTTACAATACGGAGTTTGTATTGAACAAGCCTGTCAATATTTATGCTGAAGCAGAATTAGAAACAGAAAATGCAACTGAAGAAGAGGTTGAAGCAGTGACTGAATTACCAAGTGAAATAACTGCTGAAGTACATGTAGCAGCGGATGCTGAAAACTTGGAGACCTCATTCAGAAGTGTAGAAATGGAAATGGAAGAAGAGCCAACCATGCAATTGGTAATGCGTGAGGAATCATCTGTAAGTCCACAAAATAGACCACAGCATTCAAGCTTTGATATTTCAATGGATAATTCAGAAGAGCAAAGACGCAAAGTGGCTGAGCGTATTCAAAAATTAAGAAATCTATCTTTCAATATTAACAATGGGGCAGATCCTGGGGTAGAATTTGACGCCGTGCCTGCCTATGTTAGAAGAAACCTGGATTTGTTTGGTAACACCATGGCTTCGGTAGAAAACTATTATAGTAAGTATACAGTGGAGCAAGATGAGAATAACCAAACTCAGATTTCTACCATCAATTCATTCTTAGATGGTAAAAAGCCAGATTAAAATCGTTTTTATAGAACAGTTGATTTAGTTGGAACCCTGCCTGAAAAGGCGGGGTTTTTTTATTTACCTTTAAGGATGCAAACAATACTCATAACAGGTGGAACCGGGATGGTTGGACAATCGTTAACCAACCTATTATTAAATAAAGGGTATCAGGTCATTGTATTGACTAGACAGCAAAAGCAATCTAGTCGAGTAAATTTTTCATTTGCACAATGGGATCTGAATAAAGCTTGGATCGATCCAGCTGCTATTGCAGCTGCAGATTATATTATTCATTTAGCGGGTGAGGGTGTGGCAGATAAAAGATGGACTTCAAAAAGAAAAAAAGCCATCCTAGATAGTCGTGTACAGTCAAGTGCATTACTTGTAAAAGCATTAAAGGAAAATCCAAATAAAGTAAAGGCCATTGTTGCTGCATCTGCGATAGGTTGGTATGGTCCAGACAATGAAAAAAGTTTATTAACTGGTTTTGTAGAAACAGACCCGGTGGATCATAGTTTTTTAGGGGACACATGTAAACAATGGGAAGAGAGCATGCACCCAGTAAAAGATTTGGGCATTCGACTTGTCACCATCCGAATTGGTATTGTATTTAATAAAATGGGGGGTGCATTGGCTGAATTCATGAAGCCAGCAAAGCTAGGCGCAGCAGCTATTTTAGGGGATGGTCAACAAATGGTAAGTTGGATTCATCAGCAAGACTTAAATCGTCTAATGTTATTTGCTTTAGAACAAGAACAAATAGTTGGGGTGTACAATGCAGTCGCGCCAGATCCTGTGAGCAATGCAATTCTAACAAAAGCCATTGCACAGCGTTATCATACATGGGCGATTCCATTCCATGTGCCTAGTTTTATTTTAAAAATAATGCTAGGAGAAATGAGTGTAGAAGTGTTGAAAAGCGCCAATGTAAGTGCATCAAAAATACTTGCAGCAGGATTCAGCTTTGACTTTGCAAGTATGGATGAAGCACTAGACGACTTATTAATTTCGAATTGGTCTGCCAGAAGTAATCACTGATTGGATGCGCTCTAAAGTTTTCTTTTCGCCACAAAGACTTAAGAAAGCTTCACGTTCTAAATTCAATAAGTATTGTTCGTTCACAACTGTTGCTTCACTAAGATCACCACCACACATCACATAAGCTAATTTACGAGCCACCAATGCATCATGGTCTGTCGCATAACCACCGCGCCACATTCCATTGATACCAGCATACAATGCGCCAAGACCAGCCTTGCCCATCACTTTAATATCGTTGCGTTGAATTGGCTGTGTGTAACCAGCATTAAAAAGTTCAAGCACTTGTTCTTTCGCTTTTGCAATACGTCTTGATTGATTCAGAATAATTTGATCATGACCTTTTCTAAAGATACCCATCTCCATGGCTTCATGCGCCGAAGTGGCCACTTTAGCTGTTGCAATTTGCAAGAATCTATTTTTTAAAGTAATTGTTTCTGGTTCTTCTGCATGCATTTCGTCAGATGCGCGTAATACCAATTCTTTGGTACCACCACCACCAGGAATCACACCAATACCTAATTCAACCAGTCCTATATAGGTTTCTGCAGCTGCACAAATAGCGTCTGCATGTAAATTCATTTCACATCCACCACCTAAGCATAAGCCATGTGGCGCAGTCACAACAGGGATAGAAGAATAACGTACACGCATCATGGTGTTTTGAAATGTTCGCACAGCCATATCCAATTCTTCATATTCTTGTTCAATGGCTAACATAAAGATCATGCCCACATTTGCACCAGCACTGAATAAATTACCTTCATTGGCAATCACTAAACCTTTACTTTGCTCTTCTGATAACTGAATAGCTTTATTCAATCCTTGTAAAACTTCACCACCAATACTATTCATTTTGGTATTCCAATTAAATCCAAATACATCATCACCCATGTCAACCAAGTTACATGCACTATTAGTCCAAATAGTTTTTTCTTTAAAGTCAGATAAGATAATAAAGGATTCTGCGCCTGGAATCAACACATAATCATTTGAAACAATATCATAATAATAACGCTTACCATTTTTAGTGGTGTAAAAGGATAAGCCTTTAGCCACCATCGTTTCAACCCAAGGTGCAACTGCAATACCTGCAGCTTTCATATCCTTTATCACCGCATCAATGCCTAATTCATTCCAAGATTCAAATGCACCAATTTCCCAGCCAAATCCTGCTTTCAAAGCATCATCTACGCGATACAATTCATCACTGATTTCTGGAATACGGTGACTGATATAAGAAAATAAAGCGTGGTGAAAAGCTTGAATAAATTGTCCCGCTTTATCTTTTGAATGGTACAATACTTTTAATCTTGCAGGTAAACTGTCAACTGCTTTTGCCGCATCGATAGAAGCCATTTTAGTTTTCTTACGTGGCTCATATTCAAGGGTCGCTAAATTTAAAGTCAATATTTCTTTGCTGGTAGCCGTCTTTACTTTTTTGAAAAATCCTTGACCAGTTTTATCACCAAGCCAATTTTCGGCAACCATTTTCTCCAACCAACTAGGAAGTTTAAATGTTGCTTTTGCTTCGTCATTCGGACAATTTTCTGCCACACCTGTCGCCACTCTAACTAAAGTGTCAATACCAACTACATCTGCAGTTCTAAAAGTAGCAGACTTTGGACGACCTAAAATTGGACCTGTTAATGATTCAACTTCGTCAATGGTTAATCCCATTTTTTCCATGATATGAAGCACACTCATCATGCTAAAAACTCCGACTCTATTGGCTATAAAGGCTGGCGTGTCTTTACATAAAACAGTTGTCTTACCTAAAAACACATCCCCATAATGCATGTGAAAATCAATCACCCACTGCGCTGTTTTTGGCGTAGGGATAATCTCTAATAATCTTAAATATCTTGGCGGATTAAAAAAGTGTGTTCCGCAGAAATGTTTTTGAAAATCTTCTGAACGACCTTCTGCCATTAAATGAATTGGAATACCAGAAGTATTAGAACTAACTAATGTACCTGGTTTACGGTATTGTTCTACTTGATCGTAAATCGTTTTCTTGATATCCAATCTTTCTACCACGACTTCTATGATCCAATCTGCATTTGCAATTTTGGGCATATCGTCAGTGAAATTTCCCGTACGAATATTTTTAGTGTATGCACTTGAATAAATAGGAGATGGATTGGATTTGATCGATGCCTGTAATGCATCATTCACAAGTTTATTTCTTTCTTTACTATTTGTACTTTCTTCCGCACCAGGTTGCAACCTATCTAACAATAAAACTTGCACGCCAATGCCTGCAAAATGACATCCAATTCTTGAACCCATTACACCACTTCCAAGGATCACGACCTGCTTTATAGTTGGTTGCATAGTATAGCTTTTCGTAAAATTAGTTAGTTATGCAACTAATTTCAAAAAATATTTTCATTTTTGCAAAAAAAAGTGTCAAAATAACCTTTGGTTGCCTCTTTTAACCTTTTAACAAAACGGGGAGGAGGGTTCAAGGCTTTAGATTACATTTGTAAAAGCAAGTAATTCGTAAATTATATACCATGTCAGCAGTTATTGAACTTAGAGCAATTCAGAAGAGCTATTTTATGGCCAATCAAGCCATCCCGGTTTTAAAAGGGATCAATTTGGATATCAATAGAAATGAGTATGTCGCATTAATGGGACCATCAGGTAGTGGTAAAAGTACATTAATGAATATATTGGGTTGTTTGGATTCTCCAACAGCGGGTACTTATAATTTGAATGGACATGATGTTAGTGCCATGTCTGATGATGAACTTGCAGGAATAAGAAATATTGAAATTGGATTCGTATTCCAACAATTCAATTTATTGCCAAGGTTAACCGCTGCAGAAAATGTGGCTTTACCATTGGTTTATGCGGGCATCCCAAAAAAGGACAGAATAGAAAGAGCATTAGCGGCTTTAGAAAAAGTAGGTCTTGCAGACAGAAGTCATCATAAATCAAATGAGTTGAGTGGTGGACAGATTCAACGTGTGGCGATTGCGCGTGCATTGGTGAACAACCCATCTATTTTATTAGCGGATGAGCCAACAGGTAATTTGGATTCAAAAACATCAGTAGAAGTCATGGAATTATTCGGTAAAATCCATGCTGGTGGTAATACAGTGATCCTTGTCACACACGAGGAAGATATCGCTCAATATGCGCACCGCGTAGTTCGTTTAAGGGACGGAAATGTAGAGACCGATACCCTGAACCAAAAGCATATTTAATTTAGTAGATACTGAACTAAGTGTCTTTAGTTTTGTTATAAGGTTATGAAAATTTACACTAAGGCAGGAGATCAAGGAAAAACATCATTAATTGGCGGTACAAGGGTACCTAAAAGTCATATTCGCATTGAAACATACGGAACTGTGGACGAATTGAACTCATTTATTGGGTTATTGAATGACTTAGTAGTAGATGCAAAAATCAATGCAGATTTAAAAGAAATTCAAGATAGGTTGTTTACAGTAGGTTCTAGCTTGGCTTGTGATCCAGAAAAAGATTCTGCATTAAAAATTCCAGATTTAAAAGAAGAAGATATTGCAGGACTTGAATTAGCGATGGATGCCATGAACGAAGTCCTTGCACCAATGAAATCATTTATCATACCAGGCGGACATCAAGCAATCTCTACAGCGCATATCGCTAGATGTGTTTGCAGAAGAGCAGAACGCTGGTGTGTGAATATGCAAGAAGAAGATTTATTTGTAGAGGTTTTAGTGATTAAATATTTGAATCGTTTAAGCGACTATTTATTTACACTAGCTCGTTATATTGGGCATTTGAATGGGGTAGCTGATCTACCTTGGAAGCCAAGAATTTAATCACAGAAATTTTTATACAAAAATTCCGTCTTTCATAATGAGGGTTCTGTCACTTAATGCAGCTAATGCTTCGTTATGTGTTACTATTAAGAAACTCTGGTTCAATTCTTTTTTCAAACGTAAAAAAAGTTCATGCATGGCATGTGCATTTTCACTATCAAGGTTACCAGTTGGTTCGTCTGCAAATATGATTGCTGGCTGATTAATGAGGGCCCTTGCTACCGCAATTCTTTGTTGTTCTCCTCCAGATAATTGGTGTGGTTTTTTATCTTGTTTGTCTGCAAGTCCTAAATAATCTAATAATTCAATTGCTTTTTTTGCCACCTCTTTTTTATCCTTTTTCCCGATCCACCCTGGAATTGAAATATTTTCAATCGCAGTAAATTCGGGTAGTAAGTGGTGGAACTGAAACACAAAACCAATACGTGTATTTCTAAAATGGGCTAGTTGTTGGTTATTCAATTGATCAATGGCAACGCCTTCATAAAAAACCTGTCCTTTATCTGCCTTTTCTAAGCTACTTACAATGTACAATAGGGTCGATTTACCGGCACCCGATGGTCCTACAATGGAAACCAAGTCTCCTTTGGATAGTTCCAAGGAAACGCCTTTAAGGACGGGTACTGTCCCATATTGTTTCCATATATCTTTGGCTACAAGTAGTTTTGGCTGCATCTCCATGGTGCAAACCTACGATTACCCGGTGAAAATTGACAAAAATTAATAAAATGTTTACATGATGTAGAAAAATCAGATTTGGTTATATCATTTATACGGCTACTTTTGCAAAAAAGAACCCTATGTTTTGGACATTAGAATTAGCCAGCTATTTAGAAGAAGCGCCTTGGCCAGCAACTAAAGATGAATTGATCGACTACTCCATTAGGAGCGGTGCCCCAATAGAAGTAGTAGAGAATTTACAAGAGTTGGAAGACGAGGGCGAAGTATATGAAAGTATCGAAGACATTTGGCCTGATTATCCAAGCCAAGAAGACTTTATGTTTAATGAAGACGAGTACTAATTTTTATGGACTGCTTGTAAAGCTAAATGTATAATTAATTAGTTATCACGAAGCAGTGCTTCGTTCTTCTCTAATGATAAAGCAATTAAAAAAGAGCTACACTTTGTGTTAGCTCTTTTTTAATGAGGTTATTTATATGAATTTTCGTAGAAAGTTAGCGCCACATAATTTAACCTCTAATGAATTTAATAAAAAAAGAGGACACGAAATCGTGTCCTCTTTTTTTATTAAATCGCGTAAATGATATCTTAAAATAGAAAATGGTTCTCTTTGAATTTAACGCGAGAAATAGTATTCCTAAAAAGTCAATTTAAAATATAGCAACATCAAGCTCAAAGTCAATACAATGGTATTGGCTACTAGTACTGGCTTGCTTTTAATTAAATAAGCATAGGTTAACCAAACGATACAGCTAAAGTTCACAATAAGAATCATTAGAAGGCTAAGGCTTTCTACATTTTTTGTTTGCCATGTTAAGTAAACCTGAGGAATAAAAGTGATACAGCTAAGAAGTGAACCAAAGTATCCAATTGCTTCAACTAATTTGGGGTTGATTTGTTGATTGCTCATACTATAGTTTAGAATTTATCTTAATTAATTATTTTCTTCGGAAGGTCCAAGGTTTTATCCTTGTGTAATTCCAGCTTTTTGCATTACTAAATCACTTACGCCAGTTGTAGAATAACCTCCATCATGGAATAAGTTTTGCATTGTCACCATCTTTGTTAAATCAGAGAACAAAGTGATACAATAGTTCGCACAATCTTCTGCCGATGCGTTTCCTAATGGGGCAATAGCGTCTGCATAATCATAGAAATCTCCGAATCCTTTAATACCTGTTCCTGCAGTTGTTTTAGTAGGAGACTGAGATACGGTATTTACACGAACTTTGTTACGTAGACCATAATGGTATCCAAAGCTACGTGCGATAGACTCTAATAATGCTTTAATATCCGCCATATCTGTATAGAATGGATAAGTTCTTTGTGCAGCAGCATACGTTAAGGCAACCACACTAGCGTGTTCATTTAATGCATCCATGTTGTAAGCTACACTTAACATTTTGTGTAAGGACATAGCAGACACATCCACACCTTTTGCGTAGTAATCATAGTTCAAAGATGGATAAGGAATATTTTTTCTAATATTGACACTCATGCCAATAGAATGTAAAACGAAATCAATTTTACCTCCTAAAATTTCTTGAGACTGTGTAAATAAATTTGTTAATTCTTCTACATTGGTTGCGTCAGCCGGTATAATTTTAGAATTGGTTTTTTCTGCAAGTACATTGATCTCCCCCATACGCATAGCGATAGGTGCATTGGTCAACACAAATGTAGCACCTTCGGCATGTGCTTGCTCTGCTACTTTCCAAGCAATTGAATTTTGATCTAGTGCTCCAGTAATGATACCTCTCTTACCTTTTAATAAATTGTGTGCCATCTTTATGGGTTTATTTAATTCTTGCAAAAATAATTATAATATCCTATAAAAAAGCCAATCAGAGGGCTTAATATAGGTTAAGCAAGTAATTCATTCGCATGCTCTAAAGCTGCTTTACTAGGTGGGTCACCACCAATCATTCGGGCGATATGAATCACGCGCTCATCTGCTGCTAAAGCACGAACATGCGTATGGGTGGTTTTACCTTCTTGTTCTTTGTACACGTATAAATGCGCTTGGCCTTTTGCAGCAATTTGGGGTTGATGGGTAATACAAAGTACCTGGCGCGCTTGACCCAATTCCTGTAATAATAACCCCACTTGTTTTGCAGGCTCACCAGAAATACCAGAATCAATTTCATCAAAGATCATTGTTGGCAAATCAATCGATTTTCCAACCAAAGATTTAATGCATAACATCAATCGACTTAATTCACCACCACTTGCCACTTTTTTAATGGGCTCAAATTTCTGGGTATTATTGGCATCAAAAAGAAAGTCAATTTTATCAATACCAAATTGATTGAATGGAACTTTATCCAATTGTACTTTTAATTGTGCATTAGGCATGCCCACTTGATGCAACAAATGGTTCACTTGTTTTGCAAAAGGGGTAGCTTGTTTTGTACGTTGGTCACTTAAGTCTGCAGCCAATGCAGATAAATCTTTTTCTGTAGCAGCTACTTTCTTAGTATAAGTTTCAATGGCTTCATCAATATGCAAAACGGCTTCAAGGTCTTTTGACAATGCCTCTTGAAGCTCTAATAGGGCAGCAGTAGATTGTACCTTATGCTTTTTTTGTAAATGGTATCCTTGGGACAATCTTTCTTGCATGGAGCTGATTTTTGACGCATCAAAATCCATTTTATCCTGCCATGTTTGAAGTTCACTCGTGATATCCGCTAATTCTATTTGTGCTGCTTTCAATCTTGCTAATAAGGGATCAAAATCGTTCTGAAATTTTGCAATGCTTTCTAAATTATTTGCAATTTGTTTGATCTGTTGAACAATTGGTTGATCTGATTCATCTAATGTGTAAATGCTTTGTGTTAATTGCGTTTTAATATCTGCAGCATTTTCCATAAATTTTAAATCAATCTCTAATTGCTCTAATTCGTTTTCATGCAATCCAAGAGCAGTGAGCTCCTCTAATAAATGCGATTTATAAGCCACAGTTTGATCAAAATTTTCTTTTTGTTCAATCAACTCACTTAAATGCTTGGTAGCAGCTTTCCAATCATGAAAAGTGCTTTGGTAATGCTCGAGTGTCTTATGTGTATTGGCCAATGCATCTAACACCGTTCTTTGAAATTCCATATCCCCCAAACTAAGTGTATCAAATTGTTGATGCAGGTCCACCAATTGAGAAGTAAGCTGCCTTAATTCATTTAAATTAATAGGTGTATCGTTGATGAAAGCCCTAGACTTGCCTTGTGCATTGATCTCTCTTCGAATAATTAATTCGTCGGCAAGGTCTAAATCATTTGCTTCAAAAAATGCAGCGTAATTATTTTTATTGGCAAGTGTAAAAACACCTTCTATCACACATTTTTTTTCTGGATTACGACAAACAGAACTATCTGCACGATCTCCTAAAATTAAACCCAGTGCACCCATGATGATACTTTTACCCGCGCCCGTTTCTCCTGTAATCACAGAGAGTTGGTTGGATAAATGAATCTGTAATTCGTCGATTAAAATATAGTTCTGTATGTCTAATTGAGTCAGCATGATATACTGCAATATACACCCAATTTTATTTCCTCAAACAACGCTGAATACCTGTTTTTGCTTTTTGATCTAAGGAATTTTTAAAAGCGTGGTTTTTCATTTCTATGCAGGTGTTAAAAAAGGTGATGGCGAGCGATGTGTTGCCTTTTTGTTCATAAATCAAACCAATTTGAAGGGCGGCCCTAGCTGCAAAATATTCAGGTTGATTGGCACCTTTTTCAATTGCAGAACTGTAAAAAGGAATGGCTTGATCAGGCTGGCCTGCTAAGTCATAAATACGACCAAGGCGATAAGCAAATTCTGTTTTGTCCGCAGCTTTATCAAAATCATTACTTGTTTTCCCTGCCAAAATTGCCAGTGCCTGTTGTTGGTATCCTCCGTCACTGAGCAGTCTTGCCCTTAATAAAATAGGATGGGGCCATGTGCCTTTTTTGGCGTTTTGTAAAGCTTGTTTATCGGCATCTGTGATATCATTCCCTTTGGAGATTACATTGCTTCTGTAAGCATTGGCCTTGGCTTGGTCTCCTTGTATGTAGGCAATCCAGCTTAATTTTTCAAAAGCATCTTTTACATAAAACTGTCCCTTAAAACTGCTAATAAAATTTTGCAAAGCAGTTTTAGCAGCATCTAATTTCAAATCGTTTAAATAAGCATATCCCATTTCTAATTGCCAAAAGGGAAGGGATAAGTATTGATTCGATGGATTGATATTGGAAGCAATTTGCAAAGCTTTCTGCGATTGTTGGTTATTCAAATACAGGTTGGTCGCCATATACGCATGCAAATGATTATTGACCAGGTCAAAGTCTGTTTTTTCAATGAAATCAAATGTTTTTTTCTTGTTGCCTTCAAAGTTCATGACAAGATAAGGATACACAAAAAGGGCTTCGTTGCGACATTGATTGGAATTAGCATCTTTGCTATTGATATATTTTAAGACAAGCGCATTGCCTTCTGAAATTTTACCAGTCATACCTAAAACATTGGCCATCCATTGATAACCTTTAGGAATGGTCCCAATCACAGTAGACATAAGCCCATAGTACACATCGGTTGGTGTAAAATTGGGGAAGGCTTTTTTGCTTGCTTTAAAAAGAAGAAAGGCTTTTCTAAAATCCAATGCTGCTTCCAAATTTTTATTAAATCTTATTGCGATCAATGATTTATGAAGATGCGCTAATGCAAGACTATGAAGGTAGTAAGGAGATTGTTTTGGACCTTCTTCTAATAATTGAATCCTTTGTTCAAAGGCTGGATACATCCGGCTGTATTCATCTTTGTTTTCATTTAAAAATAACTGGTAAAAATCGGCATAGCTTTCAAGCAGCGGGTAGATTAAATTAGAGGCATTCGCTTTTTTATCTTGACTAATCAAAGTCCTTGCTTCTGGGATGCGCAAGCTAGTGATGGATTCGTAGATCTTTTGTGTACGAGGTGTCCAACTGTATTGGTATTGACCAATGACATGAATTGTCATTAAGCACACCAAAGCAAGTAGGAAGCATTTTCTCATGGTGTAAAATTAAGAAAGGGTAGCCGATTGGCTACCCTTTCTGGGAATATTTTAAAACTTAATTGTATTAAGCTTCTTTACCAGCTAATTCACCTTCTACTAAGATTCTACCACAGTTCTCACAAACAATGATCTTCTTATGTAAACGGATTTCACTTTGACGTTGAGGAGGGATTGAGTTAAAACATCCACCACAAGCATCACGCTCAACAGTCACTACAGCCAATCCATTACGGTATGAGTTTCTGATACGGTCGTAACTGTACAATAAACGCTCATCAATATGTGCTCTAGCTTCTTCGCTCTTTTTTCTTAAGTCTTTCTCTTCGATTTCTGTATCTGCGATGATTTTTTCTAATTCACCTTTCTTGTGTGTCAACACACCGTCTTTTACAGCAATTGTCTTTTTTGCAGCTTCCAAAACCTTGATCTTTTCAGCTAATTCTTCGTTTGCGTCACGGATATGTTTTTCGGAAAGTTTGATTTCCAAACCTTGCATTTCTAATTCTTTGTTAATAGCTTCGAACTCACGATTGTTCTTTACATTCTCGCTTTGTTTTTCATACTTAGCAATCAATTCTTCACTTTCCTTGATAGCAGCTTTCTTGCTTTCAATAAATTCAGTGATACCATTGATCTCTTCTTCGATTCTATTTTGTCTGTTCACCAATCCTTGCACTTCGTCTTCCAAATCCTTCACTTCCATTGGTAATTCACCACGTAGAATTTCAATCTGGTCGATACTGCTGTCTACTGTTTGAAGCTTGTGAAGATTCACTAATTTTTCTTCTACTGAAAAGTCTTTGACTGATGCCATATGAATGTTTTATTTTAAGTAGCTTATTGGTTGCGTTTTTACCTCAGATTCGAGGACGGCAAAGGTAAGGAATTTACGCTTTAAATAGTCAACAATTAGTCCAGGAACTAAATGTTCGCTTTCCCCATGCCCAATATCCAGTAATAGGTACTTGCCGTCTGCCTCAAAGAAATCATGGTATTTAAGGTCGCTTGTGATGAAACAATCGATGTTTTGAGCCTTTACATGGTCTAATAAAAAGCTACCACTACCACCACATAAAGCTATGGTTATCAATTTTTTATCAATTAATTTTGTGTGCTTAATTACTTCTAAATTCAACTGCTCCTTCACCCATCTAATGAAGGCCTCAGGCTCGGTCTCTAGGGGCAATTCACCTACTATTCCAGCACCTACAGCTTGCCCATTTGCATCCAATTGACCAGGAATTGGGGCTAAAATTCGTCTATTCCCAAGGTGTAATCGGTCGGCTAGGGTACTATTGACCCCATGGATCATATTGTCCAAATTGGTGTGAATGGCATACAAAGCGATGTTATGATGGATGGCTTTTAATACCGTTCTATTGACAAAATGGTCCCCACTAAATTGCTTGATACCTTTAAAAATGATGGGATGATGACTTACAATAAGGTTGCATCCTTTTTGAATGGCTTCCTCGATAACCGCTTCTGTACAGTCTAGGGAGCACAAAATACCCGTGCAATTGGCCTCGGGATCGCCAACAATTAAACCTGAATTATCATAGGATTCTTGAAATTGGAGCGGTGCCCATTCCTCTAGGCTTGTAATGAAGGCTTTAATTTGCATCCACTAAATTAATTATTAATTGATAAATTGAGCTTAAGATTCAACTATTTGTATTGTTAAATGTTATTCTCTTACTATGCGCCCATCCGTTATTCTATTTTGGTTCCGAAGAGATCTCAGATTTAAAGACAATACAGGATTATACCATGCCCTTAAGTTGGCTCAAAAATTAGAATTGAAAGTGCTACCCATTTTCATTTTTGATAAAATGATTTTGGATAAATTGGAAGATAAAGCAGATAGAAGAGTGGATTTTATCCATCAAACCATCACAGAATTACAGAACACTTTAACAGA
This sequence comes from Sediminibacterium sp. UBA657, assembly GCA_002299885.1. GTDB lineage: Bacteria > Bacteroidota > Bacteroidia > Chitinophagales > Chitinophagaceae > Sediminibacterium. Next base: position 28,409 of record DBOB01000006.1, read on the forward strand.
AAAAGGGAAATCCCTTTGGGTGCATTATGGTCATCCAACTGAAGCCTTTGAAGCCCTAAAAAAACAATATCAAATCCATTCCGTTTTTACCAATCAGGATTATGAACCTTATGGGATCAATAGGGATGCACAAATTGCAACAGATTTAGCTAAGGATAAGATTGAGTTTCATGCCTATAAGGACCAAGTGATTTTTGAAAAGTCCGAAGTGACAAAAGAGGATGGCAAACCATACACCGTTTTCACGCCTTATTCTAGAAGATGGAAAGCTGCATGGGAAGCGAATACGCCAAAATTATTACCATCGGAAAAAGGTTTGGATTATTTTATTGATAGTAAGCCTTTGAAAATTCCAAGTTTAAAGGACATGGGATTTGAGCAAACAGACTTAGTGGTGCCTGCAAAAAAATGGAAGGAAAGCACAGTGAAAAACTACACCGAACAAAGAAATTTTCCAGCGAAAGAAGGGGGCACTTCGCATCTTGGAATGCACTTAAGATTTGGGACTATTTCAATTAGACAGTTGGCTTTGGAAACTGCTTCCATCAATACCACTTATTTGAACGAATTAATTTGGCGCGATTTTTATCATATGATCTTATGGCATTTCCCACATGTGGCCGAGGGAAAATCTTTTAGAGCACAATATGATTTGATTGAATGGCGCAATAATGAAAAAGAATTTGAAGCATGGTGCAATGGACAAACAGGTTACCCCATTGTAGATGCGGGCATGCGCGAACTCAATGCCACAGGGTTTATGCATAACCGGGTTCGTATGATTGTAGCAAGTTTTTTAACCAAGCATTTATTGATTGACTGGCGTTGGGGCGAAGCTTATTTCGCACAAAAATTATTGGATTTTGATTTTGCAGCAAACAATGGTGGATGGCAGTGGGCGAGTGGAAGTGGATGTGATGCTGCACCTTATTTTAGGGTATTCAATCCAAGACTTCAAACAGAAAAATTTGATAAGCAATTACAATATATCCGCAAGTGGATACCCGAGCTGGATAGCCTTTCCTATCCTCAACCCATTGTGGTGCATGAGGAAGCCAGGGTAAGGGTCTTGGCTGCTTATGCGAAAGCTTTAAAGCCTTAATTGATTGTAGGTCTCTTCTAATTTAGCAATTGCATTTTTACCAACTTCACCCATTTGAATACTAAAATCATTCACATATAAATTGATGTGTTGACGCATCACTTGCTCAGACATTTCTTGTGAATGAGACTTTACAAATTCAGGAAGTGTTTCGTAACTATTTTTGAATGCATACTGCACACTTTCTTGAATCAATGCATCCATCATTCTAATTTCATCTTGTGGTCTATCTTTTCTTGCTATAATCCCACCTAGAGGAATAGGCGCATCGAAACTGGTTTCAAAAAAATGACCAAGGTCCATCCATTTACTTAAACCTTTTGCTTCGTATGTAAATCTGTTTTCATGAATGATCACACCCGCATCTACTTTTCCAGAAAGCACGGCTTCCTCTATTTCATTAAAAACTAAAAAAACTTTATTTGTAATTTCTGGGAAGGCAAGGCTAAATAATAAATGTGCTGTGGTATCCATGCCTGGAATAGCAACACGCATTGTTTTTTCATCTGGTTTTCCAGATAAATTGCTAGGGTCGGCTTTGTAAATTAATAGAGGGCCAACACCTTTTCCCAATGCACCACCACTCTCTAATAATTGGTATTGATTTTTTAATTTAGGCCAAACGCCATAACTGATTTTTGAATAGGGTAGCTTGCCTTGTAAAGCCCACTCATTCAAGGTTTGCACGTCTTCCAAGTGTATTTGAAAATCATATCCCTTGGTGTCAATTTTATGATTGACTAATGCGTCAAAAATAAATGTGTCGTTAGGACAAGGAGAAAAACCGATATCAATTGTAGGCATATGAATTCGATTCTAAATTAAAAAGCTTGAGTAGATAAAGCCTCTAAATATTTGATAACAGTTTCATTTAAATTATAAATGGCTTCCTGCATTTTCCATTTTGCTTTATTGCGTTCGCCAACATAATTGGATACGGCACGAATTTGTATAAATGGAATATTTAAATCTCTTCCAATGTAATGTAAGGCAGCACCTTCCATGGATTCTATTTGAGCTTTGTATTTTGTTCGGTAACGCTCAATAATTTTCTTATCGGTGGTGATTGTATTAATGGTCACCCCTTTTTTAGTAGGCAACTTCAATAAATTATATTGATTCAACCAATCGTTCGGTAAAGATTTTTTTTCAAATGGTGCATCATTTGCACCATCTAATTTTAAGTCAAATAAGTCTTTCCATTGTTTATTTTCTGTCACCCCAATATCACCAATCACATCATCCTTTATCACGAATACTTTGCCCAAAGGAATCTTTGGGTCCAAGCTTCCTGCTATACCCATTTGAATGATTAAGCTTGGCGTTTCTTGCACTACCATCTTCATTAAAGAAACACTACTTGCAAGCATACCCACCCCAGATTCATGAAACCCCACAGAGAATTTTTTGTTTGGTGTAACGAATTTTGGGTTGATTTTTTGAAAAAGGGGCATCCACTCCCCATTGGTTGCTGCAGATATAATGATTCTCATGGGTTAAAGTTCCATCAAATTTATATCTTTGCAAAAATAAACGGTGATGGTATACCTAACTCGAGTGGAACATTTTAACGCTGCCCATAAATTAGCCAACCCAAATTGGTCTAAGGAAAAAAATGAGGAAGTGTTTGGGGTTTGTGCAAATGAGAATTGGCACGGACACAACTATGAGTTAATGGTGACCATTAAAGGGACACCGAATCCTGAAACTGGCTTCTTATTTGATGTTAAAAAACTAAGCATCCTTATTAAGCAACATGTGCTTGATCATTTGGATCATAAGAACCTTAATTTAGATGTGCCCTTTATGGCAGGTAAATTATGTTCCACCGAAAACCTTGCGGTTGCCATTTGGGAGCAATTACAACCACATCTTCCTCAAGAGGTGCAATTACATTGCATCAAATTGTATGAGACTCAGCGTATTTATGTTGAATATTATGGCTAATAATTAATTAAAATAGTCTACAAAATCCCTTTTTTTCCCCTTTTGCCCAATTTTGTTTAATTTATTTGACATTTAGTTAAACATTATCAGCGCATCCTTGTTCTATATATTGTAACTTTATCCTCTTAATTAAGGAACTATGGAACACCAAGTAGCGGTATATCGAAAAGAGCATTTTAATGCCGCACACAAATTGTATTGTGCAGACTGGACAGACGAAGAGAACAAGCGTGTTTTTGGAGCATGTAGCAATCCTAACTATCATGGACATAATTATGACCTTATTGTAAAAGTAGTAGGTGTGCCCGATCCAATTACTGGTTTCGTGATTAACACCAAAGACTTAAGCAAAATTATTGGGGAAGAAGTTATCGCCCGATTCGACCACAAAAATTTAAACCTAGACACCGAGTTGTTTAAGAATTTAAATCCATCTGCAGAAAACATTGCGATTGTGATTTACAATTTATTAAGACCTCGTATTGCCGAGCAATTGGCATTAAAAATTCGACTTTATGAAACAGAAAGAAACTTTGTTGACTACCCCGCTTAGCGAACAAAAAATTGAATTAAGCCATTTAATCATCGAAGAAATGGGCGATGAGCACAAAGCAAGCTCAGTAGATACACCAATGCGTGCAGACGCTTTTGATAAAACAGATGAGGAAAAAATTGCCTTGATAGAACCACATTTCAGAGCCATCATGGAAACAATCGGGATGGACTTAAGTGATGATAGTTTAAGAGGTACACCACTCAGAGTAGCAAAAATGTATGTAAAAGAATTGTTCCAAGGATTGAATCCAGCGAACATGCCAAGCATGACCTTGTTTGAAAATAAATTTCAGTACAATGAAATGTTGGTCGAAAAAAATATCAATTTCTATACTAATTGCGAGCACCATTTTGTACCATTCTTTGGTAAAGCGCATGTAGCGTATATCAGCAGTGGCAAAGTGATTGGCTTAAGTAAATTAAACCGTTTGGTAGAATATTTCTCTAAGCGTCCACAAGTGCAAGAGCGTTTGACCATGCAAATTGGTAAAGCTTTACAGACTGTTTTACAAACACAGGATGTAGCTGTCTATTTAGATGCAAAACATTTATGTGTTGCAAGTAGAGGGGTGAAGGACGATAGTTCCAATACCATCACCGGTTTTTATGGTGGTAAATTTCAAGAAGAAAATACAAAGGCTGAGTTTCTAAAATATTTAGACATCAATGCCTAAAATTTTTGGTTCATAGTTTGGTTATAAGTTAGTTTGTAATGAATGGTGGAGCTTAGCTTCACCATTTTTTTTTATTTATTATAAAAATGTTATATTTAAATAAAATTATATACTATGAAAAAATTTTTCAACAACATGGAAGAACGCTTTGTTTTTCCAATTGGTCGAAGATCATGGCAGGTATTATCATTACTTGGACTTGTAGTTTTAGCATTAAGTCTTTTATATTTTTTGTTAAATGCTACTCCAACAAGTAGGGACTCTGTCAATGTTAGCAAATCTGAGGTAATTGAAAATAAAGTAGATACCTCAACTGTAGTTGTTAGTGCTCCATCTACATGTCCTCAAGAGGAATACAATAACTGGATTGACACATTAAAAAAAGACCTACCTAATAGTGAGTGGGTAAACTTGGGGGATTCCTCAGAATCATATAATGATTACGCAAGAGATGAATATGGTAATTATATGCAAGATGATTACGGGGATTACGTAATGTACCAAAAAAGAGATTTTAATAAAAATAGAGAAGCAATTCCAAATGTATTAGAGGATATTTTTAGAAATAGAGGTTATGACTCCACAATGATTTGTGAAAAAGTAGAGTTTATTAAAATGCTTCATTTTCTAAATAAAAAAGTAGAAAAAACTTATTTGGTAAAAGAGGGCTTTTTTGCTTTTGCATATGGACTTAACGAACTTCCTTCTGTAAGTTTGAGTAAACTTGAAGATGCTTTTGATTTAAGAAAAGCAATTTTATTATCAGACAAAATCATTAATAATCAAGAGGACCTTAGTGATGCATGGCAGTTTATAAGTTATGTTGTAACAAATAGTGTAACAGATCAGCAAATCGATATAGCTATTTCTATAATTAAAGAGCATGCTGCCTTAAAGGATAAAAACTATCCAGCATCTAAATATTTTGAGATCGCTAAATTAGTTTTTGATTCAAGCTTAGGGATTGATGATTTGTCAAATGCTGTTAAAGGTTTTAACGAAGATTTAGGGTATTATGATAAAAATGATTTGTATAAATCTTTAAAAAGATATTTAAAATTATACAGTGAAAAGGTTGAAATAGCCGAAGAAAAGAAGTCACTTAAAACAATGGAAAAAGCATTGAATAGAGTTAAATCTCTAACTTTCGCAGGTGGCGCATTCTTATCTATTGTTGCTATTGCCTCAATTTTATTATTATTTTCAATTCAGTCATTATTAAAGTCTCATATAAATAAAGACAAATAATAGTCTCTAATTTTTCTTTTTAAAGTAGGGTAAGTAATTTTTGACGATTACTTACCCTATTTTTTATTGATATATTTAAGTAATTTTACTTTTTAATAAAATCATTTCTATGTCAAAGCATGCATTTGTATTCCCAGGTCAAGGAAGTCAGTTTTCTGGAATGGGAAAAAATTTATACGAGTCCAATGAAGCCGCAAAAACCTTATTTGAAAAAGCAAATGAAATTGTAGGGTTTCGCATTAGTGACATTATGTTTGAAGGAACAGATGAGCAATTAAAACAAACTAATGTCACACAGCCTGCAGTATTTATACATTCTGTGATTGCTTATTTAACGACAGAACATACCACACCAGATATGGTGGCAGGACATTCTTTGGGAGAATTTAGTGCACTTGTTGCCAATCAAACTTTAAGTTTTGAAGATGCATTACGTTTAGTAAGCATACGTGCAAAAGCGATGCAAGCTGCTTGTGAAATCCAACCATCCACTATGGCTGCAGTACTAGCATTGGCGGATGATAAAGTAGAAGAAATATGTGCAAGCGTATCTGCTGAATCTGGTGAGGTAGTGGTGCCTGCCAATTACAATTGCCCTGGTCAGTTGGTGATATCTGGATCCGTAAATGGTATTGAAATTGCATGTGAACAAATGAAAGCAGCGGGTGCAAAACGTGCTTTGGTTTTACCAGTAGGAGGGGCATTCCACTCACCACTCATGGAGCCAGCGAAAATTGAATTAGCGGCAGCAATTGAAGCCACCACATTCAACAATCCAATTTGCCCAGTATACCAAAATGTAACCGCATCTGCAGTGACGGATCCTGCACAAATCAAGGCCAACTTAATCGCACAATTGACCGGTGCTGTAAAATGGACACAATCTGTGGAAGCCATGGTAGCAGACGGCGCCACCAACTTTACAGAGTTTGGACCAGGTAAGGTTTTACAGGGTTTAGTGCAGAAAGTGTATAAGGAAGCTATAGTAAACGGCGTAAACTAAAATTTAACACAAAACATAGGATATTAGCTAACCCTTCAAGCAATCTTGAGGGGTTTTTTTCGTTTTGTTTTTGGGTAGTTATACTATATTCATATTAAATATTTTTGTCATATTTTGAAAAAAAGGATTTTATATATTTTTTTGGGGTTGATGTTGCTTTCTAATGTGGGGATGGGGCAATATAGTTTTTCATTGGCAACAGGAAGTAATGCTAAGCCTCTATACAACTGTAACGATGTTACATTTGACTATTCAAATACTAGTGGACAAACTGTAAGGCTTTATATATTTTACAAGTTAAATTCATCAGATGCGTATACCCAAATTCCTGGTTATTTTAATGTGAGTAATGGTGCAAGTTCAAATTATGGTAATTCTTCATCTGGTTTTTATAAAGCTGAATTTAAAAATAATTTAGGAACTGTATTGCTGCATACATCAAATGAATTTGAGGTAGAAATTCGACCAACACCAAGTGCTCCGATAATTACAA
>DBOB01000029.1 GCA_002299885.1 Sediminibacterium sp. UBA657
TGGGGTCGTATGGTTTTGACAGCAAGCGTAGCGGTTGGGGTAAGCATGTAGTGCGTTGGGTAATTAGCACTTTAATCTGAATACCAAACAATCAAAAGGCGAAACAAATTACGCCATGGCTGCTTAATTCAGTGAATTAACTTCCATTATGGCCGAGCGAGCAGGTAGGCCCTTTACCCGCTCCTTAGCTTAATCAAAACAAAAAGGGATGCGATAAGCATAGGCTGTGCCGCTTATTTAAGTACCATACAGCTAAGTAATCAATTGGTTTGTGTTTTTCCTGCTGATTACCGACAAATAATAAAACAATAAACATGTAGAAGACCAATGGTAACTTTGTTTGGACAGGGGTTCGACTCCCCTCGACTCCACATTAGAATTTAAGATTAGGCGCCCTTCGCATTTGCTTAGGGCGCTTTTTTATTACGCAAACGCATTAAATAGGGCGAAGAAAATAAAATTTATTTCGACTTATGCTTTTTAAGCCAATGTAAAAAGTTTAATTTTATATTTGTATTTAAATTAATACGTCTATTTATGCGTCTAATATTTACTCTTTTATGTTTATTCAGTGCTTCATTTGTATTTTCTCAAACTGATACTACAGAAAATTTCGACTACAGTAATTTTGGGGATGCAGACGGGGTTAAACGTTATTGTTCTCAAAAAGTTTTAAATCAAACGCCTCAGAGAATTTTGAGTTTAGGATTTGAGCAATATGGTGGATTTTCGATGCCTGGTATAAGTTTTAATTCCAAGCAATTTCCAACACAAATTAATATAGCCGATGTAAATGCAATAAGAGCGCAAGTAAATGTGCCTGTTGTTTCGACCAATAAAATTATTTGGCAAATGGGTGTAAATTATTGGAATAGTAAATTCAATGTTACCAATCCAACAGTAAACGATTTTGCAACTGCGTTAGATGAAACAGCTTTATTAACAGCCGGCATTAATACCACTGTTTTTAAACCGTTAAACGAAAAGAATTTTTTAATTTTTCAAGCGAGTGCAGACGTAAACGGTTTGTTTGAAAATGCAAATGCGATACAAAACAAAGCAATCACTTTAAGTGGTACAGTTATATATGGATGGAAGACATCCGAAAAAAATATGATTGGTACTGGTTTGGCTAGAACTTATCGTGCAGGTCAATTAATGCACTTGCCAGTTTTGTTTTGGAATAAAACATTCAATGATAAATGGGGCATGGAGCTTTTACTTCCTGCTCGTGGTTTTGTTCGATATAATTTCTCTACAACGAGTATGCTTCAGGCTGGATTTGAATTAGAGGGAAATCAATATTTAATGCAACTACCAAGTACGATGGGTAGAAATGCATATATCCAACGTGGAGAAGTGAAGCCAAGAATCATGTGGGATAAAAAGCTTGCAGGATTTCTTTGGATAAACGCACAAGCAGGTTTAAGGTACAATTACCGTTTCGATGTTGTTAATAGGTATGATGCCAGAGAAGATAGTCAACGCTTCTTTTCTAGTAATTTAGGCAATCCATTGTTTTTTAATATTAGCCTAAATTTTGTATCTCCTTAGTATTATTTAGCTTGTTGTCTAGTCCAGGTATCTGTCCTTCCAATAATTGAAACCCCAATATATCCTCTAACTTCTAGTGAATTAGGGTTAATCATTTTAATGGTACAAGAGTAGGTGCTGCCATTTTTAGGGTCGTAAATATTACCATCATCCCAAAGATTAGTTTCTTTGTAAGTGAAGCCCCAAATATTAATCATTCCAAGAACTGGTCTTGTTCTAGTTGCTTCTTCAGGATGGTTTTTATCTTGCTTTGGTTTTCCAGTTTCTGGATCATTTGGTTCTTTTAACCAAACTACTTTTCCTTGGTATTTTTCACCATTTTTATAGATACGCACCATCGCGGTTCCTTCTCCTGTTTTCCACACACCAACTATGGCGTCGGGATTGTCTGCAATTGGGGCGAATGAAGTACCCACTAACAATAAACAAAGCGCACTAAAAGAGCTTATTAATAATTTTTTCATACGAATTTTTATAGCTTAAATGAATTGCAGGTAGCTTAGCATTCCTATGCAGCCCGCTTTTTACCCTATAAATTTAAAATTAACTATTTAAATAAGCCTATTTTTTCAGGTTTATTTTTGTTTAAAATAAAATCTATTTTTTACATATCATTTGCAACAAAATTATCAGTAAAATGTTATAACTATGTTCATTCATTTTGTATTCATTTTACACTATTAATGGTTAATTTCGCATCTAAATCAAACATTTAAAAAAATCACAATTTTATGGATAATCAAACTACAGACGGAGCAGCAAAATGCCCATTTACAGGTGCGACAACACTTTCATCAAAATTAGGAAGTGCAGGAACCGGACCAGTGAATAGAGATTGGTGGCCTAATCAATTAAAATTAAATATTTTAAGACAACACTCTACATTGTCTAATCCAATGGAGCAAACCTTCAATTATGTTTCTGCCTTTAAGTCTTTAGATTTAAAAGCGGTGAAGCAAGATATTGTTGACTTGATGACAAATTCACAAGAGTGGTGGCCTGCTGATTATGGACATTATGGTCCTTTCTTTATCCGTATGGCATGGCATGCTGCAGGAACTTATCGTACAACAGATGGTCGTGGTGGCGGTGGTGCAGGTATGCAACGTTTTGCACCATTGAATAGCTGGCCTGATAATACCAATTTAGATAAGGCGCGATTACTATTATGGCCAATCAAAAAGAAGTATGGTCAAAAATTATCTTGGGCCGATTTAATGATTTTAGCAGGTAATTGTGCTTTAGAATCTATGGGCTTTAAAACTTTTGGTTTTGCTGGCGGACGAGAAGATGTTTGGGAGCCTCAAGAAGATGTATACTGGGGAAATGAAAGAGAGTGGTTAGGTGATAAAAGATATTCTGGAGACCGTGAATTAGAAAATCCTTTAGCAGCGGTACAAATGGGATTGATTTATGTGAATCCAGAAGGACCTAATGGTAATCCTGATCCAATTGCATCTGCAAAAGATATTCGTGAAACATTTGCGCGTATGGCTATGAATGATGAAGAAACAGTTGCATTGATTGCAGGTGGACATACATTTGGTAAAACACACGGTGCAGCAGATCCAAACATGTATGTAGGTAAGGAACCAGCTGCTGCAGATATTGCTGAGCAAGGACAAGGTTGGAAGAATACTTTTGGAACAGGTAATGGTGTATATACCATCACGTCTGGTTTAGAAGGCGCTTGGACAACCACACCAACTCAATGGAGCAATAACTATTTTGAAAACTTATATAAATATGAGTGGGAATTAGTGAAGAGTCCAGCTGGAGCGCATCAATGGAAGCCAAAAGCTGGAGCGGGTGCGGGCACTGTGCCAGATGCACATGATCCTTCTATCACACATGCACCAACTATGTTAACAACAGATTTGGCATTGATATTAGATCCAGCATATGCACCAATTTCAAAAAGATTTTATGAAAATCCAGATCAATTAGCAGATGCATTTGCAAGAGCTTGGTTTAAATTAACACACCGCGATATGGGACCACGTGCACGTTATGTTGGACCAGAAGTACCTGCTGAAGTGTTGATTTGGCAAGACCCAATTCCTGCAATCAATTACACATTGATTGATGCAACAGATATCGAAGCTTTAAAAGCAAAAGTACATGCTACTGGTTTGTCTGTTTCTGAATTAGTTTCAGCTGCTTGGGCATCTGCATCTACTTTCCGTGGATCAGATAAAAGAGGTGGAGCAAACGGTGCAAGAATTCGTTTAGCACCTCAAAAATATTGGGCTGTAAATAATCCGGCACAATTGTCAAAAGTATTGGATGCATTAGAAGCCGTACAAAAAGAATTTAATGCAAGTGCAACTGGTGGCAAACAAGTTTCAATGGCAGATCTTATTGTATTAGCTGGTGCTGCTGCAATTGAGAAAGCGGCTAAGGATGGTGGGCTAACTATTAAAGTGCCATTCACTCCTGGTCGTGCAGATGCTAGTCAAGAAGAAACGGATGTGGCATCATTTGCAGTCTTAGAGCCAATTGCTGATGGATTCCGTAATTATATTAAACCACGTACATTGGTTTCTGCAGAAGAAATGTTAATTGACAAGGCACAATTATTAACCTTGACAGCCCCAGAAATGACAGTACTATTTGGTGGCATGCGTGTATTGAATACTAATTTTGATCAGTCTAATCACGGCGTGTTTACAAATACACCAGGCGTATTAACCAATGATTACTTTGTAAACTTAATTGATTACAATAACGCATGGAGCGCTATGGATCATTCACAAAATGCTTTCCAAGGAGTGGATAGAAAAACTGGAGCGGTTAAATTTACTGGAACAAGAGTCGACTTAATCTTTGGTTCAAATTCTGAATTACGTGCTTTGGCAGAAGTGTATGCATGTGATGATGCTAAAACAAAATTTGTTCATGATTTTGTTGCTGCTTGGAATAAAGTAATGGAATTAGATCGATTCGATTTAGCTTAATCATTTAGGCAAAATCTTCAAATGATTTAAGAAATGATTGAATATAATCAAGATGGCCTCATAAGGGCCATCTTTTTTTTAGCGCATGTTTTGGAAACCAATTTAAAAAGCTTGTTTAAATAAAATTTTATAATTGTTTATTATTTAATTGTAAATTAAAGGTTCAAATAAGCATATCCGTATGAAGCAAGTATTTAAAAAGGTTCAAATTTTTGTTATAGTCTTTTCTATTTTGTTTGTGCATACAAAAACAAATGCACAAGAAAGTCCATTAGAAGGCAGATGGGATTTAACGGTTGATATGGGTGGAGGTAGAATAGCGCCTTCTTGGTTAGAAGTGCGACATTCCGGTGTAAAAAATTTAATCGGCAGATTTGTTGCAGACGGGGGAAGTGCAAGACCTGTGGCACAAGTTTTTTTTGATGGCAAAAAAATGAATTTTACGATTCCGCCACAATGGGATCGCACAGAAAATAATTTAGTGGTAGAAGGTGAATTAATTGGGGACCAATTAAAAGGAACCATGATCGCACCTTATGGTCAAAAATATACATGGACCGGTGTTCGCGCACCTAGATTAAATAGTTTAAAAGAAGTGACTTGGGGTACACCTATAGAATTATTAAATAATAAAGATTTATCAGGTTGGATCGCAATGGGCAGGAAAAAACAATGGATGAATGTAAATGGGGTATTGACTAGCCCTGAATCAGGCGATAATATTAGAACACTTGCAAGCTTCGATGATTTTAAATTACATATTGAATTTAGGTATCCAAAAGGAAGTAACAGTGGCGTATACTTAAGAGGACGTTATGAAATCCAGATTGAAGACAATCAAGGCAAAGAACCTCAAAGCGTTTATTTAGGTGGGATCTATGGTTTTATTGATCCATGGGTGAATGCAGCAAAAGCAGCAGGAGAGTGGCAGTCATATGATGTGACTTTAATTGGTAGAATGGTCACAGTGGTTGCGAATGGGCAAACGATTATTTATAAACAAGAAATTCCAGGAATTACAGGTGGGGCAATTGATAGTAACGAAGCTGCGCCTGGTCCTATTATGTTACAAGGAGATCATGGACCGATTGAATACAGAAATATCATCATCACGCCAGCGAAAAAATAAATTGCTTCAATAGTTTAAATAGATATTCATAAAAAAGCCGCAATGATTCACTGCGGCTTTTTTGTATCAATCAAAAAGTATTTTTGAGTAATGAATTATTTTATAATCACTACTTCTTCATACGGTACTCTTTCTCTTTTCCCCCAGATACCAGCTTCAGTACCTTTCCCTACACTTATAATCATATTGATTTCTGCCATTTCTGGTAGGTCTAATGCTTTCCTTACCCTTACAGCATCGAATCCCTCCATAGGGCAGGATTCAAACCCTTCGGCAGCGATTGACAACATAAAAGTTTGGGCAGCTAAGGCACAGGATTTATGCACAGTAATTCTTTGGTCTGCTCGGCCTTTCATTCTTGTCATTGGTCTAAATGCACCAATGACTCCACTTAATATTCTTCTTATTGCACTCAAGAAACCAAACTGATCTGTGCCATAAGCAAGTGGCATTAATTTACCATAGTAGGTCATCAATTTATCTTGACTTGGGGTGGTTTCACCTGTGATACCTTTTTTAATATTGTCTAAATGCCATTGTACTCTTTTCTTCCAATGGTCTTGACGAGTTACAAATACCACCAATTGTTTTGCAGTTCTTGCTGCATTTTGATTTAAACAATATTCGTGAAAATCCTTTTGTAAGGCAGGGTCTTTGATCCAATAAAATTCCCATAACTGCATATTGCTGCTATTTGGAGAGAGGATGCTGCGTTCTAAGCTTTTCTTTATCACTTCGTCCGGCACTTCTACATTGGGGTCAAACTTTCTATTAGACCTTCTTTTTTCAATAATTTCTTCAAATGATTGTGATAAAGACATATATTTTTTTAATTTGAGTAAAATTTACAACTAAGGAATAAAAATAAGCATAGTTGTTTAATAACAAATCAATTTGATCCTTTTATGTTAAAGAAAATATTATATGGTTTTATAGTGTTAATTGTTATAACGATTGGCCTTGCTTATACACCCATATTTGCACATTTAAGAAATTTTGCCATTTGGGGTAAGCATAGCATTCATGATTATAAAACCCACCCAACAAGAATAGTCAAAGCTGCTACTGTGCCTCAATTTTGGCCTTTAGACAGTGCTTATAATAAAGCAGTCATGCCAGATTCATTAGTAGTTGCATTGGATTCAAATGACACGCATGCTTTTTTAGTGATACAAGATGGGAAGATTGTGTACGAAAAATATTTTGACGGATACAATTCAAAAACTTTGAGTGGATCTTTTTCTGCAGCAAAAAGTATGATCTCGTTGTTAATTGGTATTGCATTGCAAGAGGGTAAAATTAAATCTTTGGAAGAACCTGTAAGTAATTATGTACCACATTTTAAAGAAGCGAATTTAGATAAAGTAAGAATTGTGGATTTATTGACCATGAGTTCTGAGACAAATTATATGGAATTTGATAAAAGTTATTTTAGTATGAATGCCTATGGTTATTATGGCGATAACGTAGAGTATATGGTGAATAAAATGCAATTCAAGGAACCTTCCGGTGTGTATTGGGATTATAGAAGTGGAGACACCCAGGTTTTAGGTTTGGTTGTAGAAAAAGCGTTTGGAGATAATATTTCAAATTTAGTTTCTGAAAGATTTTTACAACCAATTGGTGCAGAAGTAGATGCATTATGGTTATTAGATGGAGATCAAAAACACGAAAAAGCATTTTGTTGCTTTAATGGAGTGGCAAGAGACTACGCCAGATTCGGTCAGCTAATCTTAAATAAAGGTGCATGGGGTGGAAAGCAAATTGTAGATTCTAATTATATCTTTAAAGCAACATCTCCAGCTTCTTATTTAAAAGACCCAACTGAATCAGATAATCCAGTAGATTTCTATGGTTATCAATATTGGATCATTCAACACAAGGGGATGGAAATTCCTTTTCAAAACGGCTTATTTGGACAATATGTATTTGCTATTAAAGAAAAAAATGCAGTCGTTGTTAGACTAGGGGAGTCCAAGCCAGTTAAACCTGTTCACCACCACCAACCCGAAATTTATTCTTATTTAGATGCAGCACTCTCAGTGCTAAAATAAAAAAAAGCCGCTCGAAAAATCGAGCGGCTTTTTTTTATAAGATATATATAATTAAAATAGTTTCATTGCTTTTGCAAAATAAGTCAATGCGCCAGGAAGTGCTAACCAGAAAAATTCTCTATAAACGAATAATAAAACGATTAAAATAGCGAACCATAAAAAGAATAATGCCCAGTATTTTTTGGTGTTAGTTTGTGCTTCCATTTGTATGCTTTGTTTTTATGAATTAATTGCAGTTGCAAATATACAATAAATCTTATTTGGACCTATAAATTTGGGCCATAGGTATATTTAAGATCTACTTTCCAGCCTTTTGGGGTAGCAATAATTTTTAATTTATGCACCTGCTTATCAAAGGAATTCTGGTAATTCATGATGGTTAGCGTACTATCCACTGCACTAATTTCATTGATTTGAATGGAGGCAAGCCTGATTTGCTGACGTCCTTCCTTGTCCAAACCATAGTAGTTACTAGCCATTTTCTCAAATATGGCAAGGTTTTCGGCATCTTCTACAATATAGAATTTGGCTTTTTTGAAATTGCCTTGCATACAGTTCTCTATAAAATAACGCCCACCATCTAAAGGATTGTCTGCCATTTCGTATTGGTCGGAGGGGCTGCATTGCCAGAGAAAAAGTGCCAAAAAGAGGTATTTTAATTTTTGTAGATGCATAGCCAAAGTTACATCATTAGGTAGTAATTTTGATGCATAAAGCGACATCATGAAAAAATTACTATTATTTGTTGGGTTATTGATTGGGGCATCGAGTTTTGGACAACAAAAACATCCAGCATTCATGAATCAAGGCAATATCTATGAAGTGAATATTCGTCAGTATACCAAGGAAGGAACTTTTAAAGCTTTTGCCAAGCACTTACCAAGATTACAAAAAATGGGTGTGCAAACAATTTGGTTTATGCCAATCCAACCCATTTCGAAATTTGGCAGAAAAGGTACTTTAGGATCTTATTATGCTGTAGCAAGTTATACGGATGTTAATCCTGAATTTGGTACCCTTGCAGATTTTAATGCAACAGTCAATCAAGCACATGCACTTGGTATGAAAGTTTTAATTGATTATGTGCCTAATCATTCGGGTGCAGATCATCCTTGGTTGACAACACATCCAGATTTCTACGAAACAGATTCTACAGGCAAACCTACTTATACTGCAGACTGGTCGGATACAAGAGAATTGAATTTTAATAATTTGGTGATGCAGGATAGTATGATCAATACCATGAAGTATTGGTTAAATGCAACAAAGATAGACGGATTCAGAGTGGACGTTGCTTGGGGTGTTCCTTATAGCTTTTGGGATAAATGTATTCCAGCTTTAAAAAATATCAGAAACATTTATTTATTAGCAGAAGCAGATGATGCAAAACTACACGAGCGTGGTTTTGATGCGACCTATAGTTGGAAAGAGTTTCATGTTTTAAATGATATAGCAGCTGGTAAAAAAGACATTCTTTCTTTAGACACTGTTTTACAAAACATCAATAAAGAATTCATGAAAGGGGCGCAAAGATTGTATTTCACAAGCAATCATGACGAGAACTCTTGGAACAAGGCAGACTATGCCACAATGCCAGGTGCTATTCATGCACCATTTGCTGTGTTTACACAAACTTATGACAGAACAATGCCTTTGATTTATAGCGGTCAGGAAGAGCCTGTTCTTAGACCTTTGGCATTTTTTGAAAAGGACAGTATTGAGTTTAAAAAATATGAGCGTGCTAATTTTTACACCACACTTTTAAAGCTAAGAAAATCTAACCCTGCTTTTGCGGACAATGCTAATTTTAAAAGATTAAAAGTGAACCTTCCTAGTAAGATCATGGCTTATGAAAGAAGCAATGGCAGAGATAAGGTTGTGGTGGTATTGAATTTATCTAATCAGCCACAGCAAGTAATGATTGATGGTATAGATGCAAGTGCATCATTCCAAGATGTATTTATCAATGGAAAATATGTTACAGGTATTCGATCTTTGCAAATGCCTGCTTGGGGTTATCAAGTTTTTGTAAAGAAAAATTAATACAAATGACAAAACAATTTCTGGTAGATCAAATAAATGCAAAACAATCTTACTTATGTGTTGGATTGGATACCGATATTGAAAAGCTACCCGCTGGTTTACCAAAAAATAAAGATGGGGTCATTGCATTCAATAAAGCCATCATAGATGCCACAGCGCCTTATTGTGTAAGTTATAAAATCAATACTGCTTTTTACGAATCACAGGGTATTGCAGGATGGGAAGCGATGGAAGCGACATTAGCACATATTCCATCAACACATTTTACCATTGCAGATGCAAAAAGAGGAGACATTGGAAACACATCCGCACAATATGCAAAAACATTTTTTGAAACCCTTCCTTTTGATGCCATTACTGTAGCACCTTATATGGGCAAGGATAGTATCGATCCTTTTTTAGCTTATCAAAATAAGTGGACGATTGTATTGGGGTTGACCTCTAACCCAGGAAGTCAAAATTTTGAACAACAAAAATTAGCGACAGGTCAATTTTTATACGAATCTGTTTTAGAACAAGTAGCAAGTTGGGGTAGTCCTGAACAATTGATGTTTGTGGTGGGTGCCACCAAGGCAAATGACCTGGAATCTATTCGTAAAATCATCCCCGAACATTTTTTATTGGTGCCAGGAGTGGGTGCACAGGGTGGAAGTTTATCTGAAGTCACTAAGTATGGTAAGAATGATGCGGTTGGATTGCTAATTAATGCTAGTAGGGCTATTATTTTTGCAAGCAGCGGAGCTAATTTTGCGGAGGATGCAGCGATTGCAGCAAAAGGCTATGCAGACGAAATGAAAGCTTTATTAAGCCAATAAATCAGCTAATAAATCAACTAATTAATACCCTTGAAATAAAGTTTATTAAGCGCATTCTACTACCTTTGTGTATCAATCATTATTATAAAATTACAAACCATGGCAGTAAGAGCAGATTTGTTTGAGTCCCCAGATTACTATCAATTAGATGAATTGATGTCTGAAGAGCATTTAATGGTTAGAGATGCAGTAAGAACCTATGTAAAAACAGAAATATCACCAATCATTGAAGAGTACGCACAGAAGTCAGAATTCCCAAATCAAATTGTAAAGCAATTGGGTGACCTTGGTTGTTTTGGACCTACTGTACCTACTGAATATGGCGGCGGTGGTTTAGATTATATCAGTTACGGTTTGATGATGCAAGAATTGGAAAGAGGCGATAGTGGTGTGAGAAGCACAGCGAGTGTTCAAGGATCTTTGGTGATGTTCCCAATACATGCTTATGGAAGTGAAGCACAAAAGCAAAAGTTTTTACCAAAATTAGCATCTGGCGAATGGTTGGGTTGCTTTGGATTAACAGAACCAGATCATGGTTCTAATCCATCTGGTATGCTAACAAATATCAAAGATGCAGGCGATCATTTTATTTTAAATGGTGCTAAAATGTGGATCAGTAATTCTCCATTTGCACAAGTTGCTGTTGTATGGGCAAAGAATGAAGCAGGAGAAATCGTAGGCATTATTGTTGAAAGAGGAATGGAAGGATTTTCAACCCCAACCACACATAATAAATGGAGTTTGCGTGCAAGTGCAACAGGAGAATTGGTTTTTGATAATGTCAAAGTACCTAAAGAAAATTTATTGCCAAATATCAAAGGATTAAAAGGACCATTGAGTTGTTTAAATAAAGCAAGATTTGGTATCGCTTGGGGTACAATCGGTGCTGCAATGGATTGTTATGATACAGCATTAAGATATAGTAAGGAGCGCATTCAATTTGGTAGACCAATTGGCGGGTTCCAATTACAACAAAAGAAATTGGCAGAAATGGTAACTGAAATCACCAAAGCACAATTGCTTGTTTGGCGTTTGGGTGTATTGATGAATGAAGGTCGTGCCACTGCTGCTCAAATTAGTATGGCTAAAAGAAACAGCTGTGAAATGGCAACCAATATTGCCAGAGATGCAAGACAAATGCTAGGTGGCATGGGTATCACAGGAGAATATTCAGTGATGCGTCATATGATGAACTTAGAGAGTGTAATCACTTATGAAGGAACACATGATATTCACTTGTTGATTACGGGAATGGATATAACAGGATTCAACGCATTTACATAAACGATGGCAGCAGAGCGGATATTTTTGATAGGGATGATGGGTTCTGGAAAGTCTCATTGGTTGAAGCAGATGGCAAAATGGAATAAATCCGTTGGCTATGATTTAGATGCTTTGATCGAAATGAATGAAGAAAAAACCATCGCTGAAATTTTCAATGAAGACGGAGAAGTCTATTTTAGAAAAGTAGAGTCTAAAATCTTAAGATGGTTTAAAGAAAAGAAGAAGTATGTAGTTGCTACAGGTGGAGGAACAGCTTGTACTCAGGAGAATATGGATTGGATGAAAAAAGAAGGTGTCGTGATTTGGCTAGACGAATCAGTTGATGTTTTAGTTAAAAGATTAAGCACCGAGAAAGCACATCGTCCTTTGATAGCATATCTTTCAGAACAGGAACTTGCCAATTTTTTAGAACAAAAATTAGTGGAGCGACATCCATTTTACAAGCAAGCAGATTATCGATTAACATCTGATCAAATCACAGAAGCCGGGTTAAAAAAACTAATTCAAAAACATGCATCGTAAAATTTTACTTTGGGGAATTGGTTTTGCAATCACTGCAGTTCTGCTTGGCGCATTTGGTGCACATGCTTTAAAATCGTTTTTAACCCCAGAGAAATTACAAAGTTACGAGACAGGGGTACGTTATCAATTAATACATGCATTGGCACTTATTGCCTTATCTATTTATGGTCAAATAAACAAAACCAATGATTACCTTAATAAGGGAATAGGATGGTCAGCTCATTTTTTCATAGTAGGTGCATTTTTATTTAGTGGATCCATTTATGGGCTAGCCCTTTTATCTGTTATCCATCCAAGCTGGGCTTTTGTACTTGGGCCAGTTACCCCGATTGGTGGACTTTTTTTCATGTTAGGCTGGGCTATTTGGGCCAGGTTTGTTTGGCTGAATAAAGTGGATTTGTAGCCAATTCTTTTTATATTTGTCATCATGGCAAATACGCTTAAAAGCAAATCAACCCCAAAGGTAAATTCCCCGATTTTAAATCCGGATAAAGAAGCAGATGTGGTGGTGTCTGAAGTAGTGAAAGACGAACGCACAATGAAGATCTTGGGAGCAGTCTCCTTATTGGTTAGCTTGTTTCTTTTTGTTGCATTTACATCCTATTTATTTACTTGGCAGGAAGACCAAGACATGGTGCAGTTATGGAGAACTCAATTGTTTTCTTTACAAGATGTGAAAGCAAATAATTTATTAGGGTACATTGGTGCTTTTGTAGCGTATCAAATGATGTTCAATGGTTTTGGTATTGCAGCCTACTTATTTTGTACTTTCTTTTTTGTGTTAGGGGTGAATTTATTTTTTACAAAACCAATTTTTAGTTTGTGGCGTAATGTAAGATACGTGTTACTCGGTCTTTTGGTTTTAAGTACTTGCTTTGCCTATCTCACACCCAATACTACTTTTTCTTGGGGAGGTGCTTTAGGTGAATATAGTAGTGGTTGGTTGACTAAATGGGTAGGTACATTTGGAACGGGTGCAATTTTATTTATTGCAGGATTCAGTTATATCATATGGAGGTTTAATCCAAGCTTTAATGTGCCCAATTTTAATTTTTTAATCCCTAAGAAAAAAGCGCCTGAATTTGTGAGCGAAGACAGGGAGGAAGCAGTGAAGCAAGAATGGGATTTAAACAATCCTGCGCCCGAAGAGGCAACTATTCCAACAGGTAATTCTTTAAAGGAAAATACTTCAGGCGTCTCCGTTATCATGCCAGAAATGGATGAAACAGATGAAGCACTTGGTGAACTAGGTCCAAAATTGTTTATCGATGAATTGTCTTTAAATGAAGAGCCTGGAGAGGAAAAAAAAACTCCATTAGAAGCTGAAGATGGTATTGAGGAAGAAGAATATGCTGATTCCGATGACGAGGATTTAGATATTGATGACGAATTATTAGAAGACCTTGATTTAGAAATCAACGAAGTACCTAAGGAAAAAATTGTTGCAGCTGTTGGAAGTTTAACTACCAAATATGATGCAACATTAGATTTAAAAAATTATAAGTACCCACATATAAATTTATTAGAGACGCATGGCTCTGAAAAAATTGTACAAGATCCAGAAGAATTGGAGACCTACAAAAATCAGATCATCGCTACTTTAAAAAATTACGATATCGCCATCCAACGTATTTCTGCCACAGTTGGTCCTACTGTTACTTTATATGAAATTGTACCAGCACCAGGGGTTCGTATTAGTAGAATTAAAAACCTGGAAGATGATATCGCACTAAGTTTAGCTGCACTCGGTATTCGTATTATTGCACCTATCCCTGGTAAAGGTACCATTGGTATTGAAGTGCCGAATATTCGCAAGTCAATTGTGAGTATGAAAACTTTACTAGCAAGTGAGAAGTTTGTGAATAGCCAACATTCATTACCTATTGCTATTGGTAAAAAAATTGACAACGAAAATTTCATTGTGGATTTAGCAAGTATGCCGCACTTATTAATGGCGGGTGCTACAGGTCAAGGTAAATCGGTTGGATTGAATGCGATTTTGGTTTCCTTGTTATATAAGAAGCATCCTTCGCAATTAAAATTTGTTTTAGTAGATCCAAAGAAAGTAGAATTGAGTTTATATCGTGTCATTGAAAAGCATTTCTTGGCTAAATTACCAGGAGAAGAAGATGCGATTATCACAGACACAAAAAAAGTGATCAATACCTTGAATGCACTTTGTATCGAGATGGATAATCGTTACGACTTATTGAAAGAAGCGGGTTGTAGAAATATTAAAGAGTACAATGAGAAGTTTACGTCGAGAAAATTAAATCCAGAAAAAGGACACCAATATTTACCATTTATTGTTTTGGTGGTGGATGAGTTTGCAGATTTAATTATGACTGCTGGTAAAGAAGTGGAAATGCCTATTGCACGATTAGCGCAGTTAGCAAGAGCAGTAGGAATTCACTTAATCATTGCCACACAAAGACCTTCAGTGAATATCATCACAGGTACCATCAAAGCCAATTTCCCTGCACGTATTGCATTTAAAGTATCAAGTAAAATTGATAGTCGTACCATTTTAGACGCTGGTGGTGCCGAGCAATTGATAGGTAAGGGAGATATGTTAGTGAGCTATAATGGAGAGATCACTCGTTTACAGTGTGCTTTTGTGGATACCCCAGAAGTGGATCGTGTTTGTAATTTTATTGCAGAACAGAAAGGCTATCCAGAAGCGTTCATTCTTCCTGAATACATTGATGAGAAAGATTTAGAGGCATCAGGTTTTGATGCTGGAGAAAGAGATAGTTTATTTGAAGATGCAGCTAAGTTGATTGTAAGTGCTCAGGTAGGTTCCACATCATTCATTCAAAGAAGGATGAAATTGGGCTATAATAGAGCAGGTAGATTAATGGATCAACTAGAATCTGCTGGCATTGTTGGACCAAGTCAGGGAAGTAAGCCTAGAGAGGTTTTATATAAATCTGACGCTGAATTGTATGATTTCTTACAAAATCTATCATAATCCGTAAGGATTGTCTACTTTTGTAAATCGAAAAATAAGATTGTTTTGCCCCCTAATCAACCTATTATGAGAATAGCTATTATCTTTTTATTGAGTATTTTGACTTTTCAAGTTCAAGCCCAAAAGGACCCTAATGCAAAGGCTATTTTGGACAAAGTGGGCGGCAAAGTGAAATCATCTAAAGGGATACTGGTAAAGATCCAATTGGTGTCTAAAAACAACAAAGGAAAGTCATTGGGGACCAAGATGATCCAATTAAAGATGAAAGGAGAGAAGTACATTCTAAATGAGGGTAAATTAGAAATCCTTTGTGACGGTGTTTCCATCTATAATTTTGATGGGCTAAATACCATTTCTAAGTCTAGTTTGGCAGAAACAGAGCAAACCCTAAGTCCACAAAAATTATTATCAGGTAATTATGATAAAGACTTCAATTTCAATTTATTAGCTCAAAATTCCAATACTGCAACTATCGAATTATTCCCAATTGATCGTAAAAAAGGCTTTCAGAAAGTAACTTTAATCATTGATAAGGTAAAATCTGCCCTTTCAAATGCCATCATTTTGGATAAAAGCAACAATATTACAGACGTTAAAGTGCTATCTATCAACTATGCAGCTAGTTTTGAAGACAAATTATTCGTTTTCAATAGGGCCAAATACCCTAAAAACGTAGAAATATTTGACTAAACTATTGATTTAGTTACGCTTTTATCCCTATCTTTGCAGCCGAAATAAACAAAACAAAACCGTAGTTAATTGTTAACTACAATAAAAGAAGTTCCACAATGTCTAACTTAACAACAGAGAAAAAAGCAAGCATTTTTGCTGAATTTGGTGGTAAAGCAACTAACACTGGTTCAATTGAAGGTCAAATTGCTTTATTAACACAACGTATCGCGCACATTTCTGGTCATTTAAAGGCCAACCACAAAGACCATTCTACTCAAAGAGGTTTAATGCAATTAGTGGGTCAGCGTAAGCGTTTATTGGTTTATTTGCAAAAACATAACCTTACTGGTTACCGTGCACTAATTGAGAAATTAGGCTTAAGAAAATAATCAAGAACTACTTATAATAGCTGTCCCAACTGTACTACTACGGTTGGGATTAGTTGTTTATAAGCGATTATTTTTTTGCACATCGTTTTTGTAATAGAATCAATAGCGGTCTTTCTAACACACCAAAATTTTAAAAATGTTATCACAACCAAAATCAGTAAAATTCGAGATCAATCCAGGTCAAGAAATTTTTATAGAAACAGGTAAATTAGCTCGTCAATCAGACGGAGCAGTTACCATCAGACAAGGCAATTGTATTTTATTAGCAACAGTTGTTGCCAATAAAGATCCTAAAGATGGACAGGATTTCTTTCCATTGAGCGTAGATTACCAAGAGAAGTTTGCATCTGCAGGCCGTATCCCTGGTTCTTTCTTTAAAAGAGAAGCGCGTTTAAATGATTACGAAATTTTAACTAGCCGTTTAATTGATCGTGCATTAAGACCTTTATTCCCAGAAGACTACTTGTGCGATGTACAAGTTTTAATATCATTGATTTCTAGCGACGAGAACGTGATGCCAGATTCATTAGCTTGTCTAGCAGCATCTGCAGCATTAGCAGTATCTAATATTCCTATTAAAGAAATTATTTCTGAAGTAAGAATTGCAAAGATTGATGGCAAATTTGTAATCAATCCTTCTAAAGCTGAATTGGCTAAATGTGAATTAGAATTCATCATTGCAGCAACAGAGAAGAATTTGATGATGGTGGAAGGTGAAGCGAAAGAATGTTCTGAAGAAGAATTAGTACAGTGTTTAGAAATTGCACACGAAGCTATTCGTAAGCAAATTAAAGCACAAGCAGAATTAAGAAAGATAGTAGGCATCACTGAAGTGCGTGATTATAAAAAACCAGAACAAGACGAAGCAATTCGTGAAAAAGTATATGCTTACGCAAAAGCAAAAGTAGACACAATCGCAAGATTAGGTTCTGCTAAACATGAGCGTAGCGATGCATTCTCTGCTTTGAAAAAAGAAATCATAGAACATTTAGGAACTGAAATTACAGACTTGCAAAAGAAATTAGCAGGTAAGTATTATGAGGACTTGAAATGGGAAGTGGTAAGAGATATGATGGTGGATAGCCGTATTCGTTTAGACGGTCGTCAATTGGATGAAGTTCGTCCTTTAGCAATGGAGATAGGTCCATTACCTACACCGCATGGTTCTTCTTTATTTACAAGAGGAGAAACACAATCTTTAACAACAGTAACTTTAGGAACTAAATTAGATGAGTTGATGCAAGAAACTGCAGCAAGTGCAGAATATGCTAAATTCTTCTTACACTATAATTTCCCTCCATTCTCTACAGGCGAAGTGAAAATGATGCGTGGTGTTGGTCGTCGTGAAGTTGGACATGGTAACTTGGCAATGCGTTCTTTAAAGCAAATGTTACCTGATAGCACGGTATTCCCTTACACATTGCGTGTTGTATCTGATATCTTAGAATCAAATGGTTCGTCTTCAATGGCGACTGTTTGTGCTGGTTCATTAGCATTAATGGATGCAGGTGTGCCTATTCCAAAACACGTAAGTGGTGTGGCAATGGGATTGATTTCTAGAGAAGATGGTAAGTATGCTATCTTAACAGATATCTTAGGTGATGAAGATCATTTGGGAGATATGGATTTCAAAGTAACTGGTACACGCGATGGCATCTGCGGTGTTCAAATGGACATCAAAGTAGATGGCTTAAGCATGGACATTATGAGAGAAGCTTTATCTCAAGCAAGAAAAGGTCGTTTACATATTTTGGATGCGATGTATGAGTGTACACCAGCTGCACGTGCAGATGTGAAGCCACATGCACCAAGAATGGTGAAGATCATCATCGATAAGGAATTCATTGGTGCTGTAATCGGACCAGGTGGAAAGATTATTCAAGAAATGCAAAGAACAACTGGTGCGACAATCAATATTGAAGAAGTTGGTAACCATGGTGAAGTAAGTATCTTCTCTGCAAATAAAGAGAGCTTAGATGCTGCGGTAAGATGGATCAATGGTATTGTAGCTGTTCCTGAAATTGGAGATGAATACGAAGGGGTTGTGAAAGGTGTTAAAGAGTTCGGTGCTTTCGTTGAATTTATGCCAGGCAAACAAGGCTTATTACACATTAGTGAAATTAGCTGGAAGCGTTTGGAAACAATGGAAGGTATCTTTAATGAAGGTGATACAGTTAAAGTGAAATTAATTGGATTAGACCCTAAAACAGGAAAGTTCAAATTAAGTCATAAAGCTTTATTACCTCGTCCTGAGCAAGCGCCTCGTGAAGACCGCGGTCCTCAACAATAGTTTACAAGTTTTACTGCTTTTAAATATATAATGCCCTGCTAACTTGCGGGGCATTTTTTTGGTGCTAACTTTGGTAAAAAAGAAAGCTACCCCTCATCCTCATGCGGAAGGAACCGAAATCGGCCTCGGGGTACTTCTTTTATACCAACATTAAGCTTACAATAATATAAACCATTAATAATATAGTAAATGTCCAAAGAATACATTCAAATCGCGTTCGACTTCAGCAATCAGGATCAATTTGATATGCTAGTGGCTGAACTATCTGAACTTGGCTTTGAAGGCTTTAATGAAGAAGAATTAGAGGAAGGGCAGAATGATGGCGTTAACTTAACCAATGGATTGGGCGTGGGTGCTGGTCATTGTAAGACCTATATGCTGGCAGACCAATTTGAAGCTGAATTAATACAAAATGAATTATATATTATATTTAATCAATATCATTTAAGTTATTCTAAATCAGTTATTAAAGAACAAAATTGGAATGCGGTATGGGAGTCTAATTTTGATCCAATTAGGGTAGGTGACTTCGTTGGAATCAGGGCACATTTTCATCCTGAATTTGAGCCTAAAGTAGCGCATGATTTAAAGATTACACCCAAAATGAGTTTTGGAACAGGTCATCATCCGACCACCTATTCTATGATTGAGCTAATGCAAAGGATTGATTTTAACGCAAAATCGGTGTATGATTTTGGGACTGGAACCGGAATTTTAGCCATATTAGCTGAAAAACTAGGGGCTAAAAAAGTACATGCTGTTGACAATGATGACTGGTGTGTAGAAAATGCGACAGAGAACATCCATAACAACCTATCCAAAGTGATCACCATTGAAAAAGTGGAATCTGCTTTACAAAAAGAACAATACGATATTGTATTAGCCAACGTCAATAGACATATCATTGAAGCCAATATGGACGAATTAACTCAAATTGGCAAACCCGGAGGAATTTTAGTTCTAAGTGGTTTATTATCTGAAGATCAATCAGATATCATCAAATTAACTCAATCTAAAGGCTGGCAATTCAAAGAATCGCAACCCTTAAATGGATGGGTTAGTTTAATGTTTAATAGGTAGTGGTTTCACTTAATTTGAAGGACTAACAGGCATTATTTTGAATGATCGTATATTTGCCTACCCCAAACCAGATTCCATGAATGAAATGATGCTTGTAGTGCTTGCTTACCTTTTAGGGTCAATCCCAACATCTATATGGGTAAGTAAGGCAGTTTTTGGAATCGATATTCGCCAATTTGGTAGTGGAAACCCGGGTGCGACCAACACATTTAGAGTCTTAGGATCTAAATGGGGTGCATTTGTCATGATATCGGATATTTCAAAGGGCGTGATTGCCACCTCTTTATATATACTTATTCCCTTTTACTTACAAAATGAGTTGGCTAGAACCAATTTCATGATTGTATTGGGATTGGCAGCAGTTTTAGGTCATATTTTCCCTATCTGGGCCGATTTTAAAGGAGGGAAAGGGGTTGCTACCATTTTAGGGATGGCATTGGCCATTCAGCCGATAGTGGCGCTCATTTGTATTATTGTGTTTTTGATTACGCTTTTTACAACCAGGTTTGTTTCCTTAAGTTCTATGCTGGCAAGTGTCGTCTTTATGCTATTGATCCTGTTTATTTTCAATGAAAAAGAAACATCTTATAGAGTATTTGCAATTATTGTCGCCTTTATGGTGGTAGTAACACATCAAAAGAACATTGGTAGACTACTAAATGGAAAAGAAAACAAGGCACCATTGTTCAAAAAAAATAGAAAACCGCAAGATTAGTAGTTCTAAATGGTTTTATTTTTGATTGATTATCAATGAATTAGAAAGATTTATTCAATTTTCTATTTGCAACTACTAGGAATTGCTTAACTTTACAATCCTTAAAAATCCTAACATTTATGTCGATCAGTCAGAATATTTTGGAGAAATTACAGTTAAAGGATGAGAAAAACTTACTGATTCAAGGTTTACCTTCAAGTGTAGAAAAGCAATTTGCTAAGTTGAATTACTGTAAGAATCTGACCCCATTGTTAAAGTCAAGGAAAATTGATTTCGCGCTAATTTTCGCAATTAACCAATTGCAATTAAACAATATTCTAAAGGAAGTATTCTCAGCATTAACGCATGAGAGTAAATTATGGATTGCTTATCCTAAAACAAGTTCAAAGATTGTTTCTGATTTAAACAGAGATGCAAGCTGGGAAATTTTAGCTAACAATGAATACGAGGCTATTCGTCAGGTGACCTTGGATCATGTTTGGACAGCATTGCGTTTTTCAAAATACGACCAAATACCAAATAGAAATAGATCCTTTGTTGGGTTTAAATCTCCAAATATAGAGATTGACGATTTTGAAAAAAGATTGATTGCTTTGCCAATTGAAGTAGAGAAATTATTTCAATCACACGAAGAAGCAAGAGAATTCTTTACTTCTTTATCTATCATCAATCAAAAGGAATATTTAAGTTGGATCAACGGTGCTAAAAAAGAAGAAACCAAGCAAAAGCGTTTAGAAGCTACTTTAGAAAAATTGATTGCTGGTAAACAAAATCCTTCCGAGAAATAATTAAAATATTTCATTTCTAGAATAGACAAATTTAATGAATAGTGTATCTATTTATGAATAGTACGTCTATTTATGAATATTGCATCTATTTAAAGATTACAGTTCCTATGATCTTGGTTAACTCGCGCTCTGCGTCTTTTAGATGTTTGTGTATATGCAGTAATTGAATTTGTTCCTCTCCTTGCACCTTCTCCATATCTTCCTGATTCTGACGAATCATTTTCTTAATCTTTCTAAGTTTATAGTACAATAAACTCACTTCAATTTCATGTTGAAAACTACTTTCAGCAACGACTTTCTTGATGCCTAGTTTTTCATTCCATCTAAGACTCAATTCATGCTCTGGTTCAAAAAGACCCATCACCAATTGTTGGACCTGTGTGTCTTCATGGTATTGCAAGGTTTTATGATTGGGGATTTTACCTGCTACCTGCCAATCAAAATAGACTTTGACTAGTTGAATCATTTCTTGATTATCCAAAGGGAAGGGCTCTAATTCCTCTGCAATCCAGGTGGATACAAGTTTCCCGTCTTCTAAAGTTTCGTTACCAAATTCAATCAATAAACGGATCAAGTTCTTTTCATGTAAAAAATCCTTATCAAGAACAAGGTCAATATTATCAAGGTCCTGTGTTTCTTGTTGGAAGCTAGGCATTAAGATAGCCGCTTCGTCATAGGCCATCTTCTTTTCATCTTTTACAATCTTGTCACGCTTGAACTTATTGACCAATTGGGTTAAACCAGTTTCGTCAATACGTAATATGTCAGCACATTTTCTTACGTACTCTTGTAATTTTGTAAAATCTTCTGCCTTATTGATTTTACTTAATGTCTCTGCCATTTGATTGACTAGACTATTTTTTTTATTTAAATCATTCCCAACTTCTTTTAATTGGACTTCTAATTGGAATAAAATAAAATCCTTTTTTGCAGATTGTACAAATGCACGGAATGCATCTGGTCCCACTTTATTGACATAACTATCTGGATCCTCCTTGTCTGGAATTAACACCAATTGGACGTTCAATCCTTCCTCTAAAGCCATATCTAATCCCCTTAATGCTGCTTTCACACCTGCGGCATCACCGTCATAAATAATCGTTAGGTTCTGTGTGTATTTTTTAACCAATCTTAATTGATCAATAGTTAGGGAAGTGCCTCCACTTGCCACCACGTTTTCAATCCCAGCTTGGTGTAAGCTCACCACATCTGTATAACCTTCTACCAATAAACATTCATTTGCTTTATCGATAGCAGTTCGCGCAAAATAAGAACCATAAAGAATTCGACTCTTAACATAAATCTCATTCTCTGGTGTATTGATATATTTTGGAGATCGATCATTTTTGGCAATTTGTCTTGCGCCAAAACCAATAATTTTTCCAGTCGTATTATGAATTGGGAAAATGATACGGTCCCTATAATTATCCTGCCATCCGCCATCGCGTTCAACAACCAAACCAGTTCTTGCAAATAGTTCTGGATTGAATTGATTTTTAATTAAGGCTTTCGCTAAACTATCACGTTCAGAGGGGTTGTATCCAATTTTAAATTTTTCTACAATTGGGCGTAAAAAGCCACGATGCTGCATATAGCTTTGTGCAATGGTGGCGCCATCTTCTGTATCCCAGTATTGTTTGGTAAAAAAGTCCATTGCAAAATGGTTGATCGCATACAAACTATCTGCAGTTTGTTGTGCCATCTTTTGAGCTGGACTAGTTTCTGTTTCTTCAATTTCTATATTGTATCTCGCAGCCAACCATCTTAAAGCCTCCACATAACTATACTTCTCATGCTCCATCAAAAATGTGATGGTGTTGCCGCTCTTACCACATCCAAAACATTTGTAAATTTCTTTGGCTGGGGAGACGGTAAAAGAAGGAGATTTTTCGTTGTGGAATGGGCAGTTGCCTATGTAATTGGTACCTCTTTTTTTTAATTTCACAAATTCACCCACCACATCAATGATGTCAATTCGGCTGGTAATTTGTTGAATGGTTTGAGGCGTAATCATAGGAGCGCGAATTTAACAAATCTTAGGCTATTCTTGGGTAGAAAACTCCATATCGTCACTATC
Source organism: Sediminibacterium sp. UBA657 (assembly GCA_002299885.1). Lineage (GTDB taxonomy): Bacteria > Bacteroidota > Bacteroidia > Chitinophagales > Chitinophagaceae > Sediminibacterium. The sequence continues at coordinate 23,341 of DBOB01000029.1, forward strand.
TAGTAGTTCACGCTCAATTTCTTCCATCTGAACGATATCCCATGCTTCTGTTTCGGTAGGGGTTAGGTTCATCACTTCGCCAAATTCAGTCGAATCTAAGCCGTTTTGCAAGTCATCTGACAAGCAACAAAGTACAAAACTGGTATTATTGTCATAAAACACTTCTTGATGCTGTGCCAATAGCTCCATAATGCTTAAATCCCAGTCTTTTACCCCTTCAAGGTTTAAAACTAGGTTCTTAGGGCTATTTGAGCCTAATTTTTTGATCAAATCATTCAATTCTGGCACGAGATTTGAACTAAGACTAGGGTCGAGCAAGCTTAAAACGGAGAATTTCTCTTTTGTATCAATTTTATAGTGCATAATCACATACTTTAGGGTAAAATTATTCGTTTATCTAATAACAGCTCGAATAAATTATATGGATAACAATTTTTCAACACAAGTTAAGGAAATCATCTCTTATAGCAGAGAAGAGGCGTTAAGATTAGGTAATGATTTTATTGGTGCGGAACACCTTATGTTAGGGTTGATCCGTGACCAAGAAAATACTGCCATTAAAGTCTTAAGGCAGCTGAATGTGAATTTGGGAGAATTAAGAAAAGAAATCGAACTAGCCGTAAAGGACAAGTCTGGGAAAAATATCGCGAATATCAATAGTCTTCCTTTAACGAAGCAGGCTGAAAAAGTGATCCGCGTGACTGTTTTAGAAGCCAAGGCTTTGAAAAGTCCAATGGTAGAAACGGAGCATTTATTATTAAGCATCTTAAAGAATAAGGAAAACATTGCTACGCAAATTTTAAATCAATTTGACGTAGACTATGATTTATTCCGCAATGAATTAGGGATGGTAGGATCTTCGCCATCTTCACCTTCAAGTCCAAGTTCAGAATACCAAGAAGAAGGGGATGATGACTTTGATGACGAAAAAGGCAGGGGTGGTTTTGGAGGAGGTACAAAATCAAAGCCTACTTCGACAAGTAAATCTAAAACACCTGTTCTAGATAATTTTGGTAGAGACATCACTAAGTTAGCAGAGCAAGATGCCCTAGATCCAATTGTAGGAAGGGATGCCGAGATAGAAAGAGTAAGTCAAATTTTAAGTCGTCGTAAAAAGAACAATCCAATTTTAATCGGTGAACCAGGGGTGGGTAAGACGGCGATAGTTGAAGGACTAGCTTTAAGAATTGTACAAAGAAAAGTAAGTCGTGTTTTATTTGATAAAAGAGTGATCTCTTTGGATTTAGCTGCTCTAGTGGCCGGTACAAAATACCGTGGTCAATTTGAAGAGCGAATGAAAGCGATCATGAACGAATTAGAGAAAAACAGAGATGTTATTTTATTCATTGATGAGATACATACCATAGTTGGTGCTGGTGGCGCAAGCGGCTCATTAGACGCATCAAATATCTTTAAGCCTGCATTGGCTAGAGGTGAGTTGCAATGTATTGGTGCTTCTACATTGGATGAGTACAGAATGCATATCGAAAAAGATGGTGCATTAGATCGTCGTTTCCAAAAAGTGATCATTGAACCACCAAGTGTTGCAGATACGATCACTATTTTGAACAATATCAAATCTAAATACGAGGACTATCATAGTGTAATTTATGATCAAGAAGCAATTGAAGCTTGTGTAAAATTGAGTGATCGTTATATGACGGATCGTTTACTTCCAGATAAGGCAATTGATGTATTGGATGAAGTGGGTGCAAGAGTGCATTTAAAAAACATTTCTGTTCCAGAAGATATTGTGGATTTAGAAAAGCAAATAGAAGAAGTTAAGAACGAAAAGAATAGGGTGGTGAAAAGTCAACGTTTCGAAGAAGCTGCAAGCTTAAGAGATACGGAGAAAAAATTAGGCGAAGCCTTAGACAAAGCAAAATTAAATTGGGAAGAAGATAGTAAGAACAAAAGATTCCCAATCAATGAAGAGCATATTGCAGAAGTAATTAGTATGATGACTGGCATACCTGTTAAGCGTATGGTAGAAGCCGAAACTACTAAGTTACGTAAGATGGCCGAAGACATGCGTGGTCAAGTGATTGGACAAGAAGATGCAATTGGTAAAGTTGTAAAAGCGATTCAAAGAAATAGAGTTGGGTTAAAAGATCCTAAAAAACCAATTGGTACATTTATTTTCTTAGGTCCTACCGGCGTAGGTAAGACTGAATTAGCACGTGCTTTAGCAAGAAATATGTTTGACTCAGAAGAATCTTTGATTCGTATTGATATGAGTGAGTATATGGAAAAATTTGCTGTGTCTCGTTTAATTGGTGCCCCTCCGGGTTATGTGGGTTATGAAGAGGGCGGACAGTTGACAGAAAAAGTTCGTCGTAAGCCATACTGTGTGATCTTATTGGATGAAATAGAAAAAGCGCATCCAGATATTTATAATATTTTATTACAAGTTCTAGATGATGGTATTCTAACCGATGGTTTAGGTCGTAAAGTGGATTTCAAGAATACACTTATCATTATGACTTCTAATATTGGTGCACGTCAATTAAAAGAATTTGGTGATGGTGTTGGTTTTGCAACTGCAACAAGAATGGAGCAAACAGAAGAGAACAATCGCTCTGTAATTGAAAAAGCATTAAAGCGTACTTTCTCACCAGAATTCTTAAATAGAATAGATGATGTGGTGGTGTTCAATTCATTGACCAAAGACAATATCTATTTGATCATTGATATTATCATGAAGCATGTACTTGCACGTTTAGTAAATCTAGGTTTAAACTTAGTTTTAACAGATGCTGCTAAAGAGTTCATTGCTGACAAAGGGTATGATGTTCAATTTGGTGCAAGACCTTTACACAGAGCCATTCAAAAGTATATTGAAGATCCATTAGCAGAGGAGATTTTAAATCACTCAGTGAAAGAAGGGGATACTTTAGTTGGGGATTTAGACAAGGAGAAATCTGTGTTGACTTTTACTTTACAAAAAAAGGAAAAAGAAAAAACGCCTAAAGCACCTAAAGAACCAAAGCAAGATTCGTCTTTGTAAGATTTATAATAAAAAGCCCCGATTTTTAAATCGGGGCTTTTTTTATGCTTATTTTTTTGAATTGATCAATCAAAATAGATACTTGGTACAATAAAAAATTTAGGACGGGGTACTCCAACGATACGTTTTAGTATCGAGACCTGCAAGGTCCATCATTCTTGCAACCACAGTCATGGCCACTTCCTCTAAGGTTTTTGGGACACTGTAAAAGCTAGGAGTCGCTGGACAGATAATACCACCAGCAAGTGTCACTGTTTCCATATTGCGAATATGAATTAAGTTATAAGGCGTTTCTCTAGCGACAAGAATTAATTTTCTACGTTCTTTTAAAATCACATCAGCAGCACGCGTGGTTAAGTCATCACTTATCCCAGCAGCAATCCTGCCTAATGTACCCATACTGCATGGTACCACAAACATGATATTGTATTGCGCAGAACCTGAAGCAAATGGCGCGTTAAAATCCATTTTATGGTAAAAGTCAAATGGATAATTTAAATAATCCTGATTACCCAATTCTGTCTCCCATACGATCTTTGCATTATCACTCATGATGATACCAACCTCTTCGTATTGAGCAGGAATTTGCTTTAAGCTATCTAGTAATGCTTTTGCGTAGAGTGCGCCACTGGCACCTGTGATGGCAACTACAATTTTGTTTGGCATAATAGTATAACAAAATTAGGGTTTAAAGGTTGACTAGCAAATAGATAAAAAAATCCCCTCCAATATTGAATCGGAGGGGGCACTTTATAGGGAAAGGGTTCAATTAGATTTTGTACATCTTCTCGTAGTATTCGTCTGCCATACGATTGCTATCGAATTGGAAACGAACATCCTTCATACCATTTTGGGTAATTTGTCTCCAAGTATCTTTTTGCTCATAATACATTGGTACAATTTGTTGTTCTAGTATTTTGTATAATTCATTTAAATCGTATTCATCTTGTGCTTCTGTACTCATATTTGCATAGTCTGCTTTAGGCACCACAAAACCATTGTTACCATGGTTGATAAATTCTGGTATCCATCCATCATCGGTTGAGAAGTTCACAGAGCCATTCATTGCAGCAGTCATTCCACTTGTTCCTGATGCTTCTCTAGGGACTCTTGGATTGTTTAACCAAACATCAGATGCTTGTTTCATGCGCTTACTTAAAGCCAATTCGTATCCAACTAAAACAGCTACATTTTTATAATTCTTGCTTAGGTTTACTAAGTGATTGAATTGAGAAATTGCTGGATGGTCTAGAGGGTAAGGCTTTCCTGCAAAAATAATTTGAACAGGATATTTTAAGTTAGACAATAATTTTTCGAATCTTTCTAAATCCCAAGACAAGAAGTCGGCACGCTTGTAACCTGCAAATCTTCTAGCCCATACAATGGTTAACACATTAGGATCAAATATTTTACCCGTCTGATCGGCTACAATTTCAAATGCACGTTTTTTCAAATACCATTTTCTATCATCAAATCCAGTATCATCTCCAGCTTCTGCAAATTTGTACAATTGTTTATCTGCCCAATAACGCCAGTTTTGTGCATTGGTAATATGGTCAATCGGACAAATGCCTTCATATTTACCCCACATTTCACGGCTTACATGTCCGTGTAATTCTGATACACCATTGGCCTTTCTTGCAAACCTAAGAGCAGCTAAAGAGTGATTAAATTGATCATCATGAATGCCAGTCAATCTTCTTACCTCGTCCAAGCCTAAACCACAGAAATAACCCATATTATGACATAAGTAAATATCGTGTTTTTCGTTCCCTGCTTCTTCTGGGGTATGGGTTGTGAAAACAAGGCGCTTTTTAACTTCGTCTAAGGACTTATACTTATTCAATAAATAGAATGCAGCTGAGAATCCATGTGCTTCATTTAAGTGGTAGACTTCTGGATTGAAATTTAATTCGTCAATCAGTTTTGCACCACCCACACCTAATAGAACGAACTGTGCCACTTTGGTTGCGACATTGGCATCATATAATCGATGTGTAATAGTTTGAGAAACATAATCGTTCTCTGGCAAATCGGTACTTAATAAAAACAAAGGAGCACTACAAAAAATATTAGGCGCTAGATAATATGCTTTTACCCAAACTGGATGGTCATGAATTAAAATTTGATATTTTATGCCAGTATCTTCTAAGAAGCTGTACATCTTCTCCATAAAAGAAACCTGCAATGTTTGGTCTTGGTTTCTTGCTTGATCATAGTAGCCATATTTCCATAGCATACCAATACCGATCATATTTTGATTTAATTCAAAGGCGCTTCTTAAATGTGAACCGGCTAAAAATCCCAGTCCTCCACTGTATATTTTTAAAGGCTGGTGGATGGCGAACTCCATAGAGAAATAAGCCGCTTTTTTGGAATACTTTTCATTAATAGGATAAGGAACTTCGAAGTTTCTAAAAGACATGTTTTTGTTCTTTGGTTAATTTGACCCGCAATATATCTTATTTGCCTTTAAAATTGAACCGAGGCTAGCCTAGTGTGAATAACAATCGTTTGCAATGGCAGAATGTGGATTATTTCTTAATCTTTGGCTTTCTTTTCTTATCGTAACTATCATTAAAATAACAGGTCATATTTCTATGATTACCGCAATTTCCATCTTCCTTAATTTTAATTACATTTCCTGTGATCGTAAATTGAATGGTACAAGGATCACCTTTTTCAGAAAAAGTGGCTTGATTTTTATTAAAATTCAATAAACCTTTAAGTTCACCCACACATGTGCCATCTTTCTTTTCAAAATGCAAGAAAAATTGGTATTTATTGGCATTTCCAAAATCTCTTAATGAAATAAAATTCTTTTTATCTCTAGCATAGTCGCCACTAAATGTATTGAGTGTTGGCAATGTATCTATTGGATTTAGAATGGCTTTTTGTGCTGGCTTTACATTGGCATCTATATAAATTAATCTGAATCCTTGTTCGGTATAGGCCCATCCTTTTTTTTCATTGCTTAGTCCAAGTTCAGGATCTAATTTATTTTCTTCAACTAAAAATGTAGGTTCTTTATTGATCAATAATGTTTTACCATAAAACTGTGAACCCTTGTGTATAAGATCAAATTGTGTTAAAATTTTATAACCTAAGAAAACATTTTTCTTACTAAAAGTGATCACAGATATTATTTGGTTCCTAGCATCTTTATGATTTAATAATAAATAATATTCTGTTTCTTTTTCAATTTTCCCAACTGGGAAAAGAGATGCATTTTTAAGTTCCTTGGGAACAATGTCATCCACTACAGAATCGGGTAAAAATTGCTCCAATGCTTTTCTGCCAATTTCTAAAGTATCAGTGTAGGATGTTAAATTGGTATCATTGATTCGGATGGGCAACTCAATATTTTTGAATGCAGCATTAAAATCATTTATTTTCAGAGGGGTATCCCCAGACAGATCTGTTTTTGTTTCAGCACACCCAATCAATGCCAATAAGATCAAAAGATTGCTTAGATAGCGCATGGCACTCTATTTTTTGCTAAAATAGGCAACAAAATGCCTTTCACAAAGGGTTTATAGTTAAATTTACAATTCAATTATGTTTCATAAATCCTTAGATCAACTTCACGAATCAGTTCCAGTACAAAATAAAACTGGATGGAGACGATTATTTGCCTTTATTGGGCCAGCTTATCTGGTTAGTGTAGGTTATATGGATCCTGGAAACTGGGCAACAGATTTACAGGGTGGTGCTGCTTTTGGATTTCAATTAATTTGGATTTTACTACTAAGTAATATCATGGCGATTTTACTTCAAAGTCTGAGTGCAAGATTAGGCATAGTGAGGCGTTTAGATTTGGCACAAGTGAATAGAGAGACCTATCCCAAATTTGTCAATTTCTGTTTATACCTTTTAGCAGAGTTAGCAATTGCAGCTACCGATTTAGCTGAGGTGCTGGGGATGGCAATTGGTATTAAATTATTAACAGGCTTGCCTTTAATGTATGGTACGATCATTACTGTTACAGATACTTTTTTATTCATGCTATTACAACGTTATGGTATGCGTAAAATGGAGGCATTTATTTTTGTTTTAGTAGCCACTATTGGTGGTAGTTTCCTTGCCGAAATGATTATTGCTAAACCAGATTTAGCGAGCGCCGCAAAGGGTTTAGTGCCTTCTGCATTATCACCTGGGGCTTTGTATATTGCTGTAGGTATGATTGGGGCTACCGTGATGCCACATAATTTATACTTGCACTCTGCATTGGTTCAAACTAGAAAAATTGAAAGGACGAGCTCTGGGATTAAAAAGTCACTTTTTTATAATTTTATTGATAGTGCGGTCGCATTAAATGCAGCATTTTTTGTGAATGCAGCGATTTTGATTTTAGCAGCGACTGCGTTTTATCAAACAGGCAATCAATCTGTCGCTAAGATAGAAGATGCGCATGCATTATTGGCGCCTTTATTGGGCTCAAAACTCGCACCTATCTTATTTGCAGTCGCATTAATTGCTGCTGGTCAAAGTTCAACAGTCACGGGTACATTATCTGGTCAAATTGTAATGGAAGGATATTTAAATCTGAGGTTAAACCCTTGGATCAGAAGACTGCTTACTAGACTTGTAGCCATTGTGCCTGCAGTCTTGGTGATTGGCCTCATGGGAGAGGGCAGGGTGGATGAATTACTAATTTTTAGCCAAGTTATTTTAAGTCTCCAATTAGGTTTTGCTGTGATTCCATTGATCCATTTTGTAAGTGATAAAAATACGATGGGTGAATTTGCAATCAAGTCTTGGGTTAAAATTTTAGCATGGATTGTTGCAAGTATTTTAGTGTATTTGAATGCTAATTTAGTATTTGATTTTGCCAAAGCTTTTTTAATAGGGCCAACCTCTATTTTAATCAAGATCTCACTCATTTTATTGATTCTTTTCTTTTTCTTTTTGCTATTGTATATCATCATTTTTCCAATCATACAATCAAAGAAAAAACAAGAACGAACTGCATTGCATGGTGCAGCGGTTGAATTAGATTGGACGAAAGCCGCTCCAATAGACCGTATTGCGATTGCGGTTGACTTTAGTGCTGGAGACGCCAATTTAATAAAATCCGCTATAGCACAAGCCCATACAGGAACAGAATTGATTTTGATTCATGTGGTAGAAAGTGTAACGGCTAGTTATTTTGAAGAAATAAGTGACGACGAGGAATCTAGAAAGGATAGAGAAAGACTTGCTCAATATGCCGCAACATTAAGTCAAAATGGCTATAAGGTTAATTTTGTATTGGGCTATAAAAATAGGGTTAAAGAGATTGTGCGTATTGTTAATTTAACTGATGCACAGTTATTAGTGATGGGTGCGCATCATCACTATGGTTGGAAGGATTATTTCTTTGGAGAGACGATAGAATCAGTGCGGCATAAAGTAAAGATTCCAGTGTTAATTGTGCAACAAACGGCATAATAATCTGAGCACTATTTAGTTACATTTTGTACATTTGCAGATAAATTTTTTAAAATATGGGAGCAAAAATTAAAGTAGCCAATCCAGTGGTAGAATTGGATGGAGATGAAATGACAAGAATCATTTGGAAATTCATAAAGGATAAATTGATTTTACCTTATTTAGAATTAGATATTAAGTATTATGATTTGGGTATGGAGCATCGTGATGCAACCAATGACCAGGTGACGATTGATGCAGCCAATGCAATCAAACAATACGGTGTTGGTATCAAATGTGCTACTATCACACCTGATGAACAAAGAGTAGAAGAATTTAAGTTAAAACAAATGTGGAAGAGTCCTAATGGGACCATCCGTAATATTTTAGATGGTACCGTTTTTCGTGAGCCAATTGTTTGTTCTAATGTGCCTCGTTTAGTGCCAAACTGGACTGCGCCAATTTGTATTGGGCGTCATGCATTCGGAGACCAATACCGTGCAACAGACTTTGTTACAAAAGGTAAAGGAAAATTAACTGTAAAGTTTGAAGGCGAAGACGGCACGGTGCAAGAGTTTGAAGTATTTAATTTTAAAGGGGATGGTGTGGCTTTGGCCATGTACAATACAGATGAAAGTATCTATGGATTTGCTAGAGCTTGTTTCAATCAAGCATTAGCAAAAAAATGGCCTTTGTATTTGTCTACAAAAAATACCATCTTAAAAAAATATGATGGCCGTTTCAAAGATATTTTTGAAGATGTGTATCAAAATGAATTTGTTACAAAATATAAAGATGCAGGTATTACTTATGAGCATCGTTTGATTGATGATATGGTTGCAAGTGCTTTAAAGTGGAATGGTAATTTTGTTTGGGCTTGTAAGAACTATGATGGGGATGTTCAGTCTGATACAGTAGCACAAGGCTTTGGCTCATTGGGTTTAATGACATCTACTTTAATTACACCCGATGGTAAAGTGATGGAAGCAGAAGCAGCACATGGCACTGTAACACGTCATTTCCGTGAGCACCAAAAAGGGAACAGAACTTCTACCAATCCAATTGCATCTATTTTTGCATGGACAAGAGGCTTAGAGTTTAGAGGTCAATTGGATAATAACCAAGAATTAATTCGTTTCTCTAAAGCATTAGAGGAAGTTTGTGTTGAAACAGTGGAGTCTGGAATTATGACAAAAGATTTAGCCGTTTGTGTGCACGGAAATAAAGTGAAGCACGGGGAACACTATGTATACACAGAAGAATTCTTAGATGCACTGGATAGCAATTTGCAAAAAAGATTGGCTTAATTCATTATTAAATTGTTTGACTTTATCGTCAACTTTTTTGCTGGACAAGATAAAAAAATAGCCACTCATTTGAGTGGCTATTTTTTTTGACCATATAATCTGGTCTAAATTATTTACTAGGATGAGAAGACTATCCTTTCTTTTTCATTTCCTTACACTTACCATCTTTCATACAGTTTTTATCACATTTGTGTGCTTTTGCTTCTTTCTTACAGTCTTTGCAATCTTTCTTACCACAATTTGCAGAGGCAGTGTTTGCAGCTAATAATAATACAGAAGCAAATAATACAGTAGCTAATTTTTTCATGATCTTATGTTTATATTTTTATTGGATTTAAATGCTAATGCAATTTACACAATCAATTAGATATTGATGATCCTTTTAGTATGATTTTACTCATTTTTCTGTTAAATCTCTGGAAAGGTCTAATAAATGGCTGTTAAAAACGGCTATTTCAATACTTCTAATATAGGTTTTCCAATAGCACCGCTTGGCATCTGAATACCTAAAAGGGTGGTGACTGTTGGCGCAATATCAGTCATATAGTTCACCGAATTCACTTGCCCTTTTTTGATACCATTACCATACCATAATAATGGAATATGTGCGTCATAATTATAGAAAACACCATGGTTTGTTCCAGTGGCATAACCATCCATATAACCCGATTTAGTCACAATGAACAAGTCGCCACTTCTTTGAGGCGTATAGCCATTGACAATTCGCTCTCTTAGTTCTGCTGGCAAAGGTGCTTCGGCTGCTTCACGAGACTCTATAACTTGCAAAATTCCTGGCTTTTGCTCAATATAATCACGAACAATTTTAACAAGGTCATCTTGATCCACCTTAAGGCTATCCATTAAAGGATGGTTGAAATGAATATTGTATTCATTGATCGCAGAAATTAATCTATCGCTCAAGCCTTGCTTTAATAACAATTGTCCTAATTCTTTTTTAATGCCTGATTCACTAATCAAGCCGCCTGGAATTTTATGTTTTTTAGAAAAATCAGGAATATTGGCTACAGCATGGTCTGCTGTTAAAAAAACAGTGTAATTATTTTTTCCAACTTGTTGATCTAAACTTGCAAATAGTTGAGCGATGACTGCATCAAGCTTGATATAGCCGTCCAAGGTTTCCCAAGAATTTGGACCAAATGAATGACCAATATAATCTGGAGAAGAAAAACTGATTGCCAATAAATCTGTGATATCATCCTTTCCTAATTGTTCACTCACCAAGGCCTTTTCTGCCATTTCTGCAACAATACTGTTACCGTATGGAGTAGAGGAGATTTTGCCATAGTCCTTGCCAATAAATTGATTCAAGGTATAAGGGAAACCTTTTTGTTCGGCACCTAAAGGGGTAGATTCATAGGCGTTGACATCTCCATCACAATTTGCTTCGTAGACAGACTTTGCTAAACTCAAGTTCCAACCCTTTGCGTATAAACTGTCTACTCTGTGCTGGCCATTGAATTCAGTTACCCATTTTGGCAAGCTTTTTCCATAATAAGTTGAGCTGATAAAATTTCCCGATTTGCTATCATACCAAAAAGCCCCATCGGCACTATGACCAGCAGGGATGATGGCGCCTCTATCTTTAATGGAGATACCAAATACTTTACTTTTAAAATTATTAGCCAATTTAATCTCATCTCCAAGTGTTGTCGTCCAAACATTGACTGGACTCATTTTTCCCGCGGAACTGCCTTCCACACCAACAGATACTACGGTTGGGTCTTCAACACAATAGACCGTCCTTTGTTGATAGTTATCGTACCATTGGTTTCCAGCAATGCCATGGATTGCTGGCGTTGATCCGGTATAAACGGCAGCATGTCCACAAGCAGTTACAGTGGGTACATAAGGAATGAAGTTATTATTACAACTAGCGCCTTCATTTACAAAGCGCATAAATCCTTGTTGTGAGGTGAAATGGGATTTAAATTGATTGATATAATCCCAGCGCATTTGATCAATCACAATACCAACAATCAGTTTAGGCTTACTAGAGGTATTTGATTGGATTGATTTTGGGGCCTGTGCGTTGCTTACAAAAGACAGGAGCAAAAAGCATAAAATGGAGTAAATACGCATGTTCACATGATTTTAGGACTGCAAATTACGTATAATTATAGGCTCAATAAGCGAAATAATTATTAAATTTGTGGCTATAATTACAAACCTATGGCAGATATATTTGAAAGATTGATTAAAAACTACGGACCACTTGGTCAACACCGTGAAAGAGCGCATGGTTATTTTGCATTTCCTAAACTAGAGGGTGAGATTGGTTCTAAAATGAAATTTAGAGGTCAAGAAATGATTGTTTGGAGTCTAAATAATTATTTAGGTCTAGCCAATCATCCAGAAGTGCGTAAGGCAGATGCAGACGGATCTGCTCAATATGGTTTAGCCTTGCCAATGGGTGCAAGAATGATGAGTGGAAATAGTGACTTACACGAACAATTAGAAAAAGAATTAGCTGAATTTGTGCATAAGGAAGATTCAATCCTAATGAACTATGGATATCAAGGAATCATGAGTGCGATTGATTCTATCTGTGGTCGACATGATGTTGTGGTATATGATGCGGAATGTCATGCTTGTATTATTGATGCATTAAGAATGATTCCAGGACACCGATTTGTTTTTAAACACAACGATGTAGAAGATTGTGAGAAACAATTACATAGAGCACAAGCATTGGTAGACAAACAACAATCAGGTGGTATATTAGTCATTACAGAAGGTGTATTTGGAATGGCGGGAGATCAAGGTTGTGTCAAGGAGATAGCTACTTTGAAAAAGAAAGTACCATTCCGTTTATTGGTAGACGATGCACATGGATTTGGCACATTAGGCGAAACAGGTGCAGGTGCTGGAGAGGCACAAGGCTGTCAGGATGAGATTGATTTATACTTCTCTACATTTGCTAAAAGTATGGCATCGATTGGTGCGTTTATGGCGGGGCCAAAAAATATCATTGATTATATCCGTTATAATATTCGTTCGCAGATTTTTGCAAAAAGTTTACCAATGCCATATGTGGTAGGTAACTTAAAGCGTTTAGAATTGTTAAGATCAAAGCCAGAATTAAAAGCAAATTTGTGGAGGAATGCATTGGCTTTACAAAATGGATTGAAGGAAAGAGGGTTTGATATTGGTAAAACAGATTCTGTTGTGACACCAGTATACATGAAAGGTGGAGTAGAAGAAGCGACTGCCATGGTGATGGACATTAGAGAAAATTATAAAATTTTCTGTTCTATTGTGGTCTATCCTGTAATTCCAAAAGGACATATCATTTACAGATTGATTCCTACTGCTGTGCATACACAGGAGGAGATTGATTTAACTTTAAAAGCATTTAGTGAGACCAAGGCGAAATTGGATGCAGGTGCTTATAAAGTGGCTGAGATACCAGATATGGCTAATAAATAAAATTGGTCTAATTTAAAATTGAAACAATTTGAATATAAAATGAGTCTCCCAAAAAGAGGCTCATTTTTTTTAGTTAAAGTAGTCTACCTGGTCTTGTTCTTTTTTGAGTATTTCAATACTTACATTCAATTCAAATCCAATTAATAAAATAAGTGCATTGATATAGATCAATGTCATGACTACAAGTACGGTTCCTATTGAACCATAAATTTTACTATAGCTTCCAAAATTATTAACCCAGTAAGAGAAGCCTAAGGTGGTTACCAACATTAATGTAGTGGACAAAATGGCTCCAGGAGAAAGTAGGGCCCATTTTTCTTTTACATGTGGTGCATACTTATAAATAAAGGCATTGCCATAAAATAAAAGCAAAACAATGATGCCCCATCGAATGCTGTTCCAGTATGGTAAAATTGTTTTTCGTTTGATATCAAATAGCTCTCTCAATAGTGTTGTTAACTGATCCTGCCCAATCAATACCAATAAGCTTGCAAAAACAAGTAACATTAAAATCAATGTTAAACGAAGGGCCCTCATTCTTTGATGCAGAAAGAAGGGCTTGTTTTGCATAATGGATTTATCAAAACTTCTAATGATACCAGTCATTGCATTAGAAGCATAAAATAACAATAACAGAAAACCGAAGGAGAATATACCAACGTGTTGGCTCAATAGGTCATTGATAATGTCTAAAATGAATCGATAGGTACTTGAATTAGGTGAGATGTCTTTAAATATCGAAAGTATCTGCTTTTTAATTTTTAAACTTTTGGGGAAATAGGGGATGATCGAAAATAAAAATAAGAATCCAGCAGGCAATGCCATAATCAAATTAAAGGAGATGGCAGATGCGCGATCATAGAGCCCAATTGTATTTAATTGTTTAAATAAGAACTGAATCACTTGAAATAAGTTCACTTCCTGGAATCCAGGAATGACAATACGCTTCGCTTTCTGCTTTGCAAACTGCAAGAATATTTGAAGGTATTGAACTATTTTTTTCAAGTAATTGTGGGGGTATTTAAGATTGAATAAATTAAGGATTTTTTTTCTGTGCTTTTTTAGCTTGGTACTCGTCTAGTTTTTTCTGGTATTCTTTTGCATATCGTTCATGCTCTTCATAGTTATTACTAAAATGATGGTAACCACTAAAGTCGGCTTTTGCTACAAAGTAAATATAATCGGTTTCTGGGGCATCTAACACTAAGTCAATGGTTTTAGCTGCTGGGGTGCAAATAGGTCCAGGAGGCAAGCCTTTTACACGGTAGGTGTTATAAGGAGAAGCATTGGATAAATATTTTTCATAAATACGGGTGATGGTAAAATCTTGCATCGCGTATTTAATGGTAGGACATGCTTGCAAAGGCATTTGCTTTTTTAGTCTATTTTGGTAAACACTAGCAATCAAGGATTTGTCTGAATAGAAATTAGTTTCTTCCTCCACAATAGAAGCCAAGGTATAGACTTGATCTTGACGCATGCCTTTTGATGCTGCTTTTTTTATACGGTCATTTTGACTCCAAAAATAAATCTGCTCCTTTTGTAATTTGCCTAAAATTTTTGCCATGGAACTACTCCAATAAAATTCATATGTATTTGGGATGAGGACTGTGAATAGTTGGGTGGTGTCTGTATCAAAAGCTTTTAAAGAATCGTTGCTACTTAAAAAGGTCATCACTTCAGCACTGTCTTTTTCGAAGGCTGTTGCAATTAGTTTTGCAAATTCCCCTTTTGTACGTACTTTATTTAATACCAGTTTTACAGTCGCTTGACGATTGTTTCTAAACATCCTTATGAGATCAATTAAATTGGTTTTTCTTTTTATAAGAAATTTACCAGGCTTGATCCTGTCTTCTACCTTAAATACATTAGCAAGTAGTAAAAAACTAGATTTTTCGAAGATGATTTTTTTAGCCACCAAACTATCTGCAAATTGACTCAATTCCTCATTATTGTATTGAATATAGACTTGCTCTCCTTTAAAATTTGTACTCTTAATAAGTACAATAAAGAATAAATAGAAAACTATAACACTAATTAAAATTGAAACTAGTTTTTTCATATCAACTAAAATACAATAAAAATCCCCACCATTGGGATGGTGGGGAAAAATTATGTGTTAACAGAATGTGATCACATTCTAGTTGAATTACTTTTTGTTGGTATCCACAGCAGCTGGCGGCGGTGGAGGAGCTGTTTGTGTTGCTGGACTTGTTGTAGTTGAGGTATTTACCTTATCTAAAACGCTGTTTCCATTGCTTGAATTGCCACTTAAAAATAGAGTAGAAGTGATCGCTAAAACTGCAATGACAGATGCGAAAATCCAAGTACCTTTTTCAAGAACGTCTGTAGTTTGCTTCACGCCCATGAAATTATTAGTTAAACCACCCACATTGGCGTTTAATCCACCACCTTTTGGGTTTTGGATCAATACCATGAATCCTAAAGCAAGACAGGCTACTACGATTAATATTAAAAAGAAAGTTATCATTTGTTATTTTTTAATTGTTCAATACGGGATGCAAAATAAACGGATTTTTCAGGAAAAATAAAACTTAATTTTTCATAGGTGGCAATGGCTTTCTTCCAATTCCCCTGTTTTTCCCATATTTTAGCCATGGATTCGGTTAAGATATCGGCTGGAACATTGGCTTTTTCGGCAATTTGAGCAATGATTTGCTCCTGATCTGGGGCTAAAGCAGCAATTTGGTCGCCCTGGTCTACACCATCCTTGTTTTTAATCACTTTAAGCCAGGCAGTGAAACTTCTAAGCTGCTGGGTAAATTTATCTTGTGGAAGCTTAGAGAGGTCTAATTCTATGCCTTGTGCGGCAAAATAGTCTTTTTGAAGGCTTGTTGCATTTTCTTTTTCATAATCCAAGGCAGCAGAGGCATCCACCTCTTCATTGAATTGAGCCACTTGTTGGTCGAGTATGCTATTTAATTTGGTATCTGCAGGGGCATGTTCATTGGTTTGAGCTACTTGATGCATCAAACAATGCAAATGAAGACTAGATGGAAAGTAGGCGGTTGCTTTAGATAACTGCTTACCTAAAAGAGGGGAGGCAATCATCTGGTATTTTTTTGCCAATAGAAACTGCAAACTTGGTGCATAGGGATGTTCCATTGCATATTTTTCAAGGGTATCTGTTTCAATGTCTTCTAATGAAGCATGTTCAGTCCATTGTTTCACTATATCGTTGATCATTACTACACTCATGCTTACCAGTTTGAAAAAATTTGGTTAAAAATATCATCCGTAATGCTTCGAATTATTTCATCCATTAATTGACTCTCTGCTTGATTCAAAGTAAGATTGGCTGAAAAGTCAAAATTACGGGATACATCAAATTCAAGTTCTTTATTTTCCAATGTCTTTTTCAAAACGACATGCACTGTGACAGTCAATCTATTACTTGCTGCTTCTTGCCCACTCACACCCACTGTTTGTGAAGGATCGTAATTGGTGATAGTCGCAAAAATCTGATAATGTGCATCGTCACTATTGGTTCTAGTTAATTTAGTTTGACCAATAATTTTTTGCAAAATTTTATCTGTCAGCATGGGTGCTAACTGCGGGTTGACATACTTTGCCCTGTTGTCAATAAAACCAATCTTAACGGTCTTCACATTGTCAGGAATCATCGCATCCTTAAAGCTATAAATACCACAAGAAGTAAATAAGAAGCAAAGGCTGACGCAGCTTAGTATAAAAAATTTATTCTTCAATGTCGTATTCTTTAATTTTTCTGTACAATGTTCTTTCACTTATACCAAGATCGGTAGAGGCATCTTTACGACGACCTCTGTGTTTTTTAAGTGCCTTTAAAATTAGTTCTTTTTCTTTATCCATGATATTTAAAGACTCTTCTATTTCATAATGGTTTTGCAAGTCATTATCAATAATCACTGGTTGATGGTGCGGCAATTGCATCGCAGCAGTTGGAATATTCACATTGGCGATTGGACTGTTGGATGGGCCAATATCCTCCTTTAATTCGTTGATGATAGCTTCTTTTGTAAAGTGCGCCGCTTGTCCAGATAGACTAGGGTTCTGTAAAATCTCCAAAAACATTTTCTTTAACTCGTTGACATCTTTTTTCATGTCAAAAAAGAGCTTGTATAAAATTTCACGCTCATTCGCAAATTCACCAACAGGCGCACCTGTTACCATTGGCATTTTATTTGCGGTATGTTTTGGTAAAAATGAATTCAATTGAGCTGCATCTATATGGTCATTTTTGCTCAATACGGAGATTTGCTCTGCAATATTTTTTAATTCACGCACATTGCCCGGCCAACCATATGCTGTTAAAAGTCCTCTAGCTTCTTCGTCTAAATAAATTGGTTTGGTTTTATATTTCTCAGCAAAATCCACTACGAATTTTCTAAATAATAAAGGAATATCTTCTTTGCGGTCTCTTAATGATGGAACGCGAATTGGAACTGTGTTTAATCTGTAATATAAATCTTCTCTAAATCTTCCTTTTTCTGTGAACTCAATCAATTCTCTATTGGTTGCAGCAATCACACGTACATCTGTTTTTTGCACTTTAGAAGAACCTACACGAATGAATTCGCCTGTCTCTAAAACACGCAATAATCTTGCTTGTGTACCCAAGGGCATTTCGCCAATCTCATCTAAGAAAATAGTACCACCACTCACCGTCTCAAAATAACCTTTACGGCTATCTACAGCACCCGTGAAGGAACCTTTCTCGTGTCCAAATAATTCTGAATCAATGGTGCCTTCTGGAATTGCCCCACAGTTAACGGCAATAAATGGATTGTGTTTTCGGGAGGATAAGCTGTGAATGATTTGAGAAAAAACTTCTTTACCAACACCACTTTCTCCAACAATAAGTACAGTTAAATCAGTTGCAGCCACCTGCTCAGCAGTATTTAATGCATGATTCAATAAGGGCGTATTGCCAATGATACTGAATCTATTTTTTAATGATTGTAAATCCATGGCATGAATAAATTAAATTGTATTATATGATTTCTCCTAATAAAGTACCTTTTGTAAAACTGTGAATCTTAACTTTCGCATAGTCTCCTTTTTGATAATTGAAATTGCCTTTCGGAAAAACAACTACCTTATTTTGACTATTTCTGCCCATCCATTCTGCTTCATTTCGCTTGCTATTTCCCTCAATCAACACTTCAAATATGCTACCCACATCTCTTTTATTACTTTCATTGGAAAGTGTCCACTGCACATCTACAATTTCTTGTAACCTTCTTTTCTTGGTCACTAAATCTACATCGTCTTCATATCTTCTTGCAGCCAATGTACCTGGACGTTCAGAATAAAAATACATATAGCTTAAATCATAATTCGCATATTGTAAAAGGCTAATCGTGTCTTGATGATCCTCCTCAGTTTCGGTGCAAAAACCAGCAATGATGTCCGAAGTAATACTACAGTTTGGTAGTAGGGCGCGAATACGGTCAATCTTAGCCATATACCATTCTCTGGTATAAGTCCTGTTCATCAATTGCAACATCCTTGTACTGCCACTTTGAACAGGTAGGTGAATATGTTTGCAAATATTATCATACTTAACAATGGTATGTAAAACTTCGTCCGTAATATCTTTAGGATGAGAAGTGCTAAAACGAACACGAAGGCTTGGGTCAATTTGTGCCACTTGTTCAAGTAACATAGCAAAAGTGGTGGTGTCATTATTTTCTGGATTGCTCCAATAATAACTGTCCACATTTTGACCTAATAATACCACTTCTTTGTATCCTTTTTCAAATAAGTCTTTACATTCTGCAAGGATAGAATAGGCATCTCTACTGCGCTCACGACCTCTTGTAAAAGGCACTACACAAAAACTACACATATTATTACAGCCACGCATGATGGAAACAAAAGCACTGATGCCATTGTTGTCTAGTCGAACAGGTGCAATATCACCATAGGTTTCGTCTCGGCTTAATAATACATTCACTGCTTTTTGTCCAGTGCCTGCATTTGCAATTAAATCGGGTAGGGTTCTGTAAGCATCCGGCCCAACCACTAAGTCCACCAATTTCTCTTCCTCCAATAATTGCGCTTTTAATCTTTCTGCCATGCAACCCAATACACCCACTAGTACGCCTGGGTTGGCTTGTTTTAATCTTCTAAATTCAGTCAATCGCTTGCGAATGGTTAATTCGGCTTTTTCACGAATAGAACAAGTATTGATCAGGATTAAATCTGCTATTTCAATATTTTTAGTGCCTCCAAAGCCATTCTTTTCTAAGATAGCTGCAACCACTTCACTATCCGCAAAGTTCATTGCACAGCCATAACTCTCTACATAGAAGTGCTTTTCGAATACCCCCGGACTAGCCTGACTCGCATAGGCTTCGCCTTGTCTAGCTTCATCCTGGGTTTTATCTATGAGTAAATTGGGTTCCATGCACTTAATTTGAACTGCAAACTTAGTCAAAATATTTTTATGTGTCAACTTGTCAGACAAAATTCCTAATCCTTTGATATACAAATGATTAAAATCGGCTAACTTATATTGCGATAAATTTTATATAAAGCTATTAATCAATCGATTATTGAGTAGTTTGTATATTTATAAAAATTTGCCCATGACCAAAGGATTGATATGTTTATTGACTGTTTTTTGTTTGAACAGTCTAAATGCGCAAGACTTGGTGTTGGCAAAATTGAGATCCGAGACTTCAAGGAATATTAAAAAAGATACAGATACAGCCAACTGGAATTGGAAACATGGGGGTTTGTTCAATTTAAATGTCGCACAAAGTTCATTGAGCAATTGGGCAGCGGGAGGTGATAACTTTAACATGAACATCAACAGTTTTTTTAATTATTATGCATTCTATAAAAAAGAAAGACAATCTTGGGACAATAATTTAGACGTAAATCTTGGATTTGTTCAGTCCACATCACAAGGTGGAAGAAAGAATGATGACCGCTTTGATCTACTTAGTAAGTATGGTTATAAAATGGACACAGTGGGAAAATGGTATCTCTCTGGTTTATTTAATTTCCGTTCTCAGCTTTTTGATGGTTATAGTTTTAGCGGCAATAAAGCAACTTTTACCTCTTCATTTTTTGCCCCTGCTTATATGATTATATCTGCTGGTTTGGATTATAAGCCTAACAAAGATTTTTCAGTCTTCTTTTCTCCTTTAACATCAAGAACGACATTGGTTTTAAATAAAAGCTTATCAAACCAAGGTAAATATGGTGTGGATTCAGGATCTATGGTAAAGCGAGAAACAGGTTTGTTTGTTACTGTAAACTATAATAAAGTCATTGCTACAAATATTACTTATAGGGGTCGTGCAGATTTTTTCTCTAATTACTATGACAAACCTGAGAATGTTAATTTATACATGACCAATTTATTTACATTCAAGATCAATAAATACTTTTCTGCAACTTATAGTTTGGATTTAATTTATGATGATAAGATTCGCATTTTTGGCCCACTCAAAAAATCACCAGGGTTACAAACCAAGAGTATTATAGGTATTGGTTATTCCAGAAACCTTGCTGTTAAGAAAAAGGTCATAGTTGCAAAGCCAAAGCAAGCGCCATTAACAAGTGGCGAATAATAAAGTAGCTATTTGCTAATCACTTTAAGGGTATGCTTAATTTTATTCGCTTTATGTGTTAAGTCCTGGTAGTCATTGCTCATTATTGTAACATGCCCCATTTTTCTGCCTGGCTTTGTGGTGGTTTTACCATACAGGTGTACAAACACATTCTCCATCTTCAACACTTCGTCTAAGCCTTCATATACTACTTCACCACTATAACCTTCTGCGCCAATTAGATTCACAATGGCACTTGGTAAAATAGGTGCAGGGTTGCCTAAAGGGTAATCTAAAATAATTCTTAACAACATATCATATTGACTGCAGTAATTAGCTTCAATAGAATGGTGCCCACTATTATGTACTCTTGGTGCAGTTTCATTTACAAAGATTTCTCCATTTTGATCTACAAATAATTCAATAGCAAAAAGGCCTGGACTCTTTAAAGATTGTACTACTTTTCTGGCAATTGCTTCTGCTTTCCAAAGTTGCTTCTCTTCAATTTTTGCAGGACTTAATTGGTAATCCAATAAATTGTATACTTGGTCAAATACCATTTCGGCAGGAGGGAAGATGACTGTTTCACCTTTTGCATTCATGCCTACAATCAATGCCAATTCTTTTACAATAGATACTTTTTCTTCTAAAACAGCAGGGGCATCAAAGCCCAATGCAATGGCTTTTTCATCTTCAATCACTTGAACACCCTTGCCATCATATCCGCCCTCGGCTAATTTGTGGACTGCAGGTAATAAACTTAAGTGCTTATGAATTTCATTGACTGAATGGGTGATCACAAAATTGGAAGTTGGAATTGCATTGTCTGCATAAAATTGTTTTTGAGCTATTTTATTTTTAATAGTTCTGATGGCCGATGGGGTTGGATAAATTTTTACACCTTCTTTTTCAAGTTGTGTCAATGCATCCACATTTACAGCTTCAATCTCAATGGTCAATGCGTCTAATTGCTTTCCAAATTGATATACCGTATCATAATCTAAGATATCGCCTTCTGAAAAATGATGGCATAAATGAGCTGCTGGGCAGTTGGGATCCTTCTCTAATACATAGGTTGTTAAATCATAGTTCGCTGCTGCTTGTAAAAGCATCCTTCCCAATTGTCCTCCGCCTAAAATACCTACCTTCATAAAGCTAATTTTGATAGGGCAAATATAAGTTAGTTAGGTTATTTTTGCTAAAGAACGATTTAATACAAGTATTCATGAAAGAACCCATCATTCAGGTAAAGGATTTAACTAAGTCCTACGGCGACTTTGAAGCAGTTAGAGGCATTAGCTTTGAAGTGTATAAAGGAGAAATATTCGGCTTGTTGGGGCCAAATGGTGCAGGAAAATCTACCACATTAGAAATCATTGAAACCCTAAGGCAAAAGTCTGGAGGGACAGTCATAGTGGATGGGATGAATTTAGATACAGATCCGGAGGCCATTAAAAAGATCATTGGAGTACAATTACAAACCGCAGGTTTTTATCCTAATTTGAATTTAACAGAGCTCATACACTTATTTGTTGGATTGTATCAGATGGAGATGGATCCGATGGAACTTCTTGCTAAAGTAGATTTAGTTGATAAAGCAAAATCCAAGTTCAAGGAATTGAGTGGGGGACAGAAGCAAAGATTTTCAATCGCTACTACATTGATCAATCGTCCAAAAATTATTTTCTTAGATGAGCCTACAACAGGTCTAGATCCTCAAGCTAGAAGAAATCTTTGGGATTTAATTCTAGCAATTAGAAACAACGGCACTACTGTTATTATTACAACACATTATATGGACGAAGCAGAAGTATTATGTGATAGAGTTGCGATTATAGATAGTGGTAAAATAATTGGTATCAATTCGCCGAATCAATTGATAGATGAGTTGGTAGAAAGTGGATTTGAAAAAGTAAAAGAAGTGAAGAAGGCCAATTTAGAAGATGTCTTTATTCATATGACAGGAAAACAATTAAGAGAAGCTTAAAATATTAAATTATGACATTAGATCCAAAGTATCCCATCGGGAAGTATGAAATGAAGCCTTATTCTGAAGCCACAAAAAATGAATGGATCAATGCATTAAGGCATTTGCCAAAAGATCTAGAAATGGCTGTATTGAATTTAGATAAAGTACATTTAGACACCCCATATAGAGAGGGCGGTTGGACTGTACAACAACTAGTACATCATATTGCAGACAGTCATATGAATGCATTTGCAAGATTTAAATTAGGACTGACCGAGGAAGTGCCAACGATAAAAGCATATGATGAAAATAAGTGGGTGTCTATGGCAGATGTTTTGGATACACCCATTAATTATTCAATGACCTTATTGCATGCATTGCATGAAAGATGGGCAAATTTATTGACTAGTTTAACAGAAGAACAATGGCAAAGAAAATTATTTCATCCTGGTAGAAATGCCGAAGTAAGTTTATGGGATTTGTTTGCTATATATGCATGGCATGGTAAACATCATGTAGCGCATATTACCACTTTAAGAGCCAACAAAGGCTGGTAAATTTATACATATCTAGTTCTGTCAACCTCGGCAACTAAAAATACACTGCCAATCACAAGAATCAAATCTTGGTGGTTGGCATTTTTTATAGCAGCATCTAAAGCGATATTTACATCTTCAAAAGCATGTCCATTTAAACCAATTGTATTGGCTTCTGCTGCTAATTCATCTACAGGCAATGCCCTTGGAATATGAGATTGTGTGAAATAATACTTTGCATTTTTAGGAAGTAATTCAAGTACGGCTTTTATATCTTTATCCTTTACCATGCCCGTGACAATATGTAGTTGTTGGTAATGCAAGGAGGTCAACTGTTCTAATAATGCATGAATACCATGTTCATTATGGGCCACATCTAAAATGACTCTGGGGCTATCTTGAATGCATTCCCATCTACCCATTAACCCATTATTTTTTTTAACCTGTGACAATGCTTTTAATACTTTACTCGCTGTTAGCTTCCAGCCCATGGTAGAAAGTAATTGTGCTGCAACCAATACTGCCTTTAAATTTTTAGCTTGGTATTTTGCAGGAAGATCACATTCAATAGTGAAATTTTTTGGAAATAAGGGAGCGTCTAATAAATGTATAAGGGGTTGATTGAATTCAAATAAGGCATTCTGCCAATTGTTTTGAAAGTTTTTAAATTCAATAAATTCTTCTGCAAAATAAATAGGTGCATTTTCTTTATTGGCCTTGTCTTCAAATACTTTTTTTGTAGCTGGATCTAATGCGCCTATGACAACGGGAGTACCATTTTTAATGATCCCGGCTTTCTCAGAAGCAATGGCTTCCAAAGTATTTCCAAGTAAAGCCATATGGTCGAATCCAATATTGGTAATGATAGAAAGTTCTGGACTAATCACATTCGTACTGTCTAATCTACCTCCTAATCCTGTTTCAATGATTGCGATATCCACTTTTTGTTCTGCAAAATAATCGAAAGCCATGCCTACTGTGATTTCAAAAAAAGAGGGTTCAATTTTTTCAATACAAGGTTTTATTTTATTGGTGAAGTCAATCACAAAATCTTGACTGCACATTTGTCCATTCACTTTGATACGCTCTATAAAATCATATAGATGTGGTGAAGTGTATAAACCTGTTTTATAACCAGCTTCTTGAAAAATGGAAGCAAGCATATGGCTAGTGGAACCTTTTCCGTTGGTGCCTGCAATATGAATGGTCTTGATTTTTTTTTCTGGATGTCCAAGAAATTTACAAATAGCAATGGTATTGTCTAAATTCGGTTTGATTGCAGCAGCGCCAATCCTGCTAAACATAGGTAGCCTAGCATATAAATAGTCAATCGTTTCTTGATACCGCATACAGATTGGGTGGCTTATTGAAGATCGAATTTGAATTTCACTGTCACAATTGAACTATGATCAGCCGAATTGAAATTAATTTTTGTCAAGTATTCCACAATTGCTCTTTTGTATTTTGAGTCATTGGAAGAGGAGCCTCTTGAAATTTGGATAAACTTTCCAACACCATTTGGATTCACTTCTATTTCTGCATAAATAGTTGCAGGGGGAACATCTCCATTAAATGAATAGGTCTTTGTAACACGGCGGTCACCTTTGGTTACAAAAGGTCCGCCGCTACCTGAATAGGATTTGCCATCAATAGAGCCATTTGCTGCACCTTGATCGCCTTTGCCTCCAGCAATGCCTTGATCCTTCACAGCATTGTAACTATCTTGATTGTTGCCGCCATTGCCGTTACCACCTGCATATTTACCCATCAAGGCTTTTGGCTTAGCTGGTATAGGAGCTGGATTGTTTTTTGCAATTGTTTTTACTTTACCAGAACGAATTGCTTCGTCGCTTGGGTCATTTGAAACTGTATTAATTTTTGAAGCATTGCTTGATGCCACTTTAGCAGATCTTGAAGTGGAGCCTTGCTCTGGGGCAGGAGCAGATTTGCTCTTAGGAGGGATCTCTCCAGCACCAGTATTGCTATTGCCTAAATTCACTTCCATATATTCTGGTAAGGGAGGTATTACTGTTGGTGCGGGTTCCTGCCATTTTAAAACAAAAAAGATGAGTGAGAGTCCAAGACAGATAAGTCCAGTATAGACTGCAGCTTTAATATTCTTTTCTTGTTCAAAACTCAATTGCATAGCTTAAAATTAATGGAAAAAAACGTCATATCCCAATCTAAGCAAGGTGGCTACGATCACAATTAAGAAAATTTTACGAATAAATTGGTTGCCCTTCTTTAAAGCCATTCTAGAACCAAAAAATCCGCCAGTGGCATTACAAATTGACATTGGGATGGCAACAGGCCAAAGTATCACGCCCTTGCCAATGAATAAGATCAAGGAGCCAAGATTCGTAGAGAGGTTTACAATTTTTGCATGGGCGCTCGCATTTAAGAAGTCGTATCCCAAAATGGAAATAAATGCCAATACAAATAAGCTTCCAGCACCAGGACCAATAAAGCCATCATAAAATCCAATGAATAGACAAATTAATACGCCTTTGAGTGTAGCATACTTTATATGATCTTTTTGCAAAGATTGACCAAGGTCTTTTTTGGTAAAAGTATAAATTGCCATAACGAGCAATACAAAAAAAATCACTGGCTTCATAAATTGGCTGCTCATTCTGGTAAGCAATAAAGAACCAGAGAAAGATGCGATGAATGCGATGCTTGTAAAAAGAAGTATTCTTAAAAGAGGAATTTTAACTCTTTGTAAATATTGATAGGTCGCAAAACAAGTGCCAATAAAAGAGGGTACTTTAAGTGTACCAATAACGGTTGATACTGCTTGCGTTGGCATCAAAATTAACCCTGCTGGCACTTGTATCAAGCCACCACCGCCCACCACAGCATCCACATAGCCTGCTAAAAAGGCAATCAAACATAGTAAAATGATGGTGCTAAGTTCCATGCTTTATTTTTGATGGCCAGGTGTTGATTACGATTCCAGAAACAATAATCACACCACTAATAATTTGAAAAATATTAAATTTTTCGTTCAAAATAAATAGTGCTTCAATGGAACTAAGAAATGGAATTAAAGTACCAAATAGGGCAGTCTTTGCAGACCCCATTCTGTGAATAGCATTATTCCATAATAAATAGGCAATGGTGGAGTTGCCTATTCCTAAATATAAAATAATGAATAAAAGCTGTTTGTTAAAATGAACAGGTTGGATATAATTCATTTCATAAATAGCAAATGGACATAATAAAATAGTGCCTAATGCAAAAAGTACGAGCAAAAAACTATTGTTTGAAATACCAATTGGTTTTTTACGAACAAATACATTGTAAGTTCCAAAACATATACCAGCACCAATCATCCATAAATCACCTGTTGCAATTTTAAAGTGCAGCAAAGTATTCAGGTCACCTTTACTTAACAAAACTAAAATGCCCATAATACCTAAGACAATCCCTGTGATACTTTTCCAATTTAATTTTTCTTGTACGAGCCATGCTGCAAGTAAAGTAGCAACAATCGGATGAATCGTTGATCCAAACAATGCCATATTGATGGCTGTTGTATAATGTCCTGCTTGGTAAATCATTGTGTTGTATATCGCAATACCCACAAGTGCCATCCAGAAAAAATAACTAAAATTGGCCTTGAATAATTGTTTTTCTTTCTTAAAATTATGAATTGCAAATGGGAACATCGATATGGTTGCAATAGACCATCTAAAAAAAGCAAGACTGATTGGGCCAGCCAAATGAATTGCGTACCTAGAAATGATAAAATTACCTGACCAGATGATACATGCAGTAATTGCAAGTATTGTCCCTATTTGAAATTCTTTATTGTAATGTCTTTTCAAAATGGATCCAAATTAATGATGAGCAAATTCAGTCGAATAATCTCCTTTGATACGTTCTATAGGAGGATTAAAATAGCCGAATTTTAAATCAGGAAATTCTTCTCTAATTAATTCCATCATTTGTTTTACGCCCATGATTTCACCTGGTTCTGTCACACCAATTTTTCCGAGGTACCAATCTGGATCAATATTGAAATTACGCCACTGAATCATTTTCAATCCAGTGTCTTTGATCAATTGTCTTAATGCTTCGTATTCTGCAACCGTATCCGTCATCCCAGGGAAAACAAAATAATTGATACTTGTCCACTTACCTGCGGCAGACATGACTTTCAAACTTTCAACAATATCTTGGAAGGTGTAATTATTTGGGCGGTAGTATGCGTTATAAATTTCAGGTCTAGCAGAATTCGTACTCACTCTTAAACTATCTAAACCAACAGCAGCTAGTGCAGCAACTGCTTTCGGATTAGAACCATTTGAATTGATATTAATACTGCCTTTGTCTGTATGCTTTCTGATTTCAATAATGGCTTCCTTGATGGTCTCCCACATTAACAATGGTTCACCCTCACAACCTTGACCAAAACTTACAATTGGGAATGGTGCCGACATTAAATGTGGAACCGTATATTCTACCACTTCGGAAGCAGTAGGTTTAAATGATAAACGTTCTTGGTTAGAAACAATTTCTTCCTCAATTGGTTGGAAAGAAATACAGCCAATACAATTTGCATTACAGGCAGGTGAAATAGGGATAGGGCATTCCCATCTTCCCATCGCAAAATTTCTTGCTGCAGGACAATGATAGGTCATGCAACAGTTTTGCATCAGGTGTTGAACCAATCTATTCTCACCATAGGTTTTTAATAAATGAGCTGCTCCATAATCAATTGTTTCTTGATCATAGCCTTCACAATCTTGGCGAATATCTTGCTCAATTCTAACAGCAGGTACATAATTAATACCATCTAACCAACCAACGGCTGTATAACAAAATAAGGGTAACAAGGGTGCTTCTGGTAAAGACTCATATGCTGCAATATACAATCCAGTATGCGCAGGTGGGATGAATGCAGCTACAGCCCAACCTTTTTCACATAAACGCATTTCTCCAGTTTCAACATCAATTCCTATGCCTCTTCTGCCAGGTAATTCATATAAGCTTCCACCTTCGGGTAAGGGAATCCAGTCTTCCTCTGGAATTGGATAGGCATCCCATCCAGCTCTGCCAACTACATACAAGGTTTCATCTTCAAAGATGTTACCTTCTCCGTCAGAATACAATAAATAAGGGGACTCAGTTAATGCCATAATTAGTTGGTTTTAGCTAGATGCTCCGCGCAAAAAGCATTGAATTCGTTTTTGATTGTTTCAGTGACAGGCTCGTTGATTTGTTTTTGAATCAATTTATTGTTCTTGAAATCGATTGTAATATAATCGTCTTTAATCAGCATATTGTTGATTTCTGCCCATGGATACAACTTTTTTGGGAAGGTATTCACTAAGACACCGGCAGGGTCTACTGCTAATTCATATGGAAACTTTACTTGTCGCTCAAAAAGCGCCGCAATTAAGTAAATGCCAGCGATCAATAAAGCGTTGGGTAGTAAAAACCATCCCCAAGAAGCAAATACCAAACCCAAGCGGTAATAAGGTACGCCTCCTTTGATCTTTTGATAGACGCAAAAAATCCACCAACTTGCCACCGAAGTCATGATCGCAATTAATAAGGCAGGACTTGGATATAAGCCCGCATATAGTGCATAAGAAAGCGCCATTAAGGTCATCAGAAGCATCAATTGACTGACACGGTCTACGTTCTTAAAATCGGGACTTTTGCAAACAATGATATAGTCAAAAAGGCGCATAATTATAGTTTATGAGATGCGTAAATTTTGATGCAATTTAAGGCCATTTAGTTAACTTTGCGGTATGAAGAAAACACATCTTATTTTATTGGTCTTAATTGCTGCAGCAATCGTAGTGTTAATAAGCTATACAGGCGATTTAAGTAGCTATGAAACAGTTGCTTCTGCAAAGCAAAAAGAAGGGAAATATGTGAATTTGATCGTAAAAATGGATAAATCTGTACCTGTTCAATACGATCCAGTAAAAGATCCTAATCTCTTAAAATTTAATGTAGAAGATAGCTTGGGGGGTAAAATTGCTGTGGTTTATCGCAATACCATGCCCACAGATATGGAAAAGTCTGAACGTTTGGTGTTGAAAGGACGTGTTCAGGGGGATGCATTTGAGTGTAGCTCAATAGTGATGAAATGCCCTTCTAAATACAAGGACAATCCAGATGCAATGAAAGAGCAACCGGTAACTATTACCAACTAATCAAAATTACAACATGCAGTCAACTCAGTTTATTGGGGAACATTTGTTACCTGGTCAAATAGGTTATTTTTTATCCATCTTATCTTTTGTAGCGTCTCTAGTTGCTACATTTTCTTTTGCTAAAGCATTTTATGCAAAAGAGATGGTGGTGGAAGCAAGTTGGAAAAAATTAGCCAGAACCGCTTTTGTGATTGAGGCCCTGACTGTAGTTGGAAGTTTTGTGGTTTTATTTTATGT
Source organism: Sediminibacterium sp. UBA657 (assembly GCA_002299885.1). Taxonomy (GTDB): domain Bacteria; phylum Bacteroidota; class Bacteroidia; order Chitinophagales; family Chitinophagaceae; genus Sediminibacterium. The sequence goes on from DBOB01000029.1 coordinate 52,994, forward strand.
GATCTACAATCATTTATTTGAATATAAATATGCTTACACCCACAGCGATAAAAATTTACCATTTGAATATTTATTGAGTTGTTTTTGGGAAGGGCAGGAAGGCAGTTTTTTATTATGGAGTTTTTGGCATGCAGTGTTGGGTTTGATTTTAATTAAGAAAGCAAAAGCACATGAAGCTGGCGTAATGATGGTCATTAGTTTTGCGCAGTTGATGCTTGCATCTATGGTGATTGGCTTGTATGTGTTTGATGTGAAAATTGGTTCTAGTCCATTTATATTATTGAGACATGAAATGAATTGGCCAATTTTGTCCAGACCAGATTATGTGCAACTATTAAAAGATGGTACAGGCTTAAATACTTTACTACAGAATTATTGGATGGTCATCCATCCGCCTATTTTATTTTTAGGATTTGCTAGTACCATCGTTCCATTTGCATATGCAGTAGCAGGCTTACTAAAGAAAGAGCATAACTGGGTTAAACCTGCTTTGCCTTGGGCTAATTTTTCTGCGGGAATATTGGGATTAGGTATTATGATGGGTGCTGCATGGGCTTATGAGAGTTTGACCTTTGGTGGCTATTGGGCATGGGATCCAGTTGAGAATGCATCATTAGTGCCATGGTTGACTTTGGTAGCTGGTATTCATACGGCCATGATCTATAATAAAACAGGTGCAAGTTTAAAAGCAACTTATTTATTCCTTGGGATTAGTTTCTTATTAATTGTTTATTCTACTTTTTTAACTAGAAGTGGCATTTTAGGAGATACTTCCGTTCATGCCTTTACTGATTTAGGGATGAATGGACAGTTGATATTCTTCTTATTTATCTTTGTCATTCCATTCTTTGTTTTATATTTTGTGCGTTACAAACAAATGCTAGAACCTGTGAAGGAGGATGCAATTGATAGCAGAGAATTTTGGATGTTGATTGGTTCTTTAGTGCTCGTACTTTCTGCATTAGTGATTATTCTTAAGACTTCTACACCGGTATTCAATAAAATCTTCGATACTAAAATCGCACCACCAGAAGATCCTGAGTTTGCACACAATCAAGTTCAAATTTTTGTAGCCATTATCATTGGCGCATTAACAGCCATTGGACAGTTTTTGAAATACAAGACAACACCTTTGGCTTATTTCAAAAAACAAATGATCTGGCCTTTGATTATCACCATCCTTATTAGCATCATCATTTTTGTTTTTGTTGGCGTTGCATATGATGATAAAGGAGCTGGATTCTTAGGCGCAATTTATATTGCTATTGTGACTTCTGTTTTTGCGATCGTTGGAAATATTTCCTATTGGTCTGTGGTTCTTAAAGGGAAATTAAAATCCGCAAGTTCATCTATTGGTCATATTGGATTTGGTTTGGTATTGGCAGGTATCTTTATTTCTTCTGCAAACAAAACCACTCTGAGCTACAATACAACGGGAATTAGTCCTTTGAGAGTGGACTCTACCCAAAAAAATAGTCCAGTTGGCGACCCAAGAGAAAACCTGACTTTATTTGAGACCATCGAAACAGATATGGGCAAATACAATGTGACATACGAAAGAGATACATTCGATGCGATTGGAAAAAGGTATTTTGAATTGAATTTTAAGGAAAAGAAAACAGGAGAGACCTTTAAGTTATATCCTGATGTCTTAAAAAATAATAAAGGAATGGAGGGTTTCTCTGCTAATCCATCCTCTAAACATTATTTACATAAAGATATTTTTGTGTACGTGACTTCTTTCCAAGACCATACAGAGGAAGACACGACCAGTTTCAAGCCTGTTAACATTACTGTTGGTGATTCTATTTTTTATAGCAATGGCTATATCAAATTGGAGAAAGTCAATGTAAATCCTCCAGGTGATAGACCTGCAGGTGTGAATGAATTGAGATTACAATTGAATGTGGTTTCTAAAGAAGGATTAAAATATGTCGCAGAACCAGGTATTTTGTTAGAAGGCTTGAACCTGACTTCAAAAGTAGACACCGTAAAGGCTCAAAATTTAGTCTTGAGTTTTAATAAAGTGATTGATCAAGAAAAAGGCATTTTAGAAATAGGGGTGAAAGAGTCAACTGCTCTAACCAACCTCATTACTTTAAAGGTCTATGAATTCCCTTGGATCAATTTATTATGGTTAGGGGTGATTGTGACGACCATTGGATTTATGATGGGGGCCTATTATCGTTTTAAGAAATAGGGTTACTTTTTGTATATTAGTGTATCAATGAATATGAGAACTATCTTTTGTATACTATTATTTGTAATGACAATGAGCTTGCCAAAGCAGCTTTTTGCGCAGACAAATCAATATGATACATTGAGGGTGGAAGCTTTTATTACGCCAGAGGGGGATACAATTCCACAATCTTGGCTACCTACAGTCATGGTGTCTGCTGTTCAAACGAATGCATTAAAAAATTATTGGAGAAACTGGACAAGATTGCGCAATGCGGTGTATGTGACCTATCCTTATGCTGTAACAGCAAGTAAAGTTATACGATCAGTAAACGCTCAATTAGCCAATGTACAGGATGAAAAATTAAGAAAGCAGATTATTAAGTCTAGAGAAAAAGAACTAAAAAGAGATTTTGCTGATAAGGTGACCAACTTGTCGGTGTATCAAGGCAAAGTCCTTATGAAGTTAATCAACCGAGAAACTGGTAATAATTGCTACCAGTTAATCAAGGAATATAAAGGAGGATTGAATGCTGGTTTATGGCAAACAGTTGCCTTTGTCTTTGGAAGTAGTTTAAAGCAACCCTATAGCCCAAATGGGGATGACCAAGAGATTGAAAAATTGGTCTTAGAAGTGCAAAAAGTCTACGGCATTAAGGGATAATTTACAATAGTAAAATGCGATAGGTTTTTGGGGTAGGTTTTTGTACCTTTACCCGAATAGATTATATCCTATGAGCGACGAAAAAAGTTTAAATTTTATTGAAGAAATTATTTCCCAAGACCTTGCAACTGGGAAACATAAAAGTATATTGACTAGGTTCCCACCAGAGCCGAATGGTTATTTACATATTGGTCATGCCAAAAGTATTTGTTTAAATTTTGGCCTTGCTGAAACTTTTGGGGGTGCGACGAATTTAAGATTTGATGATACCAATCCAGTAACAGAAGAAACTGAATATGTAGATAGTATCAAGGCCGATTTAAAATGGTTGGGTTTTAATTGGATTAAAGAATGTTACGCCTCAGATTATTTTGATCAATTGTATGCTTTTGCTGTTCAATTAATCGAAAAAGGATTGGCTTATGTGGATGATAGTTCTGCCGAGGAAATCGCACAACAAAAAGGTACACCTACTCAGCCTGGAACAGGAAATGCATACAGAAATAGAAGCATTCAGGAGAATTTAGAATTATTTGCTGCGATGAAAGCAGGTAAGTACAATGATGGTGAAAAAGTATTACGTGCTAAAATTGATTTAGCAAGTCCAAATATGCATATGCGTGATCCGCTTTTATATCGCATTAAAAAAGCACATCACCACCGCACAGGAGACCAATGGTGCATCTATCCAATGTATGATTTTGCCCATGGACAAAGTGATTCTATCGAAAATATTACCCATTCAATTTGTACCCTAGAGTTTATCCCGCACAGAGCTTTATATGATTGGTGTATCGAGCAATTAGGCATTTTCCCATCCCATCAATATGAGTTTGCACGATTGAATATGACTTATACAGTCATGAGTAAGCGTAAATTATTACAGTTAGTGCAAGAAGGGCATGTGCAAAGTTGGGATGATCCAAGAATGCCTACCATTAGTGGTATGCGAAGAAGAGGTTATACTGCAGAGAGTATTCGTGATTTCTGTGATCGTATAGGTATCGCTAAAAGAGAAAATATCATTGACTTTAGTTTACTAGAATTTTGTGTACGTGAACATTTAAATAAAATTGCACAAAGAAGAATGGTGGTGACTGATCCAATTAAATTAATCATTACCAACTATGAGCAAACCGAAGAAATATTAGATTCAGAAAACAATCCAGAAGACCCTAATGGAGGCACAAGACCTGTTCCATTCACTAAAGAACTCTGGATTCAAGCCGATGATTTTATGGAAGAGCCAACTAAAAAATATTTTAGATTAGGCCCAGGATTGTCTGTAAGATTAAAGAGCGCCTACATTATTGAATGCGAAAGTTTTGATAAAGAAGCCAACGGTAAAGTGACTACAGTGTACGCAAAATATTTCCCTAATTCTAAATCAGGTTCAGACACATCGGGTATACATGTGAAAGGTACATTACATTGGGTAAGTGCGAAGCATGCTATTCCTGTTGAATTAAACGAGTATGATCGCTTGTTTAATGTGGAAGACCCAAGTAGTGCAGAAGGTGATTTTAAGTCTTATATCAATCCACATTCATTGCATACCGTAACAACTGCATGGGGAGAGCCCGCATTGTTAAACGATGCATTAGAAGCGCGTTTCCAGTTTTTAAGAAAAGGTTATTTTTATCAGGACACCAATAGTTCAAAAGACAAGTTGGTATTCAATAGAACAGTGACCCTTAAAGATACTTGGGCCAAGGAGCAAAAGAAATAATTCAAACAACAACCATGTTATTGGACTTGGAACAATTTAAAAGCCATTGGGCAAATACTTTTCCAGGTATCGCCACAGATAACACGCATTTTATTATTGCAGTGAGTGGAGGGGTAGATAGTATTGTGCTTGCAACTTTGATGCAACAAATGGGTGCGAAATGTTCTATCGCGCATGCGAATTTTCAATTAAGAGGAGATGAAAGTAACAGGGACGAAAGATTTGTGCAAGCATTTGCTACAAAAATGGACATGCCATTTTTAACAAAACGATTTGATACATTGGCTTTCGCTGAACAATATAAAATGGGCATCCAGCAAGCAGCTAGAGAAATCAGGTATGCTTGGTTTGAAAGCTTGATCAAGGAAATGGATGTACAAGCAGCTTCAAAAATTGTTTTACTAACAGCGCATCATGCAGACGATCAAGTGGAGACAGTATTGATGCAGTTTTTTAGAGGTACAGGGTTGCATGGATTGACAGGAATTCCAGCTATTAGAACACATCAACAAAATCCACTTGCCACAGATCATATCGATTTAATTAGACCGCTATTGCCTTTTAGTAAAGCAAGTATCAAAGACTTTGCAAAATTAAATGGACTAGACTATGTAGAAGACAGTTCTAATGTAAAAAATGATTACACCAGAAATTTAATACGCAATCAGTTGATTCCACAAATGGAAACGATTTATCCAAATGTGAATCAACAAGTACTCGATACGATTTCGAGATTAAAAGAAGCAGAAGCTATTGTAGAAGCCACCGTATCTGCCTTTTGGAAAAAGCATATCAGTTTTCCAAAGGGGATTCCAACAATAGCTTTATCAAAATGGAATCAGCTAAATGGGAATGCAACTTATATTTGGGGGTTGGTGCAGGCATATGGATTTAAAGCCACACAATTAAAAGAGATTCATAAAATAGCAGGAGCTACTAAGGGTGCTTTCATAGCATCCAATACGCATCGATTAATTAAATGGGACAACCAAATTCAAATTGTATCTAAACAAGAAGACAAAGTCTATGAGACTATTTCAAAAGATCAATTGGTTGTAGATGCTTTATTTGGAAAATTTCAATTGGAATGGATTGAAAATATGGAGGAACTCAAAGTGGACACAAGTTCAACCATGGCATATTTAGACGCAGATCAATTAAGTTGGCCATTGTTAAATAGATCATGGGTAGCGACAGACTATTTTTATCCATTAGGGATGCGTAAGAAAAAGAAACTGAATCATTTTTTAGGGAACTTAAAATTAAGTCCCGCAATCAAGGCAATGACAACCGTGCTATGTTCAGAGAGTAAAATTGTATGGGTAGTAGGTCAAAGAATTGACGAACGTTTTAAAATTACACCTAATACAAAGCGGGTATTAAAAATTACATTCCTAAGTTAATCCTAATTTGCTCTACAAAGCTTGCGACTACATTAAACTGTGCAATAAAGTAAGCTGCCACAATCAAGAATATGACACCGTAAAGTGATCCCCATAGATGCGCACTATGGTTGATACCGCCTTGCCCTTGTTTTGATAAATAAGCGGTAATGCCCAAGTAGATTGGCCCAAATATAAAACCAGGAATGATGGGAGGGATAATGAAAAATCCAATTTGTATAGTGGGCATTAAAAAGATACCTGCAAATACAATGGCAGATACCGCGCCAGATGCGCCCAAGCTATTGTAATTATAACGGTCTTTTTGTTGAAAATAAGTTGGTATTAAACAAACGGCTAAGGATGATAAGTATAGAAATAAATAAAGCAACTTTCCATTTTGACCAAATAGCATATTAAAGTATTGCTCCACATAATCACCAAACATATAAAAGGAGAACATATTAAATGCGAGATGCATAAAATCGGCATGGATAAATCCACAACTAATAAAACGATACCACTCATTGCTTCTGCCTACGGAATAGGGATGGAAAATTAATTTGTCCATGAGTTCGGCATTGTAAAATGCTAAGACAGATACAATAACAGTGACGACGGTGATGTATAAAGTAATGCTCATTATTCGTGGTGGTATTTTTCGTTGGCTAAGATACTACAAGCGCGGTAGATTTGTTCAGCAAGCATTAACCGAACCAGCATATGTGGAAAGACAAGCTCTGAAATGCTCCAGGTGAAATTGGCTCTTTGTTGAATTGTTTCATCTACACCATACGCGCCACCAATTAAGAAAATGATTTTTTGTGCACTTTGATTGGCTTTTTGTTGGATTAAATTGGCTAGACCAGGGGAGCTTAGCATTTTACCTTTTTCATCTAATAGAATTAATACATCGGTTGGTGCAATCGCCTTTAATATACTTGCTGCTTCTGCTTTTTTTATTTGTGTTGGTTCTGTTAGTTTGGATGGTGTGATTAATTGCCAGTCTATAGGGTAGTAATGCCCAATTCTTTTTGTGAATTGTTCAACACCTTCTTTGATATAAGATTCGTTGGCTTTGCCAACGGAAAAAATAGAGAGTTTCATTGTCTAATTTGCTATAAAATTATATTAAAGTAATGGGATTAATGTGAAAATGGAGGATTGCGCCCTTTGGTCGCATCCTCTTCGCAGTTGTCTTACTCAAAGCCCTGCGCAGCAGTACCTGCTGCTTGGCTTTTTTGCTTTTCGCATCCTTACAAGAGCGAGCTCTTGACGTCTGCTCAAAACAAAAAAGCCCGCACTGTTCGTGCGGGCTTTGTGACCCCGTCAGGATTCAAACCTGAAACCTTTTGATCCGTAGTCAAATACTCTATTCAGTTGAGCTACGGGGCCATTCCACTTACTAACCCAAATCAATAAGGGGTGCAAATATACCTCAAAATACCATTTTACCAAAGGAAAAGGGCAAATAATACTGCTAAAGCCACCAATTAATAATGCCAGCGAACAAAGGCTTCCATTGCTGCGTACTTAGTTAAACCAAGGTTTGCATATAAATTAGCCGTGTTGGCGTTGCGAATCTCTGCTCTTTGCCAGAACTCTCTTGAATCCGATCCTTGGAAAGGAACACTGTCTTTTTGAGATTGGTGAATGAATATGCCAAAGCGTTTTTTCATCACTTGGTCTGGGCTCATAGGAACAGCCATCTCAATTTCAGAAATATCCCATTCTTGCCAAGCGCCTTTATACAACCAAACCCAACAATCTTTTACCCAACTATCCCCAGCAGCTTTCAATCGACGCATACTTTCAAATACCACATCTAAACAAACTTTATGCGTGCCATGTGGATCGGCTAAATCACCTGCACAATACACTTGGTGAGGCTGAATTTTGCGCAATAGTTCCATTGTAATTTCAATATCCTTTTCGCTCAATGGTTTTTTATCAATCATACCCGTTTCATAAAATGGGAGATCCATAAAATGATAATTGTTTTCTGAAATACCTACATACCTGCAAGTTGCTTTGGCCTCACATCTTCTTATTAAACCTTTGATTGCTCTAATTTCTGCCGTATCTAAATGATTGGTTGCTTTGTTTGCCAAAAAAGCCCTAGCATTGGTAAGAATCTCTTGGCTCTTTTTATTATCAATGCCAAATAGGTCTTCGAATCCAACTGCAAAATCTAAAAATCGAGTTACGAATTCATCAGTAACTGCAATATTGCCACTTGTTTGATAAGCCACATGCACTTCGTGACCTTGATCTTGTAAACGCATGAATGTGCCACCCATACTAATGATGTCATCATCAGGATGTGGAGAGAAAATCAATACTTTTTTACTATGTGGTTCACTTCTTTCTGGGTGTGCAGGGATTACTGCATTTGGTTTTCCCCCAGGCCATCCTGTGATGGAATCACGTAACATATAAAAAACTTGCAAATTAATATCGTACACCGATGCCTTTAATACCAATAAGTCCGACAAGCTATTTTCTTTATAATCATCAGAAGTTAAGCTTAAAACAGTTTTATTTAATTTCAGTGCTAAATCAATCACCGCTTTTTTAATCATTTGTGGTGTCCAATCATTCGCTCCAGTTAACCAAGGGGCTTTATGTCGGGTAAGTTCTGTTGCAGCTAATTCGTCAATGACAAAAGTACAGTCATCATGGTTTTGTAAAACACTAGCAGGGATTTGTTCTGTGATCGTTCCTTCCACAGCTTTGGCAACTATATCTGCTTTATTGCTCCATGCAAGTAGTACAATTTTTTTTGCTTTCATGATACTACTAATACCAACTGTGATTGCTAACTGAGGTACTTTATTTAAATCATGCCATTCATATACATTGGCCATTCTAGTTAATTGATCTAAATGGATCACTCTGGTTTTAGAGTGAAAACTAGAACCAGGCTCGTTAAAACCAATATGTCCATTTTTACCAATCCCTAAAATTTGTAAATCTATACCGCCTAATTTTTCGATGGTTTGTTCGTAGGCAACACATTTTTCTTTTAATTCATCTTGGCCCCATTCAGAACTAGGTAAATGAATATTTTTTGGATCAATATCAACATGATTGAATAAATGACGATGCATAAAGCTCCAGTAACTTTGGTAAGCATCTCTTGGAATAGGGTAGTACTCATCCAAATTCACTGTGATCACATTTTTGAAACTTAGTCCTTCTTCCTTATGTAATCGTACTAATTCTTTATATAATAAGATTGGGGTGGCTCCTGTCGCCATGCCTAAAACACATGGTAAACCTTTAGCCTGTTTATCTTTAATTAATTGTGCAATTTGAGCAGCAACAGCATTGGATCCAGATGCGACATCTTTGTAAATTTTGACTGGAATTTTCTCAAATGATTCAAGCATATGTATGAATTGTAAATTTGAATATTAAAGTTATAAAAAAGGCCTCAATAAAGAGGCCCTTTGTTTAATCAACTTTGTTAATTTTAATCATATTAGTTGGTAAATGTAATTGGATAGGGGTACTGCCTGTATTCACTACCACGTCACCCGTATTTACATAACCTTGTGCTTTTAATATATGGATTTGATCTTTAATGATCTCATCTAAGCTTTCTTCTTTATTATAATAGAAAGCTTTAACACCCCAGCTTAATGACAATTGGTTCACTAAACTTTTTTTCTTTGTGAAGATAAATAAAGGTGATTGTGGGCGGAAGCTACTTAACATAAATGCAGTATAACCACTTTGGGTCATACCCACAAGTGCATTTGCATTACTATCTTCTGATAATTTAGATGCATTGTAACAAACTGCATCACTCAAGAACGAAGGAGAGTGGGGCTGTGGTTTTAAATCTTCTGAACGATTGTATTTGTAGCCATTTTCTTCTACTTCAGAGATGATCTTGCGCATTGTTTCAATTACCAATACTGGGAATTGTCCAGTCGCAGTTTCACCACTTAACATCACCGCATCAGCACCTTCAATCACCGCATTGGCAACGTCTGTGATTTCAGAACGGTTTGGTTTCACTCTATCAATCATAGACTCCATCATTTGTGTCGCTACAATCACTGGTTTCGCTCTATGAATACATTTTCTAATCAATTCTTTTTGGATCAAAGGAATTTTCTCAACTGGTAATTCAACACCCAAATCTCCACGTGCAATCATAATCGCATCACTTGCAATAATGATATCACGGATATTCGTTAAGGCTTCAGGCATTTCTATTTTTGCAATAATCTTAGCATTACTCTTATGCTCATTTAAAATCGCTCTTAGCATTTCAATATCCGCAACACGCTTTACAAAGCTTAATGCAACCCAGTCAAGCTCTTCTTTAATTATAAATGCAGAATCTTCTAAATCTTTTTCCGTTAATGCCGGTAAAGAAATTTTTGTATCAGGTAAGTTGATTCCTTTTTTTGAAGAAATAATACCACCTAGTGTCACTTTTACTTTCACGTCACCATTCGCTTCTACGCTGTGCACCATCACTTCGATCTTACCATCATCAATCATGATTGTATTGCCCACAACCACATCACCTGCAAGATTAGGGTAGGATACATATATTTTTTCTAATGTACCAACACATTTTGTATTGGTAAACGTTAGGATATCGCCTTCTTTTACTTCTAAACGATTGTTCTCAATTTCACCTACTCTTAATTTAGGGCCTTGTAAGTCACCTAAAATAGCGACTGAACAATTTAATTCTTTATTGATACCTCTAATATTGTCAATGATTTTCTTTTTGTCTTCATGGCTTCCATGAGAAAAATTTAATCTAAAAACATTCACACCTGCAATGACTAAATTTTTTAATTGGTCATAGGTTTCGCAAGCTGGACCAACTGTTGCAACGATTTTAGTTTTATGGTGTTTCTGTTTGTAAGTAGATGCGCTCATTGTGTAATTGGGGTTATTTGTTTGCTTGTTTATATATTAACTAGCTAAGATTTTTACAATCTTTAGCCACTCTTCTGAAATTTTTTGCTTTGCTTTTACTGCGTTGTCTAATGGGGTGTATTTCATTTTATTGTCTTCAATACCCACCATGACATTGTGTTTGCCATTCAACAAACATTCAACAGCATGGTAGCCCATTCTGCTTGCGATCAAACGATCTAAACAAGTTGGTGCGCCACCTCTTTGTATATGTCCTAAAATACATACACGGATATCTGCATTAGGAAGTTTTGATTTTAAATAGTCACCCACTTGATTTCCGCCTCCAAATTCATCTCCTTCAGCAACAACAATCAAGTTCACTAATTTTCTGCGCTTTTCTTTTTCGGTTAAATTAGCAACCAATGCTTCCATATCTGTTTTTGATTCCGGAATCAAAATGTTTTCTGCACCAGTCGCAATACCACTATGTAAAGCAATATACCCGGCGTCACGTCCCATCACTTCAACCACAAATAAACGATCATGTGCATCTGCCGTATCTCTAATTTTATCAATTGCTTCTACAGCTGTGTTGACAGCCGTGTCAAAACCAATGGTGAAATCACTACCTGCAATATCTTTATCAATGGTGCCTGGTAACCCTATACACGGAATATCAAATTCGTTACTAAATTTTTGTGCTCCTTTAAAACTTCCGTCTCCTCCAATAACGACGATGCCGTCAATGCCTCTTTTTTTAAGATTTTCGTAAGCAATCTTTCGTCCTTCTGGTTCAAAGAAATCTTTACTTCTAGCTGTTTTTAAAATTGTCCCACCTCTTTGAATAATATTGGCAACAGACTTTGAATTCATTTGAAAAATATCATCTTCAATCATTCCATTGTATCCTCTAGTTACTCCAAATACGTCTAAACCATGGTATAATCCTGTTCTAACGACAGCTCTAATAGCGGCATTCATTCCTGGGGCATCACCACCAGAGGTTAAAACAGCAATTTTATGTACTTTTTTAGTAGACATGTTGATTCAATTTGTCATTTAATGGATTGATTTACAACTATAAACCAATTGGTTACCAAAAGAACGGAGCCCCAAAATTAAACAATTGAAAGCAATTTTCCATTCAATTTATGAACAGTTTTGTTAGGTTAACATCATTTAATATTAAAGGGTAAAACCTTCTAAAGTGTATACAATCAAAGCATTATAGGGCCTAGTTCAATATTAGGCGGGGCTAAAATAGATTTCAGCCATCATACATCTTGTACTACCACCTCCTAAAGCTTCAATAGTAGGGATAGAAATGGGGAGGATGGGGTTGTATTTTTCTAAGTTTTTTACCTGAGCAGGCTCCAAGGAACGGTGGGCTTGTTCCGACATGATTAAATGTGGTTTTTCATGCATATCGAATACTTGCAACATATTACCAGCAAAATGATTCAGTTGATCCTGGCTAATCGTAATGACTTCTTTGTTGGTTTGTAAAAAACATTCAAGCAAAATTTGCTTTTCTAGTTCATTAGGAATGCTCTCTAAACAAATCACTACAAATTGATTGCCTACACACATCATGACATTGGTATGATAAATGGGTTGTGTTTTATCATCCACTGCTTTGAAAGTAATTGGCTTGAATTGCATTTTATGGCACCAACTGGTAAAAGCTACTTTATCTAATCTCTCCGATAAACAACCGTAGGCTATTTTGTTATGATGGTCTAAAACCATACTGCCTGTACCTTCTAAATAAGTTCCTTCTTTTTCTAATTCAGTTAAATCTAGTACATCTTGAATTTTATAATTCGAATGTAAAAAATTGATTACCGTTGATTTTCTTTCAGCCCTTCTATTTTCTGCAAACATGGGGTATAAACAAAGTGTTCCATTAGGATGTGTAGACACCCAATTATTAGGGAAAATAGCATCTGGGGTAGAAGGGTCTTTTGTATCTTGAACTACATTTACTTTTATTTGATGGGCACGTAATTGCTCCACCATCGTATCAAATTCAGCAAGGGCTAATTCATTGGCATTTTCAATATCTATATCAGATTGAAAAAAATTATTTGCTGCAGTTTGTTGATTAAAATAAAATTGGTAAGGTCGAACCATTAATAATTCCATATCCAATTTTTATAAAATAAATTTAATCTTTTTTATTTGCTTTCCAATTGCAATAAATCGTTAAATGCAACCTCATATTCCTTGTTAATAGACTTAATTAATGCATTTTTATCCTGATAGCTTTTTTCTACAATATGGAATTTGGCAGGATCTGCATAAATAGCAGGGTTGGCCATTTCTAATTCAATGGCTGCTTTTTCTGTATTTAAGGTCTCTAAATTTTGCTCAATTTGTGCAATTTGTTTCTGTAATTTTTGCACTAATTTTTGATGTTCCTTGTCTATTGGGCCTGCTTTGACTTCGGCAGCTACTGGTTCAACTTTTTTTTCGACCTGTTTTGGCGCTTGCTTTGGAGCTTCAGGATTGGCAGCCTTTTGTTTTGCCATTCTTTCTTTCCATTCAACCCATTCAGTATAATCTCCTTTGAACTCAATAATTTGTTCATCCTCTATTTCCCAAATCTTATTCGCTGTTTTTGAGATAAAATAACGATCGTGACTTACCAAGATAATGGAGCCATCGTATTTTGTTAGTGCTTCTGCCAACAACTCCACAGTGGCCATGTCTAAGTGGTTGGTAGGCTCATCCAGCATTAAAAAGTTTGCTTTACTAATAATGGTTTTAGTCAACGCAACCCTTGCTTTTTCTCCTCCGCTTAATACCTTGATTTTTTTATCAATTTCATCTCCACCAAACAAGAAACAACCCAACAATGCACGAAGTTCTAGATCTGTTTTCTTAGTACCACATTCTTGCACTTCTTGTAAGATGGTATTATTCAAGTTTAAAGATTCTAATTGATGCTGCGCATAAAAACTTTCATCTACGTTATGGCCCCAAACTCTTTCTCCTTCATAGCTTTCCATGCCCGCTACAATCCTTAATAGGGTAGACTTTCCTTTACCATTGGCACCAATTAAGGCAATTTTATCACCTCTTTCTATCTCTGCAAATGCATTATTTAAAATGGTTTGAGCAGGGTAGGCTTTACTAACACTTTTTAAGTCAACTAAGACTTTTCCTGGAGTTTTATCAACTGCAAAATTGATCCTGATATTGGGTCTTTCAATTTGTACATCCTCAATCACATCTAAACGATCTAATCTTTTTTGAATAGACTGTGCTTGTGCAGCCTTAGATGCTTTGGCTTTAAAGCGTTCAATAAAACGTTCTTGTTGTCTAATATAGTCTTGTTGATTTTCAAATGCCCTTTGTTGAATCTCTACACGTTGCACTTTTTCTACTTCATAATAGGCATAGTCTCCGGTGTAAAAATTTAATTGTTGTTGGTATACTTCAACAATTTTATTCACCATTTTATTTAGGAAGTACTTATCGTGACTCACAATTACCACGCTACCTTTATAATGCAATAAATATTTCTCTAACCATTCAATACTAGGTAAGTCTAAGTGGTTGGTAGGCTCGTCTAGTAAGAGTACATCAGGTGCTTGTAAAATCATTTTAGCCAATAACACACGCATTCTCCAACCTCCACTAAATTCTTTGTAGGGACGTGTTAAATCTCTATTGGTAAAACCTAAACCATGCAATACTTCTTCGGCTTTATGTTCAATATTATAACCATCCAATACGTCCAATTCATGTAAAGCATCCGTGTACTTGATCAAAATATCATTGTCTTCAGGATTGGCTTCCAAAGCGATGCCTAGTGCCTCAATTTCTTTCTCTAATGCACGTACTCTTTCAAAAGCACCTAAAGCGACTTCTGTGATGGTTTCACTTGTATCAAAACTCAATAAATCCTGATGTAAATAACCAATAGTTGTGTCACGGCCTTTTTCAACGGTACCTTTTGAAGGGGTGTATTGTCCAACCAATAGCTTTAATAGGGTTGATTTTCCTGTTCCATTGTAACCAATTAATCCAATTCTTTCACCCGGCTGGATATGCCATGTGGCATCCGTTACGATCGCTCTAGCCCCAAACTCAAAAGTTACATTTTGTAATCCTATTAACATATTGTTTCAATTCTGTGCGCAAAGTTACAGAGATGTGGTGGCTATTTATGCATATTTTTGAAAAAAATCTGTATGTCTAAATTGTTAATACCGCTTTTATTGTGTTTCATAATGGCTTGTGGAAACAAGGAAAATGAATCAATGAACAATGTTATGACCAAATTTAGTGGGGAAAGACATGACCCTAATTTAGATCAAAAGATACAACCATTATTGAACCAATATTTTGCTGTCATGGCGCATTTGCAAGAAAAGGACAGTGCAGATCTGCTTTTATATGGCTCTAATATGATCTTGCTTTCTGATAGCTTGATTCAACAAAATTTATCCCTTGATACTGCAACCAATAATGTGGCTGTTCAAGGTTTGATCAATATCCAATACGAAATGACTGCAATATTAATGGAATCCAACCCAGCCGAACGTATTAAGGGTGCGCAAATGTTGAGCTTACAATGGATAGATTTTTTGGCTGCAATTGGCTATCAAAAGCAAACCATCTATATCTTCTCTGATAATGAGGAAAGCCATTGGATGGGATTAAAAAATAAAGCGAGTAATCCTTTTATTAGCAGCGGGGATCTAATTTTTACACCAGTGCAAGTTTTACAGGAATTGAAATAGGTCAACTAATCCTGCAAGGGTGGAGGCTCATACACAATCAATATTTTAGCATTGATTTTATTGGTAGAGGTAATGAAATATTCCTGTCTATTCTTACCGTCTTTTAATAAAAGCAGGGCAGTATTTGGAGGTACAGTTCCCATATTATGTGCAACAATAATGACTTCATGTTCTCTTGAATTTTCAGTAAAATTAAATTCAAGGTGGATTGCTTTATAGCTTAATCTTTTCTTGTTAACCAATAATTTTTTATTGTCAAATACAATGATTGTATCGTTGTCAATGGTACCATTGTCAAATAAATCGATACTAACCATTTTACTATTTGTAATGATTTTTTTTACCAATTTATTTTCTCTACCCACTAAAACCCAAGGCAGATTAATAGGTTGATTCCGGATTGAATTTTGAGTAGTAGTTGATGTTGGGGTAGCTTCATTTTCAACAACCACTTCGTCGGTATCTGTCTCTATGGTTGAATTTACAGTGGCTTGTATATTTTTCTTTTCAACAGAAGGCGGTATTTTATTGGCCGAAATAGATGCATTCAATATTGTATTTGGCGCATCTATTTTTGTACTTTTTGAAGGCGCAGTTTTATTATTTGTAATTGTTTTTTGAGCAATGATTGCCTTCTTTTTTTGGGTATCTATATTTTTTGAATCAACCTTAGGATTATTTACAGTTAGTAAGCTAGATACTTTTTCTAAAAACACTTTACCACTTCCACAATTCCTTTGACCACCAACAACAGTAGACATATAACTGCCTTCTAAAATTTCATGGCCATTTATGTTTTTATAGGTCAAAAAATTAGACATTAAACATGCTTCAAGTTCATTCGCAATTTTAATTTGTTCAAAACTTGTTTCTTCAATTTGAACTAATTGGGTGCGAGTACTATGGGTGCCTTTAGCAAAGGCACTTGCATAAAATTGGTCTGCTCTTTTGGTAATTGTTTGTGCTGTAATTTGATGATTTGCATTTTCTTTAATGATCAGCTCGTAGGTGAAATTATTGATCACGGCATCCCCATTGGCAATAAAACTTCCTTGCCATCTTCCAGTTAAGTTTTGGGCACTTAAATGGACAGAAATGATGCACAAAAAGAGAAGTAGGGTTGACCTTGTCATAAATGAATTGGAACTTTAAATTTAAGTATTAATCTAAGTATAAACAAGCATCCTTTTTTTTGTTATCTTTGTAGCTATATATTTATTATACAAACATGGTTCAAATTCAATTTCCAGACGGGGCAGTTAGATCCTATGAAAAAGGTATCACTGCATTAGGTATCGCTAAATCAATTAGTGAAGGCTTAGCAAAAAAAGTATTAGCAGCTTCTATCGATGGCGAGGTATGGGATGCAACGCGTCCAATTAACCAGGATGCTGCATTAAAATTATTGACCTGGGACGATGCCGATGGCAAAAATACATTTTGGCATTCATCTGCCCATTTGCTTGCAGAAGCAGTAGAAATGCAGTTTCCAGGCGCTAAATTTTGGGTTGGACCAGCTTTAGAAAAAGGGTTTTATTATGATATCGATTTAGGTGGAAAAACAATTAAGGAAGAAGATGTTGTTGTATTGGAGCAAAAAATGAATGAATTGGCAAAAAAAGCCAATGATTATATCCGTAAGGAAATGTCCAAGGCCGAAGCAGTTGCTTATTTCACAGAAAAGGGGGATGAATACAAATTAGATTTATTGTCTGGTTTGGAAGACGGCACTATTACTTTTTACACTCAAGGGGGCTTTACGGATTTATGTCGTGGGCCACATATTCCAAATACCAGTGTGATTAAGGCCATTAAAATCACCAATATTGCTGGTGCTTTTTGGAAAGGGGATGAAAAAAATAAAATGTTGACACGTGTTTATGGTGTGACTTTCCCGAATCAAAAGGAATTGGATGAGTACTTATTATTACTAGAAGAAGCAAAGAAAAGAGACCATAGAAAATTAGGAAAAGAATTAGGCATTTATACCATGGATGATGATGTTGGACCTGGTTTGCCTTTATGGATGCCAAATGGTACCATCATTATAGAAGAATTGGAACGCCTTGCAAAAGAGACCGAAGAAGCTGCTGGTTATAAGCGTGTGGTGACACCACATATTGCTAAAGAAAGCATGTATATCACAAGTGGTCACTTGCCTTATTATCAAGATAGTATGTTCCCTCCAATGGAATTGGATGGCACGAAATATTATTTAAAAGCAATGAACTGTCCGCATCACCATAAAATTTTTGATGCAGAACCTAAGAGCTATAAAGACATGCCACTAAGGCTTGCAGAGTATGGTACTTGTTATCGTTATGAGCAATCTGGTGAATTATTTGGATTGATGCGTGTACGTTGTTTGCATATGAATGATGCACATATCTATTGCACTAAAGAACAATTTGCGCAAGAATTTAGAGCTGTGAATGATATGTACTTGAAGTACTTTAATATTTTTGGTATCGATAAATATGTGATGCGATTAAGTTTGCATGATCCAGCTAAATTGGGACAGAAATACATCAATGAACCTCAACTTTGGTTAGAGACGGAGCAAATGGTACGTGAAGTTTTGATTGAAACTGGAACGCCATTTGTGGAAGTACAGGATGAAGGTGCTTTCTACGGACCAAAAATTGATGTTCAAATTTGGAGTATCATTGGCCGTGAGTTTACATTAGCGACCAATCAAGTGGATTTTGCACAAGGAAAAAGATTTAAACTAAGCTTTACAAATAAAGACAACGAGCCAGAAACACCATTGATTATTCACCGTGCACCTTTAGGAACACATGAAAGATTCATTGGTTTCCTATTAGAGCATTATGCGGGTAAATTCCCTGTATGGTTGGCACCTTTACAAGCTAAGATCCTGCCAATCAGCGATAAATTCATGCCATATGCACAAGAAGTGTTAGCAGAATTACGTAAAGCTGGGGTGCGAGCCGAGATTGACGACAGAAACGAAAAAATTGGTAAAAAAATACGTGATACGGAATTGATGAAAGTGCCTTACATGCTTGTTATTGGAGAAAAAGAGATGACCGAGGGGCAATTATCTATCAGAAGACAAGGCAAAGGAGATTTAGGTATGATGGATAAATCCACCTTTATTTCACAGATCCATCAAGAAATTGTCGAAAGAAAGGCACCTGAAGCATAACATTGACTATCTTTACAAACTTAAACAACGTTTTAAAAATTAATGGCATTACCCAACAGAGGACCAAGATTTAACCCAAGGTTTCAAAGACAACAAGAACCAGAACATCGTATTAATGATCGAATTAGAGTACCAGAAATACGACTGGTTGGTGACAATATCACCGTAGGCGTTTACAACACACAAGATGCGCTGAAAATAGCTGCTGACCAGGGTTTAGACTTAGTAGAGATCTCTCCAACTGCCAATCCTCCAGTATGTAAAGTCATCGATTATAAAAAGTTTCTTTACGAAAAAAAGCGTAAAGAAAAAGAGATGAAAGCGAACTCAAAGCAATCCGAGATTAAAGAAATTCGTTTCACGCCAGGTACAGATGATCATGACTTTGATTTCAAAGCAAAACACGCCGAGAAGTTTTTACAAGACGGAAATAAGGTGAAAGCCTATGTTCAATTCAAAGGAAGAGCTATCATGTTCCAAGACAGAGGTCAATTACTTTTATTGAAATTTGCAGAAAGACTTGCAGAATGTGGTACTTTAGAAAGTATGCCTAAGTTGGAAGGAAAAAGAATGTTTGCCATTTTCCAACCTAAAGCAGGGGGCAAAAAGAAGCCAACCGCTTAATATTTGGAATCGTAATCAGCTAAAATGCTGATTTTCAATCAATATTTTATAAATAGCCTTCAAATTGAAGGCTATTTT
This sequence comes from Sediminibacterium sp. UBA657, assembly GCA_002299885.1. GTDB lineage: Bacteria > Bacteroidota > Bacteroidia > Chitinophagales > Chitinophagaceae > Sediminibacterium. The sequence goes on from DBOB01000029.1 coordinate 72,459, forward strand.
TTTTGCTATATTCTACACTTATCTTACCTTCGCCCTCCATTTCCCACAAGGCTCAACAAGTGTCTCGCCCGTGCAAGACCGCCAGTAGGGAGTAATCGATAAGATTATAATAATGCCAAAAGTAAAAACTAACTCAAGCGCAAAAAAGCGTTTTAAAGTTACTGGAACCGGTGAAATCACCTTCCAAAAAGCCTTCAAAAGACACATTCTAACCAAGAAATCTACAAAGCGTAAAAGAGCTATGAGAAAGAAAGGTTTAGTAGGATCAACTAACAAAGACTTCGTTCTTCGTTTATTAAGATTAAAAGGATAATAACTCCTTACAATTTCAACCATTTAATTCACCGAGTCCGAGGCTTTAACTAGCCGATTCAAAAAAATATTAATTATGCCACGTTCAAAAAATGCCGTTGCATCTAGAGCAAGAAGAAAAAAGATTTTAGATCAAGCCAAAGGTTTCTATGGTAAGCGTAAAAACGTATATACCGTTGCCAAAAACGTATTAGAGAAAGGTTTAACTTACTCTTATGTATCTCGTAAGTTGAAAAAGCGTGAATACCGCACATTGTGGATTGCACGTATCAACGCAGCAGTAAGAGAAGAAGGAATGACTTATAGCCAGTTTATTAATTTATTAGCTAAGAAAGGTTCTGATTTGAACCGTAAAGTATTGGCTGATATGGCAATGAATGAGCCTGAAACTTTCAAAAAGATTGTACAATCAGTTAAGTAATTATTTCGGCTTTTATTTAAATTTAAGCCTCATAATTACTTCTCTCAAGATTTTTCAAATGCCCCGGAATTCGGGGCATTTGGTTTTTCTAGGCTTAAATCTTTTTTATATTATAATTCCAATCAAAGAACTATTTTTGTAGAATCATATTAACAAGTAACAACCCCAGCTACATCCATGAACAATACCTACACTTCTCTGGTAAAACAAACATTCCATTTTCCTCAAGAAGGATTCAACAAAAATGAAAATGGTTACCTAGAATTTAATGGGCTAGATTTAAAAGCAATTATTGAAAAACATGGTACGCCTTTAAAGCTTACTTATTTACCAAAAATTGGTATGCAAATCAATAAGGCAAAAAAAATGTTTGCGGATGCTTTCAAAAAACATAAATACGAAGGGGAGTATTTTTATTGTTATTGTACAAAAAGTTCTCACTTTTCTTTTATAGTAGAAGAAGCGTTGTCACATGGCGTGCATCTAGAAACTTCATATGCATATGATATTGAGATCATCAATCAATTGTATAAGAGAAGAAAAATAAACAAGGATATCTTCATCATTTGTAATGGGTATAAGCAAAAAACTTACACCAGTAGAATTACAAAATTGATCAATACGGGTTTCAAAAATGTGATTCCAATATTAGACAATGTAGAAGAATTGCAATTTTATAAGCGCAATGCAAAAGTACCATTCAAATTAGGTATCCGTGTGGCTGCCGAGGAAGAGCCTAGTTTCCCTTTCTATACCTCTCGCTTAGGTATTCGTGCAAAAGATATTTTAGAGTTTTACGTAGATGAGATTGAGGGATATGAAGATAAGTTTCAATTAAAGATGTTACATATTTTTTTGAACAAAGGGATTAAGGACGATATCTATTATTGGTCTGAATTGAATAAGATCATCAACTTATATTGTCAATTAAAAAAGATCTGTCCTGAATTAGATTCTATCAATATTGGTGGAGGTTTCCCAATCAAGCACTCACTAGGTTTTGAATATGATTATCAATTCATCATCAATGAGATTGTGTCAAATATTAAGAAGGCTTGTAAAAAGGCGAAAGTACCAATGCCAAATATTTATACTGAATTTGGAAGTTACACAGTGGGTGAGAGCATGGCGCATATTTATAAAGTACTTGCCGAGAAAAAACAAAATGATAGAGAGTGTTGGTATATGATTGATTCTTCATTCATCACTACACTTCCAGATACTTGGGGTATCGGAGAAAAATTCCTGATGCTTCCTGTGAATAAATGGGAAAATGATTATCAAAGGGTCGTACTTGGAGGTATCACATGCGATAGTCATGATTATTATGATTCAGAGGAGCATATCAATGAGGTGTTCTTGCCTAAACTAAAAGATGACACCATGGATGATAAGGAAGAAGAAAACAAAGAACCATTGTATGTTGGTTTCTTCCATACAGGTGCTTATCAAGATCAAATTAGTGGTTACGGAGGGATCAAACACTGCCTAATTCCATCACCAAAACACGTCATCGTCGAAATGGATGAAAAGACGGGTAAATTGGTTGATTGGGTCTATGCAAAAGAACAATCTGCCCAATCCATGTTAAAAATACTGGGCTATTTGAGGTAAAATGTTCCCTTTTCGCAAATTAATACGCCATATCGTCTTGTTATTTAATTGTTAAGTGTCAAAATGGCTCAAAAACAAATTTGTAAGTGATTTTTAAAATCCCTAATTTTGAGTCAAATAGTAGAAGATATGTACCCTGCAGAGATTGTATTACCAATGAAAGCTGAATTAGTTGATAACGGATTCACAGACTTAACAACAGCGGCTGAAGTTTCAAATGTGGTAAATTCAAATGGTACAACAATGGTGGTGATTAATTCGGTTTGTGGTTGTGCTGCTGGTGCTTGTAGACCAGGTGTCTTGATGGCTGTAGCAAATGCAACAAAAAAACCAGATCATATCACAACAGCATTTGCAGGTTTCGATATCGAGGCAGTCAATCAAGTAAGAGCATTACATATGCCTTATCCGCCATCTTCACCAGCTATTGCTTTATTTAAAGACGGCAAATTGGTAAGTATGGTAGAAAGACATCAGATTGAAGGAAG
>DBOB01000019.1 GCA_002299885.1 Sediminibacterium sp. UBA657
GCCGGTAGCGCACTTGGTTTGGGACCAAGCGGTCGCCGGTTCGAATCCTGTCTTCCCGACGAAGATGAAAATTACCTCTACAAATCGTTGATAATCAATGAGTTTTGTAGGGGTTTTTTCTTTAATATCAAAACATAACCCATACCATAACCAATTTAAGATTTAATTGTATATTAGTATTACAATTAAAAGTCATGGGTGTATCGTTAGTCATAGTCAAAACAGATGTAAAGGAGTCAAATGGAAAGAAAGTTTGTCCCTTACAGTTTCAATACAAATACAAGGGTAGTTATAAGAGGTTTCCAACTAAAGAGTACATAGAGTTCAAATATTGGAAAGGTGGGGTCATTTCCAATCGTTGTCCCAATTATACAGAAATACAAAAGAGGATTAATTCATTAAGAAAGAAATTAGATAGTGTTATAACTGATATAATTGAAAACGGAGATATACCCACTCCAACATTAGTTAAAATCAATTATGATAAGATAGAGGAGACTCAATTATCAAAACAACCTAAACCACAAAACTTCTGGAGTTCTTATCAAACCTTTTTAAAAGATAAATCCAAACATCACAGAGGATACACAAAGACTTTATTAACCTTAGAGAATACACTAAGGAAGTTTGAAAAGGAAACAAAACACAACCTGACATTTGATTTTATACTATTTGGAAGATTTGAAACTGAATTTAAAAATCATTGTTTAGAGATAGAGTTACCCCCAAGAAAAAACTCAACAAAGAAACAAATTGGTTTATCAAACAATTATGTAAATAAATTATTTTCTAATCTAAAGATATTTTTGTCTTGGTGTAAACAAGAACGAATCATAACCGATATTAAAAGATTTAAATCATTAAAGACAGTTAGAAATGATGTTTTAGTTTATTTGAATACAGAGGAGGTAAAGAAAATGTTTGATTACAAGAAGTATGATTATCCATTAAGTTATGATAATGTAGATGTGATTACTGAAAAGGACAAGGATGGAAATGAAATCCACTGGAATAATTTAGAATTAATAAAAGATATTTTCACATTTCAATGTAGTGTTGGGTGTAGGTGGGGGGATATACATAGGATGACTGTTGGAATGTTTAAAATTGAAAAAGGATTCTTTATTTGGACAATGAATAAGACTAAGGATAATGTTATTGTTCCCGAGAATCCTATCTCTCTGGGTATATTCATGAAGTATTCAAAAAATAAATCATTATCACAAAATCTATTTCCAAAGTATTCTCAACAAAATTTCAATTTACATTTAAAAGATATTGGAAAAGAACTAGGGTTTAAAAGATTAATCAAAAGAGAAATATTAGTTGGGAGTGACTTAAGAGAAGGTTCCGAGAAGGATGTATTCACTTATGAGTTACTATCCTCTCATTCAGGTAGAAGAAGTTTTATAAAGAATCTTATTGATATGGGTACTATGGATAACTGGAGTATTATGAAGTTGTCTGGACACAAGACCCTCAGTTCATTTCAGAAATATGTTTCAGTAAACAAAGAAGATATAAAAAAAGGTAAGGATTTGTATTCAAAAGAATTTGATGAATCAGAGGATAGGGAGATTAGGGAGTTTGTAAGGAAGTATCCAATGGAAAAGGTCCTGTCTTATTATTTGAAAAGTAAGTAATATTGAACCCTATGAATAAAAAAAATATATTTGATGTTATCAATAAAGTAAAGGAAGATAAACGAAAACTAAAGAAAATAATAAACCCTGGGTTTGAAAAAATACGAATTGAAACCCTAAGATATGAGTTAGGTTCTTGTCCGAAAACAAAACATAACAAAAGAAAGTATTATACTATCCGAGATTTGGGTTTTGATAAGTTACATAAGTTATCAAGTAAAGGTGAGAAAAGATGGAAGGGGTATTTCAATGATGGTGGTAAGGTTTTTATTAAGTCATATAGTACTAATGAAAGTATGTGTGATAGAGTCTTGTTTGAAAAGAAAATAAAAAAATATATCGGAGAAGATATTCCATTACCTAAAAGGTATCAACCACCAAAAAGGGGTTATGTAAAAGGAGGAGTAGGTGGGAAGATTGATGGTTTAAATTATTACATGAGAGGTGAGAAACTATCAAAAAAGGATAGAAATAATTTACTAAAACTGAGTGAAGATTACATTAGTCAGATTGTACACGAACAATCTGATAAACGTGGAGGGATGGAACACGTTGATAAAGATTTAGTTAATCTAGACCCTAGTTTAACAGATTTGGAAAATCAGGAAACGTGGAATAATTTTTTCCAAAAACATGGGTATAGATTTCCTGAGTTTGAAGAAAAGTGGAATAGATTATATGGAAATATACCTGAAGAAATGATTTCAAATGAAAACATTGAAAGTACAGATGAAGAAAAGAAACAAATAGAACAAATGAGAGACAAAGTAAATAATATTTTAGGTAAGAAACCAATAGTATTAAAATTTTAACAGAGTCATTATTTCTACCAGTGATATACCTTCTAGTTTACTTTCTTTCGGTTTTCTGGTGTAGTTTACATTGAACATCTCACCATGTTGTAATCCTTTCTTATATACCTGAATCTTATCATCTAAATCCATTAGAGTTCTAGTAAGTACAGATAACATATCCGGGTCAAACTCATTAAACCTACTGTTAATCAGGTTATCAATTTTCATATACAAATTCATTTGTTTTTTGAATAACTGATTATCTATTTCGTATGAATTTAATTTCATTGTATTTTATTTAAAGTATATCAAATTCCAGTACATGGTCAAACTGTAATCGTGATAAAGAGTTCTATAATTGGTATATCAGACCATGTAACTTTTATGATTCCAAGTAACTCAAAGAGGTGTGATTTCCTACCACTATTATATAGATAATATATCAGGTTGTATATACTATGTATATCAAATAGTGATGTTTTAAGTATATATTTATATTTAAACAACCTCTCTGGTAATTAACATTCCCTTCTTTATCAAATAACTTTTTATATCAGTAACTCTCCAGTAATTTTTACCAAGAAATTTATAAGGTTTTAAATCTCCTTTTACACATAATCTATAAATGGTATTTTGAGATGTACCAAGTGTTTCAGATAAATCATTTATTGTAATAAATTCTTTATCATTTAATTTTTCAATTTTAATCATATTTTTAATTTTAATATTTTTAATAAATATTCACAGTGTTTACTTTCAGTAGTGGATACAACTTTCCCCTTCGTTCTCTTATTTACACTTAGTTTGAACCTTCCACCGACCAGTTCGTAGTTTTATACACCCATATCGGTTTTATATTCTTATCAATCATTTCAGAATGATAATAGTAGTTTTTACTACTCAAACAATTTTTCGGTGTTATTGGGGTTTGTGTTTACCTCATCCGTTATGTTTAGATATTATTACAATCCTACAGATTACTACCCAACTTCTGACCCTACCTACTATTAATGGAGATACCCCATTGAGATTAGGAGGGTGATAGTTCTTTTACCCTATGATGGAGAACTACACCTTATATAAGTATATCAAAAAAATCCAAACGATAATTTTCTAAACCATTCTATATCAAAAACACACACTTTTAAATAAAAGTGTAGATTTTACAGGTGTTATTGATAGTCAACACGTTGTAATTCAGTTATTAGTAGGACCTGAAATAAATACACATTTTTATTGCTAATCAAGTATTAATGAATATTTTAGACATATAAAAATAACAGATATGAATAATAAATCAAACCCATCCAAAGGAGAGAAAAGAACAACTTATTCATTGGATTGGGATACAGTTATGGGTTTGGAATCCCGACTTTTAAGGGACTTTGTTACTGAGAAAGGTGAATGTAAGGGAATGGAACTTTTAATGGTTTCTGTGGGGGTTAGATTGGGTTTAAGGGTTATTGATAACCTTTCTTTGAAGTGGGAAGATTTGATGGGTTTAGAAGTTGGTGAGAAGTTTGTCAGGATTGAGAAAAAAACCAATAAAGAGAGGATTCTGGTTATGAGTTCTAAATTGAAGGAGGTACTTGAAACTGTTATAAATCTAACAAATCCAAACCCTAATCATTTCATATTCTCATCTCAGAAAGGTAAAGGTTTAAAACCCATGTGTATCCAAACATTCAATGGGTATCTGAAGGAGATTATGAAGAAGTATAAGGTTAAGTTCATTGGGAATTGTTCCTCTCACTTACTTCGTAAATCATTTGTTGTGGGTTCAATAAAGAAAGGATTTGAGAGTGGAGACCACCTTTCATTAATTAAAGTAAGTAGATTGATAGGACACAGTAATGTATCAACGACTCTCCGTTATACGAATTTTGAAACCAACCAAATGTTGGATTTGTATGAGTTGGGATAGTCTATTAATTAGTAAGATAAATTCTTAAATACAATTCCCAAACCTGTGATAACATCACTACGGGTATCATTCTGAAAGTAGGAATTGAAAAACATCCTTGACCTTCTAATTTTGAATAATCCTAATTCTAATTGAACTTTATATCCCACAGACAAAGTATTGGGTATTGATTTCACAATATCATATCTCGGACGAGGAAAAAGTGGGTCATTTGAAATTGAATAAACGGAGGGATATGTTGTTGATTGGAAACGAAGTATGGGACTTGTTGAAATGTGAAAAGGGAGTTTGTTTTCAAATAATTTTATAGTTATTCCTGATTCTCCTTGAATTCCAATGGTTTGAAATTTTAACGGGGTGTAATCCACAATACCTCTCCTAGATGAAGAATTATTAAAGTGTGAGTTTAATGAAGACCCATAATACCAATCAAATGTCTTGTTTATCCTTTTTCTCTTTGATACATTAATTTCAAATCCTTTCATGTCTCCGGTTCCATTTAAAGAATAATGGAATCCAAAATTATTTACAATTGGATTTGATATTTGTCCAGAAATATTGGTTACACATAAACTTACCACCACTAATAGGATATAATTTTTCATTTTGAATTGTATGATTGTTTAGTATTTGTACTAATTTCTATTTCATAAATTTATATTTTTTTTTTTAAAATTTAGATTATTTGAAATACATAAAAAAAATAGGTTATGTTTCCATAACCAAATAGTCAATAAAACTATATTTTAATGTCATAACTTATTGATTATCAATATCATTCATATCCTGTCTTCCCGACCAAAAAAGAAAGCAATAGCCTCAACGAAAGTTGAGGCTTTGTTATTTCATGAATAAGCGATTCAAGCTCGCTTGAAATCGCGCATGAGTGAAATAACAAAAAGCCTAATGAATTACATTCATTAGGCTTTTGATTTTATGCTTTTAAATATAGGGTATAAAGGATCACCGAACGAAGTGAGGTAATCCTACTTGCCATAATTCACTTTAAACACCATCACACTATTGCCACCTCCACTAGATTTTCCTTGTGCAGTTACAATAAGTGTTTTCCCATCCTCACTCATATCCATACCCACAGGATAACTATCTGCATTACAACTAGCGAGTACTTTCATGTCGCTTGTCCTTACAATGGATACCTTACTTTCATTATTCACTGCAGCAAATAAATATTTACCAGAAGGATCAATTGAAATGGTTCTTGCACCAATGCCCACAAAGGCATTTTCCCATTTATTGTAAACACCTATTTTAGATGTGGTAGAAAAATGATTTACAAAATCATGAAGTAAGGTTTTTTGAACATAACCATATTTATTGCTACTTAAATACAACCATCCATCTTTAATAACAAGGTGACGCATATTGGTTTTCATACCTGTAACAGTCCCTAAATATTTTCTTTTTGCAATTTCGATAATCGCAATGCCATTGCCACCCATCTTGCCTACTAAAATATATTTAGAATCTGGGGTGAATTCTGTGCCTCGTAAACAATTGCCACAGTTATTATCACGGTCTATCTTAGTATCGCTTGAAAAATTTAGATTCATTTTGTAATCAACCACAATATTATCTAAGTGTGAAAATGATTTCGGGTTGCCAGAGCTGATATCAATTAAAGAAACGGTATTGTCTCCCCAATGTGAAATGGCAATTGTTTTACTGTCTGGAGAACAGGCAATCATTTTTGGTAGGGATGCAGTAGTCATAACACGAACAATCGTATCTGCATCGGTGTCAATAATACAAAAAGCCGAAGGATCAATGGCATTCACATCGTAGGATTTGCGATAATAGGTAATCCATAAATATTTTCCATTGTGAGAGAAGCAACTCTCAACAGGCTTTCCGTTAAAGTAATTTAAATTACTAGTTTTTGTTTTGTAGGTAAAGTTAGCATTGGAGTTTCCTTGAAATAAATATTGGTTGCTCGAATTAAACGAGTGCTTAATGATTTTGATTTTTTTGAAAGTAGTTAAATCATAAACCGAAGTGGCTTCGCCCTCCAAGGAATTCACGTAAAACTTATTCTTGCTATTTAATATATTCACCGATTTTGGTGAGTTTATGGAAACATCAAATACGTCGTCTGGGTTTTTCGTATTTCCATTGTAATGCTGAAACCTTTTCACTAGACTAATGGAAATTCCTGAACCCGCCGAATTAGAAGAAGTACCAATAGGAACGCCTGACCTTTGCGCATGAATGGCTAAAGTGCTTAAAGCAATATACAAGACTGTAAAAAATAGCTTTTTCATTTAAATTTAAATCCCCCCTTTTTTATGAATAAGTTAGGTATATAAATTTAGCTATTTAATTATATTTTGCCGTGATTTCACATTCTTTTTTAGTAATCCATTAAGCACATTTAAAACTCGATACCGCCCATTTCAATAAACTATTATTCTCATTGGGTAAGTCCAATTTCTTTTTAATATTATACCTGTGATTACGAATCGTCTTTTCAGAGAGGAACAATAAATTGGCAATCTCTTTACTCTTTTTTTGTTGGGAAATTAAGTCTAGAATGATATTCTCCATTTTGGTTAATCCTCTAATACCTAATTGAATGGCAGCTTCTAAATTGATAATTTTTCTATGTTCCATGGCTTATACATTGTTTAGAATATAAACCTATTACAATAAAAATTATTTCAGATTAAACTAGTTTAATATCTAAGTAGTGAATAGGATATCTTAAAATAATTTAATATGCTTATTTGTTTTTTAAGATCGGCTTTAGTACTTCAAATTTTCCATCAATCGCCTGTGGATTGTATTGTAAGCCAAGTATATTAGCCACCAACGGATAGACGTTTACGTTTTCAAAGCCATCAATGGTCAATCCTTTTTTAAAGGCAGGTCCCCAGGCCATAAAGCTTGCTCTCATATCAACTTCTTTATTATCAAACCCGTGTTTACCTCTGCTTGGCTTACTTGTACCAAGATTAAACACTTGATGAATTGTTTTAGGTACTAAAATTAGATCGCCTAATCGGTTAAATCTGTCATCCGATTTTTTATAATGCCAATGAGCTGGCGTTTCATCTAATTTGTATGTGGTGAATCGGGTGTCTTGCTTTAAAGCTTGATAAGTGGCTTCAACTTTGCTTGTATCTTTTGCATATAAATGTAAAAGTGCATCACTCCATGGCACTCTAAAGTCATTTTTATCTACTGCAGCAGGTAAACCAATTGTATTGTCCACATCCACCGTTGTCATGCCATGATCTGAAACAAAAACATAATTGATTGGTAAATTCAACGGTGCTAAAGCTGCTTGTAAAGCATGGATACTACTATCTACAAATTGTACCGATTTTTTTACCCTAGGATCTTCTGGTCCATATGTGTGTGCATCATGATCTACATCTGGAAAATAAAAAGTGATCATATGTGGGCGTCTGTCTTCAGGAAGCATTAACCAATTTTTGACCGCTTGTATCCTTGTACCAATATTTGTTTTGTCATTGTAGATATAATGATAGGTAGGTTTAATGCCTTGGATATCTGCTTCTGAAGCCACCCAAAAAAAGGAAGCAGAAAGCATCTTTTGTTGTTCTGCTAAAACCCATAAAGGCGTTCCACCATACCATTTTCCTTCGGACACCATTTTCTTATTAGCCATGCTATATTGTTGACCAGAAGCCATATCTATATAAGTATTGTCCACCAATCCATGGTGTGCTGGGTATAAGCCAGTGACGATGGTATAATGGTTTGGGAAAGTCACTGAAGGATAGGAGGGTTGCATGTATTTGGCACGCACTCCATTTTGACTAATCGTTTGTAAAAATGTAGCATCATACTTTTCTGCAAAGTCCGCCCTAAATCCGTCTGCAGAAATTAAAATCACATACGGTTTTTTGTATTGACTAGGATCATTTTTGGTCAATGGATTAATTTGTTCCGTAGTGTCTTGGGCAAACATAGCTGTTGACAAAATCATCAACAAAGCAAGTAAACTCAATCTTCCGTTACAAAAGCACATTAAATAATTTTTCATTTATTATTTTAATTTTTTCGAGTTGAAATTTTTTGATGAATCAAAATACTTAATTGCGAACTAATCACAGCAACAAGCATGCCCCCTCCTAAATCCATTGGGAAATGCTGTCCTAGATACACCCTTGAATAAGCACAAATGATTGCGTAGATGATCCCAATTACAAATGTCCATTTTGTAGGAAATAAATACACCGTCAATAAGAATAAGGTAAAAGCAGTAGCAGTATGACCAGATGGAAAGCTATTCCAAGAATGCATCACCACCCCAGGCACAGTATGTATTTCATTTAAAGGGATCCCGCTTGCGATAGGCCTACTTATTTTGTCCCAGATAAAATTTTTAGGAATTTGCGTAATGAGCGTGGACAGTAAAAAATTAAGGATAATTAATTTAAAGTCTTTTTTAAACAAAACAACCACAACTGATAAGTAGGGAATCCAAACCCATCCCTCTGCACCCCAGGTCGCCCATTTAAAAAATTGATCTATCAAAGCACCTCCATCTGTATTTAAAAATAGGAACACCGGGATCCTACCCAAATAAGCACTTGTTGCAATGAGCAAAAGGCCACCCAATATGCTTAGGTTTCTTGCTTTGATATACAAATTAGGCGCTTGATCCAACATGGTTAAAATAACTTTAGCTCAGGCAAATTTACAAATGTTTAAGCCTTGTGTCAACTAATTATAGGAATGGTTGTTATAACTTTACGCAATCCAATGAGCAAAATCAACGACAATATAGAAGTAATTGGTGCCAGAGAGCACAATTTGAAGAACTTTGATCTTTCTATTCCAAAAAACCAGTTAGTGGTGTTCACTGGGGTGAGCGGAAGCGGTAAATCCTCACTTGCATTTGATACCATCTACAACGAAGGGCAACGTCGATACATGGAGAGCTTTAGTGCCTATGCTAGACAATTTATGGGGGATATGGAGCGCCCAGATGTGGATCAAATCACGGGCCTATCTCCAGTGATTGCGATCGAGCAAAAAACAACCAATAAAAATCCAAGGTCTACCGTAGGAACCGTGACAGAATTGTATGATTTTCTGCGTTTATTATATGCACGTGCAGGTAAGGCATATAGTTATGAGACGGGTAAACCAATGGTGCAATTTTCAGAGGCAGAAATCATTCAGGATATTCAAAAGAAGTTTAAGGATAAAAAAATAAATCTTTTAGCGCCTGTTGTTAGAGGTAGGAAAGGACATTATAGAGAACTCTTTGAAGAGATCAGAAAAAAAGGTTTTGTGAAAGCAAGAGTGGATGGAGAGATCATAGAACTAAGACCAAAATTTCAAGTAGACCGTTATAAGATTCATGATATTGAAATTGTGGTAGATCGTATCCCTGTGAACGAGGCCATGAAAACAAGACTTGCTGATAGTGTGCAGCAGAGTTTAAAAATGGGCAAGGATTTATTATTTGTTTTAGAAGAGGGGAAAGAAAAAATTGTACAGTATTCAAAACAATTAATGTGTATTGAAACTGGATTAAGTTACGAGACGCCTTCTCCTAATAGTTTTTCATTTAACTCACCCTATGGCGCATGTCCAAATTGTAAAGGCTTAGGGAATGTGTATGCTATAGATATGAGTTTGCTTTTGCCAGATCACAGCTTAAGTATAAATGGAGGAGCGATTCACCCATTAGGAGAAGCGAGGGAAGCGAGCGTCTTTAATCAAATAAAGCAATTTGCAAGAAAACATAAAATTAGTATAGACAAAGCGCTTAAAGATTTATCTAAGGAGCAGTTGAATTTAATTTTATTCGGCGATAAAAATATTTCATCGAGTTTGGACATGGATTTAAACGATGAAAACATTCCTAATGAATATACTGGAAGTTACGAAGGGATTGTGCCTATGATGAAAAGATGGTTTACATCCTCTCAAAGCACAGACAATTTAAAGGCATGGGTTGAATCCTATATGGAGCTGAATACCTGTCCAACTTGTAATGGTGCAAGGTTAAAAAAAGAAAGTCTTTGGTTTAAAGTGAATGAATTGAATATTGCAGCGTTGAATGAAATGCATTTAAACGATTTACAACAATGGTTTTTAGACCTACCAAAAAAATTAGATAAAAAGGATACGCTTATTGCAACAGGGATTTTAAAAGAGATCAATGATCGAATTGAATTTTTGATGAATGTGGGTTTGTCTTATTTATCTTTAAGTAGACCTTCTAAATCTTTAAGTGGAGGAGAATCACAACGTATTCGCTTGGCGACTCAAATTGGGTCTCAGCTTCAGGGCATCACTTATATTTTAGATGAGCCTTCCATTGGCTTGCATCAAAGGGACAATCAACGATTGATAGTAGCCCTAAAACAATTAAGAGATATCGGTAATACAGTCTTAGTGGTGGAACACGATAAGGATATCATGATGGCATCGGACTATTTAGTAGATATTGGCCCAAGGGCAGGTATCCATGGAGGTCATGTGGTTGCAGCAGGTACACCAGCATCCTTTTTGAAATTAAAATCGGATACTGCTTTATATTTAGCGGGTAAAAAATCAATTGCTGTTCCTGCAGAACGCAGAAAAGGCAATGGGCTAAGTATTGAAATTAAAGGTGCAACCGGCAATACTTTAAAGATGGTAAATGCAAGTTTCCCCTTAGGTACTTTAACATTGGTTACTGGTGTGAGTGGATCAGGTAAGTCTACTTTAATCAATGAAACTTTATATCCAATTTTATCTCAATACTGTTATCATAGTAAGACCAAGCCAATGCCTTATGCATCTGTGACTGGATTAGAAAACATTGATAAAGTAATTGAAATTGATCAATCCCCAATTGGAAGAACTCCAAGAAGCAATCCGGCCACTTATTGCGGATTTTTTACAGATATAAGAACCTTATTTGCGGCAGTGCCAGAGGCTAAGATTAGAGGGTATCAAGCAGGTCGTTTTTCATTTAATGTGAAAGGTGGAAGATGTGAAGTTTGTGAAGGAGGAGGGATGCGCGTGATCGAAATGAATTTCTTACCAGATGTGTATGTGCATTGTGAAAAATGTGCAGGCAAAAGATACAATAGAGAAACTTTAGAGATTAGGTACAAAGGAAAATCGATTAGTGATGTGTTGAACATGACTGTGGAAGAAGCTTGTGAATTTTTCCAAGCAGTACCATTTATTTATAGAAAAGTAAAAGTGTTACAAGAAGTTGGATTAGGTTACATCACACTTGGGCAATCCGCTGTAACACTGAGTGGAGGAGAGGCGCAAAGAATTAAATTAGCCACAGAGTTAGGAAAAAAAGATACGGGTAAAACATTTTATATTTTAGATGAGCCAACTACTGGCTTGCATTTTCAGGATATTCAATTGTTGATTGGTGTATTGAATCGTTTGGTGGACAGAGGTAATACAGTTTTGGTGATTGAACACAATATGGATGTGATTAAAATGGCGGATCATATAATAGATATGGGGCCAGAAGGTGGAGCTGCAGGTGGTGTGGTACAATTTGTGGGTACGCCAGAACAAATGATTAAAAAATCAAAAACGCATACGGCTAAATTTTTGGCCATTGAAATGCAGTAGTGCATTTTATTTTCTGATCATAGGGATATGCTCAATCGCATCTTCATAATACATCTCACCAGCTTGTTCCCAACCTAGTTCACCGTAGAATTTTTTGAGGTACAATTGCGCACCAATTTTAATAGGGTGCTTGCCAAATAATCTTTCACATTCAGAAATTGAATATTGCATGAGTGCTTTACCAGCACCAATCCCTCTATGTCTTGGTGATCCTACCACACGACCGATACTTTGGTAGCCAGGGTAGCTTTGGTCAACATCAAATAATCGAGTAGTGGCAATGAGCTCGCCATTCAGCCATCCCATGGTATGGTAGGCTTTTTGGTCGTTATTATCCATATCTAAAAACACACAGTTTTGTTCCACTACAAAGACCTCAGATCTGAGTCTTAAGATGGCGTAAAGCTCATCCACATTGAGTTCTGAAAAGTGCTTGGTGCTCCATTCTATGGTTGTATTCATTGACATAGCAACAAATTTAAGGTTTTGATCAAACTCTTTGTACATATTCGCCACAATCCCAATATATTTTTGCAATTTTGCTCAAATTATACCCCTCCATGAGCAAAAAAGTAGCCATTATAGGTGCCGGTCCAGCAGGCTTAACTGCTGCCTATTTATTAGGTAAAGCGGCACAAGATGTCACTGTATTTGAAAAAGATCCAACTTATGTTGGAGGTATTTCTAGAACTGAATCTTATAAGGGGTATCATTTTGATATTGGTGGTCACCGTTTTTTCTCGAAGTCAAAAGAAGTAGAAGATTTTTGGACAGAGATTTTATCAGACGAATTATTAGAGCGTCCAAGAAGCTCAAGAATATTTTACAATAAAAAGTTTTTCTCTTATCCATTAGCAGCATTTGAAGCCTTATTAAAATTAGGTATCTTCGAAAGCTTTTTATGCTTGATGAGTTATTTAAAAGCAAAATTATTTCCAATTAAGGATCCGCAAAATTTTGAAGACTGGGTAACCAATCAATTTGGAAAACGTTTATTCAATATTTTCTTTAAAACCTATACCGAAAAAGTTTGGGGTATACCATGTAAAGAAATCTCTGCAGACTGGGCAGCACAACGTATCAAAGGATTGTCTTTGAGTAGTGCAGTATGGAATGCTTTATTTAAGCCTTCTGGGAAAAAGAGCAAGGGTGATGTGATTAAAACTTTGATTGATTCTTTCCGTTATCCAAAACGTGGTCCAGGTATGATGTGGGAGGAATGTGTGGTAAAGAGCAAGGCATTGGGTGTAAAAATTGAAATGAATACAGGCGTTAACAAGATCGAAAAAACTGGAGATTCTTGGAATGTGCACACAAGCAATGGTGCTGTATTAGAAGGCTTTGATTATGTCTTATCTTCTGCACCAATGCGTGAATTGATTCCTGCGGTGGCACCTGCATTTAGTGCACCAGTATTACATGCAGCAAGTCAATTAAAGTATAGAGACTTTTTAACGGTGGTCCTAATTTGTAAAGACCAAGACGCCTTTAGCGATAACTGGATTTATATTCACGAGCCAAATGTAAAAGTGGGTCGTATTCAAAACTTTAAATCTTGGAGTCCATTCATGGTTCCAGATCCAGAAATGGCATGTTATGGTTTAGAGTATTTCTGTTTTGAAGGAGACGGTTTATGGACAAGTAGCAACGAAGAATTAATTGCATTAGGTACTAAAGAGATTGATCAAATTGGTTTAACCAAACCTTCTGCAGTTGTGGATGGTTATGTGGTAAGACAGCCAAAAGCTTATCCTGTTTACGATCATGAATACAAGGATCATTTAAATCTAATTCGCGAAGCATTAAAGCAATACAAAGGATTGTATTTAGTAGGTCGTAATGGTATGCATAAATACAATAACCAAGACCATAGTATGATGACTGCGATGTTAGCAGCTAAAAATATTATTGCTGGTAAAGAACTATTTGACCTTTGGGATGTGAATGAAGATGCTGAATACCACGAAGGGGGAGATAGAGGCGTCGCTTCAGGCATTGTTGGACGTGCGGTTCCAGAGAAAATTACAAACTAAATAGAAGATAGGTCGATGACCCATCTAAAAATAAAAAATAAAGGCCCCAATCGGGGCCTTTATTTTTTATGAAATCTTTTCATCGATTATTCAAAAAGGTGATCATTGTCTCTGACCAATTTTAAAGTCATGCGAATATGTAAGATGCCTACTGCTCCAATCACAAAAAGGAAATAAGCTGCAATACGCAAGGACTTTAGTACAAATTGGCTATTCATTTCTGGCGGTAAGCCAGATTGTTGTGCCAAAAATTCATCAATAAATTTGATCAAAATGACATCGTTAGAAAGTAAGATACTCACCGCATTCAAAAAGATCAAACAAAACATCAATAAGCTCACATAAGCATTGACTTTGATCCAGTCCTTTAATTTAGTCGTTTGAATTTGCTCCCTTTCAATCCCTAATTTTAAAAACTTAAAACTGGTGAAACTATAAATCACAATACAGGCCATTGCAAATACTAGGATCATGGCACTTGGATTAGCTAATGCAGAAATCAGTAAAATGCTATCCATGAAACCAAAAAACAAGGCAATAGGAATAAGGATATAAGACAATACAAGGTATAATTTCGAAGGTTGTTGCATGGGTCTACTTTAAATTGAGTTTGATTTGCAATTCTTCAAATTGTTTGTCGTCGATACTGCTTGGTGCATCTAGCATTACATCACGTCCGCTATTATTTTTAGGGAAAGCAATGAAGTCTCTAATACTTTCACTTCCACCTAATAAAGCACAAAGACGATCAAAACCAAATGCAATACCACCATGTGGAGGTGCGCCGTATTCAAAGGCACCTAATAAGAAGCCAAATTTATGTTGCGCTTCTTCTGGCGACATGCCTAAAGCGGCAAACATTTTTTCTTGTAAAGCTCTTTGGAATATACGAATAGATCCACCGCCTATTTCATTTCCATTTAAAACCATATCATACGCATTGGCTTTAATGCCTGCATATGGATGTTCTAAATATTTAGCAGCGTCTTTAATTTCAGGTGCATTATTGATCATGATTTCAATATGATCTGGCTTAGGAGAAGTGAATGGATGGTGTCTAGCAACCCAACGGTTGCCTTCTTCGTCATATTCAAATAATGGGAAATCCATTACCCATAATAATTTAAACTCGTCTTCTTTTCTAAAGCCTAATTGCTTGCCTAATGAAAGTCTTAATTCACTAATTGCTTTACGCGTTCTCTCCTCTGCACCTGCAAGTATCAAAATAAGATCTCCTGCTTTTGCGCCAGCTGCTGCAGCGATGGCTTTTAGTTTATCTTCTGAATAGAATTTATCTACACTACTTTTGAATGTACCATCAGCATTGCATTTAATAAATACCATGCCTTTCATGCCTATCTGAGGGCGCTTTACCCACTCCGTTAAATCATCTGTTTTTTTACGAGTAAACTCACTACAGCCTGGTGCAGCAATGGCCACCACCGTTTCTGCTTCATCAAATACTTTAAAATCAACGCCATTAATTAAAGCTGCATGATCTGATTTATCAGAAAATACATGCGCTGGCTTCTTTAAATTACAAACCTCCATGCCAAAACGAATATCCGGTTTGTCATTTCCGTAATGCCACATCGCATCCTCCCAAGTCATTCTTTGAACAGCCTCGGTGTAATCAATATTTTTTACATCCTTAAATATGCTCTTAATTAAACCTTCGAACATATTTAAAATATCTTCTTGTTCTACAAAACTCATCTCACAGTCAATCTGAGTAAATTCTGGTTGACGATCGGCTCTTAAATCCTCATCTCTAAAGCATTTTACAATTTGGTAGTATCTATCGTAGCCACTTACCATCAATAATTGCTTAAAAGTTTGTGGAGACTGGGGTAGTGCATAAAATTCACCTGGATTCATTCTACTAGGCACCACAAAATCACGCGCACCCTCTGGGGTAGACTTGATTAAAAATGGTGTTTCAATATCCATGAATCCTTTTTCATGCAAATAGTTTCTAGTTGCACGGTTCACACTATACCTTAATTCAATATTCTTTTTAACGGCGTTTCTTCTTAAATCCAAGAAACGGTATTTCATTCTAATATCATCTCCACCATCCGTATCATCTTGAATAGTGAATGGGGGAACAATTGATGCATTTAATATTTTAAATTCAGTTACCTCAATTTCAATTTCACCAGTTGGGATATTGGCATTTTTACTTGAACGCTCAATTACCTTTCCCTTTGCTTGTAAAACAAACTCACGACCAAGTGGATGTGCATCCAATTGTGCCTGCAATGCTTCACCTAATAAAAGTTGCGTAATACCATAACGATCTCTAAGGTCCACAAAAGTGATGGCCCCGAATTTACGAATGGTTTGTACCCAACCTGCAAGGGTGACTTCCTGACCTACGAATTGAATATTTAACTGACCACAATGGTGCGTACGATACATAGATGACTATTATAATGAATGGTCTGCAAATATAGCCCAAATCCTATAAATTACCGATCTTTGGGCCATGAGCGAAACAAGTATTACTAAGCAGTCTAGACGCGTTATTTTATCTGGTTATTTCTTCTATACAGGCATTTGTTTTGCTAGTTGGGCGAGTAGAATCCCCGATATTAAATTGGCCCTAGGCTTGACTGATGCGCAGTTTGGGGGGATGCTCTTGTTCCTGCCATTGGGTTCATTTATAGGTATTCCTATTTCTGGGAGTTTAACATCCAGATACGGAAGTAACATAATGCTTAAAATTGCTTCTCTACTTTATCCATTGGCCTTGGTTAATATTGGATGGGCAGCAGATACCAATGTGATCCATTTAGGATTAGCCCTTTTTATTTTTGGAATGATTGGTAATTTATTCAACGTATCTGTAAATACGCAGGCGGTTGAGTTGGCAAAATTATTTGAGAAGAGTATCATCTCTGCTTTTCATGGATTTTGGAGTTTAGCCGGATTTGTAGGCGGATTGGTAGGGAGTTATTTTATTGCAGCATCCTTAACACCCATCATGCAATTTATAGTGATCCTTGTTTTGGGATATATTTTTCTTTTTGCAACACAGCAACATCTATTACATAGTGCGTCCAATAAACAGTCCATCAAAAAAATGTGGACTAAGCCAACGCCGTTGATGTTTCAATTTGGATTAATTGCTTTAAGCAATATGATTTGTGAAGGAATGATGTTTGATTGGAGTGGGGTGTTTTTTCAATCGGTTGTAAAAGTGTCTGAAAGTCAAAGAACCATTGGTTATATTAGTTTCATGGGCTGTATGACCACGGGCAGAATGTTTGCAGACGCGCTCATTAATTATTGGGGGCCAAGAAAACAATTGATGCTAAGTGGATTATTGGTGACGCTAGGATTGGTGATTGCAATTATTTATCCAACTATCATTACAAGTACGATTGGATTTATGCTAGTTGGATTTGGTGTATCCTCTGTGATCCCAACCATTTATGGAAGTGTAGGTAGATCTGCGGAACCAGGTCAAGCAAGTATCGCACTCGCTTCTGTATCCTCCATCGGTTTCTTTGGATTTTTAATAGGTCCACCAATTGTTGGGTTCTTATCCGGCGCAGTTGGTTTAAGATGGGCGTTTTTAACCATCTCTATTTTAGGATTAGTGACTTTTATTCAATCTTATAGATTAAAAAAGTACTTATAAACCTTATAGAGGCTATAAATTAGACCTCTGATAACTAAATTATGAGTCTAATATTGTTTCCTTTCTTATAATTTATAACTTGCACCCATGTATTCATATATATTTTTTGGGTTAATGATGGTAGGCATTTTTTCTATTATTGAAAATTTGAGAAATGGTCATGGATTTTCTAATATAAGAATGTACATCATTTTATTTCTCTCTTTTATCACTATAAATAGTTTTCTAGATTTATTATCTGAATTTGGCTATGATTTTAAACTCTTAGAATCCATTATTGGTTTAAGTGCTTTAATTTCATTTATTAACCTTTTTTATTTTATAGCAAATCGTAAAATCCCTAAAGCAGTTATAGTACTAGAAAGTTTAATGTTCGTTTTTTTTATAATCACTTATATTTTTGGATACTATTCTACATCCATTACTAGCGGTAATCTTTTAATTGAATTAAGCGTAATCGATAAAATAAAATTTCTCATTAAAGTGGCATTTTACTCGATTTCAATGTGCTATAATATATTTATTATTTATAAAAATACCGATAATGATAATTTGTATCAAGTCAAAATAAAGAACTGGAGTATTTTTTTAATTGTACTATTTTTTATAGCTGTATCTGTACAAATCACAGGTCTTTTGATTTACTATAAAAAATTAGCTACCCCATTATTTGATTCTAGAGCTGTTGTTTCCTTAGTTAGATTCGTATTACTCTTATTTATCTTATTTAGGCCTAAGTTTTTAAATGAATCAGGCTATTCAGCCAAAATCAATAAAATTATTGGAACTAAAAACTACCTATCTGTATCAAATTTTGAGCTCTTATTTTATGCCAACTCTTATTTTTTAAACGCGAATGCTAATTTGGAAGATTTTGCATTAAAGTTAAACAAGACAAAAGGAGAGGTCAGTGCATTTATCAAAGATCAATTTAATGATAGCTTTAGTGAGATTTTGAATAAGAACCGAGTGACCTATTTTAAAGAATTACTTAATTCAAAACAATACGAGTCATTTACAATAGAAGCTTTGTCTGAAATGTCAGGGTTTAGCAACCGACAAGCTATGTACGTTGCCTTTAAAAAGCATGAAGGTTGTACGCCTTCTGAGTATATAGATAATTTATAACTCATTGATTTACATTGTAAGAAATTATTCTTACAATGTAAGGTAGTCTTTCTTACAGCCCCAATTTGGGGCTTTTCTATGTGTGCTTGAAATTGCACATATGTAGAAATTTTTCTACTAACCCGTCCAATTAAATATATTTAAACCTTTTATGAATAAAGCATTTGAAAATCTAAAACTATATATAGCACTCTTTGGATTGCCTGATAATGACTTTGAAGTGTTGTTTAAATTTTGTGAAATAGTGCATTTTGAGAAAGGAGATGTGGTCATGAAGGCTGGCGATAAACAAAACTATATCTGTTATATCAATAAAGGTATGGTTAGGAATTTTGTGCTTTCTCAAGATGCTGAAATCAAAACTTATGGCTTTAGAACAGAGGGCATGTTGATAACAGGCTATGCACTACATAATTACAAAAACGAATACCGAGCAAAAGTAAGTATTGAGTGCTTGGAAGAGTGTGAAATGGTAAAAATCCCTTTAAATGCCCTTAAATATTTGGAGGAACATAGTGAGCATGCACATAAAGTAGGTAGATTTTTGGCCGAAGCCCATACGCTGGAATTGGTTGAATACATTGTAGATACAGATATTTTAACTGTAACAGAAAGGTTTCAAAAGTTAGAAAATATTTTTCCAAACATACAACAGCGGGTTCCTCAACATATCATTGCTTCTTATTTAGGAATTACCCCAGTGTATTTGTCTAAAATTAAAAAAAGAAAGTATACTCAAGGTTGAAATTTTGATACGTAGATATTTTTCTACTTATTTTTTTAAAACTTATATTATAAAACTAGTTTTATACTTTTCATTTTTACTTAAGTCTAAAACTAGTTTTACGTAGAATAATATCTAGTACATTTTCTTTGTGCTTTAAATCATCACAAAGAAATAAAATGCGATCTACTAGATTATTTTCAAATAAGTTTTTATTACTTTTTTCGATTGCAAGTATTGCAGCTAGTTCCTTAACAGCACAAACTTTAACTAAGAAGCAACAGGATAGTGCGTACCTGTTAAATCCAGGACAAGAGCGTATACGAAAAATCAAAAAATCTTTAGCTAAGAAGTTTGTAAACTTTGTAGGCAATGATGTGTCCTTGTTTGGCAGCTTAGCATTGTCTAAGCAAAACATCAATGACAAAGGGGTAACAGCTCCTATTAATTACTTATACAACACGGTTAATAGCAATACATTTAACTCTGGTTATAGTGGTGGATTTAGAATAGATGGCATATACAAAGAAAAGCATCGTTATGCTTTAAGCTTTGCTGTTAACAGGGTTGCTGCTGGTAATAATTACAAGAATAAATACAGTTTGTCTCCATTCATAGACGATTTCACGCATTTTAAGGCCGATAATAATTTTACAACCATTAATGTAGCAGCTCATTACAAGAAGTTGCTTCCGGTAAATGCAATGAACAAGTACAAGTTCTATGCTGTATTTGGTCCAAGCTTCGACTATAAAATTTCACGTATTAGCAACGAACAATTAATTAATGGTGCAGGTAATAGAGCTATTATCAATGGAGACTTAGGCGCTGAGTTTGATAATAAAGGTTACTATGTCCTTTATGCGCATTATAAGTTGGGTGTAAATATGACTAGTTCAAGCGTACCAGTGCAATTAAACCGATTCGAGATTGGCATGAGCATTAAAGCCAAAGATTTATTCTAATTAAGATAAATAACTAATAAAATGAAAAATTTATATATCCTTTTACTTGCAGTAATCTCGTTCACTATAGTTTCCTGCAATAAAGAAACTGCTACTACCCAAACCGATGTAATGAATAGTATGCTTACCAATAAAAATTGGTATTTGGATTATAGCATTACGGGCACTAGCACAAAATCTTATGTAGGACAGTCAACTTATTTTGTGACTTACTTAAAAGATGGCACAACTAAAGATTCAGATGGATTAACAGGAACTTATACGGTCGAAGTTGTCGGTAATCAATCACAAATACATGTACAATTAAAAACAGCCGGTGGTAATCCATTAGAGGTGGTTTACAATATCATTTCTGTAGGTGAAACTAAATTGGTTTTATCTAAGGTGGTCACTACTGGCACAGCTACTCAATTATACTTTACCAATAAATAATTGAAATAAATAAGCAAAAAGAAAATGAACAATTGGATTAAAAATAGTTTAGTAATAGCAATTATTACAATAATCGCAATAGCCTTCCCCCAAAGCATACAAGCCCAGCAACTAATGGGCGCTTTTATCATGAGCAGTGTGGGTGGTTTAAATAACATGTCCAATAATAGCATGGCTGTTACTTTTAGCAGTAACGCCACTTGCTTAAATGTGCAAAACGGCACTGCTGTTTTAACGGGAGATAGAGGTACAGGCAATTTTGCCGTTAACTGTGAGGTAAAGTCAAAGTACAACACACTAGGTATAAAACTTTACCCCAATCCAGTCATTGCGACAACTAAAATTAAATTCATCAACACACCGCCTTTAAATGACCAATTTAATATTAGTATTTGGGGGGCAGATGGATTTAAAATAACAAGTGGGAAAGCCACTGGTTATGAACTATTTCAAGGCATGACTTTAGATTTTAGTATGCTACAAGCTGGATCCTATATCATTCAAATAGAATCAGAAAAATATACCGATGCTTTAAAATTTATTAAAGCCAACTAATTAAATATTAATAATTAAGATTTACAATACCTACTCATATGAATTTTCAAAAGTTTACTACATTCAAAACCATTTTAATTGCACTAGTATTAACCATTAATGCTAATCAGTTATTTGCTCAAACTACCAACGGTATCTTTTTCCAGGCGGTGGCAAGAGATAATTTTTCTAATCCAGCAAAGGACAGAAAAATATTTGTACAATCAAGTATTATACAAACTACGCCCACTGGTATTAAAGTATTAACGGAGGAGCATCAAGCCAATACGGATGCCACAGGTGTGTTTAGTATCAGCTTAGGCAATGGCGTAAGAGTGGGAGGGACTGCCTCAAACTTAACCACAATAGATTGGTCTAAAGGGCCATTTTATTTAAACTTAAAAGTGGCTATTACTCCAATAGGAGGAAATAGCAATTGGGATTATAATAAAGAGTGGGTAGATATGGGTACCACCAGTTTTGGTGCTGTGCCATTTGCACTCTATTCAGCAAGTTCTGCTAAAGTAGATGATAAATTAAATGCTAATGATACTACAAAAATGTTGGCAGTATATGCTAAAGCCATCAAGGTTCAATCTTTAGAAACAGCAGTGGCTAGTAAATTAACAGCAGCAGATACACTTACCATGTTAGCGCCTTATGCAAAAGCTGCTTATACGATAGATTCAAGTTTTTTTAAATCACAATTAGCTACAAAATTATCTATTGCAGATAGTACAATATATGTTACTCCGACACAGTTAGCAGCAAAAACTTTTGATCAAACACCTATTACTACTGCAATTGCTACTAAGTTAAATATCGCAGATAGTACAAAATATGTTACTCCAACGCAGTTATCTGCTAAAACATTTGATCAAACACCTATTACCACTGCAATTGCTACAAAGTTAAATATAGCAGATAGTACAAAATATATTACTCCAACGCAGTTAGCAGCAAAAACATTTGATACAACAAGTTTATCAAGCCGAATTAATCTTAAATTAAATACTGCTCAAATAGGCGCTGTAAATGGGGTAGCGAGTTTAGATGCTTCTGGACTTATTCCTTCTAGTCAATTACCTCCAATTTCATTTACATCTACAACTGTGGTATCTAATGATGTTGATATGATTGGATTATCTAGTGCTACAGTTGGAAGTATTGCTATAAGAACAGATTTAAATAAGAACTTTGTTTTAAGCACACTGCCAGCAAGCACTTTAGCAAACTGGGTGGAACTTTTAACGCCTGCAGCTCCTGTTCAAACGGTGAACGGATATACAGGTTCAGTCAATTTATCAAAAAATGATATTGATTTAAGTAATGTTGATAATACAAGCGATATTACTAAACCAGTTTCAAATCCAACACAGGCAGCATTAGATTTAAAATTAGATGCTAGTAAAGTAGGCGCTGTAAATGGAGTGGCAAGTTTAAATACATTGGGAAAAATTCCTTCGGATCAAATACCTGCTATTTCATTTTCAAGTGTAAAAGTACTAGCAAGTGAAGCTGAGATGTTGGCTTTAAGCAGTGCAGTTATTGGAAGTGTGGTCATTAGAACGGATTTAAATAAAAACTACGTCTTAGCGCAAGCGAATCCTGCAGTACTAGCAAATTGGATACAACTTTTAACACCAGCGCCACCAGTTCAAACTGTAAATGGTATGACAGGTGATATCGCAATCACAAAATCAAGTATTGATTTAGCCAATGTGGATAATACAAGTGACGCAAGTAAACCAGTTTCAACTGCAACGCTCACTGCATTAGGTGCCAAAGCAGATACTGCGGTTGTTAATCCAACACTTCTTTTAAAAGCACCATTGGCATCTCCTAAATTTACAGGATCAGTGGCTATTGGTACAAGTATTCCAGCAGCTTCTGCTGCATTGGATATTACATCTACTACGCAAGGTTTACTATTACCTCGTTTAACCTATGTTCAAAAAACAGCCATTGCTAATCCTGTTGCTGGTTTAATATTATTTTGTTCTGATTGTGGTACTAGTGGAGAAATGCAATTATACAATGGAACAAGTTTTGTAAATATGGTTGGTGCAACTGCCCAATTAGCTTTACCTGGAATTAGTTCAACTACAGCGATTAGTGGCATTACAACTAGTTCAGCTAATAGTGGCGGTGTCATTAATTCTGATGGAGGTGCAGCTGTAACATCGAGAGGTATCGTTTGGGGCACAACTACAGCGCCAACAATTGCACTAACCACAAAAACAACAAATGGAACGGGTGTAGGAACTTTTACAAGTTCCATGACTGGTTTAACATCAGGTGTGACTTATTATGTTAGAGCTTATGCAACCAATAGTGTAGGAACAAAATACGCCTCAGAAATTTCTTTCAATACATCACAAGCAGTTGCTACTTTAGCGGCAACTACAACAGTTAGTGCTATTGGCTCAACTACTGCAACCAGTGGTGGTAATATTACCTACAATGGTGGAGCAACAGTAACTTCTAGTGGTATTGTTTGGTCAACTACTTCTACTCCAACCATTGCACTTTCTACAAAAACAACAAATGGTGCTGCTAATGGAGCTTACACAAGTAGTATGACTAATTTAACTCCAGGTACTTTGTATTATGTACGTTCTTATGCTACTAATAGTGTGGGTACTAATTATGGTGCACAAACAAGCTTTACTACTTTAAATACTGCAACAATTTCAGCAACAGCATCTGCCACATCTATTACAGGAACGACTGCAACTATCGGTGGAACTATTACTGCAGATGGTGGAGCAGCAGTAACAGTAAGAGGTGTTGTTTACGGAATAACTACAGGATCGGCTACATTTAGTGTTACTTCTGGAACAGGTACTGGAACCTATACAATTGGTTTAACAGGATTAAATCCTGCGACCACTTATTATGTAAGATCATTTGCAACAAATAGTGTGGGAACAGTGTACGGAACAGAAACCAGCTTTACAACCAATGCTATTGCGCCATCGCTTACAACAACAGCAGCTAGTAGTATTACAAAATACGCTGCAAGTGCAGGTGGAATAATCACCTCTAACGGAGGATCAGTCATCACTGCTTCTGGTATTTGTTGGAGCACCACGGCTACACCAACAATATCTGATAGTAAATCGACTGACGGAACAACAAGTGGAACATTCACAAGTTCTTTGACTAGTTTAACTGCAGGAACAATTTATTATGTTCGAGCATATGCAACGAATGCTATTGGAACTGGTTATGGTGCATTAGAAAGCTTTACAACTTTGTCTACATCTTCTAATAATCCGGTTCTTGCATCCACGACTTCAGCAACAAGTATTACTGCGAATGTAGCAATTTTAGGAGGCAATGTAACTGAGGAAGGTGCAACGCAGGTAAGTGCAAGAGGTTTAGTTTATGGAACAAGTTCAGGTGCATCTACATTTAGTGTAACAGTTGGTTCTGGTGGCGGCACATTTACAAGTACACTGACAGGACTTTCTCAAGGAACGACCTATTTTGTTCGTTCATTTGCAACGAATGCTCAAGGAACTAGTTATGGTACAGAAACAAGTTTTACCACTCAAACAATACCAACGGTTTCAGTTACTGCAACACCAACATCAATTACCACTTCATCGGCGGTAGGTGGAGGAACTATAAGTAGCACAGGTGGTGCAACCATTACAACTAGTGGTTTAGTTTGGGGAGCAAGTACGAATCCAGAAATTACACTTCCTACAAAAACAACTAATGGAACAACATCAGGCACATTCACAAGTTCAATTACAGGATTATCACAAGGAGCAACTTATTATGTTCGTGCCTATGCAACTAATTATTTAGGAACTAGCTATGGACCAAATATTACATTCACTACAATAACAACACCAACAGTTTCATCAACTGCAACAGTCACATCAATTACAGGAACTACTGCAACTGGTGGTGGAACTATTACAGTAGATGGTGGAGCAACTGTTACATCAAGAGGTTTAGTTTGGGGTACAAGTTCAGGTGCAACGACATTTAGTGTATCCTCTGGAACAGGCACTGGAACCTATACAATTGGTTTAACAGGATTAAGTATTGCAACTAATTATTTTGTAAGATCATTTGCTACAAATCTTGCGGGAACTGTTTATGGACCAGAGGTTCAATTTTCAACACCAAATACAGCTACAGTAGCTTCAACAATAACATCAACCATTACAAGTTCAACTGCTATTGTGGGTGGAGTTTTAAGTTCAAATGGTGGAGCAACAACTACCATTGGTATTATGTATAGTACTGCTTCAAATTTTGGAACTTTTTCAACAACTTCTATTAATTTAAATGCAGTTGCTGGCACCTATACGACAACCATTTCAGGGTTATCTGCTGTCACTATTTATTATGCAAAAGCTTATGCAACTAACACGGCTGGAACAACTTATGGACCAACGATAAGCTTTACTACTCCAGTTGCACCTATTGCAGTTGGTGATTCTTATGGCGGTGGAAAGGTATTCTATATCTTTCAGCCAGGCGATCTAGGATATGTAGCAAATGAAACACATGGATTAATTGCAGCCACGGTTGACCAAAGTTCAGGAATTAGGTGGTATAATAGTAATAAAGGAAATCAAACCACTGGAGCAACAGGAACTGCAATAGGAACCGGTAAATCCAATACAGATAAAATCATTACTGTTCAAGAAGGATCACTTTCATGGTATGCAGCAGGGGTAGCTAGGGAATATAATGGTGGAAGTAAAAATGATTGGTATTTACCTTCAAGAGACGAACTAAATCTTTTATACACACAAAAAGTTATGGTTGGCGGTTTTACTAATGCCTACTATTGGACTAGTACTGAGACAAGCATCGGGGACGCGCACTTCACCATCTTCTTCAATGGTACTAACTACCCCTGCTGTGAAGGCAGCCAGAAGTACTATTATAACAGTGTGCGTGCTATCAGAACTTTCTAATATATATTCATGAAAAATAAAATTATAACAATCGTCATCCTTACAAGTTCTCTAGCTTCTTGCATACCCCCGGGTAAGTTAAGCGAGGCCTTGGATGCCAATACTTTACTTAGTAGTAAGTATGATACTTTAAAAAATAAGTTAACCGACACAGTGACTAATTTTAATAATAGCATTAGTGCTTTAAAGTGGAATATAAATACTTTAAAAGACAGTGTTAGTTATTATCGTGTAATAGCGTCTAAGCCTCCGGTAATTACGGAAGGTGATGTATTTTTAAATCAAATGTTAGGCTTGTCACTACTTAGTAAGTCGGAACTAGCCGGTATTAAAACAACCAATGGCAACAATGGAGGAAATAATATTTGGCTAGATGGCTTTAAGGCGGATATGAAAAAATATACTGCAGCCGATGCGGATGTGCGTTTAAATAAGGGCTATGTGTTTGTTGATATTTCAGATAAGATTTTATTTAATAGCAGTAGTTATTCGCTAACTAAAAAATCGAAACAAGTGTTGGCAACTATTGCTGCTTTATTGCAGGCCCATCCCGATTTAACATTTATGATTGAAGGTCATACCGACAGTAAAGCCTTTAAGAAAAATGCTGCTAACGATAACTGGAGTTTAAGTGTGAATAGAGCTACTGCCGTTGCTCGTATTTTACAAACTAAGTATAAGATTAATCCAAAGCGCATTATTGCAGCAGGACGAAGTCAATATGTGCCTGTAGATGACAACAAAACCAAAGCAGGCCGTTTAAACAATCGTCGTATTCGTATTGTCATTATGCCAACTGTGACGCAAGTAATGAATTTGAGCAAATAAGCTATAATAAATTTATGCAAGCTCCTGATACTTTAAATAATATGAATAAACTAAGCCCTCGTGAAAAGGAAGTGGCACTTTATATTGCCAAAGGAATATCTACTAATGACATTGCAAAAAAATTAGGGATTAAATCAAACACAGTTTCTACATTCAGAAAAAAGATATTTGTCAAACTTAGTATAAACTCCAATGTTGAGATTTTTAAGTTGTTTCTTAATAATTAAGATTCATCAATTTTAATTATAAGATCCCTTTATGTCTTGGTTTGTACCAGATATAATAATAGGCGAGAATCAGCATCCCAATCAAAAATGGGATCATGGCTAAATGCTTTACAGTAAAGCCATATCCTATTGCAAGATGATCTACCCCAAAAAATTCGGTGCACATCCAAAAAGAATTAGCAGAAATCCAAACAGTGATAGCAAGGTTATGGCAAAGTTCTGAAACAATTGTTCTAGTTCTCCAAGCAATGATAATTGAAATAAGGAGTGTAGGTACAATCATTGTAATACCCAACAAGGTAAATCCCATACACCAGCCAATATCTTTAAAAATCCAAAATACAATATGCAGGTTTTCCATCCTTCGATACTTTATGGGAATATTGTAATAGTCTTGTTGGTCTTTAGTCATTTTTTTATTTGGGATAGATGGTATGATTAATTGTTGTTCGTTTTAAAGATAAAAATAAATAGTAGATTTTATATCGTACCTGAAGTTTTTTTCAAAATTTCTTCAAACCTATCCAAGCTAGCTTCTGCATGAATGGGTGTTCCGTTTTCACAATGCTCAATGAATTGATGTGCAAAATAGGGGGCGAGTGAACAACCCTTAGTACCCATGC
Organism: Sediminibacterium sp. UBA657; assembly: GCA_002299885.1. Taxonomy (GTDB): domain Bacteria; phylum Bacteroidota; class Bacteroidia; order Chitinophagales; family Chitinophagaceae; genus Sediminibacterium. The sequence goes on from DBOB01000019.1 coordinate 28,038, forward strand.
CATTGCAAATGCCCATGGCTGGATAGACAGGATGCAAGCCCACAAAGGGTCTTCGCTCTTGATTGGCTGGGCGTATGCCAGCAATATGATCTACCACCGTAAAAGGAATTTTTAATAATTGAGTAAGCGCATCTTCCATCTTTGTTCTAAAAGTACTACTAGGGGCAGCATCTGTATATTCCCATTCGTAATTAGAGCCTACCCAGAATAGTTGATCCTTCCATGGAACAATTGTTAGGTTATGTTTGTAGATGGCTTCATTGGGTAGGTCTTTGATTTCAACAATCAATGCTTCTCCTTTATTGGGTGCAAAGGGAAGCATTTTAAAAAATGGATTTTCCATACTGCCTATGCCATCACTAAATACAATACGTTTGGCTTGTATGCCTTTCCAAGAAATGCCTTCATTTGTGATTTGTAAATCCGTTATATCAAATTTGGCATCTATAAATTGATGATCCTTGATTAATTGTTGACGCCATTCTCTCATCATTAAATTTAGATCGATCCAAATAGTTTGATTGATTTGTCCTGTACCAAAAGGCGTATGCATGAAAGCTTCAAAATCGGTAGCATTATTTTTTTGCAAATACACATTATCGTGTTCATAACGGTATTCAAAACTTTCTTGCATTTGTAAGGATGGATGAATTAATACCACAGGTGCTTCGCTAACAATTGATGCATTTAATTGAGTACCTAAATCTGAATAAGCATTTAAAGCAAATGGTAAAAAAGTATCAATCATCCATGTTTGCACAATGCGTCTGCCAGTAACAGGATTAATCACGCCACTTGCTACTTGAGATGCAGCAGCTGTATGGCTGTCATTCACCACCATACAAGTCTTTCCTGCTTTCAAAGCATAATAACTTAACCAGGTCCCTACAAGGCCTTGCCCAATAATTAAGTAGTCTAGTTTTTTATGAGAATTAACTTGCTCCAATGTTATTGCTTAATATAAGTGGGGATGTCAATGCGCATACTATCTTTTATGCTGTCTACTTTTGCAACTAATTCAATGCTAAATTTTCCTTTATAATCATTTGGTACTGTAAAAGGAAATTCAGTTTCAAAAATTTCATTCGAGATGGTTGTGAAATATTGAAAAGGGAAAAAGTTTAAGAACCATCCATCCACCGATTTTTTTGTTTCGGCATTGTACAATGCAAATTGAAGCGTACCTGTTTGTTCTTTTGTTAATTGATGCTTTACTTGCACTTTTAATTTTAAAGTTTCCCCTAAAGACATTGCTGTTGGTGCAGTAAAATGGATACTGAGTGGTTTTTGTTGCGCTAAGGATTGCGTGGTCAATAAAACACAACATAATAATAGGGTAGTGTATACAAAGCGCAGGTTCATCTTCTTGTTCATCTTCATCTTTCAAAAATACAATAAAAAATCCCTTAGCATCTGATACTAAGGGATTCCTTTATTCAAACATCCAACGGATTGGATATTTACTTGATAGCTTATTTCTTTAAAGCTGCGACCATTGTCTTTCCAATATCAGCAGGACTTGCACAAACGTGGATACCACATGCAGCCATAATCTTCATCTTCGCTTCTGCTGTATCATCTGCACCACCAATGATTGCACCAGCGTGACCCATACGGCGACCCGGAGGCGCTGTTTGACCTGCGATAAATCCTACCACAGGTTTTCTCATATTATCCTTAATCCAATTAGCAGCGTCTGCTTCCATGCTACCACCAATCTCACCAATCATGATGATACCTTCTGTAGCTGGATCGTTCATTAATAATTCAACCGCTTCCTTTGTAGTTGTTCCAATGATTGGATCACCACCAATACCAATTGCAGTTGTGATTCCTAATCCAGCTTTCACTACTTGATCCGCTGCTTCGTATGTTAATGTACCGCTCTTTGAAACGATACCAATTGTTCCTTTCTTAAAAATAAAGCCAGGCATGATACCTACTTTAGCTTCTTCTGCAGTAATCACACCAGGACAGTTTGGTCCGATTAATCTTGTGTGTTTACCAGCTAAGAAATTCTTTGCTTTCACCATATCTTGAACTGGGATACCTTCTGTAATACATACAACCAAAGCAATCCCTGCGTCTGCAGCTTCCATAATTGCATCTGCAGCAAAAGCTGGAGGTACAAAGATGATACTCACATCTGCACCAGTTGCTTTAACAGCGTCAGCTACTGTGTTAAAAACTGGACGGTCTAAATGGGTTGCACCACCTTTACCTGGGGTTACACCACCAACCACTTGTGTTCCATATTCCATCATTTGAGTGGCATGGAAACTACCTTCTGTTCCTGTGAAACCTTGTACGATGATCTTAGATTGCTTATTTACTAGTACTGACATAGTCTCTATTTATTAATTATGGCGCAAAAATAGGCTAAACCAGCTTTTTTTGCTGTTATTTTTCAACAAAAATTTGATGTTTTTTTCTAAATGGCTTGCAAGTACTACTTTTGCGCTTCACATAGTCATTTTAATAAAACATACTTATGGCAACAACATCAGACATCACAAGAGGAATGATCCTAAAATTGGACAATAGTTTATATACTGTAGTTGAGTTTGGAGAGAACAAAACAGCTCGTGCAGCTGCTAAAATCTGGGCTAAATTAAAAGGCGTGGACAATAAGCGCTCTATTGAAAAGACTTGGAATAGCGGTGAAACAGTATATCCAGTGCGTGTAGAGAAAAAAACTTTCCAGTTCTTATATAAGGACGATAGTGGTTATAACTTAATGAACAATGAAACATTTGAGCAAATTGTGATGGCAGAAGAGATGATCGATGCCCCTCAATACCTTATTGAAGGTGCTGAAGTTTTCGTTTTCATGAATACAGAAACTGAATTACCAATTGGTGCTGAATTGCCAGAGAAGTTGGATGTATTAATCACTTATTGCGAGAATGGTGTGAAAGGGGATACAGCAACTAGAGCTTTAAAAGC
>DBOB01000013.1 GCA_002299885.1 Sediminibacterium sp. UBA657
ATAGCTTTCTTTTTTTATCAACCAAATCCTTTGAGCCGTTGATGAGAATTGAACTCACGACCTCTTCCTTACCAAGGAAGTGCTCTACCACTGAGCCACAACGGCCATTCTCATCAAGTAACTGGAGCGGGAGACCAGGCTCGAACTGGCCACCTATAGCTTGGAAGGCTATCGCTCTACCAAATGAGCTACTCCCGCTTTTATCAAAATTCAAAAGAACTTAATTTCACGTAATTGCTGATTTGGAGAAGCAATATACGTAAAATTTTGTGGGCAGAGTAGGGTTCGAACCTACGTACTCGTGAGAGAACAGATTTACAGTCTGTCGCCTTTAACCACTCGGCCATCTGCCCGTAACACTTTTGAGCCGGAAATGGGACTCGAACCCGCGACCTGCTGATTACAAATCAGCTGCTCTACCAACTGAGCTATTCCGGCTTATTCATTCCAATACATAAAAGAGCACTCCCAAATTTTGGGAAGGCAAAGGTAATGGAATTCTTTATTTATCAAAATTTTAGAGGAAATTTTTATCCCAAAAATCAAAAAATGTTTAGAAATCAATGAAATAGAGACGAAATGGGTCGTAAAGGGCAAAAAAAGAGGCCCATTTGGGCCGCCCTCTTTCTTGTAAACTTTAAAATTATGAAGCGAGTTTTTCTTTTTTCTTTTTCAACTGATTGATCACCGATTCAAATGCATGCTCAAAAGAACTTTCAAATGATTTAGAAGTGGATTTTACAAAGCAATCTTGCTTGGGGATGTGGATTTTAATCTCTACTACTTTGTCCTTAATGGCATGTACTAAATTATCTAATTTTAAGAAGACCTCTACCCTTGTGATTCGGTCGTGAAAAGTGGCGAGTTTTTCTAGTTTTTTTTGCACAAAATCTAATAGCTTTTCGTCTGCATCAAAGTGCACTGTCTGAATGTTGATGTTCATAAAATTAATTTTTAAAAGAAGTTAAAAAATTAAGAACTGATCAGCGTAGCATGCCATCGCGCTGCAGTAGTAAGTTACTACAAATTCAAAAAGGAAACAATGATTGATGCTTTATTTTAGGAAAACTTTATGCTTTGGGATGCGCCTTAGCAAATACAGCTTTTAACTGGTCGATGGTGTTGTGTGTGTATACCTGAGTAGCAGCCAAACTACTGTGGCCTAGCAGCTCTTTCACAGCATTTAGATCTGCCCCATTATTCATTAAATGCGTTGCAAAACTATGTCTTAAAATGTGGGGACTTTTCTTTTGTAAAGTAGTCACCTGGCCTAGGTATTTTTTGACAAAAGTATAGACTGCTCTTGGCTGCAACATCTTACCATTTTCATTCACAAATAAATAAGGATTTCCTTGCGCCTCGGTTGGTTTCTGTTGGATATACATTTGCAATTCAGAAGCAAGTTCAGGACTGATTGGTAAGATCCTTTCTTTATTCCCTTTTCCAATTACTTTGATGATTCTTTTTGATAAATCTACTTGCGTTTCTTTGCACTGAATTAGTTCACTTAAACGCATACCTGTCGCATAAAAAACATGGATCACTAGCTTTTCTGTAAAACCTTTCCAACCTTCTGCAAATGCTAAATTAGTGAACAACTGTTCCATATCCTGTTCAGTCACAAAGCTGGGTAATCTTTTATTGACTTTTGGGCTAATCACTGTCTCCATTGGGCTTTTAGCTAGTGTGCCTTGTTGGATATGGTATTTAAAAAAAGATTTTAAGGAAGATATTTTTCGATTCAATGATTTGCTTGACATATCCTGTTCTTTCATGCTCGCGAGCCAGGTTCTTACCAAAGTGCCGGTAATTTGTTGAAATGCCAATCCCTCGTATTGTGTTTCAATAAAATCAAAAAATTGGGTCAAATCATTGGCGTAGGAAGTGGTAGTATGTCTTGAATACCTTTTCTCAAACTGGAGATAAGCCAGAAAAGCGTTTAAGGGCGCATATCTTGTTTGAATAGTCATGGTTAAAATTACTGCTAAAAAACAAAAAAGCCCCTTAAAAAGGGGCTTTAAATTTATTCTAGAGTTTCTTTAGAAACTATCCTTCGATTTTACCAGAGAAGATTTGTTGCTTGTAAATCGCTTTCAATACCTCGAAACGACGTTTTACAGATGGCTTTACAAATGCTTGACGAGCACGTAAGTTTACCAAAGTCTTGCTTTTTTCAAACTTCTTTTTGTACTTCTTAAGGGCCTTGTCAATGTTCTCGCAGTCTTTTGAATCAATAATTAACATAATATATACCTCCTCAGGCGTTTTTAATTTGGAGAGCAAAGATAAGGCTAGAATTCAAAAAAACAAATTTTTGCTCCATTTTGTCTCCACAAATCTAAAAATAGGGCCTATTAGCCCATTAATCCATTATCCCCTTCCCTTTTAGCGCTCCAGAAATGGCCTGATCCATGACACGCTCCGCAAATGGTCTGGTTAATTCATTCAATGCCTCGGTTTTTCCTTGGATCAAATTTTTATCTTCCATGGTGATTGCCAGTTGCAATGCTTGCATCGCTTCTGCAGTTTGCATCAACTCATCCTTTGATAATAAAGACACATTTTTTGACATGAACTTTTCTGTCACAGATAAAATTTGTTCTGCTTCAGTCTTCGCTTCTACTAAAGCCCTAGTTGCAATGTCTTCTTTCGCATAAGTAATGCTATCCATTAATCTTTGTTCTACTTCTGCATCTGTTAATCCATATTGAGGCTTGATGTCGATACTTTGTGTCAGTCCAGTTCTCAATTCTTTAGCACGTACTTGGAGGATGCCATCGGCATTGATTAAAAATTGCACATCTACTTTTGGTAAACCTGCTGGCATGGATGGGATCCCTGATAAAGTAAATTCACCCAACTTTCTATTGTCTTTCACTAAATCTCTTTCACCTTGATAAATGGCTATTTGAATGCCTGATTGTCCATCTTTTTGTGTGGTATATTGTCTTCCTGCTTGTGTTGGAATTTTTGAATTTCTTGGTAATAACACATCCATCAATCCACCCATGGTTTCTATTCCTAAACTCAATGGTGTGATATCCAATAACAACATGGATTGATTATTACCTGCTAAAATATCTGCTTGCACTGCTGCACCTAAGGCCACTACTTCATCAGGATTCACAGAGTCGTTCACTACTTGATTAAAATATTTTGACACGGTATTTTTTACCAATGGCACTCTTGTACTTCCTCCAACCATCAACACCGTGTTGATGTCTGCTACTTTCAAACCCGCGTCCTTCATAGCTTTCGCACAACATTCCATTGTCTTATTTACAATTGGCGTAATTAAACTTTCAAATATTTCTTTTGTGATACTTAATTTTTCACCTGCAAAATCTTTTTCAAAATGTGATGCATTAGATAACGCAATTTTTGCTTCTTCGGCAGCTAATCTCAATTGTTGCTTTAAACTTTTAGTGTCGTCTAATGAATCTATTTTCATTAAGCCCATCCAATATTCAATGATGGCTCTATCTAAATCATCTCCTCCTAAATAGGTATCTCCATTGGTGCTTAATACTTCAAATACACCGCCGCTAATTCTTAAAATTGAAATGTCAAATGTACCTCCGCCTAAATCATACACTGCAATTGTTTTTTCTTCTGAAGGATCCAACCCTAATCCATAAGCCAAACTTGCAGCAGTTGGTTCATTGATAATTCTTAATACATCTAACCCAGCTAATTTTCCAGCATCTCTGGTAGCTTGTCTTTGTGAATCATTAAAGTAGGCAGGCACAGTGATAACCGCTTTGTTCACTGGCGTTTTCAAAATATGTTCTGCCCTATTTTTTAATGCAGTCAAAATATGACCACTTAATTCAATTGGAGAATAAAACTGATCACCTACTTGCACTTTCACCAAACTATCCTTGTTATCGTCGATAATTTTATAAGCAAAAAAGTCTTGATGCGTTTGAATATCATTGTAACTCTTCCCCATCAAACGCTTTGCACTAAATATTGTATTGGCAGGATCTGTTTCTAAATAGGGTTTTGCAGCAGCACCCACTTCTACATTCCCAAAAGAATCAAAATGGACCACACTTGGCACGATACTACTACCATCAAATTCTTTCAGGGCAGTAGGCAATTTGGTTTCGGGATGGATAATGGCCACTAAACTATTGGTGGTCCCTAAGTCAATCCCAACAATCATTTCTGGTTGTTGTAAACTACCTGTTGCGATATTGATGCCTATTTTAGCCATGTAAGAAATTTTACAAATTTAGTTGAGTAACTCAGTTTTTAGGTTGCGAAATTAGGAATGAATTGCTGATAAGTAGTTATTTTTGTCGAAAGTGACCCCTTATGACATTGATTCAAGCATTAAGATGGAGAGGTATGATTCAAGATATTATGCCAGGTACAGAAGAACTGTTCGAAAAAGAACAAGTATCCGGCTATATTGGTTTTGATCCAACTTCAGACAGCTTGCATATTGGAAGCCTTGTTCCTATTTTGTTATTGGTGCATTTACAAAAAGCCGGGCACAAGCCTTATGCCTTAGTGGGCGGGGCAACAGGCATGGTGGGTGATCCAAGTGGAAAAAGTGAAGAGCGTAATTTATTAAGTGAGGAAACTTTAGCGCATAATATTGCTGGTGTTCAAAAACAATTATCGCATTTTTTAAATTTCGATAGCAAGCAATCCAATGCTGCCGAAATGGTGAATAATTATGATTGGTTCAAAGACTTTAATTTCCTTTCTTTTATCAGAGAAGTTGGAAAGCATATCACTGTGAATTACATGATGGCTAAAGACAGTGTGAAAAAAAGAATCGAAGGTGACACTGGTATGAGCTTTACTGAGTTCACCTATCAGCTCATTCAAGGCTATGATTTTTATTGGCTTTACAAAAATAAAAACTGTAAAGTACAAATGGGTGGAAGTGATCAATGGGGTAATATCACCACTGGAACTGAATTGATCCGCAGAAAATTAGGAGGAGAAGCATTTGCATTTACATGCCCTTTGATTAAAAAAGCGGATGGTGGCAAATTTGGTAAAACAGAGAAAGGCAATATTTGGTTAGATGCCTCTAAAACCTCTCCTTACCAATTTTATCAATTCTGGTTAAACGCTAGTGATGAAGATGCTAATTCTTGGATTAAAATATTCACATTATTGGAACCAGCTGCGATTGATGCATTGATTGCCGAGCATGCCATTGCACCGCAACAAAGAATTTTACAAAAAGCATTGGCTGCTGAATTAACAAAATTTGTTCATAGCGAAGCAGATTTAAAATTTGCTATCGAAGCGACTGAGATTTTATTTGGAAATGCAACTACGGAAGTTTTGCAATCCTTAAATGAAGTCCAATTATTACAAGTAATGGATGGTGTTCCACAAGTCACTGTTCCATTAGCAGCAATGAATGAAGGTTATGACTTTATCAGTTTATTAGTGGACACAGCGATCTTCCCAAGTAAAGGGGAAGCTCGTAAAATGTGGCAGGGCGGCGGATTGAGTGTCAATAAAGAAAAAGTTGGCGCTGAAAAAACGCATATTCAAACTGCAGATTTATTACAAGGAAAATATTTATTAATACAAAAAGGTAAGAAGCAATATTATTTAGTGATCGCTGAATAATAAAGCAATTAGTTTGCTTTATTATTTACTTCGTTTACTTTATTTACCTCTTTTACTTTATTTACCTCTTTTACTTTATTTGATCCCAAATGGCGTCTGCAACCAATTGATTGCCTGCATCATTTAAATGCACTCTATCATATGTCAGAAAACCTTTGTCTAATTGCTTAGGATTATTTTTAATACTATAGTCCAAAAATAATTTCCTACAATCTACTAATGCAATATTCTTTCGAGCAGCATACTGACGTATCCAATTGGCATATAAATTAAGTTCACCATCCTGGGGATTGGATTGGTCATTGCGCTCCCCTATTACAGCTGGAGTAACTAAAATAACCTTAGCGCCTTTTGATTGAATTTTTTGCACCACTGCATCATAGAATAAACCAAATTTATCATAATCAGTACCTGTGCCCATCATAGATTTATGCCAAACATCATTTACACCCACCCAAATTACCACTACATTTGGTGCTTTATCCAATACGTCACGCTCTAATCTCAAGTATAAATCATAAATCTTATTTCCACCTATACCTGCACCCAATAAGTCAAATTGATTGGTTTGTCCTTTACTTGCAATCCGGTTTTTCAAAAGGTCGATATAGCCACCTTTTTGAACCCCCAATTCAGTAATTGAATCTCCAAAAAAAACAATTTTTTTCTTACCCTCTTGTATAAATGACATGCAGCAAATACTGGTGATTATGAATAACGCTGAGGCAATTTTAAAACGCATAGGTCAGTTGTTTAATTTTTAATTTAAAAATCTAGGTTTAAGTTAAGCCAAAACCAAGATATTGTTGGGTTAAGCCAATAAAAATTTGGAAGTTTTTGTGTCTACCCCTATTTTTGCACTCCATTCTAAGAATGGCTAGAGGATTGCCTGATTGTGTAACGGTAGCACGACTGTTTTTGGTGCAGTTTGTCTTGGTTCGAATCCAGGTCAGGCAACCAAAATTTAAAATAACTCATTGATTTTCAATGGGTTATTTTTTTTATACCCCTAAAAATGATGATTTTCCACCAATTTTTCCACCAAAATGAGGGATTTTATAGTAAACATAGAAAGTTAATTGTATTATTTATGTAAAGTTTACTTTACATTTGAGTAACCAATTAAACAACATTAATATGAACCCTTCATTTCTTTTACCCAATCGTTTTAAGAAAATAGGAATAATACTATTCCCTATTGGTTTAATTATCTGGATGATAACTCAACGAGGTTTATTCAACACAGATTTAAATCACTCTTTAAAAGTGATTACACTAACCCTATCCTTCTTTAGTTTTCTTTTCGGTTTATACTTCACTACATTCTCTAAAGAACCTATTGAAGATGAATACATTAATAGTGTAAGGTTGAAATCCTTTCAAATCAGTTCCATTACCCAAATGGTATTCTTTCTAATATCCTTTACACTTATGTTTATACTAAATATTGAACCTAATGGAGATGGTGGACTTTCCTTATTCCTTCTATGTTCAATAATCTTATATTGGATGATGTATATGGTAATCTTTAACTACACCTTAATCACTAATAAAAGTAAGTTAGATGATTAATCATGTTAAAAGATATAGAGTTGAATTAGGTATAACCCAACAGGAATTAGGAGATTTATTGAAAGTATCCAGACAAACCATATTCTCTATTGAAACGGGGAAGTATGTTCCATCCACATTCCTATCCTTAAAAATCTCTAAAATATTCACTAAATCAGTTGAGGAGGTATTTGTTTTAGAGGAAAAAGACTAAATTAGAGTTATGAAAAGAGATACATTATATACAATCCTTACAATTTTAATTATAGTTTTTTTTACAATCAACTTCATTTTTTACAAAATGACTAACAGGGTTTTAATGAGTGGTATAACATTGGGTATAATAACTGGAAGTGTTTTGTTATTAAAAGATAATTACCAAAGAAAGAAAAGAAAAGAAAAGAAAATAAACCAATCAGTATGAAAGAGTATATAAATGATG
>DBOB01000010.1 GCA_002299885.1 Sediminibacterium sp. UBA657
GCTCCCCCTTCAGGACTTGAACCTGAGACCCTCTGATTAACAGTCAGATGCTCTAACCAACTGAGCTAAGGAGGAGTGTTCCCATTAACGGGTTGCAAAAATAATGAAATTTAGCTAAGTACAAAAGTTTAAAAGAAAGAATTAGGCTTAAAACCAATAAAAATTCCCTCGGGGCGCAGTTCTATTGGGTAGGTTTTTAGGAAATAGCCCTCCCCAGTGGTGTTTCGTCCATTTTTCATGTCAAACGCGTATCTATGTAAAGGACAAACCACTTGACCTAAAGGGTTGATATAGCCCTGTGCCATCCTCCCACTTGCATGGGGACATTTTTGGGCAAAAGCAAAGTAACCCTCCTTGAACTTAGCAAGGGTGATTTTTTTACCATCCACTTCCAAATCTAATAAATGATTATCGGGCCAGTCTAAACTCGCTGGCGCATCTGTGATTAAAACCCAATGCATTTCACCTGTAGACATAACTAATAGAATACGGTCTTGTAAGGATATTTAATTTGATACATGTCTCGCACATTATGTAAAATAATGGTTCTTAATTCATCAATGTTTTGCTTTTCGATGGCAGATACAAAAACACAATTGTTACTGGTTGCATTGATCCATCTTTCCTTAAGATCTTTCTCTAAATCTTGTTTTACTTCGTCAGAAACCCATTCGTCAAAATAACGATCACGATACAAATCCATTTTATTAAAAATAGTTAGTACCGGTTTATTGAATGCTTTTAATTCTTGTAATGTTTTATTCACCACCGCAATTTGGTCTTCGTATTTAGGATGTGAGATGTCTACCACATGTAATAATACATCTGCCTCGCGTACTTCATCCAAAGTACTTTTAAAACTCTCTACTAAATGATGCGGTAGTTTACGGATGAATCCCACCGTGTCACTTAAAAGGAATGGCGTGTTTTCAAAAACAACTTTACGTGTAGTGGTGTCTAAAGTAGCGAACAATTTATTTTCTGCAAACACTTCGCTCTTACTAATTAAGTTCATGATGGTACTCTTACCCACATTGGTATAACCCACAAGTGCCACACGTATAAACTCACCACGGTCCTTACGTTGTGTGAATGCTTGCTTATCTATTTCTTGAAGACGCTTACGGAGTAAAGTAATCTTATCTTTTACAATACGTCTATCTGTTTCAATTTCTGTTTCACCGGGACCACGTGAACCAATCCCCGCACCTTGTCTTTCCAAATGCGACCACATCCCTTTAAGCCTTGGTAAAATGTATTGGTATTGTGCTAACTCCACTTGCACTTTTGCTTGTGCTGTTCTTGCACGACGTGCAAAAATATCTAAGATCAAATCGCTTCGGTCAATCACCCTACACTTAGCTTCCTTCTCGATATTTTGAATTTGTGATCCTGTTAACTCATCATCAAAAATCACCACATCAATATCCTTCGCCGCTACATATTGTTTAATCTCCTCTAGCTTACCCTTCCCCACAAATGTTTTACTATCTGGATGAGGTAGCCTTTGTTTAAAAACTTTAATCGCAATCGCACCAGCGGTTTCAGCTAAAAAAGCCAACTCCGCTAAATATTCATTCACCTGTTCTTCGGTATGCTCTTGCTGAATCACGCCAACTAAGACCGCCTTCTCTTCCTCCTTAATGATTTGCTTTTTCTCTATCAAAATGAAACTGTATTTATACAAAGATAACTCAATACCTATGTAGAATAAAAAAACCCTCCTTTTATGTAAAGAAGGGTTCTAAATATGTAAAAACGATTATAATCCACTAATGCTTAATCCAACAGATAGTCTATTAAATGAAGGGCCGTATCCATCACGAATTACCGGGGATACAGAGTAACCAACATTCATTGAAATTATGCCGTATCCAGCTCTTGCGGTCAAAGTGATATCATTACTAGTGAAGAACCTTTTGTTGCTAATTTTTTGAACATATGTTTTACCATATAGCGAAGTGCCATTGTATGTTTGGTAATCTTTAGATTTTGTAAAACCCTTAAACAATAAACCAGCTTTAATCCCTGCAGCAAATTTCCAAGACTTAGCAGGATTCGCAGGATTAGTATAGTATCTAATTTCTGCAGGTACTTGCAAGTACACGGTTGCTACTTTTTGTTTATCGAAACGATTTGCCAAAGAATCTAATTGTCTAAAACGGACTGTGTTGGCGACTTGCGCAAGGTCTACATAAGTCCCTTTATCGATGTATTGATTGTTGGTACCAAAACCAATACCATAAGCCAAACTAAATTTGTTATTAGTTCTAAATGGCTTGTCCATCATAAAATAGATATTAAAATGGCGGCCAATACCAGATGTCTTCACACTATCAGGACCACCAACCCAACTGTCGGCACCAAATTGAATCATTAAATGGTCGGCAGGACGGCTAGATAAGTCGACCATTTTCTTTTCTGGAGGATTTGTTTGTGCATTTGCTAATCCGCTGAATAACAAAATAGTAAGGAGGGATAAAATTACTTTCTTCATTTGGCAAAAATAATTGAAAAAAAGGGTAGAACACTTTAAAAAAGGTTAAAATATTGGGCTATTAAGTTCAATAACAGGGTCAATTTTACTATTTTTGCAGCCTGTCATCGAAAGATGCGGGCCTATAGCTCAGTTGGTT
>DBOB01000021.1 GCA_002299885.1 Sediminibacterium sp. UBA657
GTGGTATCGCTCAATTGGGTCGTTTACCAGCAGCTTTATTCTTAGTAGATATCGGACATGAGCATATCGCATTAGCAGAAGCTAAGCGTTTAGGAATTCAAACTTTTGGAATGGTTGATACCAACTGTGATCCAAACAAAGTAGATTTTTCTATTCCTGCAAATGATGATGCTACAAAATCAATCGCAATCATCACTAACTACATCACTGCTGCAATCGCAGAAGGTTTGGCTGAACGTCAAGCTTCTAAAGATGATGAAGAAACAACAGATGAAAGTGCAAACGAATTAGAAGCAAAGGCTAAGAGAATGGAAGCCGAAGCAAACGCAGAAGGCGGAAGAGCTAAGCGTGGTGCGGGTGCTGCTCCATCAGCTCCAGGTGCTCCTAAGCGTCGTATAACTACTGGCTCTCGTGGTCCAGTAAGAAAATAATATACTATCCCAATTGGGTTATTGGTATCCGATGGGTACTAATGACCCAATTGTATTTTAATTTATGTATACCAAATTCAATTAAATGGATTTGTTATCATTAGGTTAACCAACGAAATAAAAATTGAATTTTCATTATTTTTAAAAAAATTTTTTATGAGCGCAATAACTGCTGCAGATATTAATAAATTACGTCAAGCTACAGGTGCTGGTATGATGGACTGTAGAAAAGCTTTGACAGAAACAAACGGAGATTTTGAAGCTGCGATTGATTGGTTACGTAAGCAAGGTCAAAAAGTGGCTGCTAAGCGTAGCGATCGTGAAGCAAAGGAAGGTGTAATTATTGCACAAACTTCTGCTGACCATAAAACAGGTTTTGTTGTTTGTATTTCTTGTGAAACTGATTTCGTTTCTAAGAATGCAGAGTTCGTAGCATTCGCGCAAACCATTGCTGACGCTGCGGTTGCAAACAATGTAAAAACAGTTGACGAATTAAATGCAGTAAGCATTAATGGTACAACAGTTGCCGACATGATCAATGATAAATTAGCATCTATAGGTGAAAAAATTGCTGCTAAATTAGAAAGAGTTGATGCGCCATACGTGGCTTCTTATATTCACGGTTCATACAGAATGGGTGTATTAGTTGGATTGACTTCTGAAGCTGCTGAATTGGGTAAAGACTTAGCAATGCAAATTGCTGCGATGAACCCAGTAGCGGTAGATCCAGAATCAGTTCCTGCTGAAACAGTTGCTCGTGAAAGAGCAATCATCATTGACACAATGAAAGAAGATCCAAAGATGGCAGGTAAGCCTGAAGAAATGATTGCAAAAATTGCCGAAGGTAAGATTGCAGCATTCTTTAAGGAGCAAACTTTATTAGCACAGTCTTTTGTTAAAGACGGTTCTAAAACAGTGGGTGACCACGTTAAGAGCTTAGGTGCAGATATTAAAGTAACTGAATTCAAGCGCGTAGCCTTAGGATAAATTGCAAGTGAACTGTGCTTCATGCAAAAAATCCAAATGGTTCAAATACCTAGGTAGTAATTAACTAGTATAATAGTATAAAAAGGGTCCCCCGATACATTGGGGGACCCTTTTTTGTTGCCTCAAAATTCTTATCTTGCAAGTATAAATCACAACGACTATGGAGCCAAAGTACAAACGTATCTTGTTAAAGTTATCCGGGGAAGCCTTATTGGGGAATGAAAGAAATGGTGATCCGTTTAACCCAAAAATTATCGAGCAATATGCAAATGAAATCAAGCAATTGGTGGACTTGGGCATTGAAGTAGCGATTGTGATTGGCGGAGGTAATATTTACAGAGGGATGAATGAGGCGGATAGTGGTATTGAAAGAGCGCATGGAGATTATATGGGTATGTTAGCAACTGTAATTAATGCAATGGCGATTCAAGCCATGCTAGAAAAAATTGGTGTGTATACAAGATTACAATCTGCTATCAATATGGAACAAGTGGCAGAACCATATATCAGAAGAAAAGCTTTAAGACATTTAGAAAAAGGACGTGTGGTGATATTTGGTGCAGGTACAGGTAATCCTTATTTCACCACAGATACAGCTGGTTCATTAAGAGCGATCGAAATGAAGGCGGATGTGATCTTAAAAGGTACAAGAGTAGATGGTGTATATGATGCAGATCCAGAGAAAAATCCAAATGCAAAAAAATTCGAGACCATCTCTTTCCAAGATTGTATCTCTAAGAATTTGAAAGTAATGGATATGACCGCATTCACATTGTGTATGGAGAACAAATTACCTATCATTGTATTTGATATGAATCAAGCAGGTAATTTATTGAAGATCGTGCAAGGCGAATCAGTTGGAACCCTTGTAAAATAAGTTTTAAGTCATTGCCAATCCACCGCTGATGTAAAAAATAGCACTAAATCACATTTTTTACCTTCGCTGGATTAAATTTATAGTATGCAAAAAATTAGTTTTATCGTCTTATTGTTGGGGCTTCTATTTTCACAAGAAATAAATGCACAAAATAATTTAAGTTTAAAAGAAGCAGTCACTATTGCTATTCAAAATAGCTATGATATAAAGTTGGTTGAAAATAACTTGTCGATTGCCCAAAATAACAACAATTACGGTGTTGCTGGGGGATTACCAACAGTGACTGCAAATGGTACTAATAACAATACACTCACTACGATTAGCCAAACATTTCCGGACGCATCTAGAAATACCACAAGAAGCGGCGTGGATGGATCAACGCTAAATGGTGGATTAACAGCAACCATGATCTTATTCAATGGTTATAGAATTGCCGCTACTAAAGATCGTCTAGAAAGTATCCAAAAACAAACAGAAGCTGCATTGCAAGTTCAAATGTTGAACACGAGTTCAACAGTGATGCAACAATATTATAATGTCATAAGACAATTAGCTTTTTTAAAAACAATTGAAAAATCTATTGAGGCTTCTGAACAAAGAGTAGCGATTGTAAAAACAAGACAAGAGCTAGGTGTTGCTAATCAAGCAGATTTATTACAATCTAGTTTAGATCTAAATGCTTTACTACAAGCAAAGCAAAACCAATTGCTAGTATTAGATCAAGTTAAAGCAGACTTGTTCAATAGCATGGTGGTACCAGCTAATTCAAATTATGTTTTCACGGATAGCATTCAAGTAGATCAAAAAATGATTTTATCTGATGTAGAATCTAAAATGAAGGCACATCCTTTATTACAATCTGCGCAGCAGTTGATTAACGTGAATCAGTTTTTAGAAAAAGAAACGAAAGCTTTGATGTATCCAACTTTAAGAGCGAATTCTGGATTCAATTACAATAGCAATAAATCAACAGCGGGTTTCATCTTATTAAATGAAAGCTATGGTCCATTCTTAGGATTCAATTTGAGTATTCCAATTTATGCTGGAACTGCAAATAAGCGTGCTTATAAAAATGCACAGATCAATACAGTGAATTCAAAAATACAATACGATAATACTGCACAAAATCTATCAACAGAATTATTTAAGACGTATCAGAACTATCAAAATAGTTTAAAGCAAACACCTGTTGAAATTGAAAATTATAAAATGTCAGATGCTTTATTGTCTTTAGTGATGGAGCGATTTAAATTAGGCGAAGCCACTATTGTAGATGTAAAACAAGCGCAACAAAGTTTTGAAACAGCTGGCTTTAGATTAACAAGTTTACAGTTTAGTGCAAAAATTGCAGAGATTGAATTAAAGCGTATGTCTAATCAATTGAATTTTTAACGAACGCTATATTATATTAAAAAGGGCGCATCTTGATGCGCCCTTTTTAATTACTTCCAACCGTCTCCGTCAAGGATATTGCCAATACCACCTAGGATGCTTCCTTCTTCCTTACGTTTATAGGTTCCATAAGCTAAGATGCGTCCAGCTAAACGGCTGATAGGTAAGGTTTGTATCCAAACTTTACCAGGCCCTGTGAGTGTAGCAAAGAACAAGCCTTCACCGCCGAATAAGGTATTTTTAATGCCACCAACAAACTGAATATCATAATTCACGTTCGATGTAAAACCAACGATACATCCCGTGTCCACTTTCAATACTTCACCTGGTTGTAAATCTTTTTCTATTACATGTCCACAAGCGTGTAAAAAAGCCATGCCATCGCCTTCTAATTTTTCCATGATGAATCCTTCCCCACCAAATAAGCCGGTGCCTAATTTGCGTTGGAACTCAATACCAATGCTCACACCTTTTGCAGCACATAAAAATGCATCCTTCTGACAAATCACTTTCCCGCCTAAATTCGGCAGGAACATTGGAATAATTTTTCCAGGATAAGGAGAAGCAAAACTTACTTTCTTTTTTCCGTATTGTGTATTGGTATAAGCGGTCATGAACAAGCTCTCCCCAACCAATGCGCGCTTACCGGCTTGGAATAATTTATTTAAAATACTACTGTCCTGTTGTGTGCCGTCTCCAAAGATGGTTTCCATTTGAATCCCATCTTCCATCATCATAAAAGCACCAGGTTCAGCGATAGCCGTTTCTTGAGGATCTAATTCCACAGAAACGTATTGCATTTCTTCGCCAAAAATTTGATAGTCTATTTCGTGTGCTGACATAATTTTTAATTTAATACTACAAAGCTACAATACCTAGATAAAAAAACCCCCCGAAATATTCGAGGGGTTACAATTTAATTTAAAAACCTATGTTTCAAGGATGCGTGGTTAGAACCAAGAACCATTGAATATCGCATCGCCGTTTGCATTGTTTTTAGCAGCCCTTCTTTTCACTTGTTTATTATGTATCCATGTGCTTACAAACATCAACGGAATAAATATAAATGTTAAAGGAGGAATGCCCAACATACTAATCCACTTGCCACCAAATTGACGACGCATTGGACGACGTAATCTTTCTGCAATTAAATACATAGCAGGAACAATAAACAAGGTCATAAAGAAAGCAAATGCCAATCCAAAAATAATGGTCCAGCTTAAAGGCTTCCAAAATGCCACGTTATCACCACCAAAGAAGATATGTGGATTTAGTTCGCTAAATAAAGTGACAAAGTTGATATTGAAACCCACTGCAATTGGAATGAAACCAAGGATAGCAGCAAGTGCAGTTAATAGTACCGGAATAATTCTTGTCTTACCAGCTTGAATCACCGCTTCTCTTGTTTTATAGCCACGGCTTCTTAATTCATCCGCGAACTCAATGACAAGGATACCGTTTTTAACAACGATACCAGCTAGTCCAACAATACCAAGACCTGTCATGATACCAGATACTTTCATACCTGTTAAAGCAAATCCTAACAATACCCCAATGATACTAAATAGGATTTCAGTTAAGATAATCACTGACTTAGAGATTGAGTTGAATTGCAATACTAAAGTAAACAAGATCAACATTAAAGCAATGATCAATGCTTTACCAAGGAATGCAACCGTTTCTAATTGTTGTTCGTTCTCACCTGTTTGTTGAACCGTCACGCCTTCTGCAATGCCTTTGTAGTTCTCAATGTATTGAGCAATCACCGCGTTCACAGCAGTTGGGTTATACCCTTCGTTCAATAATACATTAGAACGTAATTGGATTTGTCTTTTTTGATTCTTTCTTTTAACGCTACCTAAAGTACTGGTAGGCTCTACTTTGACTAAAGAACTGATAGGAATATTCTTCACCATACCACCAGCAGCCATATCACGGAAGGATAAACGCATATTTAATAAGTCCACTAAATTTTTACGCTGCATCTCTTGATTACGCAATTGAATTTTGTATTCGTCTTTGCCATCTTTGATTTTAGAAATCTCTTTACCAAATAAAGCGGTACGAATTTGCATCCCTACTTGAGCAGATGAAACACCTTCAATCAATGCACGCTCTCTATCAATCGTTAATGTTAGTTCTGGATTTTGTAAATCTACATCCATCTTTAATTCTTCGATACCAGGAATCTGCGCTGCATCTAAATAATTTTTTAATCCAACTGCTGTTTTAATTAATTTATCAAAATCATCTCCCTGAATTTCAATGTTTACCGGAGGCTCAGTTGGCGGACCATTTGACTCCTGTGTTACAGTAATTTCCGCACCAGGTATGCCTTTCATCTCTTTACGAATCGCTTCCAAATAAGGCATTGTTGAAACTCCATGACGTTTTTCAAACTCCACAAAATTCACTTGTATACGGCCCAATTCAGATCGAGTACTTCTGTCTCCACTCATAGGATCGCTTGCACCTACTGCAATATTTGCAATCGTAGATTCTACGACAGGATTCTTTTTACCATTTTCTGTACCCAATACTTTATTCACTCTAGCTTCAAGCACTTTTGTAATTGAATCTGTGTGTTTCACTTCTGAACCTACTGGTAATTTTAAGTAAACATATATTTCGTTAGGATCTGCTTGAGGGAAAAATTCAATCCCTGTTCTGCCTGTACCCACACTAATACCAAATAGGACGAATGATAAAATCAATAAACCAAAAGTGGCGAATAATAATTTTACAGGTCTCCATCCAGTTAAAGATCTTCTTAAAATACGCTCATATAAATCCATCATATTCGGCAAAGTCTTTTCTTGGAAATGCTTGATAGCAGATGTAATAAAATATTTATTCGCAACCACTAACAACATAAAGAAAATTGTTAGGTTACCTAGGAAGGTAAAGCCCATGATATCTAATACAATTCCAAAACCAATTGGTAGCCAGAAATTCTTTTTCTTAAAGATGGCAGACTTTGGTTCATTGCTATCATGCTCCTCGTGGTTCATAAAGTCTACTGCAAAAACTGGATTCATAATGAAGGCTACCACCAAGGATGCTGTTAATGTAAAGATCAACATAGCAGGTAAGTAGACCATGAATTTACCAATGATACCAGGCCAGAACAATAAAGGGAAAAACGGTGCTAAAGTGGTAATGGTTCCCGCTAATACAGGAATAAATACTTCACCTGCAGCCATTTTAGCCGAAGTGGTAGCAGTAAGCTTACCCTTGCCTTGTACAAAAATTCGGTGGGTGTTTTCAATCACCACAATGGCGTCATCTACAATAATGCCCAGTCCAAATAAGAGCGCAAACAATACCATAAAGTTTAAGGTAATGTTGGTGCCAATTAATAAGTTACCTGCTGGTAAAAATACAAAGGCAACAAACATACTCAATGGAACAGATAAGGCCACAAAGAACGCATTGGTCACACCCATAAAGAACATCAATACAATCAATACTAATATAAATCCTATCACAATGGAGTTCACTAATTCTGTGAAGGAAGACCTTGTTGGAATACTTTGATCTCCTGTGATGACTGTCTTAAGGTCTTTTGGTAAAAAAGTTAATTTTGCTTCATCTACAATTTTCTTCACCGCATCAGAAGTTTCAATTAAGTTCTCACCACTACGTTTGATGATATTTAAAGTCAATACATTTTTACCATCTAAACGCGCATAGCTTTCGTTTTTCTTCACCGTATCTATGATAGTTGCTACATCCCTTAAATAAATAGGCGCACCACTTGTATTACGAACAATGATGTTTGCAATATCGTTGGCATTTTTAAGTTGACCTTTTAATTGAAGGTTACGTTGCATCGTGCCTACTTCTAAAAGACCACCAGATAAATCAAGGTTCTCTCTTTGAATGGCATAAGTGATATCGTCGAATGTAATGCCTGAGCTTTGCATTCTAAAATTGTCTACATTAATTTGAAACTCACGCTCAGGTGCACCCACTAGGTCAACACGGTTCACTTGTGTGATGTTTTCTAATTTATCTTTTAAGTCATCTGCGTATTTCTTTAATTGAACCGAACTGTAATTACCACTAATGTTTACATACATAATTGGTTGCTCACTAAAGTTCACTTCAATCACACGAGGTTCTTGTGTCAAGTCATTTGGCAAATCATTTTTTGCCTTATCCACAGCGTCTTTAACTTTTTGCAATGCAATATCTGGCTTCACGCTTGTATTGAATTCTACCGTGATGGCCGAGAAATCTTGTTGAGACACCGAGGTGAACTTATTGATTTTTACACCTGTGATGGCCTTGATTTGTTTTTCAATAGGACGCGTTACTAGGTTTTCAATGTCCTTAGGAGAATTACCTACATATACTGTTTGTACGTACATAGTAGGAATTACAATCTCAGGAAATTGTTCTTTAGGAAGGGTCAAGAATTGGTAGATACCACCAAGACTAATAAACAACATCAATAAATAGATGGATGTTTTATTGGTGATACTCCAAGAAGTTGGTTTAAACTCTTTAAACTTTTCTTTTATATTATTTAGTGTCGACATATGGATCGATTGTGCTTTTATGAATTATTTAATGCTAGTACTGATCAATTGACCATCATAGATCGACTGATATCCTTCTGAGATCAAGATGTCGCCAGCAGCTAAACCGCTAAGCACTTCGATATTGTTACCATAGAATTCACCTGTTGAAACCATTTTCTTACGCGCAAACATTTTACCAGCTTCTGTTACCGCTACATAAACGAATTTACCTTTCTCGTCGGTTTGTAATAAGTTTACTGGAATGCTAATCGCATCCTTCTTTTCGTAGTCTTTGATTTTTACTTGCGCCAATAAATTTGGTCTAAAGTTATTGTCCACCGGTAATTTAGATTCTATAAAAAAGCTTCTGTTTAAAGGATCAATCACATTGCCTAATACATTGATTTTGTTACTGATTGTTTTTTGAATATCAGGGAAGGTTAATATTAGTTCTGTACCCACTTTTACTTTACCAGCATAATTTTCAGGAACCTGCGCAGTTAACTTAAGTTTAGTAGTATTCACTATTTTAATTTGACCTGGTCCCATGAATAATTCACCTACTTTCACATTCACTTCTTCAGCCACACCATCTACATCGCTGTAAATACTTGTAAATGCCAATTGGTCTTTAACCATACCAAGTTGTTCCATCGCAGCTTTTAACTGGCTAGACATTGCATCTGCATTAGTCTTAGCAGTCATCAACTGAATTTCGCTTCCAATATTTTGCTCCCAAAGGTTCTTTTGTTTTTCATACACAGATTTTGCTAATGCAGCTTGAGCTTTTAAAGTCTCAATATTTTGTGTAGCAGCAGCTGCGCTTTGCTTGATTAAAGTATTGTCTAATTGTAAAATCAATTGACCTCTTTTAACCCTGTCGCCTCTTTTAATATAAATTGCTCTTACCTGACCACCACCAGCACGAGGCGTGATATAAGATACACTCTCAGACTCTACTTTTCCTTGTAGTTCTATATAGTGTGTAAATGTTTCTTTTTGGATAGTGTCTATACCCACTAAGATGGCTTTTGCAGCTGAAGCACCACCTGCTTTTTCTACTTCTTTTTCTAATGCTACTATTTGCGCATTTAATTCAAGAGCTTGCTTTTTTAAGCTAGCTAAAGATTTTTGTTTTGCTTCAATTGTGTTGTCCCCGCCACCACATGCAGATGCAAGAACAAGTAAGCCAATGGATAAATAAGTTGTGAATGATTTCATTGTATCTATTTTAATATTGATTGTGTATTTGTTTGAATTATAGTTTACCGCTTGCTTTTAATAAATCTACTTTAGCGATTAAGGCAGAATAAAGGGCGTTCATAAAATTATTTTGTGCAGTTACTAAATCTGCTTGAGCAGCTGAGATCTCGGTATTTGAACCTGCACCTGCTTCAAATTTCTTTTTAGTTTGACCGTATACATCCTCTGCTAATTGCATGTTCTTTTTTTGAAAGTTCACCGTGGCAACAGAAGACATATAATTTAATTTAGCCTGACTTAACTCGTTGTCTATATTGTTCTTCAAAGCAGACATTTGGTTATCTACTTGTTGTAATTCAAGCTTTGCTTTATTGATTTTAGCGACCCTTGCACCTCCATTGAATAAAGGGAAATTGACATTTAATCCAATCAATGCCGTTTCAAACCAGCTTCCGTTTTTATCAAAAAAATCAAATTTTGTTCTTTGTGCATTTTTAGTATAAGCACCGTTCATTGTGATGGTTGGTAAAAAACTCAATTGGTAGCGCTTGATATTGTATTCGCTCAATTTTTTAACCGTTGTTAAATACTGAAAATCTTTGCGAATGCCATATTCAAAATTGTCTTCGTAAAGTATATCAACAGTAAGATTGTTTTCATTGATGATATCGGTTAAAACAAGGCTGTCTTTAACAGGCATACCCATTAACATCTTTAAACCCATAAAACCAATCGTCACACTATTGTTTGCCTTTAGTTTTTCTGTTTGTAAGTTATTTAACTGCACATTTACTTTGTCCACATCTAACTTTTCAGCAAAACCACTTTTATACATTGCTGCTGCATCTTTTGCCAATTTTTCTAAACGTTCAATATTCGCATCTAAAATATTTAATTGTGTTTTACTAGCAGCAAGCTGGTAGTATATTTTAAATATATTGGCTTTGATATTTTCTTCGGTCAAGGCTGCATTTTTTTTCTTCCAGTCTAAAGAAGTTGCCCTTGCTTGCAGTGCAATGAATACCTGGCCATCAAATAATATTTGATTAAAATTGGCGCCATAATTAGCATTGAACTTAGTACCAAACTGAACAGGAATGAATGTTCCAGCGGCACCACCAAAAATTTGTCCAGGCAATAAAGAAGTTGGTATGGTAAGGAAGTCCGTACCACCTACGCTACTACCAATAGAAGGTAAAGCAGCAGATGCAATTTCTTTATTGGTTTGAATCTGAATGTCAATATCCAGTAGTGCATTTTTTACTTGTACATTATTTTTTTGCGCATAGTTTACTGCGTCAACAAGTGAAAATGCATGTACCGTTTTTTGTTCCTGTGCCAACGCTGTAGTTGCAAAAAATAACGTTACTAAGAATAGGTTTTTTTTCATGTGTCTATTTAGATTGCTTGTTTACTTAATTTTTTATATTGATCCATTAATTCGTGCCCTTTCACTGTCATTAATCCATATACAAAATGTTCCATCAATTGTGTGTGCACTTCGATAGAATTGAATTTGTTTAAAGGGAATAAGTGAAGATTAAATGGAATAAATACAGTTTCTAATCGAAATTTTGAAATGATATCTATATTAAGATCTTTTCTATAATATCCTTCTTCGATACCCTTCATTAAATTTTGCTTGATCAATGAGAACAAAAATTCATCCTTGTGATTTTTGATGATCTCAAAAGCATTCGAAAAATGTTTTTCCAATTCCATCATCGAATTTGGATTCATAGTTTGCGTCATGGCCTTCATGTTCTCCATTAGCAAAAACATTTCATGAATCGCATTTTCTGCTTTTGATTTGCAGTCCTTGCAAGTAATTTCATGGTCCTTTAATTCTAGGTTCACCACGGCCTTCACCAAATCATCCTTATCCTTATAATATTGATAAATGGTCTTTTTGCTAATCCCCAATTGATGGGCTAAATCGTCCATGGTCACCTGTCTAAGACCAGACTGGAGCATTAAATCTCTTGCCTTTAACAGTATTTTAGTTTGCATAGTTTCAGTTGAAGACGCAAAACTAAGGAAACTTCATACGTTTTCAAAGTTTCCAAGCATGAAATTTGTATTAATTCTTGATAAATGGTCAAAATGAGTGAAATTTGTATCTAAATCACTACAAAATGGGCATTTTTGGTCAAAATTTTAATAGAAAATCAATTTTAAGCCTACTAGCAAGATTCTTTTTCCAAGGTATTATTGCATTGGCACCTATTGGTGTGACCCTTTGGATTGTGGTGACTTTATTTAACTGGGTAGATAATTTCTTACCGAATTTATTAAATACATTATTTCCAATCCGTTTTGCAGCTGTTAACGGAGAAATTCCAAAAGTAACTGGATTGGGATTTTTAGTTGCCCTATTATTAGTATTGATTGTAGGATGGTTATCGTCCTTATTTTTTGTAGAAAGATTGGTATCCATTTTTGATAAATTATTGGAACGCACACCAGGTGTTAAAATTATTTATTCTTCTGTCAAAGATTTTTTAGAAGCTTTTGCAGGAAATAATAAAAAATTTGATAAACCAATTTTGGTATCAATAGACGGGAATGATATATGGCGTATTGGATTTATCACACAAGAAAGTTGTGAGCATTTAGGTTTAAAGGATCATGTGACAGTGTATGTTCCTCATTCCTATGCCATTTCTGGTATTTCATTTATTGTACCATTAGCTAATACTAAAAAATTACCAAGGCATATGAATGCTGCAGAAGCCATGAAATATGCGATATCAGGCGGTGTAACGACTACAGTTGATGAAGAAGAGAAGGATGCAGTGCATCCTTCGATGGGAAACAAAGATTAATTTAAAAAGACTACATGCAATTACATAATTTTAATTCAGGCCCTTCAATTTTACCTAAAGAAGTACTGGATCAAGCAGCTGCGGCTATTCATGATTTTAATGGAACAGGATTATCTATTTTAGAAATTGGACATAGAACCTCGCATTTTGTGGCGGTAGTAGAAGAAGCTAAACAAATTGTAAAAAGATTGATGGGTATTGGTGATGATTATGAAGTGTTGTTTTTACAAGGAGGTGCGACCATGCAGTTTATGCAAGTACCCATGAATTTGTTAGATGAAAATGGATTAGCAGCAATTTGTGACAACGGCGTATGGGGACATAAGGCCGTGAAAGAAGCGCAAATTTTTGGTCCAGTGAAAGTGGTATCAGATACGACTTTAGATAAGCATACTTATATCAATAAGGCCCTTGAACTGCCTGCTAATACTAGTTATTTGCATATTACCACCAACAATACCGTGGAGGGAACCCAATGGCATCAGTACCCGCAGGTTTCTGTACCATTAGTGGGCGATATGAGTTCGGACATTTTTTGTAGACCTACCCCATTTCATCAGTTTGATTTAATTTATGCAGGCGCACAAAAAAATATGGGTGCAGCGGGTGTGACCATGGTGGTGGTTAAAAAATCGATACTAGGAAAAACAAATAGAAATATCCCTGCAATTTTAGATTACCAAAAACATATAGAAGCAGGCT
This sequence comes from Sediminibacterium sp. UBA657, assembly GCA_002299885.1. GTDB lineage: Bacteria > Bacteroidota > Bacteroidia > Chitinophagales > Chitinophagaceae > Sediminibacterium. The sequence goes on from DBOB01000021.1 coordinate 12,944, forward strand.
CTTTATTAAATACACCTCCAGTGTTTTCGATTTATGTAAGCTTACTCACATTAAGATGGATCGAAAAAGAAGGTGGATTAGTAGAGATGGAAAAAAGAAATACAGCTAAAGCAAAATTATTATTCGACACCATTGATGCTTCTGAACATTTTTATTGTCCAATTGCAATGGAAGACAGAAGCATTATGAATGCAGTTTTCTTTTTAAAGGATCAAACAAAGGAAGCCGCATTTTTAAACTTATGTAAAGAAAATGGGATGATTGGTGTAAAAGGATATAGAACAGTAGGCGGCATAAGAGTAAGCATGTACAATGCAATGCCAATGTCAAGTGTGGCCAGATTTTGCGATTTAATGAAAGCCTTTAACTAAGCAAATAATTTAATTAAAAAATAAATTTTTTAACGAATCAATCGACGTCAAGTCGATTATATTCGACAAAATGAACGATATTTGTCCTCATGGCAAAAATTAGTCCTTTCGAAGCATTGCGTCCTCAGCCACAATTAGCGAAGCAAGTTGCAAGTAAACCTTACGATGTTTTAAATAGCGCAGAAGCAAAAGCAGAAGCTGTTGGAAACGCCTATTCTTTTTTACATATCACCAAGAGTGAAATTGATTTACCAGAAACGGTAGATATCCATAGTCAACAAGTCTATGATATTGCATTGGATAATTTAAACGCATTCATGCAAAGAGATGTGTTGTTTAAAGAATCAAAACCATGTTATTATATCTATCAATTAATCATGGATGGTCGTGCACAAACTGGATTGGTTTGTGTGAGTAGTGTAGATGATTATGAAAATGGAATTATCAAGAAGCACGAGTTTACGCGTCCAGAAAAAGAGCAGGACAGAATCAATCATATGAAAACGATTGGCGCACAAACAGGCAATGTTTTTTTAGCATATCGCAATCAGGATGCTATTGATACCTTGATAGAAAAATGGAAGACGACCAAAAATGCAGTCTATGACTTTACTGCAGACGATGGCATCCAACATACAGTATGGGCAGTGAGTGATACGGATACCATTGCACAAATCACCCATTTATTTGAGACCCAAGTGCCATGCACTTATATCGCAGACGGTCATCACAGAGCAGCATCAGCTGCAAAAGTGAGAACAGCAATTGGCAAACAAAATACCAGTGCAGACTATTTCTTAACGACATTGTTTCCATCTAACCAATTAGCGATTATGGATTACAATAGAGTGGTAAAAGATTTGAATGGACATGAAGCAACTGCATTTTTAAATGCACTAGCTCAAGATTTTGATGTTCAAACAATGGAAGCTGCCTTTAAACCAGACACTTTACATCGTTTTGGATTGTATATGAATCATCAATGGTATGCATTGACTGCAAAAGCAGGCACTTACAATGATGCAGACCCTATTGGCGTTTTAGATGTGACCATTTTATCCAACAATATCTTAGACAAATTATTAGGCATTAAAGACCAACGTGTCGACAAAAGAATAGATTTTGTGGGCGGCATTCGTGGGATGGAAGCGCTAGAAGCGAGGGTGGATAGCGGTGAGATGGCTTTAGCAATTAGTTTGTATCCAGTGACGATTGACCAATTATTCAATATCGCAGATGCAGGCCAAGTCATGCCACCAAAGAGTACTTGGTTTGAGCCAAAATTAAGAGATGGTTTATTGACCCACAAGATTTAATAGTCCACTTTAAAAAGATTTATTTTAAAGTAAAGTAGTAGCTTATAATTCCTTTCTAAAACCAGTCAAAAGACTGGTTTTTTTTGTATTTTGTTGGACAAATCACTTGACATATGGAATCAAAAAGACTCTTTGATTGTATCGAACACCAGTTAACACAATTTCCTCAAGAGGTGATGTTGTCTGGAAAAGAAAACGGTGGATGGAGAACCTACTCCACTGCCGAAGTGGCTTCAACTGTGAATGCCTTGAGTGCCGGGTTATTAAGTCTTGGCTTATCTGGGCATGATTTCACGCCTGAGGGATCTGATAAGATTGCCATCATTAGTAATAATAGACCAGAATGGTTGATGGCGGATATGGCCACGCAACAAATTGGCGTCATCTGGGTGCCAGTGTATCCTACCACCAATCCATTAGAATTAACTTTTATTTTGAATGACGCATCTGTACAATACATGTTTGCGAGCAATCAAGAATTATACAATAAAGTGATGTCTATTAAAGACAAAGTGCCTTGTTTAAAAGAGGTCTACACTTTTGATCATATCGAAGGGGCTAAGCATTGGTCAGAATTATGTTTACAGGATGCAGATTTATTGCAACAAGTAGATGTGATTAAAAAAACGATACCAGTAGAACAAGTAGCCACATTTATTTATACATCAGGAACAACTGGTACACCAAAGGGCGTGATGTTAACGCATCATAATATTTATTTCAATTTACAAGCGGGTAAAAAAAGTTTTCCTTTTCCAGATTCACCCAATCAAAAAGTATTGAGTTTTTTGCCATTGAATCATATTTTTGAAAAAGTGGCTTCTTATATTTATTTGTATAGTGGGATGAGTATCTACTATGCAGAATCAATGGAGACCATTGGTGATAACTTAAAAGAAATTTCGCCAGACGGATTCTCTACTGTGCCAAGATTATTGGAAAAAGTATTCGAGAAAATCATGATGAAGGGCGAAGAGTTGACTGGTCTTAAGCGAAAATTATTTTTCTGGGCAGTTGCTTTAGGAGAGCAGTATGATAATTTAAATCCAGGATCGGCATGGTATCAATTCCAATTAAAGCTTGCCAATAAAATCATTTTTAGCAAGTGGAGAGAAGGATTAGGGGGTAATGTAAAATTCATTGTAACCGGCGGTGCGGCATGTCAGGTAAAATTATTGCGCATATTTAATGCAGCACAAATACCAGTGTATGAAGGGTATGGTCCAACCGAGAACAGTCCTATTATCAGTATCAATTTTAGAACCCCTGGTGGTACCAAGTTTGGAACAGTGGGTATGCCAATACAAGGTGTTGAAATGAAATTAGAGGCAGATGGAGAAATTTGTGTAGCAGGACCAAGTGTGATGAAGGGCTATTATAAATTACCAGAACTAACTGCAGAAACAGTCATTGATGGTTGGTTACATACTGGAGATATTGGTGAATTAATTGATGGGAAGTATTTAAAAATTACAGATCGTAAAAAAGAATTATTTAAAACAAGCGGTGGTAAATATGTTGCACCACAACCAATCGAAAACAAGATGAAGGAAAGTCCTTTCATCGAACAGATTGTTTTAATTGGAGACAATAAAAAAATGGTGACTGCATTAGTTGTACCAAGTTTTGCTAAATTAAGAGAATGGGCAAAACAGAACAGCATTGAGTATACAAGTAATGAGGCCATCATTCAAGATAGCAAGGTATTTGAGATGTTTGAAACAGTTGTTGCACAGTACAATCAATTATTCAATCAGGTAGAGCAAGTAAAAAAATTCACTTTAATTCCAAGAGAATTTACCATTGACCAAGGAGAGATGACGCCTAAGTTAAGTATACGTCGTAAGCAAATCCTTGCAAATTTTGAAAAAGAGATAGACTTAATGTACCAAGGATAAAATTGAAATAGTTTTGTCGAGTCTATTGAATTAATAATTGATTGAACGAATCAGATTAAAGCCCGCTTTATGAAAAAAATAATTTTACTAAGTGGCATGCTTTTTTTAGCTGTCTTTCATGTAAACGCACAGTCTACTAAGAATCCTTACTTTAATTACAAGGGTAAATTAATTATTATAGGAGGAGGATCTATTCCAGATTCTTTATTTGAATTTTTTGCAGCCCATTGTGGAGGTAAAGATCAGCCTGTGGTGTACATTCCAACAGCTACATCGGATGAAAAATATATTCAAGAGGGAGGGCATTTAGAAAAGTTTACCTCCAGAAGTTTTACAAATTTGTCGACTATTCATACAAGAGATAAAGCAAAAGCAGATGCGGCAGAAAATATTGCGTTAATGAGAAAGGCGAAGGGTATTTTCTTTGGAGGAGGCGACCAGGATTTAATTGCAGAAGCTTATGGAAATACTCAATTGTATAAAGAGATGCTTGCTTTACTAGACAGAGGTGGTGTGATTATGGGAACTTCTGCCGGCGCAACCATTATGGGCGCGTTGTTGGTTGGTGGAGATGCAAGAAAAGACCTTACTAAAAAGTTCCCTTTCCAACCTGCATTCTCCTTTATACAAAATGTAGATATTGATCAACATGTATTGGTGCGTAATAGACAATTTGATTTAATACCTGTTATTGAAACCTATCCCACTCATTTAGGTGTGGGGATAGATGAGTCCACAGCGATTATCGTAGAGGGCAATCAATTTAAAGTATGGGGTAATTCTTATGTGATGGTCTATGATGCAAAAGACTGGGCCAATCAAAAAGCAACTTATGGAAAAGTCCTTAAGCCATTTAAAATGATGTACAGCGGACAGGCATTTGATTTGAATACACATCAAATTATTAAATAGCCTAAATTAAATACATAAGCCTTTATTCAATAGGGCTTGAAAAACTAATATATGGCTTAACTTTGTGGCCATCTATTTAGTTGAAAAAAATATTATGCAGGTTTTAAAGTTTGGAGGCAGTTCGGTAGGTACAACAGATGCAATTTCAAAAGTGATTGCGATTGTAAAAGAACGTGTACAAAAAACTCCAACAATTGTAGTGGTGTCTGCTATGAGTGGTGTTACAGATCAACTCATTTTATTAGGACAAACAGCAGCTCAAGGCAATAAAGCTTATCAAACAATGATTCAAAGCATTGCACAAAAGCATGAAGATGCAGTGCGAGTTTTATTACCAACTGTGCAACAGGCGACTGCTTTAAATATGGTGAAGGCATTGATCCAAGAAATTGAATCCCATTGCGCAATGTTAATGAATGAAAAAGTATTGACCCTTCGCATGCAGGATTGTTTAATGAGTTATGGAGAAATACTATCTTCTAAAATTATAGCTGCAGCATTTGAGGCAGAAGGCGTAGATCAAGTATGGTTGGATTCTAGATCGATGATTAAAACCAATAGCAATTATACAAGCGCAGTGGTAGATAGAGCATTAACCAATCAAACCATTCAAGCATATTTTGCAAATCCTACAAATCAACATGCATTGTATATGGCGCCTGGTTTTATAGCATCCAATGCAGAAGGCCATACGACTACATTAGGGAGAGGTGGATCAGATTATTCAGGAGCAATCTATGCTGCATCTATCAATGCGTCTATCTTAGAAATATGGACTGATGTGAGTGGGATGATGACGGCAGATCCAAGAATGGTGCAAAATGCCAAAGCCATTCCAAATATTTCTTATCATGAGGCCATGGAGTTATCGCATTTTGGCGCTAAAATTATTTATCCTCCAACAATATTGCCAGTGATGCATGCGCGTATTCCATTATGGATCAAAAATACTTTTGAGCCAGCGCATCCAGGTACCTGTATCGAAAATGAATCTCCAAAAGACAGCAATGTTATACGAGGTATTTCTAGTATCAAAGACATTTGTTTATTGAGTTTAGAAGGCGCGGGGATGGCGGCAATACCAGGTTTTACAAAAAGATTGTTTGATGCACTTGCAAAAAAACAAATCAGCATAATTATTATTACACAAAGTTCATCAGAGCATTCTATCTCTGTGGGCGTGAGTTTGCAGGATACGCATCTGGCTAAAATTGCAGTGGATGCAGAGTTCGAGGAAGAAATTAATTTACAATTGCTTGAGCCATTGATCATAGAAAAAGAATTATCTATTATTGCCTTAGTGGGTGAGCAAATGAGAAATCATCCAGGCGTCAGTGGAAAAATGTTTACTGTCTTAGGAGCCAATGGAATCAATATAAGGGCAATTGCACAAGGGTCCTCAGAAAAAAATATTACTGCAGTCATTGAAGCAAATGATGTGCACAAGGCAATGAACTTATTACATGAGGCATTCTTTGAGTCTACTCATAAGCAGGTGAATGTGTTTATTGCTGGTGTGGGAAATGTAGGAAGTAAATTAATTGAACAAATTAAACTTCAAGCGGCCAATTTGCAATCTACCTTAAGATTACAAATTAATATTCTGGGGATTGCCAATAGTAAAAAGCATTTGATCAATTTAAAAGGCATTGACTTAGGTCATTCTAATAATTTGACTGATTCTAATAACACTCATTCTAGTCATGCGCATGATTGGAGCGATCAATTGGCCGTGGCATCCTCTGGTAGTATTCATACCGGCACAATACAAGACTATGTTGCTGCGATCCTAGATCATAATTTACCGAACTCAATTTTTGTAGATGTTACTGCAAATGCTGCTGTAGCAGACACTTACGCCCAATTATTAAGCAAGGGGATATCCGTGGTGGCTTGTAATAAAATTGCATGCTCATCACCGTATGCGCATTATGCAAATTTAAAATCACTGGCTCAAAATCATCATGCTGCATTTTTATTTGAAACCAATGTAGGCGCAAGTTTACCTGTGATAAGTACGTTGAACGATTTAATCCGAAGCGGTGATCAGGTTCATAAAATAGAAGCAGTGCTGTCTGGCACATTGAATTTTGTTTTTAACAATTATGCAGGAGGTACGGACGGAAAAACATTTGCACAAGTGGTGAAACAAGCGCAGGATGAGGGTTATACAGAACCAGATCCAAGACTGGATTTAGGCGGAACAGATGTAATGCGTAAAATATTAATCTTAGCCAGAGAAGCGGGACATCCACTAGAAATGGAATCAATCAATAACGAATCTTTCTTACCAGCTTCATGTTTTAATGGATCTGTTGCAGATTTTTATACCGAGTTAGAAAAACAAGAACCGCATTTTAAACAATTATACGATGCAGCTGCGGCAGCGGGATGCAAATTAAAATTCATTGCTAAGTTTGAAAGTAATGCAAACGAAAAAATGAATGGGATGGCTACTGCAAAAGTTGGATTACAACATATTCAACCAAGCTCAGATTTTTACCATCTATATGGCAAGGATAATTTAGTATTATTCTATACGAATCGATACCCTGAACTACCTTTAGTAATTAAGGGAGCTGGCGCAGGCGCAGACGTTACGGCGTCAGGCGTCTTTGCTGATATCATTAGAGCTGCAAGGGCTTAGTGTTCAACTATTTCCCTTTTAAGTATTTATCCAACCAGCGACCTTGCTCATACAATAAGTGCAATACATTTTCTTTACCTCTGTATCCATGCGCTTCATAAGGTAGGTATACAAAACGTACCGTGCCACCGTGTCCTTTGATGGCTGCATATAAACGCTCGCTATTGATTGGGAAAGTACCTGTGTTGTCGTCCATCTCGCCATGCGTTAATAAAATAGGTGTCTTTATTTTATTGGCATGTGCAAAAGGACTCATGTCTAAATACAATTGAGGTGCTTGCCAGAAAGTTCTGTCTTCGTTTTGGAATCCAAAAGGCGTCAAGGTTCTGTTATATGCACCACTGCGCGCAATACCTGCTTTGAATAAATTACTATGTGCTAATACGTTTGCAGTCATGAATGCACCATAACTATGTCCACCAATCGCGAACTTGTTACGATCACTCACGCCCATGCTTACTAATTTATCAATTGCTGCACTTGCATTTAAAATCAATTGATTCACAAAATCATCGTTCGGTTTTTTATCAGGAGAAGTAGCTACAATTGGCATTTCTGCATTATCTAAAATCGCATAACCTTGTGTTACATAAAACACAGGAGAGCCCCAGCTTAACAAAGTAAATTTGTGTTGGTTACCTCTAATCTGACTTGCATCCGCAGCGCTTGTAAATTCTCTAGGATAAGCCCAAAGTAAAGTAGGCAAAGGACCATCTTTTTCCTTGTTGTAACCCTTAGGTAAATATAAGTCACCTGTTAAGTCTACACCATCGGCTCTTTTGTATTTAATTTTTTCTTTGGTCACCCCTTCCATGCTTGCATAAGGATTGCTAAAATTAGTGATTGCAACCGATGTGTTTGCTTGTAAAGATTTTAAATAATAATTAGGCACTTCTTTTTCGGTCTCTCTACGTGTAATAATTTTTAAAGTAGCAGCATCTAATACATCCACTACATATTCAAAACAATCTTCTTTACTGCGCCAAATAATCTCATTGGTTTTTGTATCTAAGTTGTAGATAGATAAATAAGGAAGATCCCCTTTGTCGGATGCACCTGTTGTGTTGTTCATTAAAACTGCACGGCCATTGTTCACAGTAGCAATCACATCTTTACCGAATTTATTTTTATGCGTTACTGGATTACCCAAATTGCTATATGCATCTGTTAAACTTCTTTCATATAAAGTAGTTAAGCTATTTGCTTTATGATTGTACACACTTACTTTATAACGTTGCTTTGTTCTTAATACTTCGGTTACCAAAGCCAATGTCTCGTCACCCCAGCTGATATTTGAAAAACGTGCAGCTGTTTTAAATAATTCTTTAGGCGCTTCGTTAAAAGGCGCAGTCATGGCCATCACGGCATCATGAAAAGGAACTGCTTTTTTAATTAAGCCACTGTCTAAAGGCATGGCATATACAATGGTAGCGGCTTCATCATCCTTCCACTCAAAACCACGCGGCGCATTTTGTACATTGTCATATCCACTTGCAGTACCCTCAGAAGAAGGTAATTGCGCAATAGTTTTTACCAATGCACCATTTTTATCAAGCACTTGCATCGAAGACGCAAAACCATAAGCAGTTACTAAATAAGAGAATGGTTTATTTAAAGTACGAGTAAGGATATAATTTTTATCAGGAGAGATGCTAAAGCTATTTGTCAATGCAGGAGTGCCTACTTTAGTTTCTACGCCATTTTTATTTTTAACCAATTGGCTCTTCGCTAAAAATTCAAAGACATATTCATCATAAGGTGACTTGATCAAGTCTTGATACGTCACACTAGGTGCAGCTTTACCTAAGTTCTCCTGAATGGTTGGTCCTTTTGGTGTGATAGGTCTTTTAGCTAAAGCGCTTGCTGCATTCACATTCACTTTGTACATTACTGTTGCATCATCTAACCAAACTAGGCTAGCACCTAAAATTAAATTAGCAGCAGTCTTGTTTATTTTTTGACAAGTTAAAGTGGTGATGTCAATCACATAAACATCTACCGCATTTGCAGAAACATTGTAAAATGCAATTTTATTTTCTGAAGGATTCCATGAAGGACTCAATGCAGCAATGGTTGCAGGCATCCCTTTAATGGCCAAAGCTTTATTGCTTGCAATATCTTTAATCGTCATCCCTTTGATATAATTCTGACGGGTAGGAGAAAAATTATTTGGATTCAAACGAAGCCCTGCAATTTTAAATTCAGCTTGTCCTAATTCCTCTACTAAAGGATAAGAAGGACGCTCCATAATAAGCATATGTTTTGCTTTTCCATCCACACTAATCGTTGGTGTTGGCGCTGCTAACAATAAGTCTGCAATTTCTTTTGCTGGAACTTGATACGCGGATGCATCTTGAGCAAAACTGTTTAAGCTCAATAAGGCTAGGATAAAAAAGCCAGTGATAGAACCTATGATTTTTTTCATACAATTGATTTTACCTAAATTAAGATAAAATCGACATGCATGGATACCATCTATCAAAAAATATCAAGATAGACGCTAAAAACGGCCCCTAGATTAGGAGCCGTTTTTTTCGAATACTTGCTTAAAAACTCAATTCAAAACTATTTTCTGATGATTAATTTTTCAGACGCTCTTCTTACTTTCTTAGCGCCAGATAAATAATCATTTGCTGCGTCTCTGTATCCTAAAGTCACGGCTACAGCACTGTGTAAGCCAAGTTCCTTTAAACCTAAAGCTTCATCCACTGCATCCGGTTTAAATCCTTCCATAGGTGTTGCATCAATTTCCTCCGTAGCAGCAGCTACCAATGCAAATCCAAGTGCAATATAGGTTTGCTTGGCAGCCCAAATTTGTAATTGCTCGACTGTTAAATTTTTGATTGACCCATTTATATAACCAGCAAAGTCATTTAATGACTCAACAGGCACGCCTCTTTCTTCTGCAATTTCCTGCATATACTGTGCAACTTCTTTTTCTGTAATGCTATTCCAAGTAGCAAAAATCACCAATGCAGAAGACTCGCCTACTTGAGGTTGGTTGTAAAAATGGGGTTGTAATTTTTTTCTAGTTTCCTCATCTTCAATCACAATGATATTATAAGGGGTCAAACCAAAAGAGCTAGGTGCTAATTTAGTTGCTTCTAAAATGGTATTCATTGTAGCTTCTGGGATCTTGTTGCCATTCATTCTCTTTACTGCGTAGCGCCATTTAAGGCTGTCTAATAAACTCATTGTATGTTGTTTTATATTTATTTCAATGTTTGAACATCAAAGTTATACTAATTAACTGATGCTGCCAAACTATAAACAACCGCAATGTGAAATAGTTTAAAACGAGTAACTTTATAACATGCTATTTAATAAAACCTTTAAGCAGTTTCTTGCGCTAGCCATGCTAGTGGTTTTTGCGTTTAGCATCACGCCACAAAAATCGATTCACGATTTAGTTGCAAAACATATCGATCCAAATAGCTGTTCGGTACATAAGGATTTGCATATTGAGCAAATTGAAAAAACAGAACTGCATTGTACTTTTGATTTTCAGGTAGCTACGACACCTTTTGTGGACTATGATTTTAGTATTGAAATAGCTACACCTACTATTGCAAAAGCACGTAATACAAATTTTGTAGCAGCGCCAATTGCGCAATACGCTATCGTTTCTGACTCTCGAGGCCCCCCTGCTTTTTATTGTTAAAGCTAATATTGACTAAAAGTTGATATAGCATCTAATTTGATGTATGAATAAATTATTCTTACAATTGAATGAAAAGAATTACAATAAAATAGTACAATCTAATTGTCATGAAAAAATATATATTAGCTCTACTCTTAATGAGTATAGGATTCGGTTTCACAAACGCCGCAATAGCGCAACAATTTACCTTAACAGGAAAAGTATTTGATAAAGCAACTGGTAAAATATTAGCCGGTGCAAGTGTGTATCTTCCAGAAATTAAAAAAGGCACGCTTACAAATAAAGAGGGTATCTTCACAATCAATATAGAACAAGGCTCGCATGTATTGGAGATTAGCTATATGGGCTATGCCACAGATGTAGAAAACATCAAGCTGCAAAATAATATCACACAAGATTTTTATTTAAATAGTTCGGTATTAGAAGGAGGCAATGTGATTGTCACTAGTTTTTTAAGAGCCACATCTACAAGACGTACGCCCACACCGGTGACCATTATTAAAAAAGATGAACTTTTCCGTGGTGTGTCAAGTAATTTAATAGACGCCTTATCTAAAGTTCCAGGTGTATCGCAGATTTCAACAGGGCCAGCAATCTCAAAACCTGTCATTCGTGGTCTTGGATACAACCGAGTAGTGGTGATGCATGATGGGATAAGACAAGAGGGGCAACAATGGGGCGATGAACATGGTATTGAGATAGATGAATACAATGTGAACAGAACGGAAGTGTTGAAAGTGCCTGCATCCTTGATTTACGGATCGGATGCCTTAGCGGGTGTGATTAATATTATTTCTAATGTACCAGTGAGCGAAGGGGTGATTAAAGGAAATGTATTTTCTAATTATCAAAGCAATAATCGAATGATGGGTAACCACTTTGATATTGCGGGAAATAAGAAAGGATTTATTTGGGGGTTTAATACTAGTTCGAAGAACGCGGGAGATTATAGAAATAAATACGATGGCAATGTGTTTAATTCAAGATTTTTAGAACGCAATGGTGGTGGATATATAGGTATTGAAAAAAAATGGGGCTATTCACAATTGTCTTTCAGTAATTTTTCACAAAACCTAGGTGTGGTAGAAGGTGATCGTGATGCTGATGGTCGTTTTGTGATGATGAAGGATGTGGGCGGTATTGCAGAGGAAGTTGTTGTAGACGCTGAAGAGGAAAAAAGATTTACACCTCGCGCACCGATGCAAAAAATTGATCATACTAAATACACATTGGATAACAATATTAAAATTGGGAATGACCGATTGAAAGCCACCTTTGGATTACAAAGAAACCAAAGAAAGGAATTTGGTAATGTTTTAGACTTAGATGAAAAAGAATTGTTTTTTGATTTAAAAACATTCAACTACGCAGTACAATATTTACAAGCAGAAAAAAATAATTGGAAAAATACATTTGGTGTGAATGGAATGCGTCAAACCAATACCAATAGGGGTGAGGAAGCCTTGGTGCCAGACTATACCAGTTTTGATATTGGTGCATTTTACTACACACAAAAACGAACAGATAAAACAAGTTGGAGTGGAGGATTGCGCTACGATCAAAAGTACATGAACTATATTGACCCTGCACAATTTGTGTGTCCTCCAGGTATGGCTTGTATCGCTTTATATGATCCAAAAGAATCAAATAGGCAATTCAATAACATTTCTGGAGCCATTGGTGTGGCGCATGATCTAAGTGATAAAGTGACCTTAAAGTTTAATATCGCCCGCGGATTTCGCGCACCGAATATGGCGGAGTTGGCATCTTATGGTGCACACGAAGGCACCAACCGATTTGAGTATGGTAACTCTTTATTAAAGTCTGAAAAGAGTTTACAATTTGATGCGGCTGTGGAGTGGAGCAATGAGCATATGAGTATTGCAGGAAATGTTTTTTACAATATGGTGAATGATTATATCTTTTACCAAAAGTTAACAGCAGTGGGTGGAGGTGATTCTATCATCATGGACTACGCGCATGATCCTGCGGGAGAAGAACTATATGCATTTGCATTTAGACAAAAAGATGCTTACTTGTATGGTGCAGAATTCAATATCGATATTCATCCACACCCTTTAGATTGGTTGCATGTGGAAAATAGCGTGAGCTTGATTCGAGGTCAATTTAAAGAAGAATTAGACGGCTCTAAAAATTTACCAACTATTCCAAGTGCAAGGTGGTTGTCTGAAATTAGAATCGAACTCTTCAAAAAATCTAAAGTGATTAAAAATAGTTTCATCAATTTACAATTAGACAATGTGTTTGCACAGAACAATCCTTTTACTGGATACAATACAGAAACGCAAACACCTGCTTATAGTTTATTGAATCTGGGTTATAGCACTCAGATCCAATATCGTAATAAAACATTGTTCAGCATTTCCTTGGTGGGACAAAATATCACCGATGTAGCCTACCAACATCATTTGAACCGTTTAAAGTATGGTCCAATGAACGATGCCACTGGCCGCATGGGGGTATTCAATATGGGACGCAACTTTAGTTTCAAAGTGAATATTCCGATTGGAAATAAGTAAATCCTTAAATTAAATATTAAAGGCCTAGTTCTAACTGGGCCTTTTTTTATTAAATTGTGTGAGGTAATTTATTGCCATTAAAAAATAATTCCTATGAAAAAATCTGCTTTGTTTTTTTTAACCATCCTTATTGCAATGACAAGCCTTGCACAGAAAGTGAAAACGACTGCAGCGAATGCAGCTCAAGGTTTATCTAAAGAGGAAAAGCAAGTGATGGCATGGATTGATGCGCATATGCCGCAGGCAATTGAGATGCTTAAGGAGTCGGTGAATATTAATAGCGGGACTTTAAATATTGAAGGTGTAAAAAAAGTAGGTGCCTTGTTTGCGAAGGAATTTGAAAAAGCAGGATTCACAACAGAGTGGGTTGCAATGCCTGATTCTATTAAACGTGCCGGGCATTTAGTGGCGAGTCGTCGTGCCGCCGCATCCTCTAACTCATCTTCTTCTAAAAAAGGTAAGCGCCTTTTCCTCATCGGACATTTAGATACGGTCTTTGAACCCGATATGCCAGCCAATCCATTTACCATGTTGAACGATTCTACTGCAACAGGCCAAGGGGTGAACGATATGAAGGGTGGAGATGTGGTGGTGATTATGGCATTGCAAGCATTGGAGCAGGCGGGCTTATTAAAAAACACAGATATCACTGCTTATTTTACAGGGGATGAGGAGCATGCGGGTTATCCAAGAGAAGTGACTCGAGGCGATTTTATCAATCGAGCTAAGCAAGCAGATATCGCTTTGGCATTTGAAGGTGCGAATGGATTGAACTCAGTGGCAACGGGAAGAAGGGGCGCGAGCGGATGGAGACTAGATGTGACTGGAAAAACTGGACATAGTTCGGGGGTATTCACACCAAGCGCGGGTTATGGCGCCATTTATGAAGCGGCAAGAATCTTGAATCAGTTTAGAGAAACCTTGAGTACAGAAAAATATTTGACATTTAATCCGGGCATTATCATTGGCGGATCCGATATTGAATATAATAGTGAGACCTCAAAAGGAGCGGCCATTGCCAAAACCAATATTATTTCACCGGCGGTGACGGTGACTGGGGACTTAAGGTTCTTGACCGAAGATCAAAAAGACCGCGCCAGGGTCAAAATGAGGGAGATTGTAGCTCAGAACCTAGCACAAACTAGTGCTAAAATCAGTTTTGTGGACGGGATCCCAAGTATGGCGCCGACCGAGGGCAATAACCAAGTTTTAAGCGTAATCAATTCAATATCAATGGATATGGGGGCCGGCGCCACTGTGGCGGGTGATCCAGGGTCAAGGGGTGCAGGGGATATTTCCTATGTAGCGGCTTATGTGGATTGTATTGATGGATTAGGAGCTTCGGGACGCGGCGCTCACGCGCCGGGTGAAACCATCCACCTAAATCAACTTCCATTTTTGATCAAAAGAGCGGCTTTGACCATTTATAGATTGAGTAGATAGGACCTTGATTGGCTAGATAGTCCTTGATTTTGGTTATTTCTTACCTAAAAGCTTTAATTTTACAATCAGTTGATAAACAATTGCTTTGTAGATAATACAATATATGTCCGAAAAGATATTACTTTCTGATTTAATGAGTTTAGTGGGAAAAGCCATCAAATATATCTTTTCTCAATATATACTCATTTTAAAAATCGCCATTGTCACAGGATGCATAGGCTTGGGCTATGGCTATTTTGAGAAGGATAAATTTAAAGCAGAAGCCACCTTTATTGTAGAGGAAAAATCAGGTTCAAAATCAGGTTTAGGCGCACTAGCCTCAAGTGTGGGATTTGATCTAGGTAGTTTAACCGGAGGAAGCGCAGGCTTATTTGAAGGGGACAATATTTTAGATATCATGCAGTCAAGGTTGATTGTAGAAAAAGTATTGTTAAGTCATATTGATACGACCAATCCAAGTTCTAGCACCTTAGCAGACGTTTATGCAGCTTCACATGGCTTGAGTAAAAAATGGGCAAAAAATCCGCAGTTAGTAACATTTAATTTTTACTCGACACCTAAAAGTGAATCTGAAAAATTAAAAAAAGATAGTATTTTATTTGAAGTGTATCAGAAGGTAGTTAAGGATCACTTAGAGGTGATGAGACAAAATAAAAAAGGGTCTATCATCAATATTCAAGTTATTTCAAGAGATCAAATTTTCTCTAAATTATTTACAGAGCGATTATTGAAAGAGACCGGGGATTTATATGTAGATATAAAAACTAGCAATATGAATAATAATATTGCACGATTACAAATTAAAGCAGATTCTTTACACGATAAACTATATAGTAAATCTTATCAAGCAGTTGCACTAGTGAATGCAAATAGTGGGATGAAATCCAATGTAGTGAATGAAGATTTAACTCAAAAAGATAAGACAGTAGTATTCACTTTATATGGCGAAGTTTTGAAAAACTTAGAGGGATTAAAATTATCTCAAATTAGTCAAACACCTGTGATACAAGTATTAGATATGCCTAAATATCCTTTGGTAAATCAAAACTATCATTGGCTTATATATTTATTGGGCGGATTCTTAGCTGGTGTTTTACTTGGTGTATTTTTCGCCATTTATTTATATACAGAAACTTTACAATAAAATAAATGCGTCGCCTATTTTTACTCAGAGCATATGGCGATTTTGTAATTGCAGTTAGGTCTGCTATGTTATCTGCAAATCCATCCTCAGTAAAATTAATTGCCTCTAATCATTTATATCCTTTGTTTGAAGCAATTTCGTCTGTGATAGATACCAGTCAATTAGACATTAGTTTTGAGGATTTTGGTATTCATTTAGGACAGTTAAATTTGTTTACGAATAGGCATTTACTAGAAAAGAGCTCCCTTGAACAAGCAAGAAAAATAAAAAAGTATTTAAACGAAAACCCCTCTTTAAATACAGGAGAAGAAATTTTGGAGCAGCGCAGAAAGAAAGGCCTTTTACAATTAGTGACGGGGAAAAAATTTGAAAGCATTGTCAACAAAGACCTTGTCTACCAAGAGTATGCCAATTTCTTTGGGCATGAAGCCAATTCAAAATTCATCAATGACAATATTGAAAAAAAGCATTTTTTATTATTGCCAGATGCAAGAATATCAAAAAGAAATATCCCACAAGAAATTGTTCAATCAATTATTAAAGAGGTGAACCAAAGAGGTGCCAATATTCAGGTAGCTTATTTTAAAAGAGTTAGTCAGGTAAATAAAACAGGCAGACCAATTAAAGTGCAAATGCAAACCGATCTTATATTTAATCAAACAGTCTATAATAATTTTAAGGAATTGATTCAACTTATACAAGAGGCAGATTTTATTATAGGAGCAGATAGCTTACCAATACATTTAAGTCAACTACTTAATAAAAAGCATTTCATCTTATATCCTGGTGGAGGCTCTAAAGCATTCTTTACACCATATGCTGTAGCAAGGCAGTATTATTGTGAATTTAATAAATACCAAACTACTACTATTCCATACTAAAGGTTTCATATGACAAAACCGATTTCAGCATTTATAATTTACGGACAAAATGAGCATGCTAGACAAGCTCAGGTAAATTTAATGCAAGAGGTTTTACCTAATTCAGTTTTGGTTGATCCTATTTTCCCAGCTAGGCAAAAAGTTCCATTTATCAATGATTTGATTCAAAATGCATATAAAAGATCGGGATATAAGCTATTGCCCTCCGAGGTTGGTGTATTCATGTCTCACCGAAGCATTTGGAAAAAAATAGTACAGCAAAATAACGACCCAAACCAGCATTTTCTAGTATTAGAATCAGATAGTAAGATCAATGATATGCGCCAGATTGAACAAACTATGCAAATGGTAGAAACTGGGTATGAT
This sequence comes from Sediminibacterium sp. UBA657, assembly GCA_002299885.1. Taxonomy (GTDB): domain Bacteria; phylum Bacteroidota; class Bacteroidia; order Chitinophagales; family Chitinophagaceae; genus Sediminibacterium. The sequence goes on from DBOB01000021.1 coordinate 30,123, forward strand.
TTATTTTTTTGGGGAGCTTGGAATAACCATGTTAGCATAAAGAAATCCACTGCAGAAAACATTGATAATTATTATAAGATAGGTGTGCCATTAATCAGGTCCGTATATGGTGCATATGGCTATTCTTTAAATATTAAAGCTGCAAAGCATTTATTGAAACAGTCTAGTAAAATTAACTACCCGGTAGATTTGTATAAACATTATGTAGACCAAGCGGCAATTAAAATTGGGGCTATACAACCAGAGTTAATTTCCACTTGGCAAACCACAGATAGCACTATTAGAAAAGAAGCTAATATAGACAGACTAAAACGCATCATAATAATTAAGATATTTAGTCTTAGGAATCAAATTCTAGCTTACTTTTGTTAAGCATGATGTCAAGTATACAAAAATCAATTGTAGTAATAAGTTGGGATGGAATTTCGACTCCCTTATCTTATATCCTTAAAGACACAGTACCTGATTTTGATCTTTTTATTTTTGATTATAGTGGCCAGGATAATGTAAGCAAATTGGAAGGATTGCAACCTGCTTATTATCTAAGTCAAAAAACAGAATGTAAAGGAGATATATTACTAGGAGTATATAATTATTTGATCCAACATAACATAACCGATTTTAAGTATATAGGCTTATTAGATGATGATATATTTATAAGCTATAGCGATTTAAATAAATTATTTTTTATTGCCAATATGGAGCAGTTAGATGTGTTTCAGGCAAGTTTAACGCATGACAGTTATTATCATCATCGACAATTTATACAAAAAGCAGGCAGTGTAATAATGCCTACTCATTGGGTAGAGATTATGGCGCCTTTTTACTCGAGTGCAGTATTTTTTGAAGCAGGTAAAGATTTTAATAGAAGCATTTCTGGAACCGGAATAGATGTGTATTTAATTCCAACTGTACAAGTTCTATTGGGCAAAACAAAAACTGCAGTGGTACATGCAGTGAGCATGAAGCATTGCAGGCCAATCAGAACAGACAATAGGATTTTTAGAAACGGCAAAGATAATTTAACGGAGATTGCAGAATTACAGGCCTATTGTATGGATATTGTGAATCGAAATCCTACAAAATTTGAACCAGATTTTGTGCGTGACGTAATCAACCGAAAGTATGTGTATGGTATACCACTTGAGTATAAATTAAAGCGCATCCCTAAATTGTTTGCGAATTTATATCGTTTTCTTGTAGACGAAAGCTATAGATAAATCAAGATGCAGACACAGAAAAATATTTTTTACAATGTGTTACTTGCAATATCGCAAGTGTTGTTTCCGCTCATTACTTTTCCATATTTAGCAAGGGTCTTGGGGCCAGAAAATATTGGTTTGTATAATTTTTCAGAGAGCTATGCAAGATACTTCGCATTGGTGGCGGCATTGGGTATTTCTGTTTATGGCGTAAGGGAAATTGCAAAAAAGCAAGATCAACCTAAGGTGCTTTCAAATACTTTCACAGAATTATTTTTAATTAATTTCATTGCTACTTGTGTTTTAAGCGTAGTCTATATTTTTACAATATGTTATACCAGTAGATTATCAAGTCATGCTAGTTTATTTTATTGGTCCTTTGTATTTTTCTTTTTCCAGGTATTTGTATTAGAATGGTTTTTTACCGGCATCAATCAATTTAAATTTATAGCTGTTCGTTTTTTTATCATTCGACTTGTGTTTGTTGCTGCCATTTTTATATTTATAAAAGATGCCAATGATTATGTCAAGTACATGCAGCTACAGGTTGGATTAACGTTTTTTTTAGGCGTAATCAATTTCATTTATTTATTTAAGTTCATTGATTTAAAAAATACAAAGCTTAAAGACCTCAACTTAATTAAACATTTAAAACCCTTGTTTCTATTATTCTTAACTATTTTTTCAATTAGTGTTTATTTGCATTTTGATACTGTTTTACTTGGGATATTAGCAGATAACGAGAGTGTAGGTTATTACAGTGCGCCATTAAAATTGGTAAAAATTATTATTGCTGTATTGGCTGCAATTACGGCAGCTATGTTTCCTAAAATGGTTCAACATTTTGAGCAAGGAGACTTGATACAATTTAAAAAAATGTTGAATCAATCATTTGAGTTGATCATAAGTATTGGAATTCCAACTGCAATTTTAGTGTATCTATTAGCTCCCGAAATTATTTTTATATTATTTGGATCTAGTTTTGAATTGGCTATAATACCACTTCGAATTACAGCACCTTTAATTTTGATTGTAAGTCTTTCCACAATTTTTGGATTTCAAATTTTAAGTGTTCACTCTAAGGATAGCGCCATTCTAAAATCTGCAGTTGCAGGTATGTTCTTTAGTTTAACAACTTCTTTTTTATTGATACCAAGGTTTAAGCAAGAGGGTGCCGCTTATATCATACTATGTACCGAATTATTGGTATTATCTTTATTTATATACTTTTCTTCAAAAGTGGTTCAATTACAAAATACAAAGCAAGTTGTTATACGTGAAATTATTTTTGCTATACCCTATTTTATATTGCCTTACTTAATTTCTACACTTGTGACAGGAGCAATCATTAAGCTACTTATTGTTTTGTCTTGTTCTTTATTGTGGTTTATAGCAATACATTTTTTCTTTGTTAAATCAAGTGTATTTAGAGTGCTTGTAACTGACATATTTATTAGCCGTATAAAAAAATAATTATATATCTTTACGGTATGTTTTTTAATCCATTATATAAGAAGTTTACAATTATTGGTCTTTCAATCATACTTGTATTCATTAATGGCTCATATAATAATGAGGTTCATGCACAAAAGCTTAATTTAAAGCAAAAAATTGCGTCTATTAAGTGGCCTAGTATTTTACAAGGGAAAAGAATTTCATTAGACGATACTTTAAAGCAAGAACCCCAACCTAAAGTCAAAAAAACAAAGCTTCAGGCGCCAACTAAACAACCTAAAGTCAAAAAGATAAAGCCTGAACCTCAGCCAAAGGCTCAAACTAAACCAAAGAAGCAACCAAAACCTAAACCGCAGGTTTCTCCTACTTCTAATCGAATTCAAATTAAGCTCCCTAAAATTGGTCCTTTGTTTAAAAAACAATTAGATCAATTAAAAAATACAAAAAGAAAGGACACAAGTATTAGAATAGGTAAAGTGCCTTTAAAAAGATTGAAGCAAAACAAGATAGACCAACTATCTACCAATATGATGGACATTGAAACACAAATTCAACAACTTCAAGCTCAAAAGGATTGGTTAGAAAAAAGAATCGATTTATTAGCTACTCCAGATTCTGTAAAAAAATTATTAAGAAAAGAAATCATAGACTATAAAACAGCATCTCAGGCCGAAATGCCCATTCCTGTTGGAAATTCAGATATTGATGAACTTGTTCGTAATCTAGTTTTATTGGATAAGATACCTTCCACTACCAATCTTACTATTAGACCTTATTATACTGAGACAAAATTAAATTATCAAAGCTTGCTACAAACTATTGATAGCAGTATCGTATATGATCCATTGTTGTTTAAGAATAAATTTTTTACTCTAAAAAAATTGCCTCTACAAATTGGACAAAAATTGAATACAAATCAACCTTATGGAGGCAATGATGGTGCAATGAGTTATTCAAAAGGGTACCAATTTCAAATAAGTGGCGGGGTTTATGCGCAGTTTAAAAATATTAAATTACTCTTAAGGCCAGAATATGTGCAAACTGCTTCTCAACAATATAAAACAAGTGCATCTTGGGGACAAGTGAATCCAGCCTATAAAAAATTCTTATTAGGCAATTCATCTTTAAGGTTTGATTTAGGTAAATTGTCAATGGGTGTTTCTACACAAAACTTATGGTGGGGACCGGGTATCTATAATTCCTTATTAATGAGTAATAATGCACAAGGATTTTTTCATTACTCTATTAACAGCAATAGACCCATTAAAAACTTCTTAGGTACTTTTCAATTTCAAGTAATAAGCGCAACCCTTACTCAGGATTCCTTACAAGGGTTTGAAAATAATGGTTTAAAAAGAAGAGTAATCAATAAGAGTGATCGCGTTCTAAGTTCATTAGCAGTGGACTATCAACCTAGTTTCTTAAAAAATATCTCCTTTGGTATAAATAGATCTTTACAGTCTTATAAGGATCGTTTACCAACTGATTTTGTACAAAAAAATATCCCAGTTTTAGGTGCCTTTTTTGGTAGTACTGATGTGGCAAGAGATACTTTTCCTCAGGATCAAACAGTTTCCATTTATACCAAATGGATGTTTCCTAAATCACATGCAGAACTCTATTACCAATTTGCTTACAATGATGCCAAAGCCAATTGGCGTGATTTTTGGCTAGATATGTCCCACTCTACTGCGTATATTTTAGGGTTTAAAAAATTATTTATTTTAAAGGAAGAAAAGTACTTGGATCTTGGCATGGAAGTAATGAAACTAGGACAAACCCCAAGTTATTTACATCGTAATGCTGGTAATTTTTATGAGCACAGTCAAATTACAGAAGGCTATACCAACCAAAATCAAATTATGGGTGCAGGTTCAGGATTTGGTAATAATATGCAAACCATTCAATTGAGCATGAACAAAGGCTGGAATAAATTGGGTATTATATTCCATCATATCCAACAAAACCCAATGGCCCTAGTGAGTGGTGTAAACGATTTAGGACTTAGAAAAGTCAAGTGGGATGATTATGCCTATGGTATACAATCAAGATTTAAATACAAGAATATATTATTCAATGCCAATGTAGAATGGGTGAACTCTAAAAACTATTTATGGACTAAGGGGCAAAATCAAAATAATCTATACGCCAATTTTAATACTATCTTTTTATGGTAAAAAAGTTATTTACCTTATTGATATTTTTTATCAGCTTACAAGCAGTTGGTCAAAATACCTATTTGGATGAAATTCAATTAATGGATTATTTCAGAAATAGACAGTTAATTGGTAACACTACAGATAGTTTATTGGTGAAGCAGCAATCTTTTATGATTCGTTCTACTTTCACTTTTCAAAATTTATTTTATACATCAAGTCACAAAGACAAAGGATTGCGCATTAAAAGTTTTTTATTTTCAGATAATCGACTTAATAATAATAACCTGCCCATTAGTAGTAATGATGGCAACTTAATTCCTGCCAAAGGACTACAAGAAAGGGCTTCTATAGGCATACAATTACAATGGCGTGCATTGGACATTAATATTCAGCCTGAATATTTACGTGCCGAAAACTTAAGACAGGAGGTTTTTAAAGGTAATCCGATTGATGGTAACTGGTGGGTTCGTTATTTTTACCATGTACAAAATAATATAGATGATTATAGGAAACTAGGTAATGATGCAGTAGATGAATTTAATTTTGGACAATCTAGGATTGGTCTAAAATATGATCAATTTGCTGTTGGTATCAGTAATGAAAATCTTTGGTTTGGACCAGGCAGAAAAAATAGCTTGGTCATGACCAACAATGCTTCGGGCTTTGCACATGCTTATTTACAAACAAACCAACCAATCAAAACAAAGATTGGCCATTTTGAGGCAAAGTTGATTTTGGGTATCTTACAGCCAACTAATTTTACCCATCCCGATGATAGTATCATGAGAACAATTTGGGATGGCGCGATTGCACCAAAAATTAAGAACGATCGAAATTTACAAGCCGTAACTATTAATTGGAATCCAAAGTGGATGCCTAATTTTTATATTGGATATGCATTTGCAAGCCAACAATATAAATCGGATAGTGCTTTAATTGATTATAAATTAGATTCAAAGAATAACGATATGTCTTTTGGCTCCATTATGTTTAGGTATGTTTTACCAAAAGACCATGTAGAATTTTATGGTGAATTTGGACAACCTAATCAGGCGCCATGGCCAAGAAACTTTTTTTCTGACTCTGTTAAAACAGGATTTGTTTTTGGAGCGAGGAAGTTATTTATGAATAAAAAGAATAGCTCGTTTTTTGATTTATCAATAGAAGTGACACAGCTAAAGTTGATGGATCCAAGACAAGTTTTTGTCGAAAATGCACCTTTTGGCCCACCAAAATTCACCAGTTGGTATACCAGTGCAAATATAAGACAGGGTTATACGCATAAAGGGCAATTAGTAGGTGCCTCTATTGGTCCAGGCTCAAATAGTCAATCAATCGCATTCAGTTGGAATAAAGGTTTTAATAAAATTGGTTTATTCTTTGAGCGTTTAGTGCATAATAGCGATTTTTATCATTATGCTTATTTAACTGGTTTATTGGGTTATTCAAGAGCAGATGCTTATTGGGTAGATTTAAATGGTGGTGTAGAAGTTCAATTTATGCCATATAAAAATATTTTGATCGCAGGAACTTATCAAAACACCAATGCCATGAATTACAGATGGGTTAAAAACGTGAATGATATCAGTGTAGATAAATTTGCTGATCCGGGAATAGATTCAGATAAATACAATAGCCAATTTAATTTTTCTGTAAAATTCCTATTTAATGGACCTCGTTAAAAATTTATATCTAAGGGCCTATTTATTGGTAATGACCTTGTATGTATTTTTAAATAAAGGTATTGCCTATACTTATTTGGTTGAAGCATTATGGTTATTTGGCATTTTACTTTTATTGATGCATCGAAAAAAAGTAGAACTCATCTGGAACAAAACAACCAAACTCATTTTATTTTTTATAGCCATTAGTTTTATCTACATTCTAAGAGGAGTTACTAAGTATGATATTATTGATCTTATAAGAGATTCTTTTATTTTTCAGTATGGGTGGTTTGTTTTCATTCTTTTTTTATTCAAAGAAAAATTAGAGATCATATGGGAAACACTTTTTTTTATCTATAAATGGTTTCCGTTTGTTGCTTTGTTAAATTTTATATTACAGTATTTTGTACCCTTTTTTGAAACTGTTGCGCCTTTTGGAGGCATTCCTATTTTATTGTATAAAAATGGGGATATGGGGGTCCAATTATTAATTAGTACTTTATTGTTACTATATACTTTTGAAAACAAGACTTTAAAATGGCGCGTACTATTAAGTTTAGTGATTGCCTTAGACTTTTTGATTCTAGCTTCTTATAGCCGTTCAGGCATCGTTGCTTTTTTAGCCAGTATGCTTTGTTTTATTTACTTTAATAAGGATATACAATTGCAATCTAGAGTTAGATTGCTACTTAAATATTTACCTATTATTTTGTTAATCGTTACACCAATTTATATCAACATTAAAGTAGCCGAAAATTTCCAAGGAAGGGCGGTTGGTTTGGAGCAAATTAAGAATAATTTTAGTTCTATTGTTGGTGGCACCACAGATGCGACTTCCGAAAATAATGTGGTATGGCGCTTGGTATGGTGGGCTAAAATAATTGACTACAGCCTTAGTTCTCCTAATTTCTTTATTGGCAAAGGGCTTGGCATGAACTTGGCTACCGATGATGATATCATCACATTAGATGATAGTTTAAGGTCTCCCCATAATTTTCATCTAAATATCATGTCCAGGTTTGGAGTATTGATATTTATGATTTGGACGTATTTTTTAATTCAACTCTTAAAACCTTTATTTAAAAAGCAATTACAAGGGAAGCGTTTATTAATAGGCTGTATTTTGTTGGCCTTTTTATTAAATGCAAGTTTTGATGTTTTTTTAGAAGGCCCGATGGGTGCATTTCCATTTTGGACATGGATGGGACTCTATTTACTTGCAGAGGACCAAGAATATTTAGTTGAGCCCGTAACTAAAACCAATTTGAACAATTGATTCTCTGTTTCTGATGCCTTTCCCTCTTGTATTTTTATCGTCTATGTATTCAAAGCTTGTTCTAAGGTAGAGGTTATTCATCCACTCATAGCTTGCTTGAAAAAAGAAATCAGTTCTGGTTTGTTCATAATCGGATAAAAATTTTGGTTGCGGTTCGGCATTGTATTGATCATACACCGAGCCTTCTCCACCTTTATTCATAAATTGAATTCTAGTGTAAAACTTTAGTTTTGGCAGGTAGTTATACCTAGCAAAAATCATTTTTCTGTGAAAATTACTACCCATCCAATCACCTAAGGGATAGTTAAACTGAGCATAGGTTTGTGCAGGAATTAAATTATTGTATACAAAAGGGTTCACTCTAGTATATTCTGCACCTAGTGTGAGATAGGGCGTAAAGTAATCAGTCACCGAAGCGCCCAAGGTATAGCCTAATTGGTTTCTGCTTTTAGCTTTATTGAATATTGACGCTAACCTAATTTCATCAATGAACAAAGAACCATATAAATGGGTATTCTTAATTTGATTCCTAGAACTTAATTGTAAAAAATATTGTCCATTAGAACCTGCATTAATTAAGTAATTACTCTTATTGTTGTCATAAATCTTGAACAAATTAATGGGAATTAAAAATCCCGGGTCTAATTGATCACTGTAAATAATACTTTCTCCTATCGCTAAGTCTAACCCTTTTTTAATGTTAAATTGTAGGGTATGGCTAGCTATGAATTTTTGTCTATTGATAATGCGAATGTCGCCGCTTACACCACCATTATAGGTAGGATAAGTTTTAGTCGAATCAACAATTTCTGAATTGAGCCATCCATGGAAATAGTTAAAACGTAACCACTTAATAGGATTATAATCGAATCTAATTAAAGGAAAACTTGGTGCACGGTCCGATAAAACAATACGACCGTTTTCGCCATAGCCCCAAACAATTTGGTCCTTACCAAAACTTATAGATCCATTTTTGAAACTATAACTTATGGTAGCACGTATATCGGAATGATTGATTTTTCTATCATCATTCAATCCAACTAAAATAATACCTGTTTTTGGCTCCTGCCTTCTAAAATCTAATTTATTCACTGTATAAAAATCACGAACAGTTCCTAGTTCTGTCACATCTCTGTAAATTATTTGGTAGCCCCATTTTTTTCCAACCTTACCCCAAAGGTTCAATCCATTACTAACCTGTGTGATGTTTTGACCGCCACCTACAATAAAATTTGCACTCACATTCGGGTCTAGGTTCAGTGAAAAATCTTTCGTATGAATAAAAAACATTCTTGGGCGCTGGTGCGCATCTTTAACAAAAAACCCAATTTCGTTTTTGATCAATGAGTCAGCAATTAAATCCTGATTGTATTCTTGAAGATAAAAATCTAATTCTTTTAGCTCAATACTAGTTAAGCTTGTTCTTTGTTGTGATAACTGAAATAATGCATTTGCAATTCTAGTTCTTTCAATTGGCTGAATAATATCATTGAACTGAATGAATCCTTTTTGCGCCATCCTAGCAAGGTAAGCATGGGCTTCCACATTTTTATTTTCCCAAATAGTTTGCGAATAAGTATGCTTTGCAAAAAAGCTTAACACAAGCAAAAAAAGGACGAGTCGTATTTTATGTTTCATTAGTAAGCATTTTGATCGCCTCTAAATATATTGACAATAGTTTGAATGATGATCTGTAAATCTAACCAAAAACTCCATCTATGAATATAGTATAAATCAAAATTCACGCGACGTTGCATTTCTTGCGTTGTTTTGGTCTCACCTCTGCAGCCATTCACCTGTGCTAATCCCGTAATACCAGGCAATACCTGGTGACGTAACATATAGTTGTCAACAGTTTGCATTGATTCTAAATTCAATGGTGTTGGATGAGGACGTGGTCCTACCACTGACATATTGCCAATTAATACATTCCAAAACTGAGGCAATTCGTCTAAGTTGGTTTGTCTTAATAATTTTCCAATCAATGTAATTCTTGGGTCGTTCTTAAATGCCTGATTGTAATGGCCTCCTTCATCTATATCAGAACTTTCTTTAACCATTGACCTAAATTTAAAACAAGTTATTTTTTGGTTGTTCAATCCCCAGCGTTCTTGTTTAAAAATAATCGGCCCCTTACTTGTTAATTTAATAATGATAGCTATGATTGGTAAAATAAATATACCAATGGTTAAAAAGAAGACAGAAGCAAATACAATATCAAAAATTCTTTTCACTAATTTATTTTCTGCTTTATCTAAAGGCAGAGAACCAATATTCACTACTGGCAATTGACCAATATTTTGAATAAAAACACTAGAGGTGGTGAAGTCTGTTAAATCGGGTAACATCCTAACGCGCACATTGTTGTTGTCACAAATGCGAATACAGTCTTGAATTTGTTTGGATTCTTTATTTGACAACGCTATAAAGACTTCGTTGATTTTTTTGGAACTAAGTACTTGATTCAATTGATCGAGTTGACCAAAATAGGTCACATCGTTTTGAATAGATGGTTGATCTGCGATATAGCCGGCACATTGATACCCATAGTAATAGTATTTATGGACGGTCTCAATAAAGTTGGCTGCCACTTGGTTGTTGCCTATTAACAATACTTGGTCAAAATAAGCGCCATGGTATAGGGCGGAGTGAATTTTTTTTCTTAGTGCATATTTGGTTGCTATGGCTAAAAAAGAGCAAACACTCACAAAAACAATGATAAATGGAGAGGAATATTTATGGTTTAGGCTAAGAAAAAATAACATTGAGCTGAGCGAAACAGCAAAAACGATGGTATGATAGAGGATAAAAACAATCTCCTCCGAGAATTTATTAGACCTTCTGTCCGAATAAAGCTTTGAAAAAAGTGACATAGACCACCATAAACCAATGGCCACAATGTAAAAAATTGGGCTTATCACAGGAACAACGCCCTTGTTAAATGCATAAGCCGTCAGAAAATAGCTTACAAACACCACCAGGGCGTCTAGGCTATACCTAATATTTTTAAAAAATAGGCTTGGTTTCTGCATGCAGTTGGTTAATGAAATTTATTTGTTGGTGGGGGGATAAACAAAGCTAAATAAAAAGCGTTAAAACCTCGTTCAAAATTTTTGATAAATGGGTGAAAATTAGTTCATTATTAAGTTTGAGAATTCGTTATAATACGTATCTTCGTTCAAAATCCCCCAAAATTTTAAGGCTAAATTACAGTCAAAAATAAACCGCAGATTACCAGTAATTTTACACGTAATTTGAACTCTTATTTTTATCTTTGTAACAATTTAACATCTTAAGTCTATACTGTGACTTAGAATGGCCATGCCATATTAAAAATCCAAAAATTCAAGATATGAATTTATTCAAAAGTGCTTTATTAAGCCTATGTTTCTTGCTCCTTTCAAGTACAATAGTACTAGCCCAAAATGCTGGTAACTTATTGGCAGGCAAGGACTTATCCACTATTAAAGTGGATGCCCTTACCGATGCAGAACTTGCCCAAATTCAAGCTCAATTAAAACAATCAGGTGTTAGTATTGATATGGTAGAATCCCAGGCTATTGCTAAAGGGATGTCTCCAGCTGAGTTCGCTAAGCTTAAAGCTAGGTTGGCAAACGTAAAAGGCGGATCTAAAAGTACTTCCCCTTTGACCAAGAAAACAGTTAAAAAAACGACTGATAATGAGCAGGATAGCACAGAGCAAGAAAATGTAACTGAATCTAAAATTAACCCATTGATATACGGTTCTGAACTTTTTGCAAATAGCCAGGGTTTTAAAAATAGTGAGAACGTAGCTACCCCGCTTAATTACGAAGTAGGCACCAACGATGTCTTAAAATTAGTCGTTTACGGTGTACAAGAATACAGTGCAGATTTAGATGTAAGCAAGGAAGGTACGGTATTGATAGAAAATGTGGGACGTATTAAAGTGGCAGGATTGACAATTGAAGCTGCAACCACAAGGATTAAACAACAAATGGCGAATACGGCGTATCCAAGTTTAAGGTCTGGTGAATCAAAAATGGCTTTAACTGTGGGTGATACTAGAACCATCCAAGTCACTATCATTGGTGCACAAAGAAGTGGCAATTACAATGTATCTTCTTTATCCAATGTATTAAGTGCTTTAACTATGGCGGGTGGTCCAAGTGAAATTGGTTCCTACAGGGCGATTGAATTGATTCGTGATAATAAAGTTGTTAAAACATTTGATTTATATGCATTTATGCAAAACGGGGATCAATCACAAAATATGGGCTTGAAGGACCGTGACGTCATTAAAGTGCCTCCATACAAAGGTAGGATCGAGATCAAAGGCCAAGTAAAACGCCCAGGTATTTTTGAATTAAACGCGACAGAATCATTCAAACAGTTTCTACAATATGCCGGCGGCTTTGATGACACAGCTTATACTGCTTGGGTGAAAGTGATTCAAAAAAATGACAAAGAAAAAGCAGTAAAAGACTTAGCACAAAATCAATTTGCAAACTACCAACCACAGGGCGGTGATATCATACAAGTATCTAAAATTTTAGATCGTTTTCAGAACAGGGTAAAATTATCAGGCGCTGTATTTAGACCAGATGTATATGAATTAACAGAAGGGATGCGTATTAGTGATTTAGTTCAAAGAGCGGATGGATTGAGAGAAGATGCTTTTATTGGTAGAGCACAGTTGATAAGATTAAAGCCAAACTTATTAAAGGAATTGGTGACTATAAATCTATCTAAGGCTTTACAAAAAGATCCTAATGAAAATATCTTTTTACAAAGAGAAGATGAATTATACATTAATTCCATTGTAGATTTAAGAGATTCATTAACAGTAGATTTATTAGGAGAAGTAAGAAGTCAAGGGCGTTTTAACTATGTAGACAGCATGACGGTAAAGGATTTAATTTTGATGGCAGGTGGTTTTAATTATGCAGCCAATAAGCAAATAGAAGTGGCAAGATTGGTTCAATATGGAGATAGAGTTACCAATAACCAAGTGGCAACTATCTTAAAAACTGAAGTGAATGGTGATTTAAGCTTTAATGCAGGACAAGAAAATTTTGTATTACAACCAATGGATGTAGTAACCATCACCAAAAAAGTAGGCTTTACCAACCCCGAAGTGGTGAGCATTAGCGGACAGGTACAAAATGTTGGTAAATACACTTTAAGCACACGTGTGGAAAGAGTGAGTGATATTGTAAAGCGCGCTGGCGGATTGATTGGAGAAGCTTATGGTGAAGGCGCTTATATTAAAAGAAGTCGTTACAATATTGATACTTTAAAATCGGATGAATCAAAGACATCTATTGAGGAGGCTTATAACAGAAAGTTTAAAGCACAACAGGAAGCAGAAAAACAAAATATAAACACATTGTTAAATGGCAATAATAATGGCCAAACGAATTTGGCAGATGTGAATATAAAAAAGAAAAACTTAAAAGACACTTTAAATCTTTTATTTAAAGAATTAAATGAGGATACCTACCAAATTGCTATTGATATTAATAAGATCATGGAAAAGCCAGGTTCTGAATTAGATTTGGTATTGAGAGACAAGGATGAAATTATGATTCCAAAAACAGATAATCGTGTTAAAATTAGTGGTGGTGTATTAAGACCAACCAATATAGTATATAGAGATGGCTTAACATTAGGGGAATGTATTAGTGCCGCAGGTGGTATTAGCGAGTATGCAAAAAGAGGCAGGGCTTATGTGGTATATGCCAACGGAAAATCTTCTAGAACAAAACATTTTGGCTTGTTTAGATTAAATCCATCCATTAAACCAGGCTCGGAAATTGTATTGCCAGAAACGAATGAGAAAAAGGAGAAGACAATCACCACCTTCATTCAATTTACTACCGTACTTGCTCAGATTGCAGGTGCAATTGCAACCATTTCTATCTTAAACAGATAACATGACGAAGATAACAGATGAACAACAGCAGATAGACAACGATGAAATTTCTTTAAAGGAGTTGATTCAAAAAATACAGGAGTGGATAGCGTATTTAAAAACGCAGTGGAAACTCATTATTGGTATTGCAGTATTGGGTGGTATCATAGGATTTGTGTATGCAAGTTTTCAAAAACCTAGTTACTTAGCAACTACTACTTTCGTATTAGAGGAAGATAAAGGCGGTGGAGGATTAGGAGGTGCAATGGGCCTAGCAAGTAGTTTTGGATTTGACTTAGGTGGAGGTGGCGGAGGTTTATTTACAAGTTCTAATATCATTGAACTAATGAAGAGCCGCTTGGTGGTGGAAAAAACATTATTGAATCCAGTAAAAATAGCAGGCAAGGAAATTAGCCTTGCTGATTACTATATTCAATTTAATGAACTTAAAGAAGGCTGGTTTAATAAACCAGCACTTTCCAATATTAGCTTTCCAATAAATGCAGATAGATCAAAATTTAGTTTAATGCAGGATTCGATATTACAAAGTATTTCTGCAGGATTGACTAAAAATAATTTAGTGATTGCACAGAAGGATAAAAAAGTAAGCATCATTAGTTTGACTGTTAAAACCGAAAACGAACTATTTTCTAAATTGTTTTGTGAGCAATTGTTAAAAGAAACTTCTGATTTTTATATTGAAACAAAAAGTAAAAAATCTAGGTTGAATGTAGATATTTTACAACACCAAGCTGATAGTATAAGAGCCGAACTAAATGGTGCTATTACAGGGGTGGCAGCAGCCAGTGATAATGTATACAATTTGAACCCAGCTTACAATGTTAAAAAGACACCTGGAACAAGACGCCAGGTAGATGTTCAGGCCAATACAGCCATACTCACTCAATTAGTAGCGCAGTTGGAATTGTCTAAAGTAAGTTTAAGAAAAGAAACCCCATTGGTACAATTAATAGACCGCCCTATTTTACCATTGGAAAAGGAAAAGGTAGGAAGATTAAAATCATTGGTATTAGGTGGTTTTTTAGCAGGATTTTTAACAGTGTTGTATTTGGTATTTGGGCAGTTGTATAGGAAGATGGTAGCATAGAAAATGATTAGTGTGGTCCAGACGGCCGATTTGTATTCACAGATATACGTAAATCATTAATTCGTTGATTTACAGCAATAAATTGATTTATATTTTTTCTATATCAAATAAAAAACAGTAAAAATAATGATGTTGGTGCGCAGTTCGGTGCGCATTATCTTGTCAAATAAAAATTGTAGTATGTTAAGTCAGAAAAAGATTGCAGTAATTGGTTTAGGGTATGTGGGCTTGCCTTTAGCGATTGAGTTTAGTAAAAAGTATAAAGTTCTGGGTTTTGACATAAACAATGGTCGAATTGAGGAGCTTAAGACCGGTAAAGATCGAACAAATGAGGCTGATCTAGAAGGGTTGCAGTTCTCGATGAATTTGGCAAATGAATCAGATAAAGTGGGATTATGTTTTTCCTCAAATATTGAACATTTGAAGTCTTACAACGTATATATCGTTACAGTGCCTACACCTATTGACCAATTTAAAGCACCTGATTTAACTCCTTTGTTGAAAGCTTCTGAGATGTTGGGCAAAATAATCAAAAAGGGAGATATTGTAATTTATGAATCTACGGTTTATCCTGGGTGTACAGAAGAAGACTGTGTTCCGGTATTAGAGAAATATTCTGGATTGAAATTTAATCAAGATTTTTATTGTGGTTATTCTCCAGAACGAATTAACCCTGGCGACAAATTAAATACATTAATTAAAATTAAAAAGGTAACATCCGGGTCCACACCAGAAATTGCAGAGGTAGTTGATCAATTATATAAAACCATTATCACTGCAGGAACACATAAGGCTCCAAGCCTTAAAGTTGCAGAGGCATCTAAGGCTATTGAAAATGCACAAAGGGACGTGAATATATCATTTGTAAATGAGTTGGCTTTGATTTTTGACCGAATGGGTATTGACACCAATGATGTTTTGGATGCAGCAGGTACCAAATGGAATTTTTTGAAGTATAAGCCGGGATTAGTTGGAGGGCATTGCATTAGTGTAGATCCTTATTATTTGGCACATAAAGCAGAAAGTTTGGGCTATCATCCACAAGTGATATTATCTGGTCGACGCGTAAATGACAATATGGGGATGTTTGTAGCTAATAAATTAGTAAAACTATTGATTGCTAAAAATCATATGATTTCAAAATCAAATGTATTGGTTTTGGGCATCACATTTAAAGAGGATTGTCCAGATATTCGTAATTCAAAAGTTATTGATATTGTAAAGGAATTACAACAGTTTAATATTAATGTTGATGTATTTGACCCATATGCTAATAAACTAGAAGTTTTTGAAGAATACGGAATTCAATTAATTGACTCCACAAACTCAAAATATGATGGGATTATATTGGCAGTATCTCACAACGAGTTTTTAAATTTGGATTTTGATGAACTTAAAAAACATAGTGATTCAATTTTATTCGATATAAAAGGATTTTTACCGCGAAAATTAGTAGATTCACGACTTTAATCTTTTACAATGAAAAAAGTATTAATTACTGGTGCTGACGGATTTATAGGTTCCCATCTAACTGAAGCATTAGTCAAACAGGGATATGATGTTCGAGCTTTTGTATGCTATAATTCTTTTAATTCCTACGGATGGTTAGATTCTATTCCTGAAGAAACCAAAAGCAAGATTGAGTTTTTTGCTGGTGATATTCGTGACCCGAATGGGGTAAGAGAGGCAATGAAAGGAATTGATTTAGTATTTCATCTTGCAGCTTTGATTGCCATACCATTTAGTTACCATTCTCCAGATTCATATATTGATACAAATATCAAGGGGACCTTAAATATAATTCAAGCAGCAAGAGATAATAAAGTGAGTCGTGTTTTGGTTACTTCAACATCAGAGGTGTATGGAACTGCTCAATTTGTTCCAATTACAGAGCTACATCCAAAGCAGCCCCAGTCTCCTTATTCTGCATCTAAAATTGGTGCGGATGCTATTTCCGACTCATTCTACAGATCATTTGATTTGCCATTGACTATTGTAAGGCCATTTAATACATTTGGTCCTAGACAATCTGCAAGAGCTGTTATCCCAACAATTATTTCTCAATTATTAAATGGTGCTGAAGAGATTAAGCTTGGTGATATAACGCCTACTAGAGATTTGCTTTTTGTGATGGACACTGTAAATGGATTTTTGAAAATTGCTGAATGTGATAAATTAATCGGGCATGAGGTTAATATAGCTACCCAATCGGAAATTTCTGTAGGGGATTTAGCCCAGTCATTAATTAATCAAATTAATCCTAATGCTAAGATTGTTTCTGATTCAGTTAGGTTAAGGCCAGAAAAATCAGAGGTGTTTAGATTATTTGGATCTAATGAGAAGTTAAAGTCATTCACTGATTGGAAACAAAATTATAGCCTTGAGGAGGGTTTGTCTGAAACTGTTACCTGGTTCTCTAAAAAGGAAAATTTGCAACAATATAAATCTGACATTTATAATGTCTAATTATTCTGAAATAATTGGTTTCATAAAAAACCAATTTGATAACAAAGCGTTTATTCCATTACACGAGCCTCGTTTTTTAGGGAACGAGAAGAAATATGTTGTCGATACGATAGACTCTACATTTGTTTCGTCAGTTGGCGCCTATGTTGATAAGTTCGAGTTAATGATGTCTTCTATTTCTGGGACAAATAAGTCAATAGCTGTAGTAAATGGAACATCAGCTTTACAAGTTGCTTTGAGACTTGCTGGCGTTAGTGCTGGAGACGAAGTTATTACTCAAGCACTAACGTTTATAGCTACAGTAAATGCGATTATTTATAATGGAGCAGCTCCCATTTTTATTGATGTTGATATAGACACCATGGGGCTTTCTCCAAATGCTGTCGAAGCTTTTTTGGAAGAATTTGGGGAGATGAGAGATGGTATTTGCTATAATAAGAAAACGAATAAAAAAATTGCCGCATGTATGCCTATGCATACGTTTGGATTTCCAGTTCATTTACATGAATTATTGAAAGTATGCAACAAATGGAATATTCCTCTCGTGGAAGATGCAGCAGAAGCCATTGGAAGTGAATATCATTCTAATCCAATTGGTAGTTTTGGCAAATTGGGGGTATTTTCTTTTAATGGAAATAAAATTGTAACAAGTGGTGGTGGTGGTGCTATTGTAACAAATGATGTTGAGTTAGGAATTAAAGCAAAGCATTTAACCACTACTGCAAAAGTTCCTCATCCATATGAGTACGTTCATGATGAGATTGGATACAATTTTAGAATGCCAAATTTAAATGCGGCTTTAGCTTGTGCACAATTAGAGCAACTCCAAACGTTTATTGACAGTAAACGGGCTCTCGCCCAGGAGTATAATTCGTTTTTCAAGTCTAAAGGAATGAACTTCCGAACAGAAATGCCTCAAACCAAAGCCAATTATTGGCTAATGTGCGTTGAATTAGAAAATAAACATAAGAGGGATTCTTTCTTAAAAGAAACTAATGAAAATGGAGTAATGACAAGGCCAATTTGGCAATTGATTTTTAAATCCCAATTTTATTCTAGCTTCCAAAGAGATGCTCAGATAAATGCTCTGTATTTGGAAAATAGAATTGTTAATATACCAAGTAGCGTTACTTTATGAAGTATTATATAATTGGTAATGGTGGGCTAAGTAAAGAAATTTTAATTCTTACTAAGGAGGTATTTGGTTCTACTTCAAATTTTATGGGATTTATAGATATTGCACCTAAGATGTCTGAAGTATTGATTGGGAAAGAGTTATACCCTGTCTTTGATGAAGAGATAATACTTTCTAGTTTAGATTATAATTGTAATTTGTATATTGCAGTTGCTGACCCAGAAAAAATTTCAAAAATAAAAGAAAAGTTTAAAAAATTTAGTTTTCCAAATTTGGTACATCCAAATGTAATATTAGATGAAAATTATGTCAATTTATCTAAAGGTAATATAATATTACCCGGATGTATTTTTACAGTTGATATAAATATTGGTTCATTTAATATATTCAATACTAGGGTTACATTAGGACATGATATTAAAATTGGTTCATGCAATGTATTTCAGCCTAATGTACAAATTTCTGGATCTGTAAATATTGGAGACAATAATACCTTTGGTGTCAATTCGTGTGTGTTGCAATTAAAAAATATAGGCGATAACAATAAATTGGGAGCAAATAGCCTTTTGATGAAAAGCATTAAAAGTGGCAAAAAATATTTTGGAATTCCTGCAATGGAAATTAAAATTTAAATTATATGAAAATAGATGATTTTATTGAAAATTTTAAGTCTCAATTTGATGAGCCAGAAAAAACGAATCTACTTCCTGAGACTCATTTCAAAGAGTTAGATCAGTGGGATTCAATTGTTGCAATTTCTATAATTGCTATGGTAGATAATGAGTACGGCGCCAAGCTAACTGGTGATGATATTAGAAATTCCAATACTGTTAATGATTTATATCAAATACTGAAGTCAAAATGTTAGCTGCCAATCCATTTTCCCTTGTCGGCATGAATATTTTAATTACTGGAGCATCTTCTGGAATAGGAAAGTCTGTTGCAGTTGAATCGAGTGCTATGGGTGCAAATTTAATTATATGTGGTAGAAATGAAATTAGGCTTCAAGAAACATTTGATATTTTACATATTGACAAAAACCAAATTCATAAAAAATTAATTTTTGATTTAAAGGACGAGGAATCTATTAAAGAGATTTCTAAAAATATTAATAATCTTGACGGTGTTGTTTTAGCGGCTGGGAATGATTTGATTATACCGTTTAATTTAACTGATAGATCTACTTTATCCGGTATTTTAGACGACAATTTAATAGGAAATGTTTCACTTCTTCAAAATTTGATTAAGTTTAAAAAAATAGAATCAAATTCATCAATAGTTTTTTTTAGCTCTGTTAACGGTACACTAATTGGATCAAAGTGTCATAGTTTATATGCCGCTGCAAAAGGAGCAATAAACGGGATAGTTAGATCCTTAGCAAATGAATTATCTAGAAAAAAAATTAGAGTAAATGCAGTTGCTCCTGGCTTGGTTGAGACAGGTTTATTTGATTTGAATAAAGGTATTATCTCAACTGAAGAATTTTTATTATACCAAAAATCTTATCCGCTTGGGTTTGGGAAGCCAGAAGATATCTCGCTTCTCACTATATTTTTATTATCTACAGCCTCAAG
Organism: Sediminibacterium sp. UBA657; assembly: GCA_002299885.1. GTDB lineage: Bacteria > Bacteroidota > Bacteroidia > Chitinophagales > Chitinophagaceae > Sediminibacterium. Next base: position 50,055 of record DBOB01000021.1, read on the forward strand.
ATGGATAACTGGGCAAATTATCACAATTGATGGTGGGTTAACAATTAATCATTAATTATGGAGAAATTATTTAAAAATTTAAATATTTCACATGTTGCCTCTGCAATTCCATCAGATATATTTGATTTGCTTGAGCTTTCAAAGTTTTATGGAGAATCTGAGGTAAATAAAATCATTAAGAGTACAGGAATATCAAAAATTAGAAAAGCTAAAAAAGGATTAACATCATCGGATTTGTGTTCTTCTGCCTTTGAAAATATTATTGAAAATAGCGACTTGGAATTAGATGAAATAGATGCTGTTATCTTTGTTTCTCAAACACGTGATTATATTTTACCTCAAACATCAAATTTAATTCAATCAAAATTTAATCTTAATAAACGGGTTGCTTGTTTTGATTTGCCTATGGGTTGTGCAGGCTATGTAAATGGACTTCTTCAAGCAGCAATGCTTATTTCAGCAGGCTGTAGAAAAGTAGTATTATTAGCAGGTGATACATCATCACACTTAATTAATGAAAATGATAGATCAGTCTCCATGGTTTTTGGTGATGCAGGTTCTGCTACAATTATTGAGCAAGGATCAAATGATATGTATATTAATGTTTGTTCAGATGGCTCAGGAAGCGATAAATTAATTGTTGAAGCTGGTGGTTACAGGATGCCATCAAATATTCAAACGAGTAAAGTTTTGGAAGTTGAGCCTGGTATATTTAGGTCAAATAATGACTTATATATGGATGGCATGGCTATCATGAATTTTGCTATTAGTGAAGTACCCAAAATTATTTCAGAAAGTTTAAATTTTTTAAATTGGAGTAACGATGATGTTGGTTGTTTTGCACTTCACCAAGCAAATTCATTCATGATTAATTATTTAAGAAAAAAAATGAAAATTCCAATTGAAAAAGTTCCAATATCATTAGAAGGCTTTGGAAATACCGGGCCTGCATCTATACCTTTAATGTTAACTGATTTACACTCAAATCTTTTTAAAAACAATCAGTTAAATAAAGTAGTAATGTGTGGATTTGGAGTAGGGTTATCCTGGGGCACAGCATGTTGTGATTTGAGTAATACTAAATTTTATAAACCAATAGAAACATGAACAAAATTAATCGTGAAAAAATTTCTGAATTAGTATTTAATTGTATAAAAAAATACCAAGAAGAATATGAACAAATTATCGACATTGCTGAAGGAGAACAAACAAGACTCTTTGGAGGGAATGGACAATTAGATTCCTTAGGATTAGTATCACTAGTGGTAAGCATTGAAGAAGAAATCGAAACAGAGCTAGGAATTGCTATAGTACTTGCAGATGAGAAGGCTATGTCAAGGAGAACAAGCCCATTTTCAAGAATTGGTAACTTAATTGATTACATAGACGAATTGGTTTCAAGTTAAATAAAATCTTATCCAAAAAATATGAACCAAATTATTTTAATTACAGGATCTCGGAAAGGAATTGGCAGGCAATTAGCTGAGCACTTCATAGCTCTTGGCAAAAATGTTATAGGTTGTAGCAGATCAGAATCAGACCTTAGAAATGAACTTTATACTCATTTTTGTTTAGACGTGACTGATGAAGTTGCTGTTAAGAAAATGTTTTCTCAAATTAGACAAAAGTATGGGCATATAGATATACTAATTAATAATGCCGGTATAGCATCTATGAATCATTTCCTTTTGACTCCTTTAATTACAGTTGAAAAGCTTTTTATTACAAATTTTAATGGAACTTTTTTATGCTCTAGAGAAGCATCAAAAATAATGCAAAAAAAAAGGTATGGTCGAATAATTAATTTTTCTAGTGTAGCAGTTGCATTAAATTTAGAAGGAGAGGCAATTTATGCATCAAGCAAAAGTGCAGTAGAACAATTATCAAGAGTAATGTCGAAAGAATTGGGTGGATTAGGGATTACAGTCAATTGTGTGGCACCTACTCCAATTGACACTGATTTAATTAAAGCGGTGCCTAAAAATAAAATAGATGAATTGATTTCGTATCAATCAATTAAAAGAATGGGATTAATTGATGACGTTATAAATGTAGTAGATTTTTTTATAAATGAAAAAAGTAGTTTTATTTCTGGACAAACAATTTATTTAGGAGGAATAATATCATGACAATAGCAGATAAATTTTTTCAATTAATTGTTGAGCATAGCTCAAAAACAGCTGTGATTCATGATGAAAAAATATATACTTATGATGAGTTAAATGAAAAGGTCATATTTTATCGAGAAATTTTATTAAATAAAGATATCTCAAAAGGACAAATTGTTTTTATCATTAGTGATTATTCATTTGAATCAATAGCACTTTTTTTAGCTTTATCTATAAATCGAAATATAGTTGTCCCAATAACTACTGAAAACTTAACTGAAATAGAAGATAGATTATCAGAGGCAAAACCAGACTGGATTTTTAATTTACGAGATGGAGATATTTTAAACATAAAAGATAATGTTTCGATAGAGAGACACAATTTAATAACGCGAATACAAAATGAAAATGCTTCCGGATTAATATTGTTTAGCAGTGGAAGTACTGGAAAACCTAAGGCAATGGTACATAACCTAGATGTTTTATATAACACCTTCCTACAAAAAAAACCTAGAATATTAAATTTTCTTGTGTTTTTAATGTTTGATCATATTGGCGGGTTAAATACATTGTTTAATTGTCTTGCGTGTGGATCTACTATTACTATACCTGAAAATCGACGTCCAGATCATATTTGTTATTTAATTGATAAATATAAAATTAACATTTTGCCATCTTCACCTACTTTTTTAAATTTAATGCTTATAGGCAAGTCATTTGAGAAATATGATTTATCAAGCCTGAAAATGATTACCTATGGAACAGAAACGATGCCAGAATCATTACTATTGAAATTAAAAGAGCAATTACCGAATGTCAAATTCATACAAACCTTTGGCACGAGTGAAACAGGGATAGCAAAAACTACAAGTAAATCTTCTGAAAGCACTTTAATGAAAATTGAAGATCCTGATCAGGAATATAAAATTGTTGAAGGTGAATTGTGGTTAAGGAGTAAAACGCAAATTTTAGGTTATATAAATCATAGTAATGATTCTTTTACTAGTGATGGATGGTTTAAAACTGGTGATTTAGTAGAAGAATTTGATGGCGGTTATTTAAGAATTATAGGAAGATCTAAGGAAGTTATAAATGTCGGAGGAGAAAAAGTGTTACCAACTGAAATTGAATCTATTATACTTGAGTTGCAAGAAATTGAAGATTGCAAAGCTAAAGGATTAACTAATGCAATCACCGGACAAATGGTTGTTGTTGATATTGTAGTAAAACAAGGTTACGACCTGCAAAGTATTAAGTCAATTGTCCGTAATCATTGTAAATTAAAACTTGATCCATATAAAGTTCCTGCAAAAATTAACATTGTCGATGCATTGGCGTTTTCTGATAGGTTCAAAAAAATTAGGTTGTAAATAGATTGATTTTAATGAAAGTAAAAAATAATTCTAAGATAGCTATTGTTATTTTTATATACGATTCAGCATCAAAATATTTCATAAATCTAGTTAATTCTATAAATAGTCAAGATTTTGAAGATTTCGAAGTAGTTATATTTAATGATAATGTAAGTGATTCATGGTTGTTTTTTAAAAATCTCAAAGTAAAATATAACATTTTCAATTTAGTTCAAGACACTCCTTGCGGCATTCGGTATCAAGGGTTTGAAATATTAAAAGATTTAAATTTTGATTTTTATATATTTCAAGATTGTGATGATGAGTTATCACCTTCCCGTGTATCGGATATAATTTCTTTATCAGAAAAATTTAAGATTATTGTTAATGACATTGATTTGATTAATGATTCGTCTGAATTGTTAAATTCAAGAATTTGGAAAAATAGATTTATTAACTCTCCATATTTTAATTTTAAAAATATACTTAATTACAACTTTATAGGTTTAGGAAACACTTCATTGCATAAAAATTTATTAAAATTCTTACCAAACCGACCACAGCAAGAAATAGTTGCATTAGATTGGTTTATTTTTTATTCAATTCTTAAAAGTACACTAATAAAGGGCTATTTTACTTCATCTTGTTCAACTCTATATCGTCAACATTCTGAAAACCAAATAGGAATTGCTGACATAGATAAACTAAACTATATATTAGAAATTAAAAATAATTTCAATATTCTTATTGGTGTCAAAAACACATATCAGCAAAGTACTAACTATAAAATACCAAAAAAAAATAATAATAATTTCCCATTTTGGTGGGAATTAAACTAAAGTTCTATGAAACAAATAAATATTGGCGGTAAAATAATACAAGATTTTGATGTCCCTTACATCATTGCAGAAATTGGGGCTAATCACAATGGTGATATGAATTTAGCTAAGAAAATGATTATTTCTGCAAAAGAAAATGGAGCAGATGCTGTAAAATTTCAATCTTGGTCACCTTCTTCAATTGTTTCTAGGGAGGAGTATGACAAAAATCAGAAGTATGATGATGGAGATGGAGGTAAAAAGCATTTTGGTTCTTTAAGAGAAATGGTAGAAAAGTATTATTTAAGGGAAGAGCAGCATTATGAGTTAAAGAGTTTTTGTGATCAAATCAATATTACTTTTAGTTCGACACCTTTTACCAAGTATGAGGTAGACCTTCTTGATAAATGTGATGTTCCTTTCTTCAAAATTGCATCTATGGATATTAATAATTTCCAATTATTAGAGCAAGTTGCAGATAAGCAAAAGCCTGTTATACTTTCCACAGGTATGTCTACAATAGCTGAAATAGACAAAGCTCTATCAATTCTTCAAAAGTTCAATGTCAAGGATATTGCATTATTACATTGTATTTCAATATATCCTCCTTTGTATGAGGATATTAATTTGAATAATATTCCAATGCTTAGGCAGACATTTGGTTTACCTGTAGGCTTTTCAGATCATACTCTTGGTACATCAATACCGTTAGCTAGTATAGCGATGGGAGCTTGCATCATAGAAAAACATTTTACAACTGATAAAAATTTGCCGGGTTGGGATCATTTAATCTCTGCAGATCCTTATGAATTAAAGATTATCAGAGAAGAAGGCGATAATATAGTAAAATCGCTTGGTTCTTTCAAAAGAATTGTATCCCCAGCTGAACAAGAAAAAAAGATAAAATTTCGGAGGAGTATTGTTTACACCAAAAATTTACCTTCTGGTCACGTAATTACTATTGATGATTTAACGAGTAAAAGACCAGGAAGTGGTGTATCCCCAGAATTGATAGACTCTTTAATTGGACGTAAGCTGAATATAAGTGTTGAAGAAGATACACTATTAAACTGGACTCAAATTAATTAATACATCTTTTGAGGGAAATATTATTTTATATTTTAACGAATACTTAAAAATAAATTATGCATAAAAATACATTATTATTTAATCCTGATATGAGTTTTTTCGATCTTTTGCAAGAACTAAATAGATCAGGAAATGGTTTTCTGGTTATTATTGATACTAATGATAAATTGGTAGGAATAGTAACAGATGGTGATGTAAGAAGAGCAATTTTAAATAAAAAAACAAATTCAATAAATGATGTAATAAATTTTTTTCCAATTACAGCTTCAAATAAATTATCTAGGCGTGAAAAGATCAAACTACTTAAGGATATTAAAAGAAGACAAATTCCTGTGATAGATGATAATAAAAGTATAGTTGAGATATTTTATCTTGAAGATGACGATTTACATTATTATGAAAATCATGTTGTGATAATGGCAGGCGGACTCGGATCAAGGTTGGGTGAATTAACTAAAGAAATTCCAAAACCTATGTTGGAAGTAGGAGGTAAACCTATTTTAGAACGAATAATAAATTCATTTAAAGATTCTGGCTACAATAAATTTATAATTTGTTTAAATCATAAAGGTGAAATAATTAGAGATTACTTTAAAGATGGTAGTAATTTAGGTATTGAAATTGAATATACTTTCGAAGAAAAAAAAATGGGTACCGCTGGCGCACTTGGTCTAATTAATAACAAATTAATGCACCCTTTTTTTGTTGTTAATGCGGATATTTTAACTACTGCAAAATATGAAGACCTAATGTCCTTTCATACTAATTCAACTGCCATGGCAACAATGTGTGTGAAAAAAATTCAGTTTCAAATACCCTATGCTACAATAGAAATTGACTCATCTAATCATATTAAGGGCATCATTGAAAAACCTATACATGAATTCAACATTAATACCGGTATTTATGTGCTAAATCCTGAAATTCTTTTACAAATAAACAAAAATGAATATTTAGATATGACCACTTTGTTCGATTTATTGAATAAGAATAATTGTAAATTAATAACATATGATCTTGATGAATATTGGTTAGATATTGGGATAAAATCTGACTATACAAAAGCTAATTTAGATATATCAATATAAATTTATGAAGATAATTGCTGTAATTCCTGCAAGAGGTGGGTCGAAAAGAATACCTAAGAAAAATATTATTGATTTTATGGGCAAACCTATGATAGCATGGACAATTGAAGCTGCTATAGAATCTAAACTTTTTGATAGAGTAATAGTTAGCACAGACGATGAAGAAATTGCTTTAATTGCTAAACAATATGGTTGTGATGTACCTTTTTTAAGGGACTCGAATTCAGACGATATAACCCCTGTAAGTTTAGCTACAATAAGAGCTGTAGAACAAGCTGAGATATATTTTAATGAAGAATATGATATAGTAATTCAGTTAATGGCTAATACTCCATTAAGAACTTGTCAGGATATTATTGATCACTATAGATATTTTATTGATCAAAACAATAATTTTCAGATAAGTAGTTTTAAGTTTGGATGGATGAATCCTTGGTGGTCTTTCAAAAAGTTGAATGATGGAAGTCATGAATGGATGCTTCCTGAAGGAGTTTCAAAGAGATCTCAAGATCTACCCAATCTTTTTTGTCCTACAGGAGCTATATGGATAGCCAGAAAAGAAGAGTTATTCCAAGAGCAAACATTTTATGGAAAGGGATTTAAATTCTATGAAATAGACTGGAAATCTGCTGCTGATATCGATGATTTAGATGACTTACAATTTACAAAGGCAATTTATCTCCTTCTAAACAATAAACTTTAGTGAAATATAGAGTCCTAATTATTGGAGCTGGCAATATTGCATCTGGTTACGATGATGTAGATTCAGATATGTTCTTAACGCATGCACATGCGTTTAAATGCCATGATGGGTTTGAATTATTAGGATTTGTAGATATTGATAAAAAAAAGGCAAATACAGCAGCAAAAAAATGGGGCACCAATGCTTTCTTTAATTTAGAATCTGCAATACAAAAGTTTCAATATATTGACATCTTCTGTATTGCAGTCCCAGATGTTTTCCATTTTGAAATTTTACTTAAAGTTGCTGAACTAAAACCTAAATTTGTTTTTGCAGAAAAACCCTTAACTCAAACTTTATCCGAATCATTAATAATAAAAAATGTATATTCTTTAAATAAAATACCCTTAATGGTTAATTTTAAGAGAGCTTTTATCCCAGAGTTCAAATTTTTAGAATATGAAATCAAAAATAATTCTTTTGGAAAATTAAGAGATTTTTATGGCTTTTATAATAGGGGCTTAAAGCATAATGCTTCACATTTGTTCGATTTATTTTTTAGACTAACAGGAGAAAAAGATTTAATATTAACTCAATTTATAGATCAAATAAATGACTATTCTTTATCAGACTTATCTTATAGTTTTCTTGCAAAATCAAATAGTGGTGTGAATTTTAATTTAAAAAGTTTTAATGGAAACGAATATCCAATATTTGAACTTGATTTTCATTTTAGTGCTGGACGAATTAGAGTAACTAACGCTGGAGAGATAATCGAAAAATATAAAAAACAGCCTTCATCTTTCAATGGATTAAGTACTATTAAGCTTTCTGAATCAATTGTTACATCGTTGAATAAATCATTTATTTATTCAATACAAAACATATATAATCACTTAACTTCAGGAGAAAAGGTAGTATCAGATATTGATGATACAATATTAGTAATGGGAGTAACAGAAAAAATTATTAAATCAATAATAAAATAAATATGTCTAAATTAGCAATTTTAGGTGGTACACCTATTAGAACAATTGATTTCCCCAACAGAAAATCTATGGGCAGAGAAGAGTTAGAGGCGGCTCAAAGAGTTTTAGAATCAGACATTCTTTCTGGTTTTGTTGGAGTTGCAGGTAATTTTTTTAACGGAGGAACCGAAGTAAGATCTTTTGAAAATAAATGGGCTAATGAATACGGTTTTAAACATGGAATTAGTGTTAATTCCTGGACAACTGGCCTTCAGGTTGCAGTTGGAGCAATTGGAATTGAACCGGGAGATGAGGTAATATGCTCACCATATACTATGTCAGCATCTGCAACATCAGTTTTATTTTACGGGGGTATTCCCGTATTTGCAGATATTGATAGAGATAGATATACTTTAGATCCCAAATCTGTTGAGGAGAAAATTACACCCAGAACCAAAGCTATTTTAGTTGTTCATTTATTTGGTTATCCAGCTGATATGGATGCTATTATGGCAATTGCAAAGAGGCACAATTTAAGAGTAATTGAAGACGCAGCTCAAGCACCTGGTGTTTTGTACAAAAATAGACCTGTAGGCGCTATTGGCGATATAGGTGGCTTTAGCCTTAATTTTCATAAACATATACATACAGGAGAAGGTGGGCTATTGGTTACACAAAATGACGATTTAGCATTAAGATCTCAGTTGATTAGGAATCATGGTGAAAATGCAACTGAGGCCTATGGTGTATCGGATATATCTAATACCATTGGTAGTAATTATAGATTTACTGAAATCCAAGCAGCAATTGCAATTGAACAGTTTAAAAAATTAAAAGGATTCCTGAATCATAGAAAAAACATTGGAGCATACTTGACAGCTAGACTCAATAATATTGATGGCTTAAGTGTACAGCATTTAGAAGAAGGTTCAACTCACTCATATTATATGTTTCCAATTAGGTATAATGAAGAGGTCTTTGGTATCCCTAGAAATTTGTTTTTAAGAGCTGTTTCAGCAGAACTACCTAAGCCTAATTACTGGGACACCACCCCTCTAGCTGAAGCATATGTAAAGCCGTTATATTTAAATCCTGTGTATCAACAAAAGATAGCAATAGGGAAAAAAGGATTCCCTTTTAATATGAATCCTGGTATTGAATATGATTACTCCAAAGGTCTTTGCCCTGTTACTGAAAAATTATATGAAAAAGAATTGATGATTTCTCCATTAGTCCGAGAGGGTATTTCGCTTGATGATATTTCTGATTTTGCTAATGCAATTGAGAAGACCATAGAAAATATAAATGATTTAAAGTCAGCAAAACATTTAATTTCAGAATCGTCCGAACTATATGACGCTGCCAAGGCAATAGAGGATAATGTAAAAAAGTAATCTTGGATAATTTATTTAGAAATAAACGAATACTATTTGTTTTTAGTGACCCAGCAGGAGCAAAATCATTACTGGCGTTTTCTAAATTAAAAAAAAATATATTTAATGAATATTTAATTTTAAGCAATAGACATCATCCATTCTTTACAGAATTTGATTGCGATGTAAAAATTATTTCTAATGATATAGAAAAGCTAACTCAAGTAATAATTAAATTTAAACCTAATGTCATATTTACTGCTACTTCTTTTCCTGTAGGAATTGAATTGAATTGCATAAAAATCGCTGAAAATTTAAGTAACTTAATCACTATTAGCTTTGTTGATCATTGGATAAATTTTAAGGCAAGATTTATTGAAAATGAAATTACTTATTTCCCTGACATAATTTTAGTGTTAGATAGTCGAGCAAAAGAATATGCACAAAAGGAAGGGATTCCTAAAAGTAAATTATTTGAATTTGAAAATCCATATTATAGTTATCTTAAATTGTGGAAATCAAAATTATCACTTGATGAAATTAACAAAATTATAAACACCAACAAAAAATACTATTTATATGCTCCAGAACCGCTATCAAATTTCGAGCTAGAAAATAAATTTGGGTTTGACGAGTTTAAAGTATTAAACTTTATTTATGATAATTTATTTAAATCAAACTTAAATCATGAATATGATTTTATTTTAATTTACAAATGTCATCCAAATCAGACAATAGAGTATGTTGAGAGTATGATACGAAGTAGATGCTCTTTAGTAGAAATAAAAAATATAACTATAATTGATGATTCAATCGTAAATATAAATGATTTGATTTTTCATTCAATTGGAGTTTTTGGAATTTTTTCAAATAGTTTAATTGAGTCAACTTTAATTGGGAAAAAAACAGCCCAAGTTATCCCTTTTCTATCTGATTCTAATTTAAATCCTCTTAAAGATATAAAAGGAATAGTGGTTATTAAAAGTAATTTGGATATATTAAATTTTGTAAACTATTAAAAATGGAAGATAATCAAAAAATAGACAAAAGAAATGTGTTTTTAAAGGGTAAATGTATTTCATTGTGTTCATTGTCAACCACTGATATAGAAAAATCTAATTGGTATGGTTGGTTCAATGATGAACATATCTGCACTTTTACTCAAAAACACTATTTCCCTAATTCGCAAAATAAACAAATAAAATTTTTAAATGAAATTGAAGGTAAAAGCAATTTAATTGTTTTAGGAATAGTACATGATGATATGTTGGTAGGAGTATGTAGTCTTAATGACATTAATTTTATAAATCGTAATTGTTCAATATCAATTTTTATTGGTGAAAAAATTAAAGATGAAAATGTATCGTTGGAGACTTTTTATTTATTGTTAAAACACGCCTTCTATTGTTTAAACCTAAATAAAGTTAGTATGGGCCAGCACATTAAATTAAAACTATTTTTTACAAGATTGAGTCTTGCATTTGGTTTTATTAATGAAGGAGTAGCAAGAGCAGAGATTTATAAAAGCGGAAAATATTTTGATGTAATTAATTCAAGTGTCCTTAAAAGTGAATTTGATGAAAAAATTAAAGATCCTACTAATACCTTTATTAAAGCATTCAAGTAGTAGCTTTAAATTTTCACTAACAGAATAACAGTTCACCGTTTAATTTGTGACCATTTTTTTATTTTAATTTATTAAAAGCGAATTTTCAAATTTTTTTTCAGTTTGATAATTAATCTTATGCAAATTTCTAAGTGACTCAATCTTTTAAAGTATTACCAAAAAACTTGTTGTATTTATGAACATATTATGTTACGTAGCCCCTAACTGTAAGGATCTTTTTAAAGCCATTGTTAATGGAATATCTAATGATGCTAATATGATTTCAATTAGTATGTATAATTCTTGTGATGAAACAGATTTTACAAAACGTTATTATGAAAGAATTTCAAACTATCAAATTAAAAAAGATATTACTCAGCAAGATTACGAAATTTATTATAGATGTAGGCTATTGCGTGAATTGAAATTTGATGAAGCAATATGTCATATTATGCTGACTAGAGAATTGGTTAATTCTGTCATTACTAAAATCAAGCCCTCAATGATTTTAATTGAATCCACTGATCAGTATATAATCGATATATTGCAATATTCTGCTAAAGAAAATAATATCCCTGTAGTTGGGCTTGTGAGAACATTTATAAACGGCTATATAAGATTTTCTGTAAAAGGGGAAATGTTGTCTATCAGAAAGCCTAATGATTCTGAAATAGATAAAGTTTATAATGAAATAAATAAAGACAGCTACTATCCATCCAATCTAATTTCTATAAAGAAAAATATTTTCAAGTGGGTTTTTATTAATTGGCTAAAAAATATTATAAAAGTACCCTACTTTCAGCTAGCACGTAAATTACCTTATTCTAAATTTAATTACCATTATTGGTCAACTATAGTGGTTGTGTTAAAATATTTTCTTTTCCTAAAGCCCAAATTTGAAGTTGGGGACAAGAACTTCATTAATACCTTGAAGTCAAGCAAAAAAAAAGTTATATTAATTCCTTTACAACATGTACCGGAAGGAACAATTGATTATTGGTGTGATGATTTATCAGTTATCGATTACCATAATTATTTAATAAAATTAGTTTCTAAACTTTCAAAGAATTTTATTATATTGATTAAGGAGCACCCTGGTTCAATTGGGTTTAGAAATCCAAATATTTACAAAAAGCTTAAAGTCAATGAAAGTGTCATATTTGCTCCCATATCTTACCCAAGTATTGATTGTATTAATCTCTGTGATGCAGTTTTGGTTTGGACAGGGTCTATTGGCTTCGAAGCAGCATTCAGAGGGAAACCTGTATTTACTGTTTCAAATCCATACTATTTGTTTGGGGAAAGGTTTATGAGGATTAATATTGATGTGGAAATAATTTCAATGTTGAATTTTATTGATAAATATTCAAAAATTAAAATTACGGAATCAGAAAAATATAGTATGGTTTCTTTTTTATTAAATTCTTTTTTTAAAGGGACATTTAGAAATGATGGATCCTTTAAAAATTCTAATCCTAAACATATAGCTGAGGCTAATGATTTGGGGAAAGAAATAAAAAAGTATTATTTTAAAATAAATGCGTAGTTTCTCCCAGTTATTTTTAAAACTAAATTTGAGTTTTAAAAAGTATTTACTTTTTGCATTTTTAGCAACATTTGCTTCTTTTATTAAATACTTTCTATATGCGAAATTTTTCGGTGAAGAAATGTTTTCTTACTACTCTTCTGTAGAATTATTTTCAGCATATGCTCTATATTTTGGTTCATTAGGTATTTTTGATGGCGTATCTTTACTAATTCCAACACTTAAATCCAAAAGTGATTATAGTCAGAAAAATTTAATTATCCAGGAAAGTCTGACTTTTATTATCGTAGTAACTTTAATATTAAGCTCGATAGTGGGCTTTTTTACATTTTTTTATTCAAATATTAATATATTTCTGATTATTCTAGTTATATTATATATTTCTTTGTCTAACGTATATAATTATGGTTTAATGATAATTAATTCACACTCAAATTCATCTGACTTTGTAAAGTTAACATTCATAAAAAATATTTTTTCTATTTCTATATCATTATATGTAGGTTTATCTACAAATTTATATGGTTTATTGATTTCAGAGGCCTCAATATTATTTTTCATTTTACTATATATTTCTTTGTTTAAAAAATATTTTTCGTTTTCTAAACTCTTTTTGAATATAAATAGTGTTATTAATACATGTAAATTAGGTTTTCCACTTTTAATAAATAATTTATTGAATAATGGGTCTCGAAATATTGAACGTTTTCTATTGATTTCACTCGGGGGAATCGTATTATTTGGAAATTATAGCTTTGCTTCAATAGTAATCACGGTTTCATTGAGTATCCAAGGAATTTTATTACAATATTTAATGCCTCGTATTTCTACTAACAAAAACAATAAAGACATCTTACGTACTTATGTAAAATATATTGATCAATTAATTATTGTAATAGCAATTACAATGATTATTTTTTATCCAATATTTTTGTATATCATTTCTTTTATAAGCGAGAATTTAATAGTGGGTTTTACTAGTGGTTTTTCAGTTATGAAATATCTTTATTTCGGAATGCTAGCGCAATTCTTTTATTTGTATCAGTCATTTTTTTTTGTTTTGAAGAATTCAAAAAATCTAAATTATATTACTTTCTTGAGTTTAATTTTATCCATATTAATTAGTGTTATTCTTTTATATAATGGCTTTACAATTGAAATTGTAGCGATTTCAATTGTAATAAATAGACTTCTATTTGGAATCATAATCCGCGTTTTATTGCACTATACATATATAATAAATTTTAATAATAGATAAATTACATAAAATTATTGTGATTAAATTTAACCTTCAAAAAATCGCTAATTTTAATTTATCTGCTGCAATTTTAATTGCATTATTGGCGGCACCTGTTGGATTACTAAGAGTATTAGGCCAATTCTGGGCGGGTCATTATCATAAAGTAATTATTCCAGCTGTAATTGTGAGTTCATTGATTGGAGCTTATATTATTTTTTTGAACCCCAAAAAAGTAAAATTTGATTTATTATGTCTTTTTCTATTGATTTTTTTATTTTTTGGGTTAATTGTAGGTATTCTAAATGCGGGAAGTTTACGTTACATGTTAAGCCATTTTTTTGGGGCACTATTTATGCTTAGTTTATATTTTTACAGTTATAATACAATAGCATTAGTAAAAATCGATATAAATTATATAGAAAATATTTCAAAAAAAATATTCTTTTCTGCTTTAATATTCATTACATTATTTTGGGTTATCAAATTATTCTGGATTCCAGATTTATATTTAGGAATTGGCCCATCATATATGATTTTAACTATTGCATATGGTTTAGTTAAAAAGAAGCATTGGATTACTTATATTTCTGTTCTTCTTTTTTTGCTTACAGGCAAAAGAGGTCCTATTCTTGCTGCTTTTTCAATTATTTCCCTTTATTATTTAATTCCTTTTTTTAAATTCAAGATTGTTTCACTTGTCAAAGTAGGATTTCTAGTTGTAGTTTTTGCTGCCGTTTCATTTTTTTTGTATAATAAATATTTGGATTTTTTTGAATCAATTGAATTAATATCAGGGCCGATAAATAAAATTTTAATGGTTAATCCATATCTTGAGACTTATGATCCAGACTTAGCATATTCTGGAAGAAATATGGAACTTGAGTTAGCTTTTAAAAAATTTAACTCAAGTATATTTAATCTTTTTACAGGAATGGGTTATGGTTGGAGCTATTATTTTAATGCAGATGTAACTGGTTCTACTTCAACTAATTTTTTTGTTCATTACATTCATATTGGCCCTCTTAATTTTCTTTTTTTATATGGCTATTTTTTGTTTGTGCCTTTTATTATTATTTTACTTTATATCATATTTAAACTGTATTTGAAAAATCTTATATTCAATGTAGATGACATTAAATTGATAATTGGTTTATATTTAATTGGTGACTTTGTAAATAGCCTCTCTGGTTACAGTTATCCTATTAACCCTATTTTTTGGATTTTTCTTGCTTATGCGTCTAATGAAAATCTAATTAATTTTAAGAAAATAATATAGTTTTATGTGTGGTATTTTAGGAATTTCTTCCAGATCTCAAATCAAAGTTGATTTATTAAGTCACTTAAGTTTTATTAGGCACCGAGGGCCAGATGACATTGGTGAATATTATTCTTTGAATTCAAATGTTCTTATTGGTCAAGTTAGGCTTTCAATATTGGATACGTCATCTGCTGGCCATCAACCAATGTTTGATTACAGCGGTAGATATGTAATGGTGTATAATGGAGAAATTTATAATTTTCAAGAGCTTAAAATATATCTTGAATCAAGATATGGGGCAATTCATTGGAAGTCATCATCTGATAGTGAAGTGATTATTGAGGGATTTGCAAGAGAAAAGGCTTCTTTTTTTGAAAAACTAAACGGTATTTTTTCTATTCTTATTTACGATATTAAAGATGATTTACTACATGTAATAAGAGATCCTATTGGCGTAAAACCTCTATATTATAGTTCTCAAAATGGCGATATTTACTTTTGTTCAGAATTGAAAGGATTATTAGGATTTAAAAACCTTAAGCGCAGTGTTCGTTATCAATCTTTATGTGATCAATTATCGTTTATGTATGTCCCAGAGCCATATTCGATGTATAACGAATTTTTTAAATTAGAAAGAGGTGTTCATTTTACTTATAGAAATGGCCAAAAGATATCAGAAACAAAAATGTTTACACATTTACAAAGTGAGGAATTGCAATCTGATGAAAATGAGTTTATAGAGTTATTTTATAATACATTTTCTAAGGCAATCGAACGTCAAACCGTATCTGATGTACCCATGTCACTATTTTTAAGTGGGGGTTTAGATTCTTCTGCTGTGGCGTATGAATCAATTAAACAAGGGGCTCGTATTCATTCTGCTTATACAATTTCCTTTTCTAAAAAGGATCTTAAATTAGATAGTCAAAGTGAAGATTTGTTTTATGCTGAGAAAGTTGCCAGGCAACTAAATCTAGATCTTAAAGTAATTGAAGCAGAGCCTGATTTTATGAATTTGTTGACTGATTTAATTCCATTTATGGAAGATGGTATATCAGATCCCGCAGCAATTAATACCTATTTAATTTGTAAGAGTGCTCGCGAGGATGGCGTTAAAGTAATGCTATCGGGCCAAGGAGCTGATGAATACCTTTGTGGATACAGGAGATATATGGCAGAAAAATATTTAGAAAATATGCCTCCTATATTAAAAAAAATACTAGCGGCTTCTAATAGTATAATTCCCTCTAATTTACCGGGACCTTTGAATGCTTTTTCAAGGAGATTTAAAAGATTAACGTTAGCCTCAGATCAAGTGGAAGGCGATCGATTAAAAGGATATTTTATGTGGGGTAGTCCAATGCAAGTCAAAAAATTATTTGTTAATGCAGAAAAAATTAATCCCGGAATCGATTTAGAATTATTCTTTGCCAAAAATCAAAAAATGTCAAATTTGAATAAATTATTAGCTGCAGATCAAGAATTTGATCTTTTAGCATTAAATTTGGCATATAGTGATAAGATGAGTATGATGGTAGGAGTTGAGGCTAGGGTGCCATTTCTTGATTTTGACTTAGTTAGGTTAATGAATTCTATACCATTAAATTTGAAATTAAAAGGGAATACGCAAAAGTATATCTTGAAAAAATCAATGGAAGGGAAGTTACCTAATGAAATCATATATAGATCCAAAGCAGGCTTTGCATTGCCGATTAGATCTTGGTTTAAACAGAAAAATACATTCGTTGAGTATTATTTTAACAGAGAAAGAATAAAGCAACAAGGAATCTTTAATCCTGATGAAATAACTTTACTTTACAATGAACAGCTTTACGGTGGGAAAGATAATTCCTATATTTTATTTTCCATCTTATGTCAACAGATTTGGCTAGAAAAAAACCTTTAAAAGAATATAAAATAAATGGCTTCAGATAAATACCAACAATGTGCGAATTGTGTTATGGATACTACCGATTCATCTATTATTTTTGATGAACAAGGTATTTGTGATCATTGCAATACTTTTAAGAACAAAATTGAGCCTTTTTGGCAAACAAATGATAACGGCAAATTACAATTAGAAGAAATTGTATCAAAAATAAAGAAGGAATCAAACGGCAAAGATTTTGATTGCCTAATGGGAATGAGTGGTGGTATAGACAGTTCTTTTTTATTATATAAAATGGTTACTGAATTTGGCTTAAGACCACTAGTTTTTCACGTTGATGCAGGATGGAATTCTCAAATTGCTGTAAACAATATAGAACGCTTAGTTGATGGGCTTGGATTGGATTTATACACTGAAGTAATTAATTGGGAAGAAATGAAAGACCTCCAATTGTCTTTTATCAAGTCTGGAGTCCCACACATAGATGTACCACAAGACCATGCTTTTTTTGCTACTATGTACAAGTTTGCGTCTAAGTATAAAATTAAAACAATTTTAACCGGAGGTAATTATTCAACAGAATGCGTTAGAAATCCGGTGGAATGGATGTACTATCAATCTGACTCTATCCAATTAAGGGATATTCATAAAATTTATGGTTCGGGCGAACTTAAGGATTATCCAGTTACAAATATATTGTGGCATAAAATATGGCTACCCTATTTTAAAGGAATAAAACTTATCCGCCCACTAGATTATATTCCATATAATAAAGATGAAGCTATGCAAATTCTTGTGGACAAATTTGGCTATCAAAAATATCCTCAAAAGCATTTTGAATCACGTTTCACTCGCTTTTATGAAGGCTATTGGCTTCCTCAACGGTTTGGGTATGACACTAGGAAGGTTCAGTATTCAAGTTTAATTCTTACGAATCAGATGACAAAAGAAGAAGCACTTGAGAGTTTAAAAACTCCGCCTTATTCTCAAGACCAAACAAACGAAGACTTTGAATACGTCTCAAATAAATTGGGCATTACTAAAGAGGAATTATGGGGTTATTTTAATGCTCCTAAAAAAACGTTTAGAGACTATAAGTCACAACAAGGGATTTATAATATAGGAGCTAAAATTTTAAAATTATTAGGATTAGAAAAGGGGGGCAAAAGATGATAGGTATAATTAATTATGGCTCAGGTAATATTCAAGCAATCGCTAATATATACAATCGAAATAATACTCCATTTGAAATTATAAATGAACCATGGCAAATCAAAAAGGTGGACAATCTTATTTTGCCTGGGGTTGGTGCTTTTGATGCTGCAATGAAAGTTTTAAATTCATCAGGATTAAGAGATGCATTAGATGAAGCAGTTTTAGTTCAACGGAAGCCTATTTTAGGAATTTGTGTGGGGATGCAAATTTTAGGAGAAGGAAGTGATGAAGGAGAGTGTTCTGGGTTAGGCTGGATAAAAGGAAGAGTCAGAAAATTTGATATTACTAAATTAGTAGAAAAGCCATTTATACCACATATGGGGTGGAATAATGTAATTCCTGCATTAGATCATAGACTCTTTGAAAGTATTGATGAATATATAGGTTTTTATTTTGTTCACTCCTATTATTTTGATCCAACTTCGGATAAAAATATTCTTGGAAGTACTGACTACGGGGATAATTTTGCATCTGCAATTTACAGTGAAAATATAATGGGAGTGCAATTTCACCCTGAAAAAAGCCACTCTAATGGGATTCAGCTGCTTTCAAATTTTGCGAAAATATAGTTATGCTTAGATCTAGAGTAATCCCTTGCTTGCTTATTCATAAGAAAGGATTAGTGAAAACAGTTAATTTCAAGAACCCTAAATATGTAGGTGATCCAATTAATGCTGTCAAGATATTTAATGAAAAAGAAGTAGATGAATTAATTGTTCTTGATATAGATGCAAGTGTTGAAAATCGGGAGCCTAATTTTGAAATGATTAAAAACTTGGCAACGGAATGTCGAATGCCATTTTGTTATGGAGGGGGAATTACGACTGTCGAGCAAGCAAAAAAAATCATAGAATTAGGGGCAGAAAAAATAGCAATCAGTAGTTCTGCAATTAAGAACTTAGGTTTAATTAGAGAAATTGGAGAGGAAGTAGGTGTTCAAAGTGTTGTAGTTGTATTGGATTTAAAGAAACGAGGATTTCTTTTCGGAGGAGGATATGATATTTACATTAGAAATGGTAAGGAGAAGGTGAATGTTCAATTAAAGGATTTTATAAATCAATTAAATGATATAGGAGTAGGCGAATTGGTTATCAATTCTATAGATGATGATGGGCTAATGCACGGCTATAACAATGACCTTATCACATTGATAAGAGATTGGACAAATTTTCCTATAACAGTTTTAGGAGGAGCAGGAAGTTTAGATGATATCAAGAATATAATAAAGAAGTACAAGATTATAGGTGTCGCAGCAGGCAGTTTATTTGTGTTTAAAGGTAAGTATAGAGCTGTATTAATCAATTACCCTAATAGAGAAGAAAAAGCTAGAATATTCAATTAATGAAACAAATCATTCAAGATCTTTATAATGGCAATACGATTTTAGAAGAGGTCCCTGCACCTTTTATTAAACCAGGTCATGTATTAATTCAGACAACGAGAAGCCTTGTTTCTTTAGGGACAGAACGCATGCTTGTTGAATTCGGGAAATCGAATTTATTTCAAAAGGCAATGCAGCAACCTGATAAGGTCAAAGAAGTTTTGAATAAAGTTAAAACTGACGGATTAAAGCCTACTATTAACGCTGTTTTTAATAAATTGGGTCAGCCGCTTCCTTTAGGTTATTGTAATGTAGGTAAGGTAGTCGCTGTGGGGAAAGGAGTTGATGATATTTCCATAGGCGATAGAGTTGCTTCAAATGGGCCTCATGCGGAATATGTCTGCGTAGCTAAAAATCTCGTAGCTAAAATCCCTGCAAACGTTTCGGATGAAGCAGCTTCATTTACTGTTATTGGGTCAATTGGTTTACAAGGAATAAGATTAGCAAATCCAAGCTTTGGAGAAACTTTTGTTGTTGTTGGATTAGGTTTAATTGGTTTAATGACGGCTCAGCTTTTGACAGCTAATGGATGTAAAGTCATAGGATTTGATTTTGATTCGGCAAAAGTAGTGTTAGCTAAACAATTAGGAATTGATGCTGTGAATCCAGGTGATGGTGTAGATCAAGTGGCCTACGTAAATAATGCAACAAGCAATATAGGAGCAGATGCTGTTATTATTACCGCCTCAAATAAAACGAATCAAATCATTTCTCAATCGGCTAAAATGTCTAGGAAAAGAGGCCGAATCATATTAGTGGGAGTGGTGGGGCTAGATATTTCAAGAGCTGATTTTTATGAAAAGGAATTGACATTTCAAGTTTCCTGTTCATATGGTCCGGGCAGATATGACGATGACTATGAGCAAAAGGGAATTGACTATCCATTAGCCTTTGTGCGATGGACTGAGAAGAGAAATTTTGAAACAATATTACAAGCGATTTCATCTAATTCAATTCAGGTTGAACCTCTCATTACGGGAAGAGTATTGTTAGAAGATTACCAACAAATATATGCAGAAATGAAAGGCAGTAAATCAATTGCCTCGATTTTAGTATACCCTGAGAAATCTAATAATCTTAGTCATTCAATTGAGATTAACACTAACATATTTCAAAAAGGGGATGGTGTTGTTGGAATTATTGGAGCAGGAAATTTTACATCCGCAATGATTTTACCTTGTTTAAAAAGGAATTCAGCTAAACTTAAATATATTTCAAGTTCTACGGGATTAACAGGGACTGTTTTGGCTAAGAAATATAATATATCACATTCTACTACTGAGAATGATATTATTTTTAAAGATGAAGAGGTAGATTTAGTTGTAATAACTACAAGACATAATTCACATGCTGCTCTTGCAATTGAGGCATTAAGAAATGGTAAAAATGTATTTATTGAAAAACCATTAGCTTTAAACAAAGAAGAATTAGATAAATTAATAGAAGTATATAAGCAATCGGGTAAAACAATAACTGTAGGTTTTAATAGAAGATTTGCTCCTTTGGCTGTCAAAATGAAAAAGGCTCTAGGAAGTGCTTCTACCCCAATGAATATTGTGGCTACAATGAATGCAGGATTTATTCCTTCGAAAGTTTGGATTCACGATATGGAAGTAGGTGGCGGTAGAATTATAGGAGAAGCTTGTCATTTTATTGATTTGATTACCTACTTAACTGGGTCAAAGGTGAAGTCTGTTTGCATGAATTCATTAGGAGCTCAGCCAGTAGAAAATACAGATAATGCTAGCATCCTTTTAAAATATGAAAATGGCACCAACGCTGTAATTAATTATTTTGCGAATGGTTCAAAGGCTTATGCTAAAGAGAGGATAGAGGTCTATCATCAAGAGCGAACATTAGTATTAGATAATTGGCGAAAATTAAAGGGATATGGATTTAATAATTTTAATTCTGCTTCTTCAGGTCAAGACAAAGGGCATCAAAATCAATTTAACCTTTTGATTGAATCCGTAAAGAATGGTGGGGAATCTATTATTCCGATAAGTGAATTAGTAAATACAACATTAGCTAGTTTTGCGGCAGTTGAAAGCTTAAAATCAGGTGCTTGGGTAAATCTTTAATTGTAAATTATAAAGTCAATAAATTGAAAATAGATTTAATTGCGGGTGCTCGTCCCAATTTTATGAAAATTGCGCCTATTATAGATGCAATCAGAAAAGCCCAAAAGGATGGACAAGATATAAATTTTCGTCTTATCCATACTGGACAACACTATGATAAAAATATGTCCGATAGCTTCTTCGAGCAATTGGGGATTCCGCAGCCTGATGTAAATCTAGGTGCAGGTGGAGGTACTCAGGCAGAGCAAACTGCGGCAATTATGATTGGCTATGAAAAGTTATTACTTGAACGTAAATCTGATTTGTGTCTAGTCGTGGGTGATGTTACCTCAACAATGGCCTGCTCGATTGTCGCACAAAAACTACATGTTCCTGTAGCGCATGTAGAGGCTGGAATTAGATCAGGTGATTGGACAATGCCTGAAGAAATTAATCGCCGGGTTACCGATTCAATTAGTAATTATTTTTTCACTACTACACCTGAAGCAGGTGAGAATTTAAAAAAAAGTGGGATCCCGAATACTTTTATATATTGGGTAGGGAACACAATGATTGATACACTTGTAAAACATCGTTCTCGATTTCAGCAGCCTAAAATTTGGGATGAATTAAAGCTTTCAGAAAAAGGGTATATAGTAATGACTTTACATAGACCAGGGAATGTAGATGAGGAAGAGAAATTAAAGTCACTGATGAATGAAATTGTAGAAAACTCTAACAATCTTCCATTAATTTTTCCAGTACAC
Source organism: Sediminibacterium sp. UBA657 (assembly GCA_002299885.1). GTDB lineage: Bacteria > Bacteroidota > Bacteroidia > Chitinophagales > Chitinophagaceae > Sediminibacterium. The sequence goes on from DBOB01000021.1 coordinate 72,494, forward strand.
CCTAGAACTGCTAAAATATTACATGGGTTAGGAATTCAACATAGCCGTCTTCATACTATAGATCCTTTAGGCTATTTAGAATTTAATTATTTAGTTGAAAATTCATTAGCTGTAATTACTGATTCAGGAGGTATAACGGAAGAAACAACTGTTATGGGAATTCCCTGCATGACTCTTCGTAATAATACCGAAAGACCTGAAACTGTTGAAATTGGTAGTAATGAATTGATTGGAACTGATCCCAAAGCAATTAAACCAGCAATGGAAAAATTGTTTTCTGGCAATTGGAAAAAAGGTAGCATTCCAGAATTATGGGATGGCAAAACAGCCGAAAGAATTGTTGAAATATTAACGAAGCTTAATCTTGCTAAATAAATTAGTACGGCTGTATAACACAGTAAAATATTTAAAATTTAAGCAGATTTATTGGAGAATAATTTACCTATTACCTAGGTTAATTGCTCAACAAAAAAAATGCCCCCCAACACAATTTTGTAAACAAAAAGACTTCTTTATACCCCGAGATGGTATTACAGTAGATTATCAGTCTTTTACATTTCTTAGTGAATTAAATAATATTGTTGAAACAGGTTGGGATAATCCAAGTATATCAAAACTATGGAGATACAACTTACACTATTTTGAATATTTACTTCAAAATAATTCAGATGAAAGGCATTTAGCATCTCAAACCCAAATAATAGATAATTGGATTGATAAAAATCACTTTGGAAGAGGAACCGGGTGGGAACCATATCCCACTTCGTTAAGAATAATTAATTGGACAAAGTGGCATTGGAAAACTAATCTATTATCTGAACGTGCAAAGATTAGCCTATGGAATCAAATTAGATATCTTGAATCGAGACCAGAATATCATTTACTTGGGAATCATTTATTTATTAATGCTAAAGCTTTATTTTATGCATGTGCCTTTTTTAAATTACAAGAAGAAACTCGTATATATAAAACGGCAATCTCAATTTTAAACAAAGAGATAAATGAGCAATTTCTAGAAGACGGGGCGCATTTTGAATTAAGTCCTATGTACCATGCCTTAGCGATGGAGGATTTATTGGATTTAATAAGCATATCAGATCAATTACCATCTAATTTCCCTAAAGAAGTAATTATAGATAAATTTGAAAAAGGCATGCAATGGTTGCAAACAATGATTTACGAAAATGAGGAATTAACCCATTTCAATGATTGTGCCAATGGAATTGCTCCTAAATTCAGTAAGCTGGTTAATTATGCATCTGAATTAGGAATTATATTGCCTAATCTTGATGTGCCGAAATTCAGTTACCATAAATCAAGCGGGTTTGTTGTATATAAGGATAATGGTTTTCATTTAATTGCTGACCTTGGAAAGGTTGGTCCCGATTATTTACCAGGCCATGCTCATGCCGATACTTTATCTTTTGAACTAGCAATTAAAGGCCAAAGAGTTATCGTTAATTCAGGGACAAGTGTTTATGGTAGTACGAAAGAAAGACTTCGTCAACGGGGGACATCTGCTCACTCAACAGTTCAGATTGATAATCAAGATTCATCAGAGGTTTGGTCAGGTTTTAGGGTAGCAAATAGAGCGGTCCCTTTCGATATAAATGTAAATTATTCTAAGGGCGGCATAATGAGTTTTAGTGCAAGTCACGATGGATATAAGAGAATATTGACTTGTCCAATTCACAAAAGAAAATTTATATATTCAAATGCATCTTTAGAAATTAATGATCACATAAGTGGATCAGGGAATCAAGTAGTTTCAAGATATTTTGTTCATCCAGATGTCGAAATTTCAAAAGTAGAGAAAGAGTTTTTGTTATGTAAGAATGGAGAGGTTATAGCAAAATTAAGTTTGGAATCATTTCATGATGCTGTAATTTGTGAGTCCACTTATCATGATAACTTTGGATTAAGCATTATAAACAAGTGTATTCAAGTAACAGGCAAAAGCCCCCAAATTATCAAAGTTAAATTTCAAATTATTTGATGAAGAGAATTGTATATTTATCATTCTATTTTAAACCTGACTTATGCGCTGGATCATTCCGCAATTCTCCTCTAGCAATTGAATTAGCAAAGCAAACGCTAGACAAAAATGTAGTATTGGATGTCTATACCACACTACCTAATAGATATAGTACGTTTGACGTAGGTGCACAAGAATATGAGGAAGTTGATAATTTAAGGATTCATCGGATTGCGCTTCCAGCTCATAAAAGTGGTATGTTGGATCAAGTATTTGCATTTTGGCATTTTTACAATTCCGTTTGGAAATTAAATCAATCAAAGAATATAGATTTAGTTTTTGCTTCATCTAGTCGATTATTTACGGCTTATTTAGGATATAAACTTGCTAAAAAATGTAAAGCTCCACTGTATTTAGACATAAGAGACATATTTGTCGATACAATGAATGATGTGTTTAAATCCAAATTGGTTAAGATTTTAATCTTACCACTTTTGAAAACTATAGAAGCAAAAACATTTAATTATGCAAAACATATAAATCTTATTTCCGGTGGATTTAAAGAATATTTTCATCGATTTAAATCACCTAAGTATTCCTATTTCTCAAATGGAATCGACGAAGAATTTATTTCCAGTAATAGACCAATTGAATTAGGAGGAGTCTCAAATACCTATAAATTAATTGTTTATGCCGGTAATATTGGTGAGGGACAGGGTTTGCATAGGATAATTCCTCAAGCGGCACAATTACTTGGGAATGAGTTTAAATTTTTAATTATCGGAGATGGGGGAGCGAAAAAACAGCTGCAAGCAGAGATAAAAAACCGTGGTTTAACAAATGTAATACTTAACAATCCTGTAAGTAGAGATGAACTTCAGTCTTATTATGATAAATCTGATTATCTTTTTCTTCATTTAAATGACTATCCGGCATTTAGAAAAGTGTTACCTTCAAAGATTTTCGAATTAGCTACATTTAATAAGCCTATTATTGCTGGAGTTGCGGGTTTTTCCGCAGAGTTTATTAATAAAGAAGTTTCAAATAGCTTTGTTTTTGATCCATGTGATGCAATTCCATTAGCAGAATATTTAAAAAATAGCAAGTTGAATTCAAATATTGATCGTCATGAATTTGTAGATAAATTTAGACGTAGTAAAATCAATAAAGCTATGGCAGAATCAATAGTGTCCTATTTATGAGTATTTATTTAACAGGTGCTTCAGGCTTTGTTGGTAAAAATATAACTGAGTTTTTCAGGGATACAAAGACAATTGTAAAAGCTACACGAATCACTTCAATTGAAATTGAAGAGCAGGTTGTTATTCATTTAGCCGGTAAAGCTCACGATCTAAAAAATGTTTCAACTTTTGATGAATATTACAAAGTAAATACAGAATTATCTAAAGATGTATTTGATGCTTTTTTAATTTCGGAAGCAAAAGTATTTATTACTCTAAGCTCTGTAAAAGCAGTGGCAGATGAAGTTGATGGCGAATTGACGGAGGCTGATACACCTAATCCAATTACTCACTACGGAAAGAGTAAATTATTAGCAGAGCAGTATATTCTTTCTCAGCCAATTCCAGATTGGAAAAGAGTTTACATTTTACGTCCTTGCATGATTCACGGTCCCGGAAATAAAGGGAATTTGAATTTGTTGTATAAGCTAGTTTCAAAAAATATCCCATGGCCTCTTGGTGCTTTTGAAAACAAACGTTCTTTTTGTAGCATTGATAATTTAATGTTTGTACTAAGAGAGCTTATTGAAAGAGAGGATATCCCATCCGGTGTTTATAACGTGGCAGACGATGAATCACTTTCTACTAACGATTTGATTGGGTTAATGGCACAATCTCAAAATAGAAAACCAGCAATTTTAAAAATTGCAAAAGGGGTGATTGAGGGAGTAGCTTCATTTGGTGACAAACTTCATTTACCACTCAATTCTGAGCGGTTGCACAAACTCACATCTTCATATTTGGTGAGTAACGCTAAAATTAAAGCAGCAATAGGAAAATCCTTACCAGTGGCAAGCAGAGAGGGTTTATTAAAGACATTTAAATCTTTCAATAATTAATGACAAGAATTTTTGACATTTTATTTTCATTTTTTGGGCTCTTATTGCTGAGTCCAATTTTGCTTGTTTTAATTACAAGTGGGTACTTTGATACAGGATCTCCTATCTTTCGTCAAGAACGTGTGGGTAAGGGCAAGAAGCCGTTTCGTTTAATGAAGTTTCGTTCAATGCATGTAAACGCCCCATCAGTGGCCACTCATTTGGCTAGCGCTTCATCCATTACACCCTTTGGTAGTTTCTTGCGTAAATCTAAGTTAGATGAACTTCCTCAACTGTGGAATGTTTTTGTGGGAGATATGAGTTTGGTGGGTCCCCGTCCTAATTTATTTAATCAAGAAGAATTGATTAACGAGCGTGATTCGCGTGGAATTTATTCTGTTCGTCCAGGTATTACCGGTTTGGCACAAATCAACAAGATTGACATGTCTACGCCTCAACGCTTGGCAGAAACCGATGCCAAGATGATTCAGGAGTTAAATACACTTGGTTATTTCAAGTACATCTTCCTTACTGTTTTTGGTAAAGGGTTTGGAGATAGAGTTCGTAATTAGTTGTTACGGATGTAATAATATTTATTGAATATATGACCCACCACATTGGTGGTTTTTTTATTCAAAATAGATTTATTCGCTTTTTCTTCTTTATGATTTAAGATCAAAAATTGGGAAAGACTATCTTAATGTGATAAATTAATTATAAACTTTATTTTGAATGGTTACAGTATGCCAAGACTAAAACAAATAGCAATAGAGGGCTTTCGTTCTATTGGGGAACAAGTCGTTATAAATTTTCCAGTTAATAAACCTGTTGTTTTAATTGGAGAAAACAATTCGGGAAAATCTAATATTATTCGTGCTATTGAACTAATGTTTGGTGAATTTCATCCTAAATACAAAAAACTTGATGACTATGACCATTACAAAAGAGACACTAATAATGAGATTATTATTGAAACCAGTGTAAATGGATTTTCAAATAGAATAGGAAAAAGTTCTGAGTTTTCGATAGGTGGTTTTAAGTACGTAACAAGAAAGGGTAAAGAAACTGTATTTAATGCTATTCAAGCTGAAAATGGAGGTGAAAATAAATATATAAGTACTGAATTAAGAGAGGAACTACTTTGTGTGGTTGTAAATTCTGAACAAAACCTAAGCTTTCAATTAAGCTATGCTTCGAAATACACTTTATTGTCAAAAGTTACAAAGGCATTTCATGATAGATTAATTGAAGATAAAGATAGAGTTGATAGACTTAAAACATTTTTTGAGGAGATAAAACAAACATTCTCAGAGGTTCCTGAATTTTCCCGTTTTAGTGAAAATATGTCACTTCTTGCAGATTCTGTTTTACAAAACATGACTCATGCTTTAGCGTTTGATTTTTCAGCTTATGACCCTAGTAATTACTTCAAAACATTAAAAGTTCATCCAACAGAAAATGGTGAAGCAAGAGCTTATGAAGAATTAGGAACAGGACAACAGCAAATATTAGCATTATCATTTGCTCATGCTTATGCAAAATCATTTTTAGGTCAAGGCTTAATATTTATACTTGACGAGCCTGAAGCACATTTACATCCTTTGGCTCAAAAGTGGTTAGCCAAGAAAATGTTTAAAATGGCTGAAGATGGATTGCAAATCATCATAACTACTCATAGTCCTTATTTTGTTGATTTGAATTATATTGATGGTATTCATCTAATCCGAAAAGAAGAAACAACATTTAATGTTAATCATGATGCAAATTCCTTATTCACTTATTGCTTAAAAACCGGTTCAAATCCTTCAAAAACGAAAAAAGAAACAATTATTCCATTTTATTCAAATAGTTCAACGTCACATTTATTATCAGGTTTTTTTGCAAATAAAATAATTCTTGTTGAAGGTTTAACCGAAGAGTTAGCATTACCAGTTTATTTTGAAAGACTGGGTTTTGACCCAACAGAATTCGGAGTAGAAATATTAGGAGTTGGTGGAAAAGGAAACCTTGCTAAATGGTGGAGATTGTTTACTCTATATCAAATACCAACATTTATTTGTTTTGATAATGATTCAAAAAGTAAAGATTCTGATGGCACAAAACGAAAAGATGCTTTAAAAGCTATTGGTATTCCTGAAGAAGAACTAGAGGGTGTTTTATGTTCTGCTAGTTGGTCAATAAATCAAAAATTCTGTGTATTTGGTAATGATTTTGAAACAACTTTGAGAACTTCTTTTGAAGATTACTCTACTTTTGAAGATTCAGTAAAAGAGATATTAGGCAAAGATTCAAAAAGTCTAATTGCGAGAGAAACCGCTAAATTAATAAACCTGCAATGCGAAAGCCTAGGAAATACGCAAATGAAATACTTAATCGATTCTATAAAAACATTGACATTATATCATGGCAAATGAAAAACATCGAGATTAATTCTCACTATTTAAATTTGGTAAACTTATCCTAAAACCCTTCTTCGTATTTCTTTATACACATATTCAATTTCCATAGTTCTTTGATGCATGTGTCAATGTTGAATGTTGCGGGATTAAAAGTTGAACCCACTCAAACACGGGTCTCTTGATACTCCAAGTGTTTGGGTTTTTTCAATACTTCCAGTAGTTCTATATAACACTGAATACCTCCTCAATCCTCTGGTGGACATGCATTTTGGCCTGAAACTAAAGATGGTAACAATTCATTTTGTGGAGCATTACTGATTTCAATCAGTTCGAGTTGATGCTTCCACCCATCTCCAAAATCATAAAGGTAAATAGCAGTCGTCCCAGTTTTAGGAAAAACATCCTCCAATAGGACCGTCTTGACATCTGTTAAATCATCAAAATCCTCATTAACAAGTCTACTATCTGCAAAACGTAAGGTGTTGATTGTAAACTCATACAAATGACGATTCTTCCATCCCATAATGGTTTGAATGATATGATGCATCAGATATAGACTTGTCTCTGACGATACCTTAATGGTTCTTGACACCAATGGCTCCGTGTTGATCAGATCTATTTTGAATGTATATGTTGGCATGCGGTTGGAATTGAACCGTAAATTAGCATTAAATGACTATGTACGCAATTTAGAGCTGTAAGGTGTTGATCACATCGAAGTGGCAAACCACCGCCGGAATGGCAGGTTAGAACCGATAAAGGGTGGCTCAGTTTCAGCGTATGACTGACACAGTTTGCTTTTTATTCAAAAGAAATTTGAATAAACTACTTAGTAGAATAGTATTTAGTATTGTAGTAATTAGAATATAGTACTAAGTATATTAGTAATTAGTATTTAGAAGTTAGTATATAGTACTTAGTAAATTAGTATATGCAAAAAGCTAAGGAAAAAAATTGACAAAGTCAAATATTTGGCCTTGTTTATTTCAATAAATATTTTTTCATTAGTGTAAGCAACCTTTATTTCAAAAAGTTTTACTTAGCCCTTACTCGTTCTTTTTACGTTCATTTTCGACTCATTAATTATTTGATTAATGAGTTTTTTTGCTTGTACTTCTGTGATAATAATAATTTTCTTTTTTCTCATAAAATGTGTTTAGATATAAATATCTAATATCTATTTAAGATCCGTAATCTCTATTTTTTATTTTTTGAATTTATTTGATCATGTTTCTTTAAAGAGAGCCTATTCCCAACCTTATTTTGTTAAATCACTTAATTGAACATAATTCGGTTTACGATACCTAGATCTTGAATTTTGGTATTATTTGTGTTTTCAATGTGGTAACACTTAATATACATCAATAAGGTTGATAAATTACGATACAAAAGGTGCTTAATTGGTGCGATTTCACCTTTAATTTTTTTAATAAATCAAGCTTTTGATTGTTTTGTAGATATTTATTAACAAATTTTTTTCATTTTTTTCTATGTTTATAAGAGGATAGATATTATTTATCCTCTTTTTTATTAAATATGTTCCAGACAAACTGATGTGTAATTCTGAGTGGAAAATTTGAATATAATTCAACGATTGCCTCAGTTCTTAATGTTCTAGCCCTACCTACAGCCTGGATTAAATCTGATTCAATTAATCCTAGTTGAATTTCTCTTAGCTCACTATTATCATAGCAATTAAACATGAATCGGAATCCATTGTATTCAATCTCTTTAAATCCCATGGTTGTATCTGAGGTTTTAAAATTGACTCCAAGTACTTTGGCTAACAACAGATATTCAACATTGTTTCTATGCGGGGTTCCTACTACAACCAGACTTTCTCCTGCGAGTGTATTATATCCAGAGCAATTACCGAAATACATCTCTTTACTTGCGTTTGAAAATTGGTCAGTGAATGATTTAAAGGTAATAACCTTTTTATCGCCTACAGCATCACTAATTTGATTTACATATTTGCTGAGCCCCTTTCTTGAACAAGATCGGTTGGTGTATTGAATAATAGTTCCCTTCTGATCAACTTCTCCAATATCAAAAATCTCTATTCTGTCACCAAATAATAATTTGTAAATGTTTGTATTAATCGTTGCTGATAGTATTATGATATTTTTATCTTCCGGAAACTCTTTTTTGCTTACATAATGAATTAGATTTGGGTCAAATGCATCTTTTACAAGGAAAGATGAAGCAAAGAAACCAAAAACATTAGATTCTACTTTTGTATTTTCTGATAGCTTTTCAACTAATTCATCTAACTCAATCAAAATGGTTGGAGATGATATAAATTCACCAGAATTCGCATTTTTTAGGATATTTATGACATTGGTTAAATCTTGTCTGTTTTTTTGAAGGGTTAGCTCAGCTACAAATAGATCTGAAATTTTAATTTGGTTGATTTGAATTAATGATCCAATTGGATCCTCATCAAATATCAAAGTATCATGCTTGAATTTTGTATGAACAGCTCTTGTATGAGTAGTTAAGACGGTTTCATCCGATTTTAGACATTTTTCAAGTTGATCCAGATAATCTTTGGCATATTTTAAATCCTCCTCACTGACCGTGTATTTGAATCTACCCGATACAATCTTATGAAGTACCGCAACTGCTTTTTGTTGTAGCCCCATTGAGTAATAATGATCGATTATCTTATTAATTCTTTCGTCATTGAATTTTATGGGATTAGGAGTTATTTGGTAGGAGACAGTCATTCTTTCAGCAACTTCTTGCTTCAATTTACTAGTTGGAAGGGCAATCGTAGCGTTATTCGTAGTTGTGAGTAATCTAGTCTTACCAATTGCTGTAGGAAGTTTAAATAGATGGATTTTCCCTTTTTGATCTGATTTTATAGCCTTTTCAAATTGATTTTTCAACTTTTCCTCTGCTTCTACAAGTGGAATTCTGTGTATAGCCTCTAAGATTTGAATTTTACCTCTTTGATTTAATACCTCAGTTTCAAAATCATATATGTGTTTATCTTCATCATATTCTGAAAAAGTATTTATTGGTTGAGGAGGGTATGAAACAATACCTAGGTAAGGAAAGATATTAAAGTTATTTTCCGTGTAACAGGTTAAACCCGCTTCATTGAATTTAGTCATAGTCTCCTTCATTAACTTGCGACCACCTTCGAATTTCACTAAGTTGGTAGCAAGACCAAAGAGTCGATCATGAGACAGCCATTTTCCATTTAGGAATTCATCTAAAATTCTTACTTTTTTCCTAGCCTCGTCCCAGTCAATTTTTAAAGGTTCTCTTCCCTCTGTATTTACACTATTATAATTTGGAGAATTACCATCTTTCTTATTATTTCTATATTGATTATTCCCTTTTTCTCCAACCAACAAAAAACTACATCCTTTTAAGGGGGCTAATTTCCTAGTTCTACCTAGATCTTTGGTTATCAGCTCTAATGAAAGGTGTTCTGTAAGTTTTAAAGTATTGATAGGTTCTTGAGAGATAATTTCAGATTTTGTTCCAGCAAAAAAGAATCCACCTTTGCGAAAGCACTTTGGATCAGCTTCTGGGAAAATAGTTTTTAACCCTTTCATAACTACCTCATAATGATTAGAATCAACAATACTATCATCCAATAGAAGCATCATTCTGAATTTTAATAATTTATCTGTTGAAGAAAAGGTATTGTACCATATTTGAGGAGTTATTGAGTAGTTCTCTAACCGTCTAATGACTTCTTCTGGGTAGATAATAGTTTCCTCATTATCGAAGTCAAGTCCGATTACTGATTGTGATATCCAAGTATTATTTGATATACTGCCATTAAATATACCGCCAGACCAAGTGTAGCCATAGGGTTGTTGTACAATTGATGCGATCTCATTCACGGTAATACCCGTGACTAGTTTCAAGTTATTATGGATAATACCTATTGAATTATCCGACTTTAGCGGCTTTGATTTAAGCGGCGTTGGGTTGATTGTGATTTGATACGTTCTCTTTTCCATATTTTCTTTTATAAATAAATATGTAGGACTTTTTAAAAAGTATTCCAAAGCAGAAACATTTTCAATTTTCTTGATATTTATAAATAAACAACATGGATATGAATAAGGTAAAACCGAAAAGAACAGAGTTTATAAGATTGCGTCTAACACCACAGGAACGTCAAATTATTGAACAAATTAATGCTTCAGACTATACTAACGTCTCTGAGCATGTACGTAGATCTCTGCATTTCTATGCAGCAAATAATTTTCCAGCTCTAGTTGCTTTCAAATCTTTGAAATAATATGAAAGAGGAACTTTTAGAGAGATTTATAAGGGTAAGAGTAACAAATGACGATCGAGAATTTATTGAGCAGCACATATTACAGACCGGAATTTCAATTTCAGATTTATTTAGAGATTTGATTAAAGAATTAAAACGATCAACTAGAATAATGAAAAAGGAGTAGGGTTGGGATACATTCTTAAACTTGAAATTTTGCTTAGAATTTGGCGAAAATTAGGGTAGCCCGATTGGGGGTATGGAGCCATGGCCTAGTGGAGAGGGGATACTTGTAGGCCGGGGGGGGCGTAAAATTGATGGTTGATATGAAGCATAATTAATTGAAATAGAAAGAGTTAAATAAAATCATAAAAATAATAAAAAAAGTGGGCCTAAAAATTTGGAAAACAAATAAAACTTTACTATCTTTGTATTGCAAAACGAAATAATAATGAATCACCTATTTGATTTAGTGACCGCAGGAACTTTTTCGGCTTCATTAAAAGCATTTTTTTTCTTTTTTTCTTTCCCGGGTATAACTGATAAAGAGAAAAAAGAAATTGATTTAAAGGTTGAACAAAACATGTCAAAATTTAATAATACATATAATCAGAGTATTGTTCGCAATACATTAAAATGGCTAGAATATGATAATTTTAGCCGTGAATTAAAGCGAGATTTTGAAGGACAATATTACATTAATGAATTAATTGGATTGAAAAGATCATACCTTAATTTTTATCAAATTTATTTGAATGAAATTTCAAAAGCAGATAAAAGATTAAATCAAGTAGCTGACCTTGTAGCAAAAAATGATGAATACATTTTACAGATTGCTCGATTTAGAATGATTGTTGATCCTCAAATTCAACTAAGTCAAAATATTCACAAACAAACAAAAATTTTATACATGAAAGTTAAGGGTTATTGGTTAAATGATGAAGGTGTGAAGGAGCGTAAATTTTTCAAATCTCTTGGGAGATTTGATTTGTATACTAATGGGGTAAAAGACAAAAATGCAATAATTGATGGACGAAAGAAAATCAGAGAAGCAATGATAGTTGAATATTCTAACACTTATTCGAAATAAAAAAAATTTGCTCATTAAAGTGGGCCTAATAAAAAGGAAAACTAAAATTGTAAAAACATGGAGACAAACACAATTAAAGTAGTAACAGTCCCTGTAGGGGATTTGATCAGTATGATTTCAAATGCTGTGAATTCAGAAATTGAAAAACTAGTCAATAATCCAAGACTAGGCGAAGGTTTTAAAGATGAAGTATTAGATAGAAAGCAAGCAGCTCAACTACTAAAGTTGAGCGAACAAACTTTGACTAAGTTATTCTTGGAAGGAAGAGTAGTTGGCCAAAAAAGTGGGTCGCAATATCGATTTCTAAAGTCATCAATCGTAAAATATCTGAGTACGTAAAATAATTAATTAAACAAAACTCGTAGCGGCGAGTAATCCGTTATTTAGTAATTATGAAAAATAAAAATCAACGAGAGTTAAACAAAGAACAGATTCATGTATTAATGGATTTGCCATTTGAGTATTTTAAAGCTAGAGCCCATGAAGAAAAAGTTAAATGGGATTTAGAGTTAAGTTTTATTGTAGATGGATATGAAAAGGGAGGTAGAAAAATCTTCGGATTAAATTTAAATGACCTATGTTTCCCAATTTATGATTTGCAAGAACCTAAGCATGGATTTTTAAACAACTTCATTAGTTGGTATATGCTGACAAATGACAATAAATCAAATAATAACAATTTAAACCAATAGTAAAATGAACAAAAAAGAAATCCTCAATTTAGTAAGTGAAAAGGAAGGTAAGTACTTAGATCTTGTTTGGTATGCTCGATCATACAAAAATCTTAAAGTAGATGGGGTGGTGGAAAACAGGACTAGAATAGAAAAATCACACCCTAATGAAACTGTAAATTTAAATGATTCTGATAGCTCTTATTGGCACCATGGGTTTAATAGTGGAATGCTTGCAGCTTTACGATTCATTATAGATTTAGATGAAGAAGGGATAGAGTCTGCAGAAGAGAACTTTCCATCTCTGGATACATAGAATGTGAAATTATTAATTCATAAAAATATCCAAACATGAAAAAAGCAGTTTTAAAAACAGAATCAGGGATTGAAAAATTCCATTACGAAGTAGAAGTATTCATAAGCACTTTTGGTGCTTATGAATCATACTCGCATTCAGAGGAATTTGCAGATGAAAATTTGCAGAAAGCTAAATTTCAAGCATTAAAAAGAGCGTAAGAGTTAGAGTTGATCTTGAAACAACAAGGAAAGTTTTTTTACCTTTTGCCCCTCCTGATGAATTTATTATGGGGAAAAATGCCTGCTATTCAATTTCGGTTTCATTAATCCAGGAGTTTGATAATGAGGATATTGAAATACAGGCTATTGAAGGTAAAGATCTATTTACAACAGAAGAAGCTTTACTCTTTGAGTCTGAAATATTTGATCAATTGGCAATCAGTCAAAATTAAATTTTTACAAAAATGGGAGTTTCGTTTTCCTTAGCGCGGCCAAAGCAGAAAGTAAGTAGTATTCGCGTAAAAATTTCAGTAAGCGGGGTAAGTATCTTTTTGTACACTGGAAGAAGTATTGAAACAGACCACTGGGATAAAAAGAAGTGTTTTGTGAAATCTTATGTAGGTAAGTCCACAACAACACTTCTTATCCAAAGATTGAAGGAGCTTGAAATAGATATCTTGACTTTATTGGATAGATATAAAAACGGCAAACCGAAATTGAGCTTTGTTGATTTACAATCAAAATTAGCAGCTCTAGTAGAACGGCCGGATATTAAAAAAACAACTTCTGGGTTAGCAAATAATGCTTCAAAGGAAACATTAATTGGATTTATGGAACTATTCATTCAAGATTGTGAATCAGGGGTTAGATTGTCACCAAAGCGTCAGAAATTAAAGCCGTCTTCAATAGGTTCTTATAAAACTACAAAAGGTTATTTAATGAAATTTCAATCGCACACAAAAAAGGTATTAACACTTAAGGATTTTTCACAAAATGATATTGATAAGTTTAGCGACTTCCTAATTATCGATGAGGAGTTCGCTATGAATACTCATGCAAAAGCCATGATGGATCTTTTACAGATTATTAAGTATGCGGTTAAACTAAAGAAAATCCCGGCGGCTAAAATGATCGAACTTGAATTCGATACCAGACGCGAAGAGACTGATAGCATATACCTTACCGAAAGCGAAATATTGCAATTGTTGGAGATTAAGGACTTTGACGATCCAATCCATGAGCAAGTAAGGGATGTTTTTGTGGTGGGCTGTTTTACAGGCATGCGATTTAGTGATTACAGTACAATTGATACAAATGCAATAAGAAATAATCGACTTGAATTCATTCAAAAGAAAACGGGAGGTAAGGTAACCATTCCGATTCATCCGGTCGTAAATACAATTTTAAAAAAATATAATAATGAGTTGCCAAAAGTTCCTAGAAACAATGAATTTAATAGAATTATTAAAATTGTTGGAGAGAAATTGCCTTGTCTTCATGTTCCATTTACTAGACAAGTAACTTATGGTCGTGAGTTAAAAGAGATTATTGCAATGAAGTATTCTATGATCTCGACTCATACGAGCCGTCGTTCGGCCCTAAGTAACGAATATCTTAAAGGTACAGATCCTTTAATTATAATGTCAATGAGTGGCCATAAGTCACATAAGTCATTTATGCGTTATATAAAGGTGTCTGGAGATCAGTTTGCGGATAAGTTAGAAAAGATTTGGGAGGAGAGAAGAGCTAAGTAAATTATTTTTTTAAATGGAGCAGTTACAGAGATTAAACCAATTTCGTTTAGATGCTGATTCAAATTATCAGGAGCTTGAACGAATCAGGGAACGGCACATGAATTCGCTAAGCAGAGTATATTCAAAAATGGATGATTATCATAATATCATATCCGCAATCAGAGCAGAAATACTATTAATTCTTGCCAATAATGAAGCGTCTATAGAAGTTGAAGCATTAACTATATTCAATTCGCATGATGATCAAGTTTTATTTACCAAAATTGATATTACAGGATTTCCATCCATTTATAAATTATTTTCTGGTATTGATTATGCCTTGTATAATGTTTCAAGGGACGAATTGATGAACGATTTTGTTTTGCAGGGTAGATTGAAAGAATTAGCTATTGAGTGGCTCAGAAACCGCGAAGAATGGTCTGGTATGTTCGATCAACCTTTTAGGAATGCAGAGCAAGTTATGGAGCGCTTTGTGAATGATGAGGCTGTCTTTCATTTCTTCAAAAGAAGGCCGATAATGTTGTGATAGTAATAGACATTTTGGTCCAAAAAGGGTTGAAATTTGATTGAATTGTAATCATCATATTTTTTAAAATTCTATATAATATTTATCCTAGACTAGAATTTTAAACCTAAATTTGACCTCAATCAAGCAAGCAATGAAAAAAGCCTTAATAACTGGTATTACAGGTCAAGATGGGGCATATTTAGCAGAATTTTTACTTAATAAGGGCTATGAAGTGCATGGCATTAAGCGAAGATCCTCTTTGTTTAATACTCAAAGAATTGACCATATTTATGAGGATCCACATATTCCAGACAGACATCTTCATTTGCATTATGGTGACTTATCGGACAGTACAAACTTAATTAGAATTATTCAAGAAGTACAACCCGATGAAATTTACAACTTAGGTGCAATGAGTCATGTGCAAGTAAGTTTCGAAGAACCTGAATATACAGCCAATGTGGATGGTGTTGGCACATTAAGAATATTGGAAGCAATCCGCTTATTAGGTTTAACGCAAAAAACAAAATTCTATCAAGCATCTACTTCTGAGCTATATGGATTAGTGCAAGCAGTTCCACAATCTGAAACTACACCTTTCTATCCTCGTTCTCCCTATGGTGTTGCTAAATTATACGCCTACTGGATTACAGTAAACTATCGTGAAGCCTACAATATGTATGCTTGCAATGGTATTTTATTTAATCATGAATCACCTCAACGTGGTGAAACATTTTTAACACGTAAGGTAACTCGTGCAGCTGCACGTATTGCATTGGGTTTAGATACTTGTTTATACTTAGGTAACTTAAACGCACAAAGAGACTGGGGTCATGCTAAGGATTATATCGAGGGCATGTATCTAATGCTACAACAAGAAAAGCCAGAAGATTTTGTATTGGCTACTGGAATAACCACTACCATTCGTGAATTTGTTAAAATGGTGTTTGCTGAATTAGGCATTGAGCTTGGTTTTAAAGGAAATGACGATAAGGAAGAAGGATATGTTATTAAGAATACAGGGAACTACAATTTAAAAGAAGGTCAAGTAGTTATTAAAGTAGATCCAAAGTACTACCGTCCTACCGAAGTTGATTTGTTGATTGGTGATCCTACTAAAGCCATGACTAAACTAGGATGGAAACCTAAATATGATTTAACTTCTTTAGTGAAAGAAATGGTAGCAAGTGACCTTGAAATATTCAAGAAAGAGTTACTACTTAAAGAGAATGGCTATACAATTACCAAAGAAAGCGAATAGCTTAAATTTTACAATGGAGAAATCTGCTAAAATATATCTTGCTGGACATAGAGGAATGGTAGGTTCTGCAATAGAACGTAAACTAAGATCCGAAGGCTATCATAATATAATAGCAAAAACTTCTTCTGAATTAGATTTAAGAAATCAACAAGCAGTAAATGCCTTCTTTGATTTAGAAAAGCCAGATTATGTGATTTTAGCCGCTGCTAAAGTTGGTGGCATTCACGCAAACAATACTTATAGGGCAGAATTCATCTATGACAACATAATGATGGAAGCCAATGTAATTCATGCAGCCTATTCAAATAAAGTGAAGAAGTTATTGTTCCTTGGTTCATCATGTATTTACCCTAAAATGGCACCACAACCATTAAAAGAGGAATATTTGCTAAGTGGTTATTTAGAATCCACTAATCAACCCTATGCAATTGCTAAAATAGCTGGTATTGAAATGTGCGATAGCTACCGTGCTCAATACGGATGTAATTTTATATCAGCCATGCCTACCAATTTGTATGGCACAAACGATAATTACCATCCTGAAAATTCTCATGTTTTACCTTCTTTAATGCGACGTATTATTCTTGCTAAAAAGAACAACGAGTCAAGTGTCGTCATTTGGGGCACAGGTACTCCAAGACGCGAATTCATGCATGTAGATGATTTAGCAGGGGCTAGTTATTTTTTATTACAAAACTACAATGAAGCCGGCCTTGTAAATATAGGATGGGGAGAAGATGTTTCGATTAAGGAATTAGCAATGTTAATTGCCTCAGAAGTAGGTTACAGAGGTTCATTTGAATTTGATACTTCCAAGCCAGACGGCACACCTCGTAAATTAATGGATACCAACAAATTAAATCATTTAGGTTGGAAGCCTTCGATTAAATTAGACGAAGGGATCCATAAGACTATTAAAGAAGTTATAGGTATGTTTTAATTAAAGAAAATATCTAGTGCGCAATTTGGTGCGCATTTTAAACTTAACTAACTGATAATCAATAGTAAATTACCCTATAATTAGTGTGGTCCACACTAATACCTTCTATTTCACACCCTTCCCAACTTCCCCAGGCCCCAATAACCTTGCATGATCTAGCATTTCTACAATCGCCATGGTTTTGCGTGTCTTTAAATCACTTAGGCCTTTAATTATAGTATAGGAGTCTTTCAATAAATAAAACACATTGGTGGTGAGGTTCAGGCTTTTGGGTTGGTTGTATAATTTAGGGGCAATTTGACTTTGATATAAAGCATCTATCTCCGCAAAACTGGCTACATGTTGTGCTATGAATTTATTACTTGTTAAATTCAATCCTGAAATCTTTTGTGCATAACACCAGGCATCTAATTGCTTAAAAGCTTTAAGGCTATTTTTTGTTATGAGAGTACTGCTTAGTTGATACACAAATCCATCTACTTTCCAGCGCATCGTATTGTAAAGGGCTAGTGCACTGTCTTTTTTAGCTGGATTGGTTTCGTTTTTCAATTGAGTGGTTAAATATAATTCAGCCCCATATTTAATTTCAATGAGTCTACTCATTAAGCCTTGTTGGGGCTGCGCAAGCGCAGCCCCACAGTTCAACACTAGCATTGTCACCAATCCGGCAATGATTTTTCTAAGTCCACATAGTTTTAAATTTTTGTTCATGGCTATAAATTAATATTTTAGTTAATTATTGTGTTCTTTATTTGATTGAATATTCAGTGAATTATGATGCAAAGAATTTGGCTGTCTTCAACAGTCCCTCGCTTTGTGGATTTTGATCATAGTCATTCTCCATTAAATCCATGTTCACGTATTTTACAATCTCCTGAATGCTCGCATCTTGTCCATATTGGCTTAGGTTCTTAATTAAGTAATGCGTAAAAGCCCCATTGAACCGATTGTTGATATAGGCGTCGGCGCTTAACTGATGCGATGCACAGCCACTCAATAAAGCGCCATGTAAAGGGATGGGGTCGGCACCGAGGCTAGCGGCTGGGGTAGTTAGGCCTTGCTGTGGTTCATGATTGAATCTTCTAAACCTTGTATCGGGAGTAATATGTTGCTTTCTGGATAGATCCTCAGAGTGACAACTATCCGATATCCATACAAAATGCACGCCCTTGGGGATTGTAGCAAAAATCTTGGCAAATTCCTTGTCGCTAATGGCAGTTTTAGCTGCATCCGCATCACTAAAGTCATAAGGACAGATAATCTCATCCAAGCCGTCTTTTTCAAATGCATGTCCTTTGCTAGGTAGTTGTGCGCCGTGTCCACTATAATGAAACAGTAGTTGATCTCCAGCATTGGCTCCCAAGAGTAACCAATTTAAATGGTCTAAAATACCTTTTTTAGTGGCTCTGCTATCTGTCAATGTTTTGATATTTTCTTTAGTATAGACCTTGTTTTTTGTACTAATAAAATATTCCATATCTACAATATCATTAATGCATCCCCTTAAATTATTATTGGGATTAGGATAAGCATTTATCCCTATAAGTAGTGCTTTGTTATTCATACATAAATAGTTCGGTTGATTAAATCTAGGATTAAAATAGGCCGTTCCAAATTTTATTTTTACTTTTATTAAAGTAGATGAAACGCATATATAGAAAGGATTCTAGGCGATTAAAGCAAACAATTGATACGCTTGATTCACTACTTTTTTCTCATTGAAAATATTCTAAAAAATAATTTATGATACAAACCAGTCGCATGCCTTTATTCAAGAGTTTATTGCTTTTTTGCATTACTTTTGTATTATTTTTTACAACGGCACCTATTGGTTTTTTGTATGCGGTGATACGTCAAAGCCTGGCAAAAAGAGTACACTCCTTATCTGTCTATTTTTTAGAACTAGCATTGGCTTTAGATAACGCAGGCAATGTGCTGATGCAGCATGTGTTAAACGATGCGCTGTTAATTAAAAACCAAAGCACTTATTTGTTTGGGAACAAAATGGAAACCATTAGCAGTGTCATTGGTAAAAACCTAGTCACCCATACCCTTAGCCCAGCAGGACTTTTGTTAAATACCTTTTTACATTGGATAGATAAAGACCATTCCTTAAACTCTATTAATTATGAGGTAAAGCTTTGGAAGGCACAAAATGAGGGGAAATAACCACTAACTAATTGATTATCAATAAATTTATATTATTTATTCATTATTTTGTAACGGGTGAACGCATTTTGAACCCTTTTGCTCCCTAACTTTACATTAGATTAACTAGATTTAATTCATCTCTTCAAACCCACCCCCCTAAGATTTGATTGAACACAAAACAAGTATGTTTAAGATTAACAACTTCAGTATTGTACCTAAGTACGTAATTTTTTTATTAGACTTAGGCGCCACTGTGACTGCGTTATTCATCGCAATTTTGATTCAACAAAATGTGTCGTTAGCTGTAACGAATTGGTCGCATGTATTGAATGCTACTTTTTTAATGTTGTTGGTGAATGCATTGGTTTTTTCTGCTACTAAATCATATACGGGTATTGTGCGTTACACTGGTGTGCAGGATGCACTTCGCATTGCGATTGCCGTGGGGTTATCCTCTTTTATTATTTTAGTGATTAACACCGTTGCGCTTGGTGTTAGTTCTATTTTATCTATGACTACTTTGGTCATTGTATTATACACCATATTTAGTTTCTTATTCTTGATAAGTTATAGGGTATTGATTAAATATCTTTTTGCTTATGCTAAGAATTATAAAATGCAAAAAAAATCGGTGGTGATTTTTGGAGCTGCAGCGACTGGTGTAGCTACGCAGCGTGTACTTGAGAACGATGGCCTTGCCAATATCCAAGTGATTGCGTTTATTGATGATGACAGAAAAAAAGGTAGTAAAAATTTAAACGGCGCACCCATTGTTTCATTCAATGAGTTTAAGGAGATGGTGGCCATTAAGCCTGTGGATGAATTAATTATTGCCACTTATACCTTACCAACCAAACGCAAAAACGAGGTGGTTGATTTTTGTTTAGACCATGACATTAAAGTATTAAGTGTTCCTGCTTATTCAAAATGGGCAGAAGGTAAGTTTTCTAGTAGACAATTACAGTCTATTAAAATCGAAGACTTATTGGAGCGTGACCCAATTCAAATTAATAACAACGAGATTAAAGCGCAGATTAAAGGCAAACGTATTTTAGTTACAGGTGCTGCAGGATCTATTGGTTCTGAGATTGTGCGTCAATTGATTCCATATAGCCCCGAAGTGATTATTTTATGTGACCAGGCCGAGACGCCATTGCATAACCTTGAATTAGAATTAAAGGAAAATGGCACACGTATAAATTGCATTAGTTATTTGGCGGATGTCACTAATAAAACAAGGATGCAAAAACTATTTGAGGAGTTTGAGCTTCAATATGTGTACCATGCTGCTGCCTATAAGCACGTTCCTATGATGGAGCTTTGTCCTACCGAAGCGGTGCGTAATAATGTGATTGGCGTAAAAATAATTGCGGACTTATCTATCCAACATAAGGTAGAGCGTTTTGTAATGATCTCTACAGATAAAGCGGTGAACCCAACCAACGTAATGGGCGCCTCTAAGCGTATGGCGGAGATGTATGTGCAAGCCTTATCTAATCAAACTGATTTAGCTACTAAATTTATTACCACCCGTTTTGGTAATGTACTTGGTTCTAACGGTTCTGTAATCATTCGTTTTAAAGAGCAGATCGAAAAAGGCGGCCCTGTAACTGTGACGCATCCTAATATCACTAGGTACTTTATGACTATTCCTGAAGCTTGTCAATTGGTATTGGAAGCAGGTAGTATGGGTAATGGAGGAGAGATTTTTGTATTTGATATGGGTAAGCCAGTGGCCATTGCAGATTTAGCGCGTAAGATGATTCGTTTATATGGCTTGATCCCTAATATTGATGTAAACATTACTTATAGCGGTTTACGCCCTGGTGAAAAACTTTACGAAGAATTATTAAACGACGCAGAGAATACCACACAGACTTACCACGAAAAGATTTTAATTGCTCAAGTGCGTGAAGTGTCTTTTGAATTGGTGAAACAAAACACATTAGAACTAGAAAACATTTTAAGCACCACCAACGACGAAATGTTATTGGTAGGTAAGATGAAGGAACTCGTTCCAGAATACATCAGTAATAATAGTATTTATCAGCAATTGGATACCAAGGTGATTTCGATTTCGAATTAATTGTACATGAATTTCTAAGATCCATATTTAACCCGATAAGTTGCTTATCGGGTTTTTTGTTTCAGTATATTTGTATATGCATCAGCGCGTTAATATTTTAGGTACACAAGTAAGTTCTATTAGTTCAACTGATTTACTTGTTGCATTTAAAATGGCTATTCAAGCAAAAAAATTAATGCAAGTTGCGATCACACCCGTGAATTCGATCCTTGCTGCCTATAAAGATCCACAAGTTCAAAACGCTTATAATACTGCAGATTATGTGCTTTGTGATGGGATGCCTGTTAAATGGGCATCTACATTTTTAAATACACCAATTGTAGAACGTATTACTGGATTAGATTTACTCCCAAGTCTTGTCGCTTTTGCTGCCAATGAAAACTTTAATTTGTTTCTATTAGGTGCTTCACCTGGTGTGGGAGAAAAATTAAAGGAAGTGATCTTACAACAGTATCCTAATTGTAAAATAGTGGGCATCTATGTTCCTCCTTTCATGCCTGTGTTTGACGCTGCAGAAAATAAAAAAATGGTGGATGCCGTGAATGCAGCTAAGCCTGATATTGTACTCATAAGTTTAACCGCGCCTAAACAAGATTTGTGGATCACACAAAATAAAGCACAACTTCATCCTGCATTGTATGTGGGCATTGGCGGTGCTTTTGAAGTGATGGCTGGATTAGCAAAACGTGCACCAAAGTGGATGCATGGCGCTGGACTAGAATGGCTATTTCGTTTAATCCAAGAACCCAAAAGAATGTACCGCCGTTATTTAATTGAGGCGCCTTTATTTATTCCATTGGTGATAAGGCAGAAGTTTACCTCTAGCAAATAAAATCAATTGTGGTCTCGCCAAGAATCGAACTTGGATCTAGTGTTTAGGAAACACCTATTCTATCCATTGAACTACGGGACCATCGAACCACTGGGATTCGAGTCTTAACTAGGCCTAATGACCGTTTAAGGAGGACAAAAATAACTATTCTTTTTAAAGCACCCATACTTTATCCCTGCGGCTCATTATTATGCTATAATTTGGTATCTTCACAGCTCAAATCGACATCATTATGGGCTTTTACAATATCATTATCAAGTTTCGTTTTTGGTTGAGCTTAATTGCCATTTTTGGCGCTGCTATCCTTCAAATAACCGATCTGGCTAATTTTTGGCCTGTTTTTCCTTTATACATGCTTGGCGTGATTGGCCTATTGAGTCATATTTTTATTGGTCCATTGCGTCTAGTTCAAGAGCCGATGGAAGCGGGAAATATCGAAGAAGTAGAGCGTATTTTAGCAACTATTTGGTTTCCTAATTTATTATATACACCTGTAAGAAGCACTTACTATACAATTAAGGGTAACATCGCCATGGCAAAACAAGATTTTGACACGGCCGAGAAGCATCTTAAAATGAGTAACGATCTTGGTTCGGCAATGCCAGAAGCGGAGGGTGCGAATAAATTACAATTAGGGATGATGGCAATGCAAAAAGGAGATACCAAACAAGGTGAAGCATATATTCGTGCCGCAATTCGTGCGGGCATCCCAGATAAAGAATCAGAAGCAGTTGCTTACTTAAGCATGTGTCAAATTTTTATGAATAAGCGTGAGTTCCGCGCTGCAAAAGATTTCTTCCGCAAAGCAAAAGCATGTAAGCCATCTACTAAGCAAGTGTTGGATCAAATCAAAGAGATTGAGAAATACATTTCTCGTATGCCTGGATAATACGATTGCTGTTAAACTTTTTTAATTGTATATTTTAAATTTTACATATTTAGAACATCTAATTAATTTCGTCACATAGCAGCAGTTATTAAAAGGTATTACCGTAATTTCGACCAAAATTTTTAAATGCGCAATCTCCCCCTTGCTGCGTTTGTTTTGCTTTTATCTCTTTGTTCAAATAATTTATTTGCACAATCTAGTAGCAATTCAACCGAATCCAATTCAGTAAATAGCATCATTAAGTATAACAACAACGGTAAATTAAATTACAGTTACCGCAAACTTGCGAACAATAATTTTAGTGTTGAAGTGATTATTAAGAACGATCAATTCATTTATAAGCAAGAGATTGATACTTTGCAAATTCAATCTGCAGAAGCGTTTACATTATTAAAGCAAGACCTTCAAAATGCTTTGACTGCTTTGCAAAATGCAAATACTAATTTTAAAATTCAGCGTCCAAATTATTTACTTTTTGCAGAAGATAAAGGCATGACTGGATTATTTATTTTGTTAAGCAATCCTACTGGAACGATTAACACAGCCAATACTAAATTTCAAATTAGAGTTCTGTTAGAATGGTTGAACACCATTGAGTTTGGAAAAAGCTAGAACTAATCTGAGAAAAATATTCAAAGAAAAAAGCAGTAAGGTACTTTCAAAATTATTTTAAAGATGGTCTCGAAAATTCGGGACCTTTTTTATTGCACTTATTTCTTCAATAAAATCTTTTCTATCGTAGGCGCAAAATGTTGATGCTCTAATACATGAATTTTTTCTGCAACTGTTGTTGGAGTATCGCTAGGATCAACAGCACATCTTGCTTGAAAAATAATATCGCCTTCATCATAATGTGCATCTACCCAATGTATGGTGATACCTGTTTCTTTTTCGCCTGCTGCCACTACTGCTTCGTGCACGCGTGATCCGTACATGCCCTTGCCGCCATAATTTGGTAATAATGCAGGATGAATATTAATAATACCCTTCGCATCGCCAACGCCTGGCTGATATGCGTTCACCAAAACCTCGGGTACTTTCCATAAAAAGCCTGCAAGTACAATAAAATGAATATCTGCATTGTGTAAGCTTTCTACATAGCCTGTGCTTTCAAATTCTGTTTTATTGATCATTAGGGTTGGAATGCCCTTTGATTTTGCAATATCCAAGACGCCTGCACCAGGAACATTGCATACAATCAATGAGATTTTAACGGGGGTGGACTTGTTTTCAAAGTATTCGATGATCTTTTTAGCATTGGATCCTGCACCGGAAGCAAAAATCGCCACATGAATAGGGCTTACCGGCGCGGCCGATCCATTGTTCGAATTTCCGCCGCTCAATCTGCCCCACATTCTGCCTAAATACCCCTTAAAAAAGGAAAACTGCCCTGTCAGAAAACTGACCAAAATCACCGAAAAAGGCCATAAAATGGTCAATAATAGGGGATAAATGAGCCAATATGCCGCATTTTTCTCCAAAAACACCAAATTTAGGATTTGCTTATTTAGGTATCCGCTCAAGCTTCCCCCCAAGGCAAATGTGGTCATAATTAACCAAAATTGCAATTTGCCAACGCCCCACTTTTGCTGTAATTTATTAATACTTTTCATAATATAATCAATCGTAACTGCGAAAATCGACCTCACAAATTATACAATCCCCCTTAAACCTTCAAATCTCATCCTCAAACCTTAAAATCTCCTCAAATCTTAGGGCCCCGAAGGTCCTCTTTTTTTCGAATTTCTACTACAAGATTAAACAAAATTTATAGCGATAAGTTGGATGCTTACAATTTTATGACATTCGTCACTTAAAATCCTCCCACACGATTGAAACTCAATTAGTAGAAAGAAAAAAAAACTTGCAATAAACGAGCATTTTAATGCGTTTCTTAGTTAATTTTGCGTCCGTTAAAGGATATTTTTCCACACTTGACACTGTTTGTGTATATGACAACTTTAAGAAACCTAGCTAAGATCGTTACGATCTTCTTATTTATCACCTTTAGTGCTGCTATAGGTAATCAACTAAATGCTCAAGACGGTAAGGCCCTATTCTCTGCGAATTGTGCCTCATGTCATGCAGTGAATAAAAAGCTTACAGGTCCTGCTTTAGCTGGCGTGGAAGATCGTTGGCCTGATAAGAAAAACTTGTATGCGTGGATTAAAAACTCTGCTGCATTTTTGAAAACAGGCGATCCTTATGCCAACAATTTGTACAATGAGTACAACAAAGTGGCGATGAATAATTTCCCTGGTTTATCGGATGCAGACATTGATGCAATCTTAGCTTATATCAAAACTGTTCCTGCTCCAGGCGCAGCGCCAGCAGGCGGTGCAGCTGCAGGTGCACCAGCTCCTGAATCTGATAATTCTTTAGTGTTCGGAATATTGAGTTTGATTTTAGCAGTGCTTGCGATTATTTTATTGCAAGTAAATAGCAACTTAAAAAAATTATCTGACGAGAAATTAGGTGTGACGCCTCAAGCGCCAATTCCTTTTTATCGCAATAAAAGATACATCGCGTTCACAGCCATTTTATTGTTTGTGTTAGGTGGTTATTATACAACAGTAGGTGCGATGAACTTAGGTCGCTCTAAAGATTATCAACCAGAACAACCTATCTACTATTCTCATAAAGTGCATGCTGGTGTGAACCAAATTAACTGTCAGTACTGTCATATTGGTACTTACCAAGGTAAGCAAGCAACTTTACCTAGCGTGAATGTTTGTATGAACTGTCACACTGCGATCAACGAATACAAAGGCGAGCCTTTAGTTAGAGAGAATGGGGAGATTGTAGATGGTACTGCTGAGATTAAAAAATTATACAAATTCGCTGGATTTACAGAAGGTCAACCTTGGGATGCAACTAAAGCGCAACCAATTGAGTGGATTCGTATCCACAACTTACCTGACCACGTTTACTTTAACCACGCACAACACGTGAACGCTGGACAAGTTGCTTGTCAACAATGTCATGGTGAAATTCAAAACATGGGTGAAGTAAAACAATTCTCTGACTTAAGTATGGGATGGTGTGTAAACTGTCACAGAGAAACAAAAGTTCAATTTAAAGACAATGGTTTCTATAGCATCTACGAAAAATTCCACGAAGATATTCGTACTGGAAAAATTGATAGCGCTAAAGGTATCACTGTTGAAAAAATTGGTGGTACAGAGTGTCAAAAATGTCACTACTAACCAAAAGCATTAATAAAAGAGACGCGTAATATTTTATATACATTACTATGGAGCAAAAAAAGCACTGGTCAAGTTTTGGAGAATTAAATAATTCTGAGACTTACAACAAAGAGGTGAAAGATGAATTTACAGAATCACTTCCGTTTGTGGAAGATGAAACTGTGATGGCAAAAAACGGAAGTTTTTTACAAGCGAAAGCACCTCGTCGTGATTTCTTAAAATACTTAGGATTCAGCACGGCTGCAGCAGCTGCGGCAGCAAGTTGTGAAATGCCAATTAAAAAAGCTATTCCATTTGCGAATAAGCCAGAAGATATCGTACCAGGTATTGCAGATTTTTATGCAACTACTTATGTACAAGATGGTGACGTAGTAAGTGTACTTGCGAAAGTGCGCGATGGTCGTCCTATTAAATTAGAAGGAAACGATTTATCTGCTATCACTGGTGGTGGTACTTCTGCAAGAGTGCAAGCTGCAGTGTTAGATTTATATGATACTGCTCGTTTACGTTTTCCTTTAATCGCTGGTAAAGAAGCAAGCTTCGAAGCCATCGACAAAGCCATTGCTGCTGAATTAGGTGGTAATGTGGTGTTGGTTTCTAGTTCTATTACTTCTCCTTCTACTAAAAATATTATTGCTCAGTTTCTTTCTAAATATCCTGGTGGCAAGCACGTTACTTATGACGCGGTTTCTCACAGTGCGATGTTGTTAGCGAATGAAGCTGCTTATGGTAAGCGTGTTATTCCTTCTTACCATTTTGATAAAGCAAAAGCAATTGTTTCTTTGAGTGCCGATTTCTTAGGTACTTGGTTGAATCCAGTTCAATTTGCTGCTCAATATGCAGTAGGTAAAAAAATTGATGAGAAAAATCCTGCAATGAGCAAGCATATCCACTTTGAAACAGTGGCGAGTATGACTGGTTCTAATGCAGACGAAAAATATTTATGCCGTCCTTCCGAAATGGGTGCGATTGCACTTGGTTTATTGAACGCTGTAAAAGGTGGAACTGTAACTGGAGTGGATGCAACTTTAAAAGCGGGTATTGAAGCTGCTGCAAAAGCATTGACTGCACACAAAGGTGCTGCATTAGTGGTTGCTGGTAGCAACGATGTAAATGTTCAAATTTTAGTGAACGCTATCAACGATGCAGTAGGTGCAAATGGCAACACCATCGACTTTGGTACTACATTAAATTACCGTCAAGGTATTGATAGTGATTTTGCTGCTTTCGTAGACGAGATGAACGCGGGTAAAGTCAACACCGTTTTATTTGTTGGCGCAAATCCTGTTTACTCTTGGCCTAACGCGGATAAAGTAAAAGCTGGTTTAGCGAAAGTAAAAACCACGATTTCTTTCAACGAAAAATTAGACGAAACAACTGCACTTTGTAAATACGTAATTCCTGCACCACATTTCTTAGAAAGCTGGGGTGATGCAGAACCTGCAACAGGTCATTACTCTTTCATCCAACCTACGATCGCTCCTTTATTTAAGACAAGAGCTTTCCAAGATAGTTTGTTGAAGTGGGCGGGAGATGTAAACGATTATACAACTTACTTAAAGAATTTCTGGTCTATTAAATTAGGTGGTGTATCTGCTTGGGATAAAACATTGCAAGCGGGTGTGATCAATCCAACACTATCTGCTGCGGTGGGCGCATCTTTGAACGGTGCTGCTGTTGCTTCAGCCTCGGCTGCGGTTGCTGCGAAAAAACCATCCTCTAATGACAAGAATAAGATTGAATTAGCATTATACCAAAAAGTAGGTATCGGTGCTGGTCAAGGTGCTTCTAACCCTTGGTTACAAGAATTACCTGATCCAGTTACACGTGCTACTTGGGATAACTATATTATAGTATCACCTGCAATGGCAAGAACATTGTTGAACATTGATTTAAACAATGGCGGTCAAGCAGATGCATACGAAGTACAACCTCCTAAAAAAGTGGTGAAGGTAACTGTAGGCAAAGTGAGTATTGAATTACCTGTGTTAATTATTCCAGGAACACATCCTTCTACCATTGGTATCGCTGTGGGTTACGGCCGCACAGAAGCCTTAGGTAAAGCGGTGATTGGTACTGGTAAAAACGCATATCCTTTAGCAAGCTTTAATGGTCAAACAATTTCTTTTGATCAAGCGGATGTTCAATTAACTGTAACAGATCAAACTTATCCAGTTGCATTAACACAAACGCATTTCCGTTACGACACTGCTCAAGGTAACCGTACAGAAGTGGTGAAAGAATTGTCTTTAGCTTCTTTCTTAGCGCATCCAACTGAGATCCGCGAAGAACGCGCACATGAATTGAAAGGTCAAATCATGGATGGCGATAAAATGACCAACGAAGAAGTGTTGGCGAATTTCGAAAAACAAGGTACCATGTACCCTGTGTATGAAAGACCAGGCATCAAGTGGGGTATGAATGTAGACTTAAACACTTGTAATGGTTGTGGTGCTTGCGTAGTGGCTTGTAATGCAGAGAACAACGTTTCTGTTGTTGGTAAGCCTGAAGTTTTACGTGGCCACGAAATGCATTGGTTACGTATCGATAAATATTTTAGTGGTGATATGGATAACCCGAATGTGGTTTTCCAACCATTGATGTGTCAGCATTGTGATAACGCTCCTTGTGAAAACGTTTGTCCAGTTGCTGCTACAAACCATAGCTCTGAAGGTTT
>DBOB01000020.1 GCA_002299885.1 Sediminibacterium sp. UBA657
TTGGGTGAAAGTATCATGGAAGCGACCATTTTAAAATGGCATAAAGCTGTAGGTGATACCATTCAATTGGATGAAACATTACTTGATATCGCTACTGATAAAGTAGACAGCGAAATTCCATCCACAACTGCAGGAATTATTACAGAAATTTTATTTGAAGTCAATGCAGTCGTACCAATTGGAACTGTTATTGCAAGAATACAAACAAGTGGTAGTAACGATTCAACCCCAAAAACAGAAAACGTTCAAGTAACGGAAATTATAAAAGAAACCGCACCAGCTGTAACTATTGCAGATGAAGTCCCTTTCACACCAAGTGTTTCGAATGTTGAAATGCAACAAGAAAATTCAAATGAAGCAAGGTTCTTCTCTCCATTGGTTTTGAATATTGCACAAAATGAAGGTGTAAGTTTTAATGAATTGCAATTAATTCCAGGCACAGGTAGTCAAGGACGTGTTTCAAAGAAAGATATCCTTCAATATATTGCTCAGAAAAAAGCAGGACTTATTCAAGCGCCAATAAATACTGTTCAAACTGTTGTTGCTGAAAATAATAATAACGTAACAATACAAACTCAAGCTTCTGTTCCTCCTACAACTTCAAATGCGAATAGTTCAAATACTTTCCCTCCAGTAGACTATGGTTTCAATGCATCTAATGGTGCAGGGAAATTTGCTAGTCCAGATGAAGTGATCATTACAGGTAATACCGAAATAATTGAAATGGATCGTATGCGTAAGCTTATAGCAAAGCATATGGTTGAAAGCGTTCAAACTAGTCCACATGTTACTTCATTTGTGGAAGCAGATGTTACCAATATGGTTGTATGGAGAGAAAAAGTGAAACAACTATTTGAAAAAAGAGAAGGTACTAAATTGACATTTACTCCAATGTTCATGGAATGTATTGCAAAAGTTTTAGAGCAATTTCCTTACATCAATTGTAGTTTACAAGGTGAAAATATCATTTTAAAGAAGGACATTAATATTGGAATGGCTACTGCACTTCCATCAGGCAACTTAATTGTGCCAGTGATTAAAGGTGCGAATCAATTGAGCATTGTTGGTTTAAGTAAGGCTGTTAATAATTTAGCAAATGCAGCTAGAAATAATCAATTAAAACCTCAGGATACACAGGGTGGTACATTTACAGTAACCAATGTGGGCACTTTTGGATCCATCATGGGAACACCTATTATACCACAGCCTCAAGTTGCCATACTTGCTTTAGGTGCAATTAAAAAACGTCCAGTGGTGATAGAAACACCTTCGGGAGACGCTATTCTTGTTCGTCATATGATGTACTTATCTATGAGCTATGATCACAGAATTGTAGATGGTGCAATGGGTTCAAGTTTCCTTTCTGCAGTTGCAAAGGCATTTGAACAATGGGATCCAAATAGACAATGGTTCCAATATGTTTAATTAAAATATTTCCAATAAAAAATAAAGCCCCAAATTGGGGCTTTATTTTTTTGTAATTAGTAAGTAATTAAATCATCTGTGTATTAGTAGCCTAATCCTAAGTCTCTTCCTTTCATAATGGCAGGTACACCTTTGGACATCCATATAGGCATCGGTGCACCTTTTAAATAATGATCAAAGAACTGTTGTTCTCTAATTTGAATATCTTTCCTGTTTTTTCTTTCTACTAAATTATGGGCTTCATTATTATACACTAGCATCCAGATTGGTTTTGATAATCTTCGCATAGCTGTAAACATTTCAATACCTTGATACCAAGGCACAGCATCATCTGCATCATTACTCATAATTACAATTGGCGTCTTCACTTTATTTAATTCAAAAAGAGGAGAATTTTTAATGTATAAATCTGGACGTTCCCATAAATTAGCACCTATACGGCTTTGTGTTTTTTCATATTGAAATTGTCTATTAATACCAGCACCCCATCGAATACCACCATAAGCACTTGTCATATTCACAACCGGTGCACCTGCCCAAGCTGCAGCATATAAATTGGTTTTGGTAATTAGGTATGCAATTTGATACCCTCCCCAACTTTGTCCTTGTAATCCAATTCTAGTACTATCAATAAAACCCTTTTGTACCATTGCTCTAGTTCCACTAACAATATAATCGTAAGCACCTTGACCAGGATAGCCTTTCTTATACCAGATATCTGGGACAAATACTACATAGCCTCTGCTTACAAAGAATGGGATATTCAATCTAGAAGGTGTCGGAGAAGGAGCAAGATAGTTATGAAGGGTTTGATTGTTTCTTTCATAGAAATAGACAATCATTGGATATTTCTTTTTTGCATCAAAATCTTCTGGCAAGTATAAAACACCCTCTGCAGTTTTACCTGTATAAGCTTTCCATTTCACTAATTGAGATTGCATCCAATTGTAATTTGCTTGTTGCGGATTGATGGAACTGAGTGCAGCTGAAGCTTGTTTTTGCTGTGTAAATGTATAAGGATAGATATTTGCCGCATTTTTTTCATCTTCTTGCATCACTAGCATTTGGTTTGATTTCTTTGCACCAACAATAGTGGTTAAATGCATTGGAATATCTGTGATTGTAAATAAAGATTTATTCGCTAAATCCAACATAGCAAGGCCTTCATTTTTATTGATTTCGTTGTATACTCTTAATAAAATTTGATCTTTAAAACCAATTACTTTTTTATCAGAATCTAAGTTTACAAAACGGTATTCATTTTTAGATGGACGGCCCTTGGTTAATAATAAAGAAGCATTCATACCAGTTGCATCCACTAACCAAAGATCATAACGGTCATAAAGTATAAAATGTGTATGATTATCCATCCACATGGCTATTCCATAAGCATTTGGATCGTCAGGTACATCATTGTCCTCGTCATATAATGGAAATTGAATGTCTTTGGCAATTTGCTTAGTCTGCAATGTGGTTGTATTGTAAGACTTAAATTGTTTTGATATTTCATCATAAAATACCACTAAACCGCCGTCATAAGAAGGGATAACCAAACTGCTTTTTAGTCCTTTTTGAATTAATTGTTTTTGACCAGTCTTGGTATTCAATGCATATAAATCTCTTTTCCCGAAACCCTCCCATTGGCTTGCAATGGTATAATTAGAATCAATATTCGCAATAGCGATTTGTCCATCCCCTTCCATGGTCATTTGAATTTGACGATCATTGATTTTTCCTAGATAAGTAAATAAATTACTTGAAGGTCTATAAATAACAGCTTCTGTACTCTTCAAACTAGTCTCAAGACTTTTTAATTGAGTGGACTGTAAATTCGCATCGGTGTAGTTCCAGATGTCTAGGCTAACTCTATCGAATTCAGGTAAACTAGTATCTTTCACAGGCAAAATAGGTTGAACTCCAAAACTTAATATTGCACCTGATTTACTAAAAGTTATTTTTTTATCCCCTCCAATGGTATATTGTTTGGGCATCACAACATTTGCTTTATTAAAAACAAATTTCGACGTATCCATTTCAGGTGTAAAATATGCAAGTGTATAATTCTTCTGCAATGCCTTATCTATACTATCCCTTTCTATTAAATAAGCTAACTGTTTACCGTCTTCGTCCCAAGTAAAGTTGGTTGCTGAATAGAAACGACTATTGATTGTCTTTGTATTCGTATCAGCAATAGAGGCTAAAAGTATTTTGGCTTCATTAACTTTTGTCTTGATTTGATACATCATTAGACCTTCCCCTTTAGGGTGCATAGCATAGTCTGTAATATTACTATAAACTCTTTCTTGTCCTGAATTTAAGTCTCTAAAATAAAGATTCGCCCCTTCCTTTTTGATGTCTGTTTTGGGATCACTTAAATAAGCAATTAAATCATTTCCAAATTCAGGGATTTGAAAACTTTTTACTGCTGGTATTTTATTGATATTACCATTGGATAATGTTAAGATAACCAAACTATCTTTTGGCATTTCTTCTGGCTTCTTCTTTGCAATCTTAGCTTTTCTTGTTTCATCAAATTTAGGTTTGATTTTTGCAATTAAAAATGCGTTGTTTTCTGTAAATTTTGCTTGTGCTCCTCGATCTATATTAAAACTTTGATTCGTTTTTAGGTGCTTTATATACAAGATATTATCCCCTTCTTGCGGGGCAACTGTATAAGACATCCAATTACCGTCATTTGACAAAAGCACATCTCTTATAGATTGCCAT
This sequence comes from Sediminibacterium sp. UBA657, assembly GCA_002299885.1. Lineage (GTDB taxonomy): Bacteria > Bacteroidota > Bacteroidia > Chitinophagales > Chitinophagaceae > Sediminibacterium. The sequence goes on from DBOB01000020.1 coordinate 4,153, forward strand.
TGGTCATATACAGTATGATCTAGAGGTTTTTTTTGTGCTTGACTAGAAATGGATAGTAATACCAAAAAAATAGAGTAGACAATTCGCTTCATATAGGTTTATTTGAGTACCTAATTTACGAAATGTTTTAATAGAAATAGGAATCTATTTTGTTTTTTGCTGATGCATAACACGAAGCATCTGAAGCATAACAGATATAGCGATTAAGCTCATGCCAATAAAAAAACCCTTACCCATTTGTTTATGTTCTTGAAACAAAATGATCGCAATGATGATACCATAAACTGGCTCTAGATTTAATGAAACATTCAGCGTAAATGCACTAATTTTTTTGAGCGCACTAAGCATCAAATGATTAGCCAATACAGTACATACCAATGATAAAATAATAAGCCAGAACCAGTCACTTTTAGTTGGAAGCAAAAATGTAGCATTTTGGTATTGATTCATACCAAATATAACAACAGCTAGAAACCCCAAACCACCAAGCATCTCAAAAGTCTGGATGGTTTGTGTGGTATATTGAGCGGTTAATCTTTTGTTGAAAATGGTAAAAATGGAGGCAAATAATGCGGATACTAAACCTACCAAAATACCTGTTCTAAATTGAATATCAAACTGAAAAATAAATAATATTCCAATTAGGCTAAGTAACCCAATCAATAATTCACTCCATATAAATTTTGTTTTGAATAGCAAAGGTTCAAGTATTGCCGTAAATAGGCCTACGCAGGAAATACACACCAAAGCAACAGAGACATTCGCCAATTTAATGCTTCCATAAAAACAAACCCAATGAATTGAAATAAGAACACCTATGAACATCAGCCAACCTTTTTCTTTTAAGCTTACCTTGTTTGGCTGTTGGTGCAATAAGTATATTGGCGAAAGTGCAAGTACTGTCAATAAAATTCTATAAAAGACAATATATAAACCATTCAATTGAATCAAATTGCCGAGAGGTGCTGTTAATCCAGCCAAGAAAACAAATACATGTAATTGTATTAAAGAACGCTTAAGACTGCTCACGCTTAATTTGTTTGATAAAACGACCTGTAAAGGATTGCCATTGCATACTTAACACACCAAGAATTGCTTCTTTAATAATGCCTTTAGACATCTTGCTTACGCCTATTTTTCTATCGATGAATGTGATAGGCACTTCCTTTAATTTAAAGCCTAAACGCCATGAGGCAAATTTCATTTCAATTTGAAATGCGTATCCGATAAATTGAATATGATCTAATTGCATTGATGCAAGCACTTTACGCTTATAACAAATGAACCCAGCTGTAGGATCTTTCACCGGCATGCCTGTAATAATTCTTGTATAAAGTGACCCTCCTTTTGAATAGATCAATCTATCTAATGGCCAATTTTCTGTTGCACCGCCTTTCACATACCTACTTCCAATAGCTACATCTGCACCATTTTCACAAGCTGCTAATAACCTATCTAAGTCTAATGGATTATGTGAAAAATCGGCATCCATCTCAAAAATATAATCATATTGATTGTCTAAAGCCCATTTAAATCCGTGTATATATGCTGTACCTAGACCTAATTTTCCTTTTCTTTCTTGGATAAAAACTTTATCAGGATGCGCTTGCATCATCTCTTTAACAATTGAGGCAGTGCCATCTGGAGAACCATCATCCACCACTAAAACATGGTATTGATTACCAAGAACAATCACTGCATGAATGATTGCAGCAATATTTTCTTTTTCATTAAAAGTTGGTATGATGACAATTTTCTTCACTTTCTATTGGGGGGATATAGTTTTTTACCTTTTTAAAGGTTTAAATATAAATTATTTATTTAAAATGGTTCTATTTAAAATCTCAGTTAGCTTCTGTTTGGTATGCAAAGCAAAGTCTCCTTTCATCATCCAGTCATAGTATTGAGGCTCTTCCTTTAAAACTTGGGTAATTGGTTTACCCTTGTGCTTACCAAAATTGAAGACTTCAACACCATTTTCCATAATAAAACGACGGGCAAAATCTACAATTAGGTCTTCTCCAGTGAATTTTACAATTGACTCCACTGTATTTCCTATCACAGGATATCGTTCTAATTGCGCCTCTAATACCTCCCAAGTTGCCGTTGCATCTGCCTCGGCTGTATGGGCATCTTCTAAGCTTTTATTACAATAAAACTTATATGCAGCTGTCAATGTGCGCTGTTCCATCATATGAAACACTTTTTGAACATCTAATAATTTCCTTGATTCAATATCAACAGAAATGCCAGCCCTTAAAAACTCCTCATTTAACATAGGAATATCAAAACGATTGCTATTATATCCTGCTAAATCCGCCCCTTCTAAAAATTGTTTAATCTCATTGGCCACTTGCTTAAATGTAGGTGCATCTTTTACCATTTCATCTGTAATGCCATGAACAGCAGTTGTAGCAGCTGGAATAGGCATTTCTGGATGAATCAACTTTCTTTTTACTGATTTTGAACCATCTGGCATGATTTTTACAATGGCAATTTCAACAATTTTATCAGTGCTGACATTAACGCCTGTCGTTTCTAAATCAATAAAACAGATTGGCTGGGAAAGTTGTAAACGCATAGGGATAATTATAAACCGAAGTTAATCAATATGCTATTGAAAATGTCGGATTCAGGTTAAAATACTTCAAAAGAATGGTGTAATTTTACACCTTAAATCAGCTCAAATGAATTGGCATCCAATCAACACCATAGAACAATTAGAACAAATTAAAGCAGCTTCTTATACTACCCCTCAGGTGATCTTTAAGCACAGTACCACATGTAGTATTAGCAGGATGGCTTTAGATCGTTTTGAGCGTGCCGAGGCACCTGAAAACGTTGATTTCCACTATTTAGACCTACTTAATTATAGGCCAATTTCTGCAGAGATAGCAAGTTTTTTTCAAGTACATCATGAGTCCCCTCAATTACTTTTAATAAAGGATGGGGAATGCATTTATGATGAGAGCCACTATGGTATTATGATGGACGAACTTAAATCCTTTCTATAATCATCGCACTTGCGCCTCCACCTCCATTACAAATAGCTGCTGCGCCATATTTTGCTTGATGGTCTTGTAGAATATGGGTTAAAGTCACAATGATTCTAGCACCACTACATCCTAGTGGATGACCCAATGAAACTGCACCTCCCCTGATATTCACTTTAGATGGATCTAAATTTAATAATTTAGTATTCACAACTCCAACTACAGAAAAAGCTTCATTGAATTCAAAAAAGTTGATGTCATTAGATGTTAAATTGGCTTTACTTAAAGCCTTAGGTAATGCTAAAGATGGCGCAGTCGTGAACCATTTAGGATCATGTTCTGCATCTGCATAACTAGTAATTTTAGCCAATGGTTTTAAACCAAGTGCATTCATTTTTTCACCGCTCATTAATATAAGGGCTGCAGCACCATCATTCATTGTACTTGCATTGGCTGCAGTTACAGTACCGGATTTACTAAAAGCAGGATTTAAACTTGCAATTTTATCAAACTTTACATTGAATGGTTCTTCGTCCTTATCAATAGTGATTGGGTCACCTTTTCTTTGAGGGATCACTACTGGGATAATTTCATTCACAAACAAACCTTTCTCAATAGAAGCCTGAGATTTTGTATAGCTACCAATTGCAAATGCATCTTGTTCTTCTCTAGAAATTTGATGTTCTGTAGCACATAAATCGGCGAAATTGCCCATAGCCACTTGATCATACACATCTACTAAACCATCTTTAGCCAACCCGTCTAACAAAGTGGTGTCTCCATATTTGTTTCCCCAACGTTGGTGTATATTGTAGAAAGGTACATTACTCATACTTTCCATACCACCTGCAACAACAATATCTGCATCGCCTAATAGAATATTTTGAGCCGCCAAAGCAATTGACTTCATGCCACTAGCACATACTTTATTGATGGTTGTACAAATAACTTTATCTGGCAAACCAGCCAATTTAGCTGCTTGTCTTGCTGGCGCTTGACCTAAGCCTGCTTGTATTACAGAACCCATATACACTTCGTCGACTAAATTAATATCCAAATTGATTTTGTCCATTGCACCTTTAATTGCAACTGCACCTAATTGTGTTGCAGTTAAACTTTTTAATGACCCTCCAAAGGATCCCATTGGAGTTCTTACAGCGGCAACGATATACACTTCTCTAGACATAATATTATAATTTGATTTAAATAATAATGGTCATTCAATTTTTAATTTAAGCTATTGCAAATTATGAAGTTGGAGCTTGTTCAATTACTTCAGGCACTAATCGAATGCCACCATCTTCTATTGTAATTTTTTTTGCTTTATACAAGATTCCAACATTCATTTTAAAAGCTTTCTTACTAATGCCAAAAAAAGCATAGATATCTTCGGGAGAGGATTTGTCATGATAAGGTAAGAAGCCTTTGTGTAATTTTAATAACTGAATCAATTTAACTTGATCATCATCTAATTTCTCTACACCTTGCTTTCCAATTCCAATATCCAACTTATTATCTTCTCTAATTTTTTTCACAAAACCTTCCTCAATCATTTGACCAATATGCAAATGAGTAAAAACCTCATTTTTATATACCAATCCCTGATGTACTTGGTTTACAATAACCACATAGCCAATATCCGATTCACGATAAACCTGTAGTTTAACTTTCTCTCCTTCTTTTACTGTAAGGATATCATTGCTAATTTGATTGTCTATCTTTTCTGTTGCAGCAACCCTTCCTGTTTGTTTGTCCAAGTATAGTTTAACCAAATACTTACCACCCAAGCGCATACTCGATAATTGCTGAGAAACAGGGACAAATAAATCCTTCATTAAACCCCAATCCAAAAAAGCCCCTTGATTGGTAATAGCAACCACTTTTAACGCAGCGATGTCTCCAACAACAGCAAATGGTTCTTGTGTGGTGGCAATTAATCTATTGTCTGAGTCATGGTATACAAATACACTAATGGTGTCATCTACTTGTAAACCGGAAGGTACAAATCGTTTTGGCAATAAAATCCCTTCGGCACCATCGTCCATATAAAAACCAAAATCCACTTTTCGGTCTACGCGCATTAAATTGAATTGACCTACATTGATGGTTGACATATACTTATTTTATATAAAATTAGAACAATTCTGGTTGTTCGTCGTTAGGATCTTTAATGACCACTTTATTTTCCCACTGCATTTCAATGGATTTACTAAAATCCACCAATTTGGTACCAACTGCTTTAGACCCCATCACATCTACCATTTTACTCACTTTGAACTTTGCTTTTCTGAGTTGTGTCCCCTTGCCTGATTCTACTACCAAGACTGGTTCAACATGCGTTGTCACAGCAGCTACATAATTACCATTGCCTTCTTTAATAAAAGAAAATGGTGTTTTAAGGGTAGATGTTTCTATTTTAAAACGCTTGATATTGAACTGTAATTTTTCTTTATCTAAATAAACGGCTGTGATCACTTTCAATGGATTGAATTTCTCCATAAACATTACTTTCTCTGGATCAAACCTTTGAGTTAATTCCGTATCGGTTACTTCGTAATTACCATCCTTGTAAATCACAATTAATTTCTCATCTTCAAAGGTGCCTAAGTACAATCCCTTCTCCTCGGTATTTAATCTGCCAAACTTATCGTCAAACCATAATTTTCTTCCTACTAAAGTACTTTTACCTGCTTCTTTTAACTTAACCACTTTAACAGGGTATTTTGTAACCTGATTACCAACACTGGTTCTTCCTTTTACTTCTAATGTTTCAAAGAAAAAGTCAAATTCCTTGATTCTTGCACTACAATTTGGACTTAAAATTATTTTCACTGATTCTGCTTCACCATTGGCATTGATGGATAAATAATGCACTTTAGATTTGTCTAAATTTTTTGCCAATACATATTCTTTGTCTCTAGTGATACCTGTCACATTAAAACGTTTAGCGTAACTAATACCAGAAGCGCCATCTACATAAATCATATTGTAAGTAGTGCGTTCATCATTTTTCTGGAATACAGCAGCATGAAGGATATCCTTGCCAATAAATATTTTGTCAGATACTTTTACCACTTTCATGGTACCACCTTTTGTAAATGCAATGATATCGTCATAATCTGTACAGTCACAAAGGAATTCGTCTTTCTTTAAACTAGTTCCTATAAAACCTTCTGCTCTATTGATATAAAGTTTTGTATTTGCAATTGCTACCTGCTTGACTTGAATGGTGTCAAATTCTTTAAGTTCTGTTTTACGCTCTTTGCCTTTGCCGTATTTCTTTTGTAAATTCTCATAATAACTTACGGCATAGTCTACTAAATTTTCGAGGTTGTTTTTAACTTCTTTAATTTCAGCCTCGATAGATTTAATTTGAGCAATTAAATCTTCAATATCTAGTTTATAAATTCTTCTAACAGGCTTGTCTGTCAATTTCAATAAATCCGTTCTTTCAATTGGTTTTTTGAATTTCTTTTTAAAAGGTTCAAAAGCTTTATCAATAGCATCAATAACTTTTTCCCAATTAAGGTGTTTTTTCTCTAGTTCCTGGTAGATCTTCTCTTCAAAGAAAATCTTTTCCAAACTAGTAAAATGCCACTTATCTAATAACTCTTGTAAATGGATTTCTAATTCGGCTTTTAATAAAGCTTTGGTGTGGTCTACTGAATGTTTTAATAAGTCGCTAGCACCTAAAAATTGTGGACGTTGATTTACAATCACACATGCATTTGGTGACAAGCTAATTTCACAATCGGTAAATGCATATAATGCATCAATGGTAATATCTGGTGATATACCAGCGGCTAAATCAATTTGAATTTCTACTTGAGCGGCTGTGACATCAATTACTTTTTTGATTTTTATTTTACCTTGGTCATTGGCCTTGGTAATGCTTTCCATCAATTGAGTAGTTGTAACACCGTAGGGTACATCTTTAATAACCAATGTCTTCTTATCTAGTTCTTCTATATGAGCTCTCACCCTTATTTTTCCACCTCTTTTTCCATCATTGTATGCCGAAGCATCCACCATACCCCCTGTTTGAAAGTCTGGTAATAATTCAAACTTACGTCCTCTTAAATATTTAATACAGGCTTCTAATAATTCATTGAAATTATGAGGCAATATTTTAGTGGATAAACCAACTGCAATACCATCCGCACCTTGAGCCAATAAAAGCGGAAACTTCATTGGTAAAGTAACAGGTTCTTGTTTTCGTCCATCATAACTCAAAGCCCAGTCTGTTGTCTTTGCATTAAAAGCAACTTCAAGTGCGAATTTGCTTAATCTAGCTTCGATATAACGAGAGGCGGCTGCTGAATCACCAGTTCTTACATCACCCCAGTTTCCTTGGGTTTCGACTAATAAATTCTTTTGCCCAATATTCACCAATGCATCTCCAATACTTGCATCACCATGGGGATGATACTGCATGCTTTGTCCAATGATATTGGCCACTTTATTGAATCTACCGTCATCCATTTCTTTCATGGCATGAAGGATCCTTCTTTGAACTGGCTTCAAACCATCTTCAATTGCAGGTACCGCTCTCTCCAAAATCACATAGGAAGCGTAGTCTAAGAACCAGTTTTTATACTGTCCTTGTACGCCAGATTCATTCTCTGTAACCCTACTTAAATTTTTCTCTTTTGCCATAACTATACTAATTCGCAAAGACTAGATCCGAAAGGTATCTTCACTGCCCTCACTTAAACTATTTAATTCAATGAAAACAATGTCCGTAATTGCAGTTAATTCATGCCAAATATTTGCAGGAATTTGAACTCTAATTGGAGCAATCAATTCAATTGTTTTTTCTTCATTTGTTTCTAAATCCTTCCAGTGCAAATTTGCTTTTCCTTGCACTAAAAGCATGTCTTCTGGATTTTTACCAGCCGAAATCCCTTTATGATAATGTTGTCCACTCACAGTACCCGCATTTCTATACACCAATAAAAATTCACCCGTTCTATCTGTCGCAAAATAATGCAATGCACCTCTTTCATCTAGTGCTTTAACATCAATTGGCGATACTTGTACAGGCATATTATTCATTATGCTTCTGTTTCATTTACAATAGAGGAACCTCCTGGCATTTGAACAACCATATCTTTCCACCCTTTAATCCAAGACCCAACAAATACTATTTTACCTGCTTCTTCCAACGCCTTTAATCGAGCTACAATAAATGCATCGCCCAATTTAACTTTTAATTTAGCCATGATATTGGATAAAGCACTTGGTAATTTTTGTGCATTCTTTGTAAGCAAGGATAAAATTTCTTTGTCGTAACAACTAACATGCATGCTCACCAATTTCTTGCCCCCTTCTAAAAAACGAACCCCTTCATTTTCTTGACATAATTTCTTCCATTCATCTGGATCTAATTCAAACTCACTTAAAGTAATTAGTCTAGCTAATTTTTTAGCTTTTAAAAACTCTTTAGGTTGAATTTGACTTAAATGCGTTGGATAAAATAATTGACCTTTCTCGTTTAAAAAAGGTAGATTATTTAAATACAAAACATGAATTCTGCTTTGGTATTCTTTAAACTGACTCATTAGCCAATAATAGCCAGATACATCGTGTGCATTCTGCCCCATCCAAATCCAAATCAATTCATTTTCATCATGCGTCAATGAATTGATTAATTGATGTACTGTTAATTTATCATCTACAATATCTAATTGATCTTCATATGGAGAATGCATTAACACCTCTTTCCACCAATCTCTTCTTGCTTGATAACCTTCAGTTTCATAAATGTCCAATAAAGGGCCAACAGCATAGTCGTCCTTGATCTCAATGATCTTACCTGATAAAGAGTCATCTAATTCAATAGCCTGTTCTAATGCGGCTATATCTGCGGTATTAAATACTATGTGTATCATTTGCTTTGTCTAATTCAACTTTTAAATTATTGATAATAAACTCCTGTCTTTCTGGGGTATTTTTTCCCATATAATATTCTAACAAATGTTGAATATGATCGCCTTGTTCTAAAATAACAGGTGCCAATTTAATGTCTGCATTGATGAATTTTCCAAATTCATCTGGACTAATCTCACCCAATCCTTTGAATCGAGTGATTTCAGGCTTATTGCCTAATTCAGCAATTGCTTTTTGTTTTTCAGATTCATCATAGCAATAAATGGTCTTTTGCTTGTTTCTAACACGGAACAATGGTGTTTCTAAAACAAAGACGTGACCTCTTTTAACTAAGTCTGGGAAGAACTGCAAAAAGAATGTCAACATCAATAATCGAATGTGCATGCCATCCACATCGGCATCTGTGGCAATGACTATATTGTTATAACGAAGCCCTTCTAATCCATCTTCAATATTTAACGCATGTTGCAATAAGTTAAACTCCTCATTCTCGTATACAACTTTCTTAGTTAAACCAAATGCATTCAGTGGTTTACCCCTTAAACTAAATACCGCTTGGGTATCCACATTCCTAGACTTTGTTATGCTACCACTTGCAGAATCCCCTTCCGTAATAAATAGGGTGCTATTTTGCTGTGTTGAAATAAAGATCTCTTTATTCTTGGATGGCAATTCGTCATTTAAGTGTACTCTACAATCTCTCAATTTCTTATTATGTAAATTGGCTTTTTTAGCGCGTTCATTCGCTAGCTTCTTGATCCCTGCTAGTTCTTTTCGTTCACGTTCGTTTTGTTCAATTCTTTTCTTTAAAGCATCTGCCACATTTGGATTCCTATGTAAAAAATTATCCAATTCTTTTGCTAAAAATTCTGTGATAAAATTCTTCATACTAGGCCCACCATCTGCTACATTTTGCGATCCTAGTTTTGTTTTAGTTTGACTTTCAAAGACTGGTTCTTGCACTCTGACAGAAACTGCTGCCACAATACTTGTTCTAACATCAGATGCTTCATAATCTTTTTTATAAAAATCACGAATCACTTTTACATAAGCTTCTCTAAATGCTTGCTGGTGCGTTCCACCTTGAGTGGTGAACTGACCATTCACGAATGAAAAAATATCTTCGCCATAGTCATTGTTATGAGAAATGGCAATTTCAATATCTTCTCCTTTTAAATGAATGATTGGGTATCTTAATTCATCTGGGTTGGTTTTACGTTCTAATAAATCCAAAAGCCCATTCTTACTAACAAATTTTTTATCATTAAAATGAATAACTAATCCAGCATTTAAATAACAATAATTCCAAAGCTGGCTTTCAATGTATTCATAAATAAAATGGTAGTTTTTGAAAATAGTAGCATCTGGCGTAAACACCACTAAAGTACCATTGGCTTCAGTTGTTTTAGATTCCTTAGTTTCTTGAATCAATTGACCTCTTTTGAAACTTGCCGATTTTTGTTTACCCTCTCTAAAAGCCGTTACTTCAAAATCGTCGCTCAAGGCATTAACAGCCTTTGTACCCACTCCATTCAAACCAACTGATTTCTGGAATGCTTTGCTATCATATTTAGCTCCAGTATTGATTTTACTCACCACATCAACAATCTTACCTAAAGGAATACCTCTACCATAATCCCGAATAGTGACTGTTTTATCCTGAATTGAAATTTCAACTTGTTTACCATAGCCCATGGTATGCTCATCGATACAGTTATCAATTACCTCTTTTATCAATACATAAATACCATCATCAGGAGCTGTACCATCACCCAACTTTCCAATATACATACCTGGACGCAGACGAATATGCTCCTTCCAATCCAATGACCTAATGGAGTCTTCGTTATATTCAGCACCAATTTTTGCTTCTGCCATAATTATCAATACTTTATGAGCATTCAATGCCCTAATCAAGCCACAAATCTAATACTCCAAGTAAGTTTTGCAATCTAAATATTAGCAAAACAGGGCAAATGTGGATAAAAGGATTAATGCATTATCTTTATCCTATCGAAAATAAAGCAACATACCCTGTTACCGATCTTGATTTTATCAAAAACAAGGCCGTTGAACTTGAAGCAGAAAACATCCAATTCCAGGATTTCTTGAGGAATTTGGACAGTTTAAGCCTAGATAAAGCCGTTTTTGAGCTTTCAGAAGCCATTTCACCTAAAATTGAATGCACCGACTGTGGTAATTGCTGTAAAAGCTTGATGGTCAATATAGATGAAAATGAAGCCAATCATTTATCTGCACATTTAGGACAAACAAGAGCAGAATTTGACCAAAAATACCTGGATAAGGGGGAATCGGGCAGAATGGTCATCAATGCCATCCCTTGTCATTTCTTGGTGGGCAATAGCTGTAGCGTCTATTCTCACCGTTTTGCTGGATGCAAAGAATTTCCTGCATTTCATGTACCCGATTTTAATAAAAGGTTATTTACAACATATATGCACTACGATCGATGTCCAATCATTTTTAATGTAATGGAAACATTAAAAGTAGATACCGGATTTAAACAATAAGCAACTATAAATCTTTAGTGAATGCCCTTACATTTTGGAATAGATGTTATTTTAAAAAATGCACCGGTTTGGAAGAACGAGCGTATTGCTTTGCTCACAAATGATGCGGCAAGAACAAATAAAGGTGTCATAAGTAGATTGGCATTAAATGATGCTGGATTTAATTTAACAAAAATCTTTTCTCCTGAACATGGCATTCAAACAACAGGAGAAGATGGCGCTGTGATGCATGATGGACATGATACAATAACTGATCTTCCAATAATTAGTCTATACGGTAAAAAATTTATGCCATCTGCAGATGACTTAAAGGATATTGATATACTATTATTTGATGTACCCGATGTTGGAACAAGATTTTATACTTATTTATGGACTATGACTTATTGGATAGAAGCAGCAGCTATCAATCATAAACAAGTCTATATTTTAGATCGACCAAACCCATTAAGTGGTGATATCATGATGAGTGAAGGCCCATTGTTGGATGAATCAATCACTAGTTTTATTGGGAGATTCAATATGCCAGTTAAACACCAATGCACATTAGGAGAATTAGCCCTCTATTTTAATGCAGTTCAAAATTGGAATGCAAGTGTAAAAGTCATTCAATGTGAAGGATGGCATCGTGAACAATTATTTTTTGATTGGCATCAAAAATGGGTCAATCCATCACCAGCTTTACAAAATATTGAAGCAGCATTATTGTATCCTGGAACATGTTTTTTTGAAGCCACCAATGTTTCTGTTGGTAGAGGCACTCCCTATTCTTTTGAATGGATTGGGGCTGAATGGATGAATATAGCAGCAATGACCATGGTTGGTCAAAATATTCTTAGGGAAGATCTTAAAATTGAAAACTTAACCTTACCCATTACAGTCAATGGGAATACAATTCAAACGAAAGGCATCAGGATAAAAATTATTGAGCCCAAATATTATGCAGCAGTACTCAATGGTTTATTATTATTAAAATTAGTAAAAGACATACATCCAAAAGAATTTAAATGGATGCCTTATAAAACAAACGCAAATCCAACAGGCGAAAACCATTTGTCTTTATTGTTAGGTGTTCCAGATGCAGAAGCTATTTTTGATTTACCGTTACAACAATGGTTACAAAAAATAAATGCATTGATAAGAGTTGAGGGATGGAAAAAGAATATTGAGCCTTATTTATTGTACAACTAGTTATGGATAATTAAACAACAGGAGTAACTTCAATTTTATCTGTTCTCTTTGTACCAGCATACAATTCATATTCCAATAACCTACAATCAATGGTGGCATTGAAAAACTCGATTCTGCGACTAGGCTTTAAACGAATTTTTTTAGCTAATTCTAGATTACCAGTAAATATATAACCTGTCATTCCTTTACACTTGTTCTTCATATAATCTCCCATACGTGCATAGGTAGCTTCTAGTTCAACTTCCTCTCCTAACCTATCTCCATATTCAGGATTGATCATTAGAATTGCGCCTTCTTCTGGCTCAGGCATTTTAGTCGCTTCAAAATCGCAAACCTGAAAATCAATTAATTCTTCTACACCAGCAACAGACGCATTGATTTTAGCAACCTTAATGGCGTCTCTACTAATATCAGATGCAATGATGACTAAATTAGGTAGGTGCCTAACTTGTTCTTCTATAATCTTTCTTTCTTGCTCGTATACCTTTTTATCATAACCAATAATATGCATAAAAGCATAATTGTTTCTAAATAAACCAGGTGCTCGCTTAGTTGCAATTAATGCTGCTTCAATCGCTAAGGTTCCAGAACCACACATAGGGTTTACAAAGGCACCAAACTTATTCCATTTAGTAGATAAAATAGTTGCAGCTGCCAATGCTTCTAACATGGGTGCTCTGCCTGGTAGTTTTCTATAGCCATGACGTGCTAAAGAATCTCCAGATGTATCTAAGAAAATTTCTGCTTCATCATTTTTCCAAAACAAATACACCACTGCACCTGCTAATTCTGAACCTGTAGATGGACGCTTTCCACTTACTTCTCGCATTCTATCTACTATTGCATCTTTCACTCTAAGGTTGGCAAATAAATTAGTTGAAATAGTATCATTGAAAACATTGCTAATCACCGAAAAATAACCGTCAGGTTTAATCATTGTCTCCCAAGGGATGGTCACTAGATTTTGATGTAATTCATCTGGATGATTACAAATAAATGTCTTTAAAGAATACATCACCTGACTTGCACAACGCAGGTTTAAATTTAATCGGATACAATCATTTACCGTTCCTGTTAATTCCACCCCAGTTTGAAAAACCCTGTCCACATCAAAACCCAAACCAATCACTTCTGACCTTAAAGCTGGAGCTAACCATTTATTACAGGTGATGATGATTTTATTTCTAGTAGTAAATGCTTGCATAATATAAAAATAGGTCAAAAAAGATGAAAGACCTTAAAGCAAAAATCCTCAACTATCTAGTGGATATGTTGAGGATTCTTTGTGGGAGCACACGGGCTCGAACCGCGGACCCTCTCGGTGTAAACGAGATGCTCTAAACCAACTGAGCTATGCTCCCAAGGGGTGCAAAAATAAGGGGGTATTTTCAATTTCCCAAAAAAAAGATAAATTAATTTAATTGTACTGCTGGAAGCCTATTAGACTGGCTATCGTATACAAAGAGCTCCACTATTTCCATGCTCCAGTATTTATTTAGGGGGGATGCCTTTAATACTTCTTCTACATCTTTCTTAGTATTGGCATTCACCACAATCCAAGATTGCTGCGTCTCCATACTTACAGTGTAAGTTTCAATGACTCCTTTATTCAATAGATAATTGATATAAGTTCTATGAGGAGGCACCAAAGACATAAACTCCTCGTCCATGTCAAAAGATATGATTGCTTGATACTTTTTCATCCTAATCTAAATTACATAAACACTTTGAAATTTCAATTACATCTAGCTTACTTTTTCTTATATATTTTATTGTGTCTAAACTGTCTAATCACTTGTGTATTATAATTCAACAAAACTAATCCTTCCACCAGCACCTGCTAAATATGCTCCTCTTTTTGTAGGATGTTTTTTAACTATATGAAAAGATGCATCAGTAATTTTTTCCCAAGTACCGCCTTTATTATTAGAAAAATCTACCCCAGAAGTTCCACAAGTAATTAATCGATCATTGTCAACAAATTCAACAGATGATTTATAGCCATTAGGATTTGATAATGCTATTTGTTTCCAAGAAAGTTTCATTCCTGTCAAATTTTTATTTTTTGTAGTTTGAAATAAATCATAGCCAACTATATTTTGATTTGCTAATTTATCATTTGCAAAATCACCTCCAACAATGACAATATTTTTTCCGTTAGGTGATACTGCCATACTATTTGCACCGGTAGAACTTGATCCCTGAAGCAATGGCAATGATTCTGCTTCCCCATTGTACCATAGTCTACTACTTAATCCTCCTGTGACAAACAATAGTTCCTTACCAACATGTATTAAATTTGAATTACTTGATGCAAAAAAAGCTTCTCCATTCTTTAGATCTGATTTAAAATATTCTTTTGGCAGTTTATCCCATGTCAAACCTTTGTTAGTTGTTTTCAAAATAAACAAATGACCATCAATTGGATCACCAATCACAGTGCCATTATTTTGATCGCTAAAATGTATGGCATCTAGAAACATTGATGTATCTGCATTTTCATATACTTTATTCCATGATACACCTCCATCAATTGTTTTTAAAATAATAGCAGGAGCAGCCACTGCAACAATAATTGCTTCTTGATCATTCCATGCATGCATTGCTCTAAAGTCTCTTTTTTCATATCCTTTCACTTGCATCCACTCGAAACTGACACCTTCATTAGTAGATTTTGCAACCATCCCTTTGGATCCACTAGCCCATATCACTTTTTCGGAAGGCACTGACATTGCCCTAATACTAACGCCTTTTTGTGCAGTTAATTCTTTGATTTGATATTGCGCATTCAAGCTTGAAGAGATAAAAAAAGCGCAGATAAAAAAGATTTTAGAAATAGACATGGTTTTATGATTTTTGCAAGATAAAGATACATTATGATACCATATTGGATGAGTAGAACAGAACTAATGTTGGGACAAGAAAATATAAACGCCTTAATGGGTAAAAATGTATTAATTATAGGCCTTGGAGGTGTTGGTGGAATATGTGCCGAAATGATCGCAAGGGCTGGTGTAGGCAAAATGACCATTGTGGATAATGATACGATCGATTTAAGTAATATCAATAGACAAATACCAGCTTTACATTCTACAGCAGGACAATCTAAAGCACAAGTGCTAGGTGCTAGACTAAAAGATATCAATCCGGAACTTGATTTAACCATTTTAGAAATATTCATTAAAGAGGATTTAACAAGAGATTTATTGGATAGCACAAAATGGGATTATGTGGTGGATTGTATAGATACCTTGTCTGCAAAGACCTTCTTAATAAAAGGATGTATCGATAAAAATTTACCCATTGTAAGTTCTATGGGCGCTGGAGGTAAAGTAGATCCAAGTCAAATAAAAGTGACTGATATCTCAAAAACCTATATCTGCAATCTTGCGAAATATGTGCGCAAAAGATTACAATCCATGGGGATTAAAAAGGGTTTAAAAGTGGTTTTTAGCCCAGAGAAAGCCGATCAGGATAAAATAATTGTAACCGAAAAAGCCTTTCCTAAAAAATCAATCATTGGCACATTGAGCTATATGCCTGCCATTTTTGGCTGTACAGTGGCGAGTGTGGTGATTCGAGATTTAATGGTAAAGGATTGATGTAGACCAATTTGAGTCAAATTTTCTTTGAAAAACGCTCAAATTATCTTTATTTTGCAACCCCAAGGCAATGTTTTGCCCGGTGGTAAACGGTTCGGTAGCTCAGCTGGATAGAGCGTCATCCTTCTAAGATGAGGGCCATTGGTTCGAATCCAATCCGAATCACAAAGCCTGTCACGAAAGTGACAGGCTTTTTTAATGCGAGGCGGTGTCGAAAGCTCGCTTTCGTAAACCGATGAGCGTTAAAAAAGCAAAAAGTACGCATAGCGTACTTTTGAAAGGTTTTAATAAAAGTCACCAAAAGGAAGTCGGAGTGAAACGACGACAATCCCTTTATCATTCCCCTCTCAACATCAAATTCTCAAACATCAAAGACAAATTAAAAGCATATGAATAATAATCAAATCGTACAACATTAGAACGATTCACGATTCTTTTAAATGGATTATTTAGAACCGAAGCAATATTCGCAATAAAATAAGGGTAATTATTTACCTTCAGAGAAGCTTCATTCACATCGATTGGAAATTCAATCTTCCCTCCTAGCCTTAATATACTTGTATTCAACAAAAGTTGTTCTAAAGGAAATCTAGCTTGTTTTGATAATTCTAAAGCTTGTTCTAATAAAACAGGTTTCAATGCCATCAAAGCAGGATAATCACTATAATAAGCCAATCTAGCAACATGATATAAAATGGTCGAACTATTTGCATAATGCTGAGAAACATAGGTTGGATCTGTAAGGTGTTTATTTGATTTCACTAAATCTACAATTAAATCAAGACTTGCAGTATCGGTCGCATTCAAAGGAATCTTTGCCTTCGTATGCATTAATAATACATTGGTGAGTACAGACAAGTCCACATCCTTTGGCATTTTAGTACCAAGCCAAGTACTATAAACTGGCCTATCTTGATAAGCTTTATAAAAACTTCGATTAGGCTTGACTAATCCAACTCGGTATGCCCCAAATGTTGATTGCATTGCTTTAGCAATAGAATCATTCGTTCCTAAAGCCAACAAAGTAATGGCACCATCATCAATATCATCTGCTAAGGCTGCTCTTTTGTTGAATAGATTTAACCAACCACCATTTGGAAAAATTTGTGGAGGATTCCTTGGCCAAAAATTATAGGTCAAATAATTATTCTGATTTTTAAACCTATTTATATAAATAAGGGCATTTGATTTCGCTCTTTCTATAATAGACAACTCATCGGGATGCATTTGCGAAGAAAACTGTCCAATATTGAATAAAACTAGCGAAGTGAAAAAAACATTATCCTCTTGTTTCAATTTTGAACTAAAATAATATTTCCTGTAAGAAGGAAAAGATCCATCCAAAACTTCGATAGGATTGTTAATTTGTAAATTAGAAATTAATTTTAAAATAGCTATTCTTTGATTCAGAATAGAATCGCTTACTACTGAAGCAGCAAAAAGATTGAATGAAAAAACAAATAATACTAAACTAAGCATCCCTTTTTTCATAATGAACCAATTATATTATCGCTAAAAGGTGTAATTTAGTGATTATGGAGGTTAAAATAGAAGACAGTTGGAAAAAACCATTGGCGCCTCTTTTTGAGCGCCCCTATTTTAAACAAATCACTTCGCACCTCAAAACAGAAAAAGCACTTAATAGAACAATTTACCCAAAGGGCAGTCTCATTTTTAATGCATTTAATAAAACCCCTTACGAAAATGTGAAAGTGGTTATTCTTGGACAAGACCCCTATCATCAGCCTGGTCAAGCCATGGGCCTTAGTTTTTCTGTCCCTCCTGAATGTAAAATTCCACCATCTCTAATGAATATTTATAAGGAATTAAATAAAGACATTGGCATGCCCATTCCAAGTTCTGGTGATTTAACATATTGGGCAACGCAAGGTGTTTTATTACTCAACAGTGCACTCACAGTTAGAGCAGATGAACCAGGTAGCCATAGTAAAATTGGTTGGACGCAATTCACGGATGACTTAATACAATTATTATCGAAAGAAAAGTCAGACTTAGTGTTTATTTTGTGGGGCAATTATGCAAGTCAAAAACAAATTTTAATTGACGGAACAAAACATAAAATTTTAAAAGCTGCACATCCCTCACCATTGAGTGCTTATAATGGTTTTTTTGGATGCAAGCATTTTAGTGCAACTAACCAATATTTAAATCAAGTGAAAAAAGACCCTATAGATTGGACTATATAAAATGACAGATAAAATTAAATTATACACGGGAAGGATAATGGCTTTTTGGACTCTATTCGTTTTTGCTTCAACGATGTTGCTGTTTATATGGTTTTACCTAGCTTGTTTCTTATTACCAGAACCAAATAAAACAAAATGGCATAGATCAGTATCCAGAATTTGGATGCGCATTTTTTTAACTTTATCAGGTTTAAGATTTACAGTCACAGGTAAACATCATTTTAAGAATATAGGGCCAGCAATTGTTATTTGTAATCATAACAGCTTAATTGATGTACCAATTAGTACCCCATTTCTACCAAGAGCTAATAAGACAATCGCTAAAAAAAGTTTTATCTATGTACCCCTTTTTGGTTGGATCTATCAATTTGGATCTGTCATTGTAGATAGAAAAAATGACCAAAGTAGAAAAACAAGTTTTGAAAACATGAAACGTGTTTTAGACAGCGGATTGGATATGCTCATTTATCCAGAAGGCACTCGAAATAAAACATCTGAACCATTGAAATCATTTTACGATGGTGCATTTAAATTAGCTGTCGATACCCAGAAGCCAATTATACCTGTAGTTTTATTAAACACAAAAAATATTTTACCTGCTTACCCAATTATGTATTTTAAGCCTGGTAGAATTCAAATGGATATTTTAACACCTATTTCTAGCCAAGGACATACTGTGCAATCATTAAAACAATTGGCTTTTGATACCATGGCTGCGCATTACAAGCTGCATAATCCAGCCTAGAAAGTTGAATTAGAGAAAGTCCTACTACGATTAATTTTTAAGTCTCTTAAGATACCCGATTTAGGATTCACAGTGATATTGAACGATCTATATATACCAATTGGCATCACATTGATAGCCAGTTGCCAACAATGCATTTCTCTTGTAATAAATAAACTTAATTGTTGAACAGAAACTTTAGATAAGTCTACAAAACTACTACCCCCTACTTTCCATTTAGGCGATACACTAAAATCACCCGTTAAATTTAAAGTAGAAAAAGTTTGTAATTTGAAACCTGAAAAATCAGGTTGGATCATTTTTGAAAACTGAAAAGAGTAAGACAGGTTTAAAGTCCATGGCGTATTAAAATCAGTAAACTCTGCAGGGTTAGACCTCACATACATTAACTGTCTCTGTTGTTCATCCGGCGTCATAAAAGGATCTATTGGTATTGTCCTTTTTGCATCCTTGTTCTTATCTTTTGATTTACTTGCAAAGGAGGTTGAAAAGGAGACACCACCATTGGTGATGCTACCAAATTTTAAACGCGTTGGATCAATGGATAATTTATTCACTCTGAATCCTTTATTATCAGTTTCGTATGGATCTAAATTAAAGGATGTAGTAATATTTAATTTTTCAAATAAGGTAGTTCTGGCATAAAAATTAAAACTCCCTAATGCAAAGCTGTCTGCTAAAAAATTATAATTAGAGTTAAAACCAAAACCTTCAATTAATTTAAACTTCTTAAAAGCATCTGCACTTGTGTCTTGCTTATCTTTTACTTTCATCTCCAAAAAATTGTCAACACCAAAACCCAATCCTCCAAATTGACCTTCGCTAAATGCACCACCTAATCCATTACCATCATATTTTGAAAAACGATACGTTCTGCCACTTGGATCTATTTGCGTACTATAATGATAGGATTTCGCCATATCTGGCTTGTAATTGATGGAAACAGTTGGTCTGATTTCATGACGAATTGCTTTCACATTTCCTTTTTTAAATTTATAGGTACCAAAAATTCTTGTTGCAGTACCTAATCCAAAACTCATTTGGGTGGCTCTGTAAAACCCTCTATTAATACTGGTGTCCACTTTTTGTAATTGACTATTCCAAGTTTTGATATTCTGTTGACCGAACCATTTTTCTTCAAAATTGATGCTTGGCGCAATTGTAATTGGTCCAAGTGAAGGCAATGACAAAGTGATTGGAATACTATGATTTGCGCCCCATTGCATGGTATCTAAAATTCGTTGGATACTGAATGAAGAATCATAAAAAGACAATTGATTTTGTATGCTTCCATTGTACCCAATACCTATTTTTTCATACCATTTTCCTGCACCAACCTGGTCTTTTGACTGAAATGGATATATTGTAATTGCATTAAAATTGATATTAGGCAAACTCATATTCACCAATCCAAGATTATTGTTTTGGTTATGTGTTAAGTTGACGGATAAATTATATTTATTATTCCATGACTTACTATATGAAACCGATGAACTGATCTGGTTCTGAAAATTTTGTGTCGCATTATTCAATAGGTTTCGATTGTACTTGGTACTACCAAAATTAACATTAGCCGAAAAACTAGTTCCTGGCTTGGCTTTAGGATCCATTGAATGAGACCAGTTTAACATATAAGTGTTACCTCCAGTAAATTCATCTGCTATGGTGTTATTCCTATTCAGGGCCCTAGTTTTTTGAAGACTTAAATTAAAATTACCTAGGTATTTATAACGTTGAATATACTTGCTATTCATATTGATATTCCAACCTCCATATGAATAAATATTGGCTCTTACGGTAGCATCCATGTGTTGGTTGATGACTTTATAGTAACCTATCCCTTCAAATCCAAGTCCAAAATCTTCACTAGAAGTAAATGCTGGCGCCATAAATCCTGACTGGCCACCCGATTTATTTAACGGGAAAATACCGAAAGGAATACCAATTGGCATGGGCACGCCCTCGAATTCAGGAAAAGCTGGCCCTGAAACTCCAATTTTATTGGTGACAATTTTGAGCTTATTGGTTCTAAATGCAAAATGGGGTTCATCTAAATTACAGGTAGTGAATCTTGCTTTCCATGCAAAAGCATCGGTAGGATTGACTTTTTTCATTGCAGCTGCTTGTACAAAAATCTCTCCCTGTTGAAAATTGCTATTCTTAGTTAACCCTCTTCCAGATTGTAGATTATAGAAGATGGAGTCATTGATTGAGTTTAAATCGCCTTCTTTAAACCTAGGCTTACTTTTTAAGTTTCCAGTACTATCCTTAGCGCCAAAAGCGGTTATATTCTGTGTTTCCTGGTCAAAAATGATCTTCCCTGCTTCTAATTGTGCTGTTTTATAGGTCGTTTTAGCATTACCATATAAATAGAATACCTTTTGTTTTAACAGCATCACTCCAGAATCCGAAGCATTGTAACTAATGACCGCATCTACACTATCTTTAGAAAGTTGGATCTTTTTCTTGGTCAAAGTATCCGTTTGAGCATATATATTTGAATGAATAGCAGAAATTAATATCGTTAAAATGATGATTTTAACAATAGAAAGGGGCTTTTTTGCGTTATTTTTATATCCAGCTAGGTTCACTCCAGCAAAAATAAAGTAAAACAATGTTAAGGAACTGATTATGAAGCAAAATAGAATGATTTTAGCATTTAGTTTTAGTCTAATTGCCCTTTTTAGCAGTCTTGGACAAAGTCTACAGGCCCAAACACCAGCAAAATCATTAAAACGTATTGTCATTGACCCTGGTCATGGAGGTTCTGATCCTGGTTCCAAAGGTAAATATTCCACAGAAGCGGCTGTCTCTTTAGCTATAGCATTAAAATTGGAAGATTTTATCAAGCAAGCAATGCCTGATGTAGAAGTGGTAATGACTAGAACAACGGATATCTACCACTCTGTTGTAGAGAAAGCTAAAATCGCCAATGCTGCTAAAGGAGACTTATTTGTTTGCATACATACAAATTCTGCGAGAGGAAAAGCGGTGAAAGAGGTTGTAGGTTATACAAAGAAGACTTATACTGTAAAGAAGAAAGGTAAAAAAAGAAAAGTAACAAGAGACGTACCAATCTACAAAACCACTTATATCCCAAGTACAGCAATAGGAACAGAAACCTATATTTACAATATTGGTAAATCTGATTTTAGAAAGGAATTGGCGAGCGAGATGGTTGATGAGGTGGTAGAACAATTAGACTCAGTGTCTTTAAAGCAGATTAAAGAATACGAATCAGAAATTGATCCAACTAAGAAAATGATGGCAAGCATCTTGGCTCAACAATATTTTCAAAGAGCTGCAAGTTTGGCATTGACCATCGAAGAAGAATTTAAATCATCCGGAAGAGTAAGTAGAGAAGCAAAACAAAGACCAACTGGTATATGGGTATTGCAAGCAGTTGCCATGCCAGCGGTGTTGATTGAGACTGGTTTTATATCCAATCCAGAGGAGGAAGAATACCTTAATAGTGAATTAGGTCAGAATGAACTTTGCGAAGCCATCACCAAGGCATTACTACGCTATAAGAATTCTTTAGAGAATCAACAGAAAGCAAACGGGAATTAGGGTATTTTTTAGCTAATTTTGTACCGAACTCAAGCAATCGAATACCATGCGTGTATCAAATGAAACTAAAGTAGGTGCTTTAACTGTAATTGCAGTCACCTTAATTATATTTGGATTCAATTTTTTAAAAGGAAAGACCTTCTTTAAATCAGGTACATTTATATATGCTAAATATACTGATACCAAAGGTTTGATTGTTTCTAACCCAGTTTTTGTGAACGGATTTCAAGTTGGAACTGTTTTTGAAATAGAAAACATGAACAACAATTTATCAGAGCTTGTTGTTTGTATCAAATTGAAACAATTATATAAAATTCCTAAGAATTCAATTGCGACAATTCAAGAAAACCCTCTAGGTACAAACGCTATCAATATTATTCAAGGCAATGGCACTTCAATGATTGCGAGTGGTGATACCATTCTATCCGCACCCGCAACTAGTTTATTAGGGGACTTAATGAATGAATTGTCTCCAATTGGAGAACAGGTTAAAAACACCATTAGCTCTCTAGAACTCGTTTTGAATAATGTCAATAAAACATTGAACGACGAGAATAGACAAAATTTCAAAGTAATTCTTGAAAATCTTTCAGCTACCACAATTAATTTAAATAAATCGCTTGCATCCATCGAAGGGATGGTTAATAAACAAAATGGTTCTATTGCAAAAACAGCAGATAATTTAAATGCATTTACTGCTAATTTAAATCAGAACAACCAAAAGATATCCAATATATTGACCAATTTGGACAGTACTACAAAGTCAATCAAGGATGCTGACTTGTATGAGACCATAAAGACGATACAAAGTACATTAGTGGCATTAAATACAACTATCAATAAATTAAACAATGGCAATGGAACAGCTGCAAAAGTGTTGAGTGACCCTGCCATGTACAATCAACTTCAAAGTACTATCAAAAGTGTCAATACTTTAGTGGATGATTTTAAAGTGCATCCTAAACGCTATATCAGTGTTTCTGTATTCGGCAAAAAGGATAAAAGAGCCCCTTTGACTAAACCATTATCGGATACAGTGGATCATGAATAAATATGTGCCTTATATCCTATTGTGCATTGGCATCATGCTGTCTTCACAAGCCAATAGTCAGGATACAACTACATCGGTAAAGAACACAGGTAAATTAATCGAATTCCTTTCTGCCGAATCTTACAATATCAAAAAACAAGATAGCCAGGATTTTTTAATCCTTGTTGGGCATGTTAAAGTGAAACAAGCAAATACTATTTTATATGGAGATAGTATCATTTTGAATGCCACAAAAAATAGTCTAGAAGGTTTTGGTAAAGTACATATTAATGATGCTGATTCTGTGCATACATATGCCGACTATTTAAAGTACGATGGCAATACAAAAAAAGCCAAGTTAAGAAATCATGTTAAATTGACAGATGGACGAGGCACATTAACAACCGACTCTTTGGACTATGATGTTTCTATAAAAATTGGCGTATATAAAAAAGGAGGTAAGTTAGTTCGTAATAAGACCGTTTTAAAGAGTACAGAGGGCGTATATTATGGTATCACCAGAGATGTACTATTTAGGAATAAAGTATCCTTGGTTGATCCAGACAATAGCATCTTCACGGATACATTAGAATACAATACCTACTCCCAATTGGCTAATTTCATAAGTCCCACCAAAATCATTAGTGGCTCTAGAATTATTAAGACTAAAAACGGCAATTACAATATTGGAACAAGAAAGGGTTATTTATACGAACGTTCTTCTATAGACGATAGTAGTTATTTTTTTATTGCAAACGAGATGGCTATTGATGACTCACTTGGTTTAGGTGAATTTAGAGGGAATGCCGTTTATAAATCTAAGGATAGTTTAAGTTTTGATTTATTGGCTAATAATATCAAGACCAATCGCAATAAAGATATTTTATTGGCAACAGAATTACCTATCCTATTGATCAAGCAACCTAAGGATACTATGTATATTAGTGCTGATACACTATATAGTGGCAGGTTAAGTGATTTAAAAAGAAAAATACCAAAAGCACGTGCTAAGGAAGAAGTGATCAAGGATTCAAGTTTGAATAAATATTTTGAAGCTTTTCATCATGTGAAAATTTATTCTGATTCAATGCAAGCTGTGGCTGATAGTTTATTTTATGGACTGGCAGACTCCACCATTCGACTGCACAATAATCCCATACTTTGGGTCAATCAAAATCAAATTACGGGAGATACTATTTATATGCATTTGAATAATAGGAAGGCCGAACAATTAAGAATTTTAACCAATGCGATGGCCATAAATCCTGTAGATAGTACAGACTATTTTAATCAATTAAAAGGGAATACAATTGTAGTGGATTTTATAGACGGTAAAGTTCAACAAATGCAAACCAAGGGCAGCGCAGAAAATATTTATTTTGCTACAGACAATGATGAAAAATTTATTGGTGTGAATCAATCCAATGCGCAAATCATCACTATTCAATTTGAAAATGATGAACCAGCTAAAATTATATACATCAATCAATTGACTGGCAAAATGACTCCCCTATATGATGTGCCAAAATCTGAATTGAAATTTAAAAACTTTAAATGGTGGAATGACTTGCAACCAAAAACAAAGTTTGATATTTTATCTCCAAAGACCAATCAATAATTAATTGGTGTCTGTTTTTTCATACATCAGGTAGGCTTTTATAAACCCATCTATCTCACCATCCATTACTGGCCCAACATTACCCACTTCAAAATCGGTACGGTGGTCTTTGATCATTTTATAAGGATGAAACACATAAGAACGAATTTGACTACCCCATTCTATTTTTTTCTTGTTCGCATTCGATGCATTCAAGGCTTCTTGCTTTTTACGCATTTCTTCCTCATACAATCTACTCTTTAACATCTTCATTGCAATCTCTCTGTTTTCCCCCTGTGTTCTAGATTGTTGACATTCCACAATGATACCGGAAGCATGTTTTAATCGAACAGCGGTTTCAACTTTATTGACGTTCTGTCCTCCCTTTCCACCACTGCGGTAAAACTCCCATTCAATGTCAGCAGGATTCACAATAATTTCGATGGTATCGTCAATTAAAGGATATACATATACCGATGCAAAACTTGTATGACGTCTTGCATTGCTATCAAATGGAGAAATTCTAACTAAACGGTGTACACCAGATTCTGCTTTTAAAAATCCATAAGCAAAAGGTCCATCAAACTGAATGGTAGCAGATTTAATACCAGCACCATCTCCTTCTTGATAATCTAAGGAAGTCACAGTCCATCCTTGCTTTTCACCATACATGGTGTACATCCTTAAAAGCATTTCTGCCCAATCCTGACTTTCAGTTCCACCAGCACCTGGATTGATTTGTAATATGGCAGGTAATTCATCTTCTGGTTTATTGAGTGTGCTTTTAAATTCAGCATCTTCAATGGCAACCATCGCTTGATCGTAAGCAATTTTTGTTTCTTCTTCTGTAGCATCACCCCCTTTCCAGAATTCAAAAAGTACCACAAAGTCTTCGACACATGTTTCAACATGCTGGTACATACCAGTCCAATATTCATTTAATTTAATCTCCTTCATCGTCGCTGTAGCGCGCTTGTTATCATCCCAAAAACCTGGAGATAAAGAAAGTTGTTTATCTAAATGTATTTTTTGTAAACGGTTTTCAACGTCAAAGAAACCTCCTCAGGACACTCACTTGGTCCTTCATACGCTTAATCTGCTCAATCGTCATATGAATTCATTTTATGTTCAATTAAAAAAGTAACTACAAACCTCATAAGCCGGATTCTGTTTCTAAACTATCATTTATCTAGCCTTAACATTACTGCTAAAGTCTTGCTGCCTACCCTGGGACTCGAACGAGTCGCTCTCAAACGTCCCTTTACATGGCATTACAGCACCCAAGGTTTACCCTATAAAACAATTACTTGTCTTATGCGTGAGCTCTTACCTCACGTTTTCACCTTTTCCTCTTGCGAGGTAGTTATTTTCTGTGGCACTTTCTCTATCCCATTGCTGAGATGCCGGCTATTGACCGGTGGGTTACCCTATGCTGTCCGGACTTTCCTTGGCAATTGCTTACCACGATAGCTCGGGATTGTAGTCAGGTCAAAGGTAGTAAAATAAAGTGGATGTGCTTAATACTCAAAAAAGACTTCCGTAGCACCATACCCATAGAAATCGGAGTATTGATTGATAAAGCTTTTGACACCCTTCTTTACTTTTAATAAATCGTGTACTTCATTCTTAAGCTTTCCCGATCCAACGCCGTGGATAATAATCATAGATGGCAAATGATTCAGTTGTGCTAACTCAAACCATTTTTCAAAAGCTTCTAACTGAAAATGAATGATTTCGGCATTCGTTAAATGACTATGTCGATCTATTAGTTTTTCAATATGCAGATCTATCACAGACCTTGCAGCAGGAATATGTTCTTTAATTTTTGATGCATCATACACTTTGTATCCAGCATTTCTTAAAATATCAATTGCAATATGGTTGTCTTCTACTTTATCTGGATAAGTGTTAAATAATAAATATTCTAAGCTTACCTTATTATCCTCTTTTAGGGTTTCTATTTTTTGGAAAATCTGTTTAGGCTTTATTTTTACAATAGATTCAAAATATTCTGCTTTTTTCTTATGCTGTTCGGTTAAAGAAAAATCAAATGAAAATTGAGGACTATCATTCACCGTTGCAAATGGAATATCATGAATATAAAAATCGGTAAAAGGTGCAATGGTTGAAGCTATTGAAAAATCAACTTCGCCTTGAGCAGACTGCTCGTACACGAAATTATATTCAATTCTAGTTTTATTGGATAAGAATATTTTTAGTGTTTCAACAACTTCGTCATTGAAATCATCTAAACTAAACTTAGGAATTAAGGTTAACCAAACACCAGCATCTTCTTTACTTGCATTCTTTTGTATCTTCTCTTTGGGGATTTGATCTACAAAAATCTTTTGAGGCGCTTTTTTTTCTGGAAATAACTTCTTCTCTGTAAAACGTTTAAAATATGGAAAGTCTATTTGATCCATATAGGCAGGGAACCTTACCCCACGTACTTCGATCATGACCATGTCGCTACTCATGATCTCAATGATATGACCCTCCTCATTGCTATGCAGTACCAATATTTCATCACCCACTTGATACTTCATCAATTAATTTTTTGCTAAAAGACTATGCTTTTTAGAATACAAATTATATATCACTAAACCAATGGTCATCCAAACAAAGAACCATAACCAGCTTACTGGTGGAATCTCAATCATCAAATACAAGCAACACATTGCACCTATAATTGGAATGATAGAATATTTTTTTAGAAAACTTAAAATAGCCACTACAATAAAAATAAATGTAAAGACTAAAAATAAAATTTCCTGATAGCCTTCATTACCAGCCTCCTTGAATGCATTTAAAATTCTATGTTGCGCAAAATATAAAAAGATCAGGGCCAATGCAGGAATGATATACTGTCCATTAATGTAGGGCAACCTAAATGCTTGACCTTTAATTGAAGGCGCTAACCTAGGTAATACCAATACACCAAAACAAACCAGTACAAACGCAAATAAGGTGCCAATACTGGTTAAATCTGTCATTCTCGATATAGACATAAACATAGCAGGTACACCAACAAAAATACCTGTGATGATGGTTGCAAAACCTGGCGTACCATATTTAGGATGTACTTCAGAAAATTTCTTAGGTAATAATCCATCACGACTCATACTCATCCATATTCTTGGTTGGCCTAATTGAAACACTAAGAGAACGCTTGTTGTTGCTACCACAGCACTAATAGAAATGATGTACCCAATTTTATGCATGCCTATTCTTTCAAATACAAATGCCAAAGGATCATCCACTTTCAATTCTGAATAGTTCACCATCCCGGTTAAAACCAAGGCGATAAGGATATACAATACGGTACAAATTAATAAGGAATAGATCATACCTCTAGGCATATCTCTTTGTGGATTTTTACATTCTTCTGCCGTTGTAGAAATTGCATCAAAACCAATATAGGCATAAAATACGGCGGATACACCTGCTAAAACACCTTTAAACCCATTGGGCATGAATGGCGCCCAATTCGCTGTATCTACATAAAAGAATCCAAGTACAATGACCATTAGAATGATGGCAATTTTAAATACCACCATGATGTTTGTACTCTTTTTACTCTCCTTAATACCTCTATACACCAACATTGTAATTAGAACTACAATCACAAATGCGGGAATATTTAAAATGATTTTTGTTTGACCAATCATAGGCGCATTGGTGATTGCATCGTAACCTATTCTTGCGAGCTTACTAAATGTAGCTGGAGTACCGCCAGCTGCTAAATGTTTCATCGCTTCTTCATAACCTTGTTGTGCAGTTTCAAAATTGGTAGACAGCCAACCTGGTAAATGAATATGGAAACCTTCTAATAAATTAATAAAATACCCACTCCAACTTATGGCAACTACAATATTTCCAATGGCATATTCAAGAATCAATGCCCAACCAATAATCCATGCAATCAATTCTCCAAAAGTGACATAAGCATAAGTATAAGCACTACCTGCAATCGGCACCCTACTCGCAAATTCTGCATAACATAGTGCACTAAAGCCACAAGTCACAGCAGTGATCACAAACAAGATAGAGATACCTGGGCCACCATGAAAGGCTGCAGTTCCAATGGTAGAGAAAATACCTGCACCCACAACGGCAGCTATGCCCATTAAAGTTAAATCTCGAACACCTAAAACTTTTTTTAATCCACTAGCATGATGTCCATCTACTAAACCTGCTTCGGCATCTTGTACAATTTTTTCAATTGACTTTCTTCTAAATAAAGACATATAATTATTGGATTCTGTTCATTAAATAATTAGCCAAATCGATCAATGGCTTTTTTCTTGCTTCAACCACTGCAATTGCTTCTAAATGGGCTAAAGCTTCCTGCATATATTTTTGTTTTAAAGCCTCTGCCCATGCATCAACTTTACAATCTTTAAATATAGCCAACACTTGCTCCACTTTATCTGCAGGATCAGAAGTCAACAATGCATTTAATGCTTTCAATTGTTCCGGATTAGCAGTTTCTAATGCACGTATAAGCAAGAAAGTCTTTTTGTTTTGTTTGATATCTCCTCCGGCATCCTTACCAAATACAGCAGCATCTCCAAAAGCATCTAAATAATCATCTTGTATTTGAAATGCGATACCTAATTTTTTTCCAAACTCATATAAATGCGAACAATTATGTTCTCCAGCTCCGCCTATGATTGCACCCATCTGTAAACTTGCAGCAAGTAAGACAGAAGTTTTTAAAGTAATCATATGAATGTATTCCTCTAAAGAAACTGTGGATCTTTTGGCATAATCCATGTCCAATTGTTGTCCTTCACAAACCTCTCTTGCTGTTTGATTAAAGAGTCCAAGAATTTTTGATAAATGATTGGATTGAATAGGTTGTAAGTATTCGTAAGCTCTAATGACCATTATATCCCCCACTAATAAAGCCGTATTCGCATCATATTTTGTGTGCACGGTAGGTTGACCTCTTCTTAAATTGGCCTCGTCCATCATATCGTCATGCACAAGAGAGAAATTATGAAATAGTTCCACCGCCTTCGCAGCTAAAAATGCATCTGAATGTAAATCACTGAATAATTCATTCCCCAATAAACACAAAACTGGACGAATACGTTTTCCGCCAATTTTTAAAAAATATTCACTAGGCTCATACAATGAAGCCGGTTGTGATGGAAAATGTGTTGTATCGAAATCTTGATTGAATTTTTCGATCAGTTCTTGAAAAGGATGCATGTTACAAACTTACCCAAATTTTACCATTTTTTAAACAGTTGTTTGTACCTTGAATACTAAATTTGTAGGATTCTAATACACTATATTATGCGCATACTCCCCTTTTTACTAATTCCGTTTTTAGGCCTTTTCACTTCACAAGCAACAGCTCAAGCTTTTAGTTTAGAATCTGAACAAAAAACTGGCCCATTTACAACTGGTTATAAAAAAGCAATTGGTGTTAAAATGTACCCTAGCGCTATCTCCTATAAATCTTTTATGACGGACACTAAAGCTATCGAAGTACTTGGATACTTCACTTTAGACGGCTTTAGATCAACCATCCTGATCGAAAAATATAGTGGATTTGCCAACACAGAACAACTAAGTTGGTACATTGGATATGGCGGTCATTTAGGAATCTGGAGCGAAGAATGGAAAAAGAATAACCCTACACATAAAGCGGGTATCGCTCTTGGTGTGGATGGTATATTAGGATTGGATTACAAACTAAAAAACGCGCCACTAAATATTAGTTTGGACTGGCAGCCTTCTTTTAATTTTGTTGGTTCAAGTTATTTTGAAAGTGGATGGGCCGGTCTAGGCATTCGCTACACCCTTAAATAAAGTTTGTACAAAGGCCACTTTATCGAATAAAATAAGGTCATCTAACTGCTCTCCAACACCGATATATTTTACTGGTATTTTACACTGATGTGCAATGGCTAGTAAGACACCCCCTTTTGCGGTACCGTCTAATTTAGTAATGGCTAATGCAGTCACATTGGTTACAGCCATGAATTGTTTTGCTTGCTCTAAGGCATTTTGACCAGTTGAACCATCCAACACCAATAAAACTTCGTGGGGCGCATCAGGAATTTGTTTTTGAATAACCCTTTTGATTTTATTCAATTCGTCCATCAAATGGGCTTTATTATGTAAACGTCCAGCGGTATCAATGAAAACAATATCAGATTTTCTAGCAAGGGCAGACTGCACCGTATCAAATGCCACAGAACTTGGATCGGCACCCATATTTTGCTTAACAATTGGCACACCAACCCTTTCACTCCAAATAGTCAATTGGTCCACAGCAGCGGCCCTAAAGGTATCTGCGGCACCCAATAAGACTTCGTTGCCAGCAGCTTTAAAATGATGGGCTAATTTACCAATGGTGGTGGTTTTACCTACACCATTCACCCCAACAACTAATGTAATGAATGGTTTTTTTGCTATAGGTACTTGAAAACCAGCGAGATCTTGCGGGGTATCTATTAATAAATTTGCAATTTCATCGTATAAAATTTGATTCAACTCGGAAGTAGAAACATATTTATCCTTTTTGACCCTTTCTTGAATACGTTCAATGATCGCTAAAGTGGTGTCCACACCAACATCTGCTCCAATCAATGCCTCTTCTAATTGATCTAAGACATCATCATCCACAGAGGTCTTCCCCACAATCACTTTAGAAATGCGTTCAAAAAAGCCTTGTTTCGTCTTTTCCAAACCTTGGTCCAGTGACTCCTGCTCTTTTTTCCCAAATAATTTTCCTAAAAAGCTCATAGATGTCAAATTAAATCATAAAAAAACCTTCAATATTGCTAATGAAGGTTTTGAATCTTATTGATGAAAGTATCAATAGCAGTAATTATTTAGCTGCTAAGAATTCTTTTACGTTGTCTTTGTAAACGATAGACTCTTTAAAGGTATACGCACCTGTTTTTGGGCTACGTACTGCTTTAATTACTTTAGTCCAGTTTTTTGCTTCAGCAGAAGCCTTAAGATCCTTGATTTTCGCGTTTTTAGAAGCTGCTTTTGCCATGATTATTTAATTTCTTTGTGTACAGTTACTTTTTTCAAAATTGGATTATACTTTTTGAACTCCATACGGTCTGGAGTATTCTTTTTGTTCTTAGTAGTAATATAACGACTAGTTCCTGGTAAACCAG
Source organism: Sediminibacterium sp. UBA657 (assembly GCA_002299885.1). Classification (GTDB taxonomy): domain Bacteria; phylum Bacteroidota; class Bacteroidia; order Chitinophagales; family Chitinophagaceae; genus Sediminibacterium. The sequence continues at coordinate 36,656 of DBOB01000020.1, forward strand.
TAGTCTTGTGCTCTGTGCACTCTAATATTACTTGAACTCTGTTTCCTTTACGTGCCATGATGGTATATTATAAGTTATACTTA